>NZ_JBJQIJ010000002.1:0-548935 GCF_045984385.1 Methylobacillus draconifructus
TCAACCCTCTGGCGGAGTTGACATAGTGTTGACACTAGAAACAGAAAAGGGGTTACGAATTAACGTAACCCCTTGATTCTATGGTGGGCCTCCCCGGAGTCGAACCGGGCACCAACGGATTATGAGTCCGCTGCTCTAACCATGCATGAGCTAGAGGCCCTGAAACTGTAGCCGCTTAGTCGTTGCCAGTTTCGAGGAAACTGCGCAGGCGTTCAGAGCGGGTTGGGTGGCGCAGTTTGCGTAGCGCCTTGGCCTCGATTTGACGGATACGCTCACGCGTGACATCGAATTGCTTACCGACTTCTTCCAGCGTGTGGTCGGTGTTCATTTCGATACCGAAGCGCATGCGCAGCACCTTGGCTTCCCTTGCAGTCAGCGATTCTAGCACTTCCTTGGTAGCATCGCGCAAGCTTGCGTATACAGCAGCGTCCACGGGAGCAAGCGTCGCTACATCCTCGATGAAGTCACCCAAATGGGAATCGTCGTCGTCGCCGATCGGGGTTTCCATGGAGATAGGCTCCTTGGAAATCTTGAGGATTTTACGGATTTTGTCTTCCGGCATCTCCATCTTTTCCGCAAGTGTCGCTGGATCTGGCTCCAATCCGGTTTCTTGCAGGATTTGGCGGCTAATACGGTTCATCTTGTTGATGGTTTCGATCATGTGCACAGGGATACGGATGGTGCGCGCCTGGTCCGCGATCGAACGTGTGATCGCCTGGCGGATCCACCATGTGGCGTAAGTCGAGAACTTATAGCCGCGACGGTATTCGAATTTGTCCACCGCCTTCATCAGGCCGATGTTGCCTTCCTGGATAAGGTCGAGGAATTGCAGGCCGCGATTGGTGTATTTCTTGGCAATGGAGATCACCAGACGCAGGTTAGCCTCGATCATTTCACGCTTGGCGCGGCGCGCACGAGCCTCGCCCGTGGACATCTGCTTGTTGATTTCCTTGAGTTCCTTGATCGGGATGCCGACGCGGTCCTGGATATCCAGCAATTGCTGCTGCTGGTCGTCAATCGAGTGCCGGAAGCGCTCCAGGCGCTCAACATAAGGCTTGTTGACTGCAAGCTCAGCACTCAACCACTCCAAATTGCCCTCATTGCCAGGGAAGCTCTTGATGAAATGCGGCCTTGGCATACCGGCCTTTTCAACACAGAAGTCCATGATTTTGCGTTCGTGCCCGCGGATTTCATCCACTATGCCGCGTACACGGTCACAGAGCGCTTCCACTTGCTTGGCGGAGAAACGGAACGCCATCAGCTCTTCAATGATGGTGCCCTGCAGTTTGAGGTATTCCTTGTCCTGGGAGCCTTTACCCGCCAGGATGACGGTCATTTTCTCGTGGGCGCCACGGATAACGGCAAAACGCGCCAGCACTTCCTCACGCAATTTGGCAAGGGCTTCGGCCGAAATGGCAGCAGCCTTGGCGCCGTCATCATCTTCTTCATCCTCGTCACTATCCTCTTCAGCCACTTCCTCAGTGTCAGCAGCTTCCTCCGCCGCAATCTCCGCACCAAGGCCATCGTCGGCGTCGATCAAGCCGTCAACGAGATCGTCGACCCCGAGTTCGCCCTTCTCGACCTGGTCCACCATGGCCAATAGTTCGGTAATGGTGCTGGGACAGGCGGCAATAGCCTGCACCATGTGCTTGAGGCCGTCTTCAATGCGCTTGGCAATCTCAATTTCGCCCTCACGGGTCAACAGGTCGACCGTACCCATTTCACGCATGTACATCCGCACTGGGTCAGTGGTGCGGCCGAATTCGGAATCCACAGTGGAAAGGGCTTGCTCCGCCTCCTCAACCGCGTCTTCGTCAGCAACCGGGGCAGGGGCATCAGACATCAGCAGAGCTTCGGCATCGGGCGCCTCTTCGTACACCTGGATGCCCATGTCGTTGATCATGCCGATGATGCCGTCGATCTGCTCGGAATCCTGGACGTCGTCAGGCAGGTGGTCGTTAATTTCAGCGTAAGTCAGGTACCCACGCTCCTTGCCCAGGACGATAAGGGACTTCAACCGCGTGCGACGTATATCAGCGTCATTCAGCGTGATATCAGCTTTGTCGTTTACATTGTCGTTCTGTTGCTCTTTAGCCATGCTTGACCCCATCGGACTGCGGTTGAGTACGAAAAACCCTAGATTATACCTTAAAACACCTACAACTTTTAGCAGTTTTATACAGCCTGCCACTGCAATTTCAGCGCGTGCCGATGGATTTCAGCAGTTCGCGCTCTTCTTCCGTCAACTGGCTCAGGCTTTTTTCCTTGAGCCTATCCACTGCAGAGCTTGTCTGGCGCTGCAGGCATATTTCCTTCAATTGCCTGCGCACGCCGTCAAACTCCAACGCCAGATCCACGCTCTCGTCGAGCAAATGCAGCTCGCGCTGCAAATCGGACAGCAAGCGTGCATCAATCAACAACTCAAGCCCATGCAGCATCGCCGCTGGTTTGGCAGCGGGGTTTGCCAGTGCCAGCTTGATGACCTGGCGCACCATTTCGTCTTCATCGGCAGCGCCTGTCAGCCAGGCCAAATCCTGTTCCTGCACCAGATGCGGCTGCATGATGGCCATCAATGCGAACCTGCGCTGCAACGACATCGTCACCCGAGCCTGTTTGGGAGCAGACCGTGCCTGCGGGCGATTAGTTTCCGGCAGCTTGATCATGCGGCGCATTTCATCGCCGGAAATATCCGCCAACTCCGCTATGCGTTTGCGCAACAGCAATGCCAGCCTCGGCGCCTGGATCTGCTTCAGGATAGGCTCCGCCTCGTTGAGGAACTGCACTTTGTCTTCCTGCGACTGCAAGCGGTTATTTGCGCTCAGCTCCTGAACCAGGTATTGCGACAATGGCAAGGCCTGCGTCATCAGCGCCTCAAACGCCTCTTTGCCAAATTCCCGCACATAGCTATCCGGGTCATGCTCGGCAGGCAAGAATAGAAAGCTGAGCCGCAATCCGTCCTTGAGCGCGGGCAATGCATTCATTGCCGCACGCCAGGCTGCGCTCCGGCCCGCATTATCTCCATCAAAGCAAAATACGATGTCATCCGCCTGGCGCATGAGCTTGGTAATATGCGTCGGCGTCGTGGCAGTGCCCAGCGCAGCCACTGCATAATCGATGCCATATTGCGCCAGCGCCACGACATCCATGTAGCCTTCCACCACCAATGCTCTGCCCGCTTCGCGGATAGCCCGGCGTGCGAGGAAAAGGCCATAAAGCTCCTGACCCTTCTGAAATAAGGGCGTTTCCGGCGAATTCAAGTATTTCGCCCCGGCATCCGCACTTTCCAGCACCCGGCCGCCAAAACCGATGACCTGGCCTTTCTGGTCATGGATCGGGAACATGATGCGGTCGCGGAACCGATCATAGCGGCGGCCCTGCTCGTTTTCAATCACCAGCCCAGCGGTTTGCAGCACCTCATGCCGATAGTCCGCAAACACGGCCTCCAGGTTCTGCCACCCGGCTGGCGCGTAACCGATTTGGAAGCGGGCAGCCACCTGGCCGCTCAAGCCGCGCCCCTTGAGATACTCGATGGCACGCGGCGATTTCTTCAGTTCCGCCTTGTAGTAATCCGCTGCTTGCTGCATCACCTCCTGCAAGCCCGGGATCACCTTCGCCCTCACGGCATCCTCAGGCCGCGACTCCTGCGGCACGATCATGCCGACCGATTTGGCCAGCTCATGCACCGCCTCGACAAAGCTGATCCCTTGGTACTCCATGACAAAGCCGATGGCGGAGCCATGCGCGCCACAACCAAAACAGTGATAGAACTGCTTGGTCGGGCTGACGGTAAAAGATGGGGATTTTTCGTTATGAAATGGGCAACAGGCGGAGTAATTGGCCCCGGCCTTCTTCAAGGGAACGCTGCGGTCGATCACATCGACGATGTCGACGCGATTGAGCAAGTCTTGAATGAAGGAATCAGGAATCATGAGTGAAAATAATAGCCGAACCCCAAACTGAAACCAAAAACAAAAAAGGAGCCCGAAGCTCCTTTTCCAACATTACCGAGCAGTCAGGTTCATGCGGCAAGCTTGGACTTGATCAATCCTGAAATCTTGCCCATGTCGGCACGCCCAACCACCTTGGGCTTGATGGCAGCCATCACCCTGCTCATATCCTTGATGCTGGTAGCACCGGTTTCCGCAATCACGCTGTCGAGGATGGCATTCACTTCATCTTCGGACAACGCGGCGGGCAGATAGGTTTTCAGCACAGTCACTTCAAACTTTTCCACGTCCGCCAGGTCATGACGGTTGGCGGCCTCGTACTGGGTGATTGAATCGCGGCGCTGCTTCAGCATCTTCTCGATCGCCTCAATCACCTGGCCGTCGTCTAGCTCGATGCGCTCATCCACCTCGCGCTGCTTGATCGCCGCCTGCAAAAGGCGAATAGCCCCGAGACGTGCGCTATCCTTTGCACGCATCGCGGCTTTCATATCTTCGGCGAGTTGCGCCTTGATTGTCACAGCAATACTACCCTGAGCTTAGTACAGCTTGGTAGGCAGAGTCTGGCTGCGGATACGGCGGTAGTGACGCTTCACGGCAGCGGCAGCCTTACGCTTGCGCTCCCATGTTGGCTTTTCGTAGTACTCGCGAGCGCGCAAGTCGGTCAGAAGGCCAGTCTTTTCAATCATGCGCTTGAAACGGCGCAGAGCCACGTCAAACGGCTCGTTCTCTTTTACACGTACGCTAGACATTTAAATCACTTTACCTTTGAGAAAGGGTGAAAAAGTTTGCTATTCTAGCGCCTCATTATTGTTTTATCAACATTATCCGCAAACTTATGTTAATTCTCGGCATTGAATCTTCCTGCGATGAAACCGGCCTGGCCCTGTACGACACGGAACAAGGCCTGCTCGCCCATGCATTGCATTCCCAGATCGACATGCATGCCGCATACGGCGGCGTGGTGCCGGAATTAGCCTCTCGCGATCATATCCGCCGGGCATTGCCCTTGACCCAGCATGTATTGGATCAAGCAGGAAAATCACTGGGCGACCTGGACGGCATCGCCTACACCCAGGGCCCAGGGCTCTCGGGCGCACTGCTGGTCGGCACCAGCATTGCCGAATCCCTCGCGTTCAGTCTCGACCTTCCGACCATCGGCGTCCACCACCTCGAAGGCCATTTGCTCGCCCCGTTGCTCGAGCCCGACCCGCCGGCATTCCCGTTCATCGCCTTGCTGGTATCGGGCGGGCATACCCAGCTCATGCGCGTTTCCGCGATCGGCGACTATGAGCTGCTGGGCGACACCCTGGACGATGCCGCAGGGGAAGCGTTCGACAAAACCGCCAAGCTGCTCGGCCTCAGCTACCCCGGCGGCCCCGCGGTTTCAAGGCTGGCAAGCCAGGGGCAGCCCGGCGCCTGCCAATTGCCGCGCCCGATGCTGAACAGCGGAGACCTCAATTTCAGCTTCAGCGGCCTCAAGACCGCCGTGCTCACGCTGGTCAACCAATACGGCGACGCATTGGACGAGACAGCTCGCGCTAATATTGCCTATGAATTTCAGGAAGCCGTCACGGAAGTGCTCACCAAGAAATGCATGGCAGCCTTGCGCAAAACCGGGTTAAAGCAATTGATCGTCTCGGGCGGGGTTGGCGCGAACGCCCGGCTGCGCGAACGCCTCAATATGGCGGCGAAACGCAGGCAATATCAAGTGCATTATCCGAGGCTGGAATTCTGCACCGACAATGGCGCCATGATCGCATTTGCCGGCGCCATGCGCATGCAGCACGCCAAGCAAGGCAACCACAGCTTCACCGTGAAGCCGCGCTGGGACCTGGCGGAACTGACCAGGCCGTAAAAAATGGTTAAAGCGCGGTTAGGGTTTCTTGCCGAACCCGGCTTCGCTGCCGTCCAGCAATTTGCGGATATTGCTGCGGTGGCGCCAGATCAGCAATAACGACAGCACAAACACGACAATGATATAGCCGACATGAGGCAGCAGCAGCCAGGCGAAACCAGGCGCCAAGGCTGCGGCAGTCAATGCGGCCAATGATGAAAAACGCGTCAGCGCGAACACCGCGATCCAGCTCAGCAAGGCCAGCCCTGCCAACAGGGGGGAGAATGCCAGCAATACACCCAATGCGGTCGCCACGCCCTTGCCGCCCTTGAAGCGGTAGAACACCGGGTACAAGTGGCCCAGGAATACCGCCACCGCAATCCAGCACACCACTTCCACCGGCAGCGCATAGTATTGCGCCAGCCAAACCGGCAGCCAGCCCTTGGCCGCATCCCCCAGCAATGTCAGTAATGCGGCCAGCTTCTTGCCGCTGCGCAACACATTGGTCGCGCCGGGATTGCCGGAACCGACGGTACGCGGATCAGGCAGACCGAAGGCCTTGCTGACCAGTATGCCAAAAGAAATTGAACCGAGAAGATAGGCGGCGATGACGAAAACTGCGTTATTCATGAGGTTTGGATTAAAATTGAATTGCCGTATTCTATCAGCCCTCAAGCCCTAACGCAGGACCCCCGCCCATATGGACATTATTTTTCTCAGCGAAGTCAAGGTGCAAACCCATCTCGGTGTACCCGACTGGGAGCGCCTCACGGCGCAAACCATCATCCTCGACATTGAAATCGCCATGCCCGACAGCAGCTCCTGCCAGACCGACGACATCGGAGACACCATCGATTACGGCGTGGTCGTCTCGCGCATCCGCGAAACGCTGGCAGAACGCTCGTTCAAGCTGGTCGAGGCCCTGGCTGAACATATCTGCCAGCTCATCATGCAGGAATTCGGCGCACCCTGGGTCAAGCTACGCGTCGCCAAACCGGGCATTTTGCCGGGACTGAAGGCGTTGGGAGTAGTGATAGAGCGGGGCCGTGCCCAATAACATTACTTGACCGGAACAACGCTGCCTTCGGCCCGCAGTTCAATATCCCTGTATTCGCACTTCCCCTCCCGGTGCTGGAATAAGCTCAAGGCAATCAGCCATACGCGCACAATCCGCCCCGGCATTGCGCCGCCTATGTACCTGGCATAATCCTCGTACAGGTTGCGCTGTTCATTCAGCCACTTGCCCAGGTCCTGCTCTCCCGAGCGGACCACGACATGGGTCTCGCGCGCCGTCCAGCTTGGTATTGGGCAGCGATAGCCAGTACCGACCGGCAGGCCGGCGCTCCAGTAGTAAGTGATGTCCTGCCCGTTATCAAACTCGACAGCGATGCTCATGTAATCGTGTGTAGGCAATGTATCTTCGGCGACGCTGGACGGCAAAAGGTCAACTTTCCAGGACCATTTCAACTCAGCATCGGGCACTAGCGGCACATCCACATCCTGTTGCAGCAGGCCGACGTCATTGTGCGTATTGCAGCACATCGTTTCGCCATGCTCATGTGCATGCTTGCGGTATATCTCCGCCGGCCCGATGAACCAGAGATATTGCCATCCCTCAGGGACGCCCACCCCATTGACAAGCCGATCTGCCTCCTGCTGCAACAATCCATTGACGTCTCCAAATCGCAGCAGACGTTCCACGCCTTGCCGGGGTTCCGTTTGCCAGCGCAGCAGCAACAGGCTGAAGCCTCCCTCCACCATGCCATAGGCTTCCTTCGGCGTAGCCAGCTTGCCGCTTGCATCCGCCCATTCGCCAGGGAAATAGCTGGCAAGATAGAGCCGGCCTGCATGCGCAGCCTGCCAGGAATGCGTATCGCGGGTGCCGCGAAAGACTTCGCCGCCTTCCCCGACCCGGAACCATAGCTGGTAATGCGGACCGATCCAGATCGGGGTCCCGCTCAGCGTTGTCCTGCCAATGGCAAAGCTGGTGAAACGGTCGCCTTGCTGCACGTCGATTCCGCTGTCGATCCAGGGTATATCACGCGATGACAAATCAAAGAAATGGAAATCCTGCACCACACCTGCTGGAGATTGTTGCAACAGCGCCTCGAAACCGCGTTTGAATTCTTGCTGATTCATGCTCCACCTCGTCCTGGCATTAACGATCAATTGAACAATTGCTTATGAGCTTGATATTCTAGGGATTCCAACCTATCGGTTCTTGTAAAATCAGCTATGTTGACTGCCTACCCGACCCACCTGAGAATATTTCTCTGGCCAGGAAAAGTGCTGTATTTCGGCCCGTCCCCTCCGCTCGGCCAGCACCTGTATGGCGCTGCCGCGATCCACGTCGGCATCTACAAGCCGTTCCAGATCAGGATCAATCGCGGAGCCGCCGTGGTATGCAGTTGCGCCATCATTCCTCCCGGCGTCAACCATGAGATTGATTTCGGCAACGGCATACACGGCAAAATGTTCGTGGAGATGGACAGCCCGGAATTTCAGTTGCTGCGGCAACGCTTTCCCTATCGCACGCATTCCGCCACCACTTTCCACGACGCAGGGCTGGTCGATTGCTTCCGCAGCATCTACGAGGATGATCCAGCCAAGGACGAAGTAGATATGCGGCTAAGCCGTTTGTTAGGAGACGCATCCAGCATGCGCGTGATCGACCCGCGCATACAGGCCGCGATCGAGATCATGCGCAACGAGCCCGACCGGAATTTTCCCAATGAATACCTTGCCGCCGCGGTCGATCTCTCGCCATCAAGATTCCTGCATTTATTCAGGGCGGAAACCGGCAATCCTTACAGGCGCTTCAGGCGCTGGAAAAGATTGCTGACAGCGGCCGGGCAGTTCCATCAGGCGGACAATATGACCCATGTGGCGCTCAATAACGGGTTCACCGACTCAGCGCATTTCAGCAACTGTTTCCATCAAAGCTTCGGCGTGCAACCTAGCTTTGTGTTCCGCGCAATCGAGCGCTTCGAGATGATCACCTGACCAACAAGTATCATCCGCGCGGATGGTGCGCCTGATGCAATTGCTTCAAGCGCTCGCGCGCGACGTGGGTATAGATCTGCGTGGTGGAGATGTCGGCATGGCCGAGCAGCATCTGCACCACGCGCAGGTCTGCGCCGTGGTTGAGCAAATGGGTGGCGAAGGCATGGCGCAGTACGTGCGGCGACAGAGCAACCTGGATGCCAGCGATTGAGGCGTAACGCTTGATGATGTACCAGAAAGCCTGGCGCGTCATGCCTTCGCCACGCTGGGTCACGAACAGGTGATCGCTCAGGCGTTGCTGCAGGATGGACGGCCGGCCTTCCTGCAGGTAGCGCGCCAGCCATTCCACAGCTTGTTCGCCCAGCGGCACCAGCCGCGTCTTGCTGCCCTTGCCGGTGATGCGCACCACGCCATCCGTCAGGCTCAGTTCGGTGACGTGCATGCCGACGAGCTCGGAAACCCGCAGCCCTGTCGCGTAAAGCGTTTCCAGCATGGCGCGGTCGCGCAACCCGAGGTTAGTATTGTGGTCAGGCGCATCAATCAACCGCTCCACGTCGTCTTCGCTCAAGCTCTTGGGCAACGAGCGCGGCAGTTTCGGCGACTCGATGTGGATGCTGGGATCAACATCGATATGGGACTCGCGCAAGGCAAAGCGGTAGAAGCGGCGCAGGCTGGCAACCAGGCGGCTGATGCTGCGCGGCTTGCTTTGCGGAAAGCGGAACGCGATGAATCCCTGGATATCCTCGGGGCCGGCTTCCAGCATAGTCCTGTGCCGGGCCTGTTGCAGCCAGGCGGCAAATGCGGCCAGGTCCTGGCGGTAGCTGGACAAGGTGTTCTTTGCCAGGCCGTCTTCCAGCCACAAATGGTCGATAAAGTTGTCTAGCAGCGCGTCAACGGTATCCATCGGCCCGCTCGTGCTGCAACAGCCAGCGCTTGATTGCCAGTCCCTTGGCATCGCCCTGCATGAACCCGCCCAGGCCGCCCTTGGCGACGATGCGGTGGCAGGGGATCACCAAGGTCAGGTGATTGGCGCCGCAGACATTGGCAACTGCCCGCGAACCGGACCTCACCCGCTCCGCCAGCTCGCCATACGTCCATACCTCGCCAAGCGGGATCGCGGACATGGCCTGCCATACCCGCTTCTGGAACAAGGTGCCCTGGAGCACATAAGGGAAATCGAGCGGCGCGGCAGCATCTTGCAGGTATTGCCCGACTTGCCGCGCGACATGCTGGACAAAAGGATTGGCGCTGCAAAACGTCGGCAACTGCTCGGAGAGCAGGCGCATGCCCGTCACGTAGTCGTTCGAGACATTGATCCCTATCGCGCCGAAAGGCGCAGTGACGACGGCATCGAAGGAAGGCGTTTGTTTCGGTCCCATATGGCGATGATAGAGGAAAATAGCGCGATAAAAAACGCGATGCAGCAAGATCAGCAAAAACAGGATCAGTAGAAATGAAAAAGCCCCGGAGGCCGGGGCTTTGTTGCACTGCCAACAAGCAAACGCTTATTCTGCGCTGGTTGTTTCCTTGGGAGCGCGCAATTGCAGCTTTTCCTTGATACGTGCGGACTTGCCGGAGCGCTCGCGCAAGTAGTACAGCTTGCTGCGGCGTACGTCGCCACGGCGCTTGACTTCGATGCTGGCGATCAGCGGGGAGTAGGTTTGGAAAGTACGTTCCACGCCTTCGCCGGAGGAGATCTTGCGCACGATGAAGGAAGAATTCAGGCCGCGGTTGCGGATTGCGATCACGACGCCTTCGTATGCCTGTACACGCTTACGTGTACCTTCAACCACGTTAACACCAACGACAACGGTGTCGCCTGGCGCGAAAGAGGGAATGGTCTTGCCGAGGCGGGCAATTTCTTCCTGTTCCAGTTGCTTGATGATATCAGCCATTTCTTGCTTCCTTTTAGTTATGGGAATCTTGTTCCTGCTCTATTTCAATGAGCAGCCGAGATTCCTCTTTCGTCAACGGCCTTGCGGCCAATAAATCCGGACGTCTTGCCCGGGTTCGCGCCAGCGATTGCTTCAACCGCCAGCGCTTGATCTTGGCATGGTTGCCGGACAACAGCACTTCCGGCACCTTCTGCCCCGCATACTCCTCTGGGCGGGTGTAATGCGGGCAATCCAGCAACCCATCGGCAAAGGAATCTTCCTCTGCCGAACCGGCGTCGCCCAGGCTACCGGGCAACTGCCTAATGATCGCGTCCAATATCGCCATGGCGGGAATTTCACCGCCAGACAACACATAGTCGCCGATCGAATATTCTTCATCCACCAGCGTGGACAGCAAGCGCTCATCCACACCTTCATAGCGGCTCGCCAGCAATATCAGGCCCGGCGCATCCTTCAACTGCATCACGTGCTCATGCTTGAGCGGTACGCCCTGCGGCGAGAGGTGAATCACTTTGGGATTCTCCACACCGCGCGACTGCTGCCGGATTTTCGCTGCCGCAATCGCCTTTTCCAACGGCTCGGCCAGCATCACCATGCCTGGGCCGCCGCCGTATGGCCTATCGTCTATGGTGCGGTAATTGTCGGTCGTAAAATCCCTAGGGTTCCACAGTGCCAGTTCATAAATACCGCGTTCCTGGGCCCGGGAGCTGATGCCGAACCTAGTCAAGGCATCGAACATTTCCGGAAACAGGGTCACCACGTCAAACTGCGTGGCGCGCCTTTCCTGCGTATGGCCGGCCTCGTTCAAAATTCCGGATCCCAATCCACCAAGATAGTCTTGGCGTCGATATCCACTTCAAGCACGACTTGACCGATAAAAGGCAACAAACGCTCACGGTCGCCTTTCACCACCAGCACATCGTTGGCGCCCGTGGCAAATACATCCGCCACCTGGCCGAAGTCTATGCCTTGCTGGTTGCGCACTTGCAGGCCGATCAGGTCGGACCAGTAATACTCGTCCTCTTCGGGCTCAGGCAATTCGTCCCGGCGCACCGCGACATGCATGCCCTTGCAGGCGAACGCCTGGTCGCGGTCGTCTACGCCTTCCAGCTTGACCAGCAGCAGGTCGTTATGCACTTTTGCCTTTTCGACCTCATACGGCCGCCACTGTTCGGGGTGCTTCGGATCGCCGCGCCCCAGCATCCAGCGGTCATAATCAAACAGGCTGTCGATGTACTCGGTATCCGGCTGGACTTTCACCCAACCATAAACGCCATAAGGGGCGACGATGCGCCCCATAATGACTAATTCACTCACAACTTGCAGCAACCGCTTTCACAGCGGCCCTTCAATTAAGCAGACTTTTGAGCTTGCTTAACCAGGCGAGCGACGCTGTCAGACAACTGAGCACCGTTGCTACGCCAGTGAGCGATACGCTCGCTGTTCAGGCGCAGGCCTTCTTGGCCTTCCTTGGCGAGCGGGTTGTAGAAACCAACGCGCTCGATGAAGCGGCCATCACGACGGTTACGGGAATCAGCGACAACGACGCTGTAAAAAGGAGCTTTCTTCGCGCCACCGCGGGCGAGACGAATAATCACCATAATCTTGTTCTCTTTGGATTGGACTGAAAGGCGCGGATTTTACGTTATTTTTTATAGTCTTGGCAAGTTAATCATGCAGTATTTGCTGTCGGCGCATACCGGGTGGGATCGGCCAGGCCCGCTGCGACAAAGCCCTGGCGCCGTAACCGGCAGGAATCGCATACGCCGCAGGCCCTGCCTTCGGCATCCGCCTGGTAGCAGGAAACGGTCAAACTGTAGTCGACGCCGAGCGCGGCGCCCTGGGTGACGATCTCGGCCTTGGTCATATCGATCAAGGGCGCATGGATGGTGATCGTCCGACCCTCGACTGCGCTCTTGGTCGCGAGGTTAGCCATGGCCTGGAAGGCGTGGACATACTCGCCGCGGCAGTCGGGATAACCGGAATAATCCAGGGCGTTCACGCCGATGAAGATATCACGCGCGTCCAGCACTTCGGCCCATGCCAGCGCCAAGGACAGCATGATGGTATTGCGTGCGGGCACATAGGTCACGGGAATGCCTTCGCTCGGCGCTTCCGGCACGGCGATCGAGGCGTCGGTAAGCGCAGAGCCGCCAAACATTGACAAATCCAGTTTCACGGTACGGTGCAAGGCGGCGCCTAGCGCCTCGGTGACGCGGTCGGCGGCATCCAGCTCGGCGCGATGCCGCTGCTGGTAGTCCAGGCTCAGACAATAGGCCTCATAGCCCTGGCTGCGTGCGATAGCGAGCACCGTGGCGGAATCCAGACCGCCCGACAACAGCACTACGGCTCTCTTGCTCATATGTTGTTCCTTGATGACAGCCGCATACGCGGCCATGAATGCCTATTTGCCGGGCGTCTCGCCCCAGAGGATCTTGTGCAGCTGCACCTGCATGCGCACGGGCAATTTGTCCGCAAGCACCCAGTCTGCCAGATCGGTAGGCGTAACCTGGCTGAACACAGGCGAGAAGATTACCTGGCATTTTTCATTGAGGGCGTGCTCTGCGAGCAACTGCTTGGCCCAGTCATAATCCTCGCGGCTGCAGAGCACGAACTTGATCTCGTCATTCGGCTTGAGCCGCTGCAGGTTTTCCCATTTGTTCTTGGCCAACTCGCCCGAGCCGGGCGTCTTGATATCCAGGATCACGGCGACGCGTTCGTCCACGCCATCGGTGGCAATGGCGCCGCCAGTCTCCAGCGAAACCTCGTAGCCGTCGTCGCACAAGCGCTCGAGCAGCTTGAGGCATTCCTTCTTTTGCGCGAGCGGCTCGCCGCCTGTGACGCAGACATACTTGGCGCCATAACTGCCGACCTGCGCCACGATCTCGTCCAGCGTCATATTGCTGCCGCCCTTGAAGGCATACTCGGTATCGCAATAGACGCAGCGCATCGGACAGCCCGTCAGGCGCACGAAAACGGTAGGCAGGCCTACGCGCGACGACTCCCCTTGCAGGGAGTGGAATATCTCATGGATGCGTAACACGGAAAACTATCTGGACTTGATCGAGTCCAGCACGTTGAGGCGGCGCTTGGCGCTCGGGGCCAGCTCGTGGTTGGGGAATTTCTCCAGCAATCCACGCAGTGTCTTCTTGGCGCCTTCCACGTCCGAGAGCTGGATTTGGCTATTGGCAATGCTGAACATCGCATCCGGCACCTTGTCGCTGTTCGCATGCTGGGAAATCAGCTTTTGCTGGGTATTGATGGAGGCCTTGTAGTTCTTCAGCGAGAACTGCGCGCTGCCCAAGCCGAGCAATGCGTCGGGAGTCAAAGGGGAGCCTGGGTAGCTTTGCAGGAACTTGCCATAAGCGTCGAAGGCTTCCTTGAACTTGCCCGAGGCTGCGAAAGCCTTGGCTGCCTCCAGGTCGCGCGCTTCGGGGCTATCGCCATTGGCAGCGGCTTGTGCATTGCCCTCGTCACCGCCGTTCTGAGCGGTGGCAGGGACGCCGCCTTCTTCCAGTTTGCGCAAGCGGCCGTCAGTGTCAGCGTACAAATCGCGCTGACGCTGCTGTGTATTTTCAATATTGTGGTTGACGACTTCGAGCTCGCCCTTGAGGCGGCTGATTTCCTGGTTGAGCCTGTCTATCTGGCCCATCAAGTCCAACATGCCCTGGCTTTTGGTTTCCAGGGCCTGCTGGCTCTTTTTCAATTCCGCTAACGCGGCTTGCGTTTCCTGGTTCTGGGCTTGAACCTGCTGTTGCAGATCAGCGATCTTTTTTCTTGCCTCATCATCGCCGAAAAGCGCAGCCTGCACCAAGTGAGGCAGCGAGAGAAAACCGACTACAACCAGAACCAGTAAACGCTGCATCATGAATTACTCGCCTTGGTACAGAAGCTCTACACGGCGGTCTTGCTGCCAGCAAGTTTCATCCGCGCAACCGGCATTCGCCTTTTCCTTGCCGAAGCTTACTGTCTCGATCTGCGCGTCTTGCACGCCAAGCAGGTTCAACACCTTCTTGACAGCGACGGCACGGCGCTGACCCAGGGACAAGTTGTATTCGCGCGTGCCGCGATCATCGGTGTTGCCTTGCAGGAACACCTTGGCATCACCGTGCGAGCTCAGGTATTGCGCATGCGCCTCGATCAATGGGCGGAACTCTGCCTTGATCGCATCGCTGTCGAAATCGAAGTACACGTTGCGCTTGGACAGGATGTTGTTAGGGTCCTTCAGCGGGTTGCTTGCCAAGGAGGAGTCGGATACACCACTCGTAGCAGAATCGCTAGTGGTGCTACTGCTGCTTTGAGTGGCGACTGGGCTCTTGTCCTCGACGGCCGCCTGTGGGGTTTCTTTCACTGCCTTGCTCGAGCAAGCTGCCAACATGGCTGCAAGCAATACACTGATCACGATATTCTTGTTCACTTTGTTCTCTCCTTTAAATTATGTAAGACACACCATCAACTGTTACCACACTACAAACTTGCCTGTTGTTACAAAAACACCCGGCGCCAAGTAAGCATAACGGCCGTTTTTACAATAACTTGCTTGTTATTTCAATTCCCTACTGGCTGATGATCGGGCCCCAGGCGGGCTCGCGCACATCGCCGCCGCTCTCGCTCAGGCGCTGCTTGACCCGGCCATCGGCAGATACGACCGCCAACGCGCCGCGACCGCCGATACGGGTGGCGTGCAGCAACATGCGGCCATTCGGCGCGAAGCTGGGCGATTCATCCTTGGGCCCGTCGCTCAATACTTGCACTTGTCCGCTCTGCAAATCCTGCAGGGCGACCTTGAACTGGCCGCCGTCACGGCGGATGTAAGCAAGAGACTTGCCATCTGCCGACAGGCGCGGACTCACCACGTAACCGCCCTCGAACGTCATGCGGCTGGCATCGCCGCCGCTGGAGGCCATGCGGTAGATTTGCGGGCTGCCACCGCGATCGGAGGTGAAATAGATATAGCGGCCATCCGGCGACCATGTCGGCTCGGTATCGATCGCGGTGGTTCGCGTCAACTGCTGCAATCCGGTGCCATCGGCATTGATGGAGTAGATCTGGGAATTGGCCGCATGCGTCAGCACGATCGCCAGCCGCTTGCCGTCGGGCGACCATGAAGGCGCACTGTTATTGCCCTTGAAATTCGCCAATACGGTGCGCTGGCCGGATACCAAGGATTGCACATAGACGATGGGCTTCTTCTTCTCGAACGATACATACGCCAGCTTGGTGCCGTCAGGAGACCAGACCGGCGAAATGATCGGCTCTGCGGAAGAGACGACGGTCTGCGGGTTATACCCGTCCGAATCCGCCACTTGCAATGCATAGCGGCCGCCAGACTTGCTGACATAGGCGATGCGGGTAGCGAAGACGCCCTGCTCGCCCGTCAGCTTCTGGTAGATCACGTCGGCGATCTTATGCGCGGTCAGGCGCAACTGGGCCGGGGTGATGTTGTATTCCATGCCCACCAGCTGGTTCTGCTTGTATACGTCCAGCAGGCGGAAAGACACTTTAAGGCGGTTGCCGGGCAACGTCTCGATATTGCCTATGGTCAAAGCCTGCGCCTGGATCGAGGCCCAGTCCTGGTAATTGACCTGGCTGAGTTCACTAGGCTGGTTGGCAACGCCGCGGGTTTCCAGCACGCGGAACAGGCCGCTGCGGCGCAAATCGGCGCTGATCACGTTGGCTATCGTGTCTTGCTGGCCGGGGATCGTTCCCTGCTGGGCGAAGGGCACGACCGCAATCGGGATTTGCTGGGCGGCGCCACCGACAATTTCGACGGTCAGCGCGGCATGCGCACCGGACGTCACACCGAATGGCAGGAAGGAAACTAAGAGGCTGAGAAATAAGCGTAATTTATTCATGTGGGTTTAGGGCAGTAAAATAATGCAAAGTTCCCCGATCGATCAGCGGACATTCTACCAAATTCGCCCACAGACTTGCTATGGGGCTTGTTGCCTACCGATCAAACCGATAATCAGCTGCTAATAATCCTCGTTGGGGCGGAACTTGAGCCTGAGGTCGCGGAAGCGCGAAAACAGGTCGGGTTGCGCCGGCACCGGCAAAGGTTGCGCCTGCAGGATCGCTCTTTCGATCGCTTCGTCGCACGCAGGCAGGCCGCTGCTCTTCAATATGCGCGGCACGCCTATCACCTCGCCGGTGGGCATCAGGCTGATACCGACCTCAAGCTCCGGCTTGCCTGTACCGCATAGCTGGCGATTCACGTTGCGCCTGACCTTGTCGCGAATCTGGCCCAGGTACTTGTCGATTTCGCCCTGGTTGGCCACATTGGCGCCCGATTGTGACGGCCCTTGTTTTTGCGCCGGCGCCGGCTGCGAGCTTTCTTCCAGTAGCTCCTGCTGCAGCTTCTTCAATTCATCCAGCTTGACCTTGTCCTCTTTCTTGGGCTCTGGTTTTTTCGGCTCGGGCTTCTTGGGTTCAGGTTTCTTTTCGGGCTTTTTTTCCGGTTTCGGCGGCTTGGGCTTTTCCGGCTCCTTCTTCACCTGGATGTCTGCCTTCGGTTCCGGCTCAGGCGCGGGTTCCGGTTTTGGCTCAGGCTTGGGTTCGGGCTGCGGTTCCGGCTTAGGT
This sequence comes from Methylobacillus draconifructus, assembly GCF_045984385.1. Taxonomy (NCBI): domain Bacteria; kingdom Pseudomonadati; phylum Pseudomonadota; class Betaproteobacteria; order Nitrosomonadales; family Methylophilaceae; genus Methylobacillus; species Methylobacillus draconifructus. Next base: position 17,259 of record NZ_JBJQIJ010000002.1, read on the forward strand.
TCGGGTTTTGGCGGCTCGGGAACAGGCTGCGGCTGCGGCGGTTTCGCCACCGGCTTGTCGGCGGGCAGGTTCTCCCATAGCTCGACCTGGGCCACCATCACCGGCTGCTGCGTCTTCCACTCGAACGAGACCAGCAGCAGCGCCAGCAACAGCAAATGTACGAGCAGCGAAAGTGCTGCGGCACGCGCTTTATAAGGATTGGCTCGACGTTTTCTCATGCATCAATTGGCTGGTTTAAGCAAAAGGCCGACCTTGTACTGCTTGAGGCTGTCCATCAGCGTCACCACCTTGTCGTATTGCACGTTCTTGTCGGCGGCGATCACGATGGCGCGGTCCGGCGTCTTCTCGACCTGGGTCTTGACCTCGAACAGCAACTGGTCGCGTTCCATGACCTTGCTTTCGATCTCGGCTCGACCATCCGCCTTGACGGTGATGACGATAGGCGCGGCCGCCTGCTTGAGCGTCTGCCCGACCTGAGGCAGCTCGACGATGCCGGGATTGGTCATGGGCGCCGTGACCATGAAGATCACCAGCAGCACCAGCGTAACGTCGATGTAGGGCACGACGTTGATCTGGTTCATCAGGCGGCGGGATTTGCGACGGCTCATCACGGCCTCCTTATGCTTTGCGTTGCAGGATATTGGTGAATTCTTCGATAAAGCTTTCGTAACGCACGGCCAGCCTGTCGACCGAGGCGGTAAAGCGGTTATAGGCGATCACGGCGGGAATCGCGGCAAACAGGCCGATCGCGGTAGCGACCAACGCTTCGGCAATCCCGGGCGCGACATGGGAAAGGGTGGCCTGGGCCATGTTGGCCAGGCCGCGGAATGCGTTCATGATGCCCCACACGGTACCGAACAAGCCGATGTAAGGACTCACCGAGCCGACCGAGGCGAGGAAAGGCAGATGCGAATCCAGCTCGTCCATCTCGCGGTTGTAGGCGGCGCGCATGGCGCGGCGCGCGCCTTCGGTCACGTCGCCGACGTCCAGGGTGGGCTGGCGCTTGAGGCGCGCATATTCCTTGAAGCCGGCCTCGAAAATGCTGGCAAGGCCTTGCGTGTTGCGGCGCCCCGACGTCACGCTTTCATAAAGCTGGTTGAGGTCGCCGCCCTTCCAGAATACGCGCTCGAACTCCTCGGCTTCGTTGTCTGCGCTGCGGATGGAGAAAAATTTGATGAAGATATACCACCAGGAGATCAGCGATGTGAGCAGCAGCAATGCCATCACGATCTGCACCGGCACGCTGGCGCCGCTGATCAGCGATATAAACGACATGTCTTCAGTAGGATTCATTCAAGCTCCATTGGGTTGATCACATAAGGTTGATCATATAGGGTTGACCAGGTTTCGCACGGCAGGCGGGATGATGGCCGGCCTGAACTGTTCCGCATCGATGCAGACGATATCCACGGTGGCCTCTGTCAGCAATTGCTCGCCGCGGTATATCTTCTGCTCGAATTTCATGAGGCTGCGCCCAAGCTCCTCGAGCCGCGTCACCACTTCCAGCGCATCATCAAAGCGCGCGGGACGGCGGTATTGTAGCGCAAGGCTGCGCACCACGAACAAGACCCCGAGATCATCCCTTAGTTCCGCCTGGCCGAAACCCAGGCTGCGCAGGAACTCGGTGCGCGCACGCTCCATGAACTTGAGGTAATTGGCGTGATAGACCACGCCGCCGCTATCGGTATCTTCGTAGTAAACCCTTACCGGCCAGCGAAACTCCGTACTTGCACTCATTGCTGCCAGAGTTCTCCGGTGCCGATCTTGCCGGGCGTGGCGAGCCCGAAATGCTGGTAAGCCTGTTGCGTGGCGATGCGGCCGCGCGGGGTGCGCATGAGGTAGCCTTGCTGGATCAGGTACGGCTCGAGTACGTCCTCGATGGTGTCGCGCTCCTCGCCGATCGCGGCTGCGAGGTTATCCAGCCCGACCGGGCCGCCGTCGAATTTCTCCAGCACGGCCAGCAACAACTTGCGGTCCATGACATCGAAGCCGAGCTTGTCCACGTCGAGCATTTTCAGGGCGGCATCGGCAATATCGGCACTCACGACGCCGTCGGACTTCACCTGGGCATAGTCGCGCACCCGGCGCAACAGGCGGTTGGCGATACGCGGCGTGCCGCGCGAGCGGCGAGCGATTTCCAGCGCGCCTTCCTGCTGCATGGAGACTTCCAGCAATCCGGCGGAACGGTGGACGATGCGGGCCAGCTCCTCCGCAGTGTAGAACTCCAGGCGCGAGACGATGCCGAAGCGGTCGCGCAAAGGGTTGGTCAGCATGCCGGCCCTGGTGGTCGCCCCCACCAGGGTGAAAGGCGGCAGGTCGAGGCGCACCGAGCGCGCGGCAGGGCCTTCGCCGATCATGATGTCGAGCCGGTAATCCTCCATGGCCGGATAGAGTATTTCCTCCACGACCGGGGAAAGCCGGTGGATTTCGTCGATGAACAAGACATCGTTGGGTTCGAGATTGGTGAGCAGCGCCGCAAGGTCGCCCGCGCGCTCCAGCACCGGGCCCGAGGTCTGGCGCAGGTTGACGCCCATCTCCTTGGCGATGATGTGCGCCAGCGTGGTCTTGCCCAGGCCCGGCGGCCCAAACAGCAGCACGTGGTCCAGCGCCTCGGCACGGCCGCGCGCGGCGTTGATGAAGATTTCCAGCTGGCCGCGCGCCTTTTCCTGGCCTACGTATTCATCCAATACCTTGGGACGCAGGGCACGCTCCAGCGCTTCTTCCTGCGTGCCTTGGGTGGATGGGGCGATTAAACGGTCGGTTTCTATCATCAGGTCGGATTCTGCTTGGCTACGCTGCGCAGCTTCTGCGCGCAGCGGCATATGCGCATGATACAGAAAAGCCTGCGATTGTTCTCTACCTTGCAAGTCAAAAAACGTAAAAACCTTCCGCGACTTACCAAGAGCCTGTTCACGATATTTTCATCAGGTACGTTGTCCCGGCAGGGCAAGTGATGCAAGGCGCAAACCATTAAGGGTGTGGATTTCACCGGGACATTGCCCGAGGAATTGCAACGTCCCGGCCGCTGCGCTGCCGAGACAACCCTAGGGGCAAGGCCCCAACACGCGCCCGTTCTGCGCTGCAGTCCTTGGCGAGGCAATCAGCATCACCTGCGAACTGCGCCTTGACCGGACGCGTGTTGGAGCCTTGCGCACCCGATGAAAATATCGTGAACAGGCTCTAGACCAGCTATTTCCAGTCGCTGGAAGAACCTGCCCAGAGGTCGATACCGCCCTCCTGGGCAAGGGTGTCTATCGCAGCCAGCTCTTCCGGAGTGAAGGCAAGGTTCTGTAAGGCGGCGACATTCTCGCGGATCTGCTGGCTGTTGCTCGCCCCGATCAAGGTGGAGGTCACGCGCTCGTCGCGCAGCACCCAGGCCAGCGCCATCTGTGCAAGCGTTTGCCCACGCTGCAATGCAATCTGGTTGAGGCCGTGAATGCGCTTGAGGTTTTGCTCGCTCAAGTGGCTGGGAGGGATGGAATTGCCGCCCGGACGGTTGATGCGCGCCTCCTGCGGAATGCCGTTGAGGTATTTGTCCGAGAGCAGCCCTTGGGCCAGCGCGGTAAAGGTGATGCAACCCATGCCCTCCTGCTGCAGGGTGTCGAGCAGGCCGCGCTCTATCCAGCGGTTGAGCAGGTTGTAGGAAGGCTGGTGGATCAGGCAGGGAATCTTCCATTCGCGCAACAGCCTGGAAGCTTCCAGCGTCTTGGAGGGAGAGTAGGAAGAAATGCCGACATAGAGCGCCTTGCCCTGCTGAACGGCGCTGGCGAGGGCGCCTATGGTTTCCTCCAGCGGCGTTTCCGCGTCGAAGCGGTGCGAATAGAAGATATCCACATAGTCCAGCCCCATGCGCTGCAGGCTTTGGTCCAGGCTCGCAAGCAGGTATTTGCGCGAACCGCCGCCCTGCCCGTAGGGACCCGGCCACATGTCCCATCCCGCCTTGGTGGAAATGATCAGCTCGTCGCGGTAAGGGCGGAAATCCTGCCGGAACAATTGCCCGAAATTGGCTTCCGCGCTGCCGTACGGCGGGCCGTAGTTGTTGGCGAGGTCGAAATGGGTGATGCCGAGGTCGAACGCGGTGCGCAGCATGTCGCGCTGCACGGCGATATTGGTGTTATCGCCGAAGTTGTGCCACAAGCCCAGCGACAGCAACGGCAGCTTGAGCCCGCTGTTGCCGCAACGGCGGTACTGCATCTGCTCATAACGATGTTCATCGGCCTGGTAAGTCATTCACTGCTCCTTCAATTCACAACGCATTGTTAAGCGCTCTCGCGCGCAATCAATTCACAGTCCAGCAGGTTGAGGTGCTGCACCGGGCCATCCGCCGGCCTTTCTCCCAATGCCTGCAATACGCGCAAGGCGGCAACCTCGCCGATCTCCCTCGCGGGAGGGCGTATGGTGGTCAGACTGGGCAGCAGCATTTCGGAAAAAGCGTAATTGCCGAAGCCGAAAATGGCGCAATCCTCGGGAAAGCGCTTGCCGGCCCGCAGGCCAGCCAACATGCCGCCCGCAGCCAGGTTGTCGTTGGCAAACACAATGGCTTCGGCAGGCTGCTGGCGCAATAGCAGGGAATTGACCGCCTGCCGGCCCGCCTCGAACGGATCGGCCTGGGTGGGGACGAACACCCAGGGCTCCAGGCCGTATTCGTTCATGCGCGCAATATAGCCATCACGGCGGTCAAGCGCGCTCAAGTCGCCTATCAGGCTGTTCTGCACATAGGCAATGCGCTTGTACCCCTTGCCATGCAAATACTCCACCGATTGCCGGCCAACCTCCACATGCGAAAACCCCACCTGCACCGGCTTGCGCTCCGGCACGTAGTCCCAGGTTTCCACCACCGGCATGGCGGCCTTGGCGATCAGCCTCTCGGTTCCCTCGGAATGATACTGACTGGTCAGCACCAGCGCCGCCGGCGACCAACCGAGGAAGGCACGCACCACGCTTTCCTCCTTTTCCATGGAGAAATAGCTCGACGCCAGCAACAACTGGTATCCATGCCGGTTCAGCTCATCGCTGAAGCTCTGGATGGTGTTGGCAAAGATGGGCCCCGAAATATTGGGAATCACCATGGCCACAATGCGGCCCCGGGTCGAGGCCAGGCCGCCCGCGGCATGGTTGGGCAGGTAGTCCAACGCCGTCACCGCCTTGGCGATACGGTCCCGCAACACTTCGGACACGATTTCCGGCTGCTTGAAATACCGCGACACGGTAATCGATGAAACGCCAGCCAGCTTCGCCACATCATGCACGGTGGCCCTGCCCAGTCCCTTGCGCTTACCCGACATCGGCAACCACCCACATATAACTTTTATAAATATTGATTTTCATTTTAATTCTTTGAAAACATACAAACACTTGCCCGAACATTCGAATGTTACCGGTAACATCATTGAGATTATCAGTGTTTTCAAAATTTTCAAAACATTTGTATTTTATTCAGGAAAAGCCACTCCTGGATATATCGAAGTCGGCTTTCATGCAGGCAAGTATCCATGGCAAAGCTTAGCCTGCAACGCCTGGGCAAGCAGTTCGCCCATACGCGCATCCTCCAGGAGATCGACCTGGACATCGCCTCAGGGGAATTCATTGTGCTGGTCGGCCCCTCCGGTTGCGGCAAGTCGACATTGCTGCGCATCCTGGCAGGCCTGGAAGAAGTCGACGAAGGGCAAGTGATCCTGGACGGCCGCAGCATCAACCGCCTGCCGCCGCGCGAACGCAACATGGCGCTGGTGTTCCAGGACTATGCGCTCTATCCGCACAAGACGGTTTACGACAACCTGGCGTTTGGCCTCATCATCCGCGGCACATCCAAGCAGGAAATCCAGCAGAAAGTGCACGCCGCAGCGGATCTTTTGCAGCTGACTCCCCTGTTGCAGCGAAAGCCCGCCGCACTTTCGGGCGGCCAACGCCAACGCGTGGCGATCGGCCGCGCGCTCGTGCGCGACGCCCAGCTGTTCCTGTTCGACGAGCCGCTGTCCAACTTGGACGCCAAACTGCGCACGGAAATGCGCATGGAGATCAAGCGCCTGCACCAGCGCATCGGCAAGACCATGATCTACGTCACACATGACCAGGTGGAAGCCATGACGCTGGCCGACCGCATCGCGGTGATCAATCACGGCCGTATCGAGCAATTAGGTACGCCGGCAGAAATCTACCAGTCGCCCGCCACCACCTTCGTGGCCGGTTTCATGGGATCCCCTCCAATGAACCTGCTAGACCTGCCGCTGCAATGGTCTGCCGATTATCGATCCGCCTTTATTGCCGGACAGTCGGTGCCCGTCAACCATCTGGAGATCGAGCCGGAACAGCAGATCACCCTGGGCATCCGCCCTGAGCACTTCCATATCGACGTCGCTTCCCTCAACGGCCAGGCGGCGCTGCGCCTCAACGCCGTAGTCGAGTTGATCGAGCCGCTGGGCGCGGAGACCATTGCCACGCTGCGGCTGGAACAATTGACTGCGAACCTCAGGCAATACACGGTGCAGGCACGCCTGCCCGGCCACCAGACGGTATTCCCCGGACAGCAACTGCAAATCCATGTAGCGCATGCCAACCTGCACTGGTTCGACGGCGAACAAGGCACGCGCATTGCCACTCGCCAAGCCGGCAACATGGAGCCAGCGGCATGAGCCTCCCGCGCGCACTTCGGCTCATTGCCTTCATCCTGCTGGTAGCCGTTGCCGCCTCTGCGAAGGCGGAAACGGTGCTGCGCGTCTTCATCGGCGGTGCGGCGCAACGCCCCGACCTGTTCCGTACGCTTGCCGACCGTTATGAAGCCAGCCATCCTGGCATCCGCATTGAAATCGGCAGCGGCGCGGCCACCTCGGAACTGCAGCGCAAATACCTTTCCGTCCTGCTCAATGCGCACGACCCCAGCTTTGACGCCTTGATGCTGGATATCGTCAACCCTTACCAATTCGCCACCGCTGGCTGGATCGCCCCGCTAGACCCGTATTTCGGCAAGGAAAAGCAAACGCTGCTCGCCGACGGCTTGCCCATCTACCGCCAGACCAACCTGATCAAGGACAGGCTCTACACCCTGCCCGCAGTGACCGATGCCATGTTCATGTATTACCGCAAGGATCTGCTGGCGCAATACGGCATTGCGCCGCCGCAAACCTGGCAGGAATTGGAAAAAGCCGCACAGGCCATCCTGAAGCAAGAGAACAATCCTGCGCTGCAAGGGCTTTCCATTCAGGGAGCGCCGATCGAAGGCACGGTGTGCAGCTTCCTGCTGCCTTACTGGAGCCAGGGCAAGGACATTCTCGACAGCAACGGCAAACTGGCATTGGACAACCCCGCGGCATTGCGCAGCCTGCGATTATGGCAAGGCCTGATCGACAAGAACGTAATCCGCCGCCACGTAGCCGAGGTCAAGACCGGCGACACCGTGAACACGTTCAAGGCCGGCAATGCGATCTTCGCCATCAATTGGGGCTTTGCCTGGGGCGTGTTCAAGAATGACGCGGACTCGCGCGTCAAGGGCAAGGTCGGCGTCATCCGCATGCCGGCGGTGCAAGGCGGCAAGCATGCTACTTGCCTGGGGGGATGGCAGTGGGCGCTCTCCAACTATTCGCGCCACAAGGCGCAAACGGCGGATTTCCTGCGCTTCCTGGCCTCGCCTGAAAGCGTGCGCTTTATTACCTTGCAAGGCGCATTGCTGCCGCCATACCTTTCGCTTTACGACGATGCGGAGGTTCAGGCCGTGATCCCATGGCTCAAGGATGCCAAACCTGCCTTGCTGGGAGCCAAGTCCCGTCCGCTGACCGCGCGCTATGCGCAGGTGTCGGACGTACTGCGCATCTCGACCTCGGCCGTATTGGCCGGATCATTGACGGCCGAGGAAGGTCTGGAAGACATCAGCCGCCGCCTGGAAAGGATATTGCGTTGAGCCTGCACGCATTTTTCAACCAGCGGCGAGACCAACCTAGAGACGTCAGTGAGTCATCGCTAGCATTCTGGCTGTTGCTGCCTGCGGCACTATTGCTCGTCCTGATCGTGGTCTACCCGGTGGCGAAGGTCATCCACGACAGCTTCTATTCCATCAGCCTGTTCAGCGAGAACGGCCCGGCTTTCGTCGGCGTTGCCAACTATGTCGACGCTTTGCGCGACCCGGATGTCTGGCGCGCCGTGCGCTTTACGATTGCTTTATGTGTGGTCACTGTTCCCGGCGCGTTGCTCGTCGGTCTCGGGCTGGCATTGCTCGCCAACCGCGAATGGAAATGGCGCTGGCCCGTGCGGCTGGCATTACTGCTGCCTTGGGCCTTGCCGCTTGCATTCTCCGGCATGATTTTCGCATGGTTCTTCAATACGGAATACGGCGTGGTCAACGACCTGTTGCGCCGTGCAGGCCTAGCCCCGATATCCTTCCTGCTGATACCGCAATGGGGCTTTTTTGCGATCTGCGTCGCCAGCATCTGGAAAACCTCTTCGTTCGTCGCGCTGATCCTGCTCGCAGGCCTGCAGACCATCCCGCGCAGCTTGTACGAAGCCGCGGCGCTGGAAGGCGCCAGCCGTTGGCAGTCCTTCCGCCACGTCACCCTGCCGCTGCTGATGCCGGCCATGATGGTCGCACTGATCTTCCGCACCATCAGCGCCTTGCAATCCTTCGACATTCCCTATGCGATGACGCAGGGCGGCCCAGCCCGCTATACGGAGACCTTGTCCATCCTGATTAATACCACGGCCATCGAATACATGGATGTCGGCTACGGATCCGCCCTCGCAATGCTGCTGTTCCTGTTGTCCATGGCCGTCAGCTCGGTCTATCTGCGCAAAATCTACAAGGGGGCGCTGTAATGCTGAAACTCCCCTTGCGCTGGATCGCTGCCGCCGTGCTGCTGGCAAACGGTTTCTTCCCCGCCCTGTGGATATTGCTGACCTCGTTCAAGCGCGATGCCGAGCTGGCGCAAACCCCGATTACCTGGTGGCCGCAGCACCCCACCCTGGGCAATTACGTGCATGCGTTCAGCGACCAGCCCTTGCTGCTGTTCCTCGGCAACAGCTTCGCGGTGGCCTTGCTTTCCACTCTGCTGACCTTGTTCGCGGCCACCGGGGCCGCCTACGCGCTCACCCGGCTGCAGCTGCGCCGTCGCGGCCTGATCCTCACGGCACTGGTCGCGATCGCCATGTTCCCGCCGGCGACATTGCTGGTGCCCCTATTCGAGATCATGCGAGGGCTGGGCTTGATCAACACCTACGGCGCACTGGTGCTGCCTTACGCCGTGCAAAGCCTGCCGGTATGCACGCTCGTGCTCGCGAGCTTTTTCCAGCAGGTGCCCAAGGACATCGAGAACGCCGCGATGCTGGACGGTTGCACTAGGCTGCAGGCGCTCTACCGCATCGTGCTGCCATTGTCCGCCCCCGGCGTGTTCACTGCCGGCATCCTGGCTTTCGTCAATGCCTGGGACGAGTTCCTGCTGGCGCTGGCCCTGAATGCCGCGCCGGGCAGCCGCACCCTGCCGGTCGGCATCCTGCTCTACCAAGGGGAGTTCACCTTTCCATGGCCGGTGATCTCCGCCGCATTGGTGGTCGCCATCGTGCCGCTCGCCATCCTCATCATCCTGTTCCAGGAACGCGTCATTAGCGGACTCACCACAGGAGGCATCAAGGGATGAGGCATTTCTTTCCATTCCCCTGGTTTCCCGACAACGGGTATCAGGCTGCTACATCATTTTTACGACTACATTAGGGGAATCTGCATGAAACCACACCATACTCAAATGCAACAGTTCCGGCGCCGGGGCATCAGCCTGGCGCTCGCTTCAGCATTGCTGTCTGGCGGCATCCCGGCGGCATTTGCCGCCGAAGAAACCACCGAAGCCGAAAGCAAGCAAACCTCGGGCGATCAGGAGGCGCAGCCTGCGCTCGGCACGGTCACCGTCACCGCGACCCGGCGCGAAGCCAGCCTGCAATCCATTCCCGTCGCCGTATCCGTGCTGGACGGCCGCAAACTGGAGCAATCCAACCTCAACAGCATCCAAACCATCGCCAACGAGGTGCCGAGCCTGACCTTCCGCCAGCAGGGCGGCAACAAGGACTCCTCCATCCTGATCCGCGGCGTGGGCACCATTTCCACGTCGCCCGGCATCGAGCCTACCGTCTCCACCGTGATCGACGGCGTGGTCTATGCCCGTCCGGGCCAGGCCACGCTGGACCTGCTGGACGTGGAACGCATTGAGGTATTGCGCGGTCCACAGGGCACGCTGTTCGGCAAGAACGCCTCGGCAGGCGTGATCAACGTGGTGACGCGCGAACCCAGCGCCGATCCACATGCCTATGTCGACGCCTCCTACTATGAAGGCGGGGAAAAGCGCATCCGCTTCGGGCTCTCCGGCACGCTGGTGCCTGACCTGCTGTATGCATCCATCAACGGCCTATGGGCCGACTACGACGGCAATGTGAAAAACGTGATTGGCGGCAATCTCAACGGCTATGAACGCGAAGGCGCCCGCGCCAAATTCCTGCTGACGCCGAACGAGGACCTCGACATCACCCTGATCGCCGACTACACGCATGGCACCAACAGCGTCCCAGGCGCCAGCGGCGTGCCTTACAGCTCCAGCAACGCCGCATTCAACCAGGGCATCAGCCCCGTCAATGTAAGCAAAGGCAACCGCAGGGTGTATACCGATGGCAAGAGCGAAGTCACCGATACCAACCAGGGGGTTTCCGCACAGGTAGACTGGCGCTTCAACGATTACACATTGACGTCCATCACCGCATTCCGGACCTGGGACAACACGCAAAACACGTCCACATCGCAAATCGGTAACAACTACGACCCTCTCAGGATTACCGGGGACTATCCTGCCACCCGGGACCGGGGCACTGTAGATTCAAAGCAGTTCTCGCAGGAAATCCGCATCGCCTCCCCCAAGGACCGATTCCTGGAATATGTGGCAGGTATTTACTACCTCAAGGGCAAGACCGATGAAACCTACCAGCGTAGCGGTACTAACAACGCCGGCACCAATTTCATCGGCCGCGCCGACTACAGCATCGACAGCGACAGCGTGGCCCTGTTCGGCGAAAGCACACTGAACTTCACCTCGGATTTCCGCGGGATTGCCGGCCTGCGCTGGACGCACGACGAACTGTCATTCGACCACGTCCGCAACTCTCCTGTCACAGGCCCCGGGGTGCAAGTCAGCCAGCCGCTACGCAAAGGAGACACTTCGGAGAATGCATATTCCGGGCGCCTGGGACTGCAGTACGACCTGAGCAGCGATATCACCACCTACTTCACGTATTCGCGTGGATACAAGGGGCCTGCCTACAATGTATTCTTCAACATGAACCAGGCCAATGGCGACACGTTGCCGCTCGACCCAGAGACATCCAGCTCTTTTGAGCTGGGTCTCAAATCAGCTTATCTGGACAATCGCCTGATTTTCAACGTAGCGGCGTTCTACACCAAGTACAAGAACTACCAGGCGAATTTCTTTGACGTAGTCAGCGGCACCGTGGTGACGCGGCTGGTCAACGCCGGCGATGTCTCTACCCGCGGCATTGAGTTCGACGCCACCGCCAAGCCGACTTCCAGGCTGACGCTTGCAGGCTCCTTGGCTTACGTGGATGCAAGAATCGACCAATTCAATTGCCCTGCCAATGCCGCTGCCTCTTGCGCAGTGAATGGAAAACCGCTGCCGTTCTCCCCTGAGTTCAAATTAGTCGCCCGTGCCAACTATGCAATTCCGTTGAATGGCGGCTACGTGATCGATATTGGCACCGACTATACCTGGCAAAGCAAGCAGCAATACAGCCTCACCCAAACCAAGGATACGATCCAGGAAGCCTACGGCATCTGGAACGCCAGCGTAGCACTGTCCACCCAGGACGGATGGCGCTTCGCGCTGGTAGGCCGCAACCTGCTGGACCGCTCCTATGCGAGCAACCTAGTCAGCAATGCCAACTCGACCTATACGCTGCGCTACGTCCCTCGCGACGATGCCCGCTATTTCGGCATCCAGGTCAGAAAGGACTTCTAATCATGAGCCAACCCCGTCAACTCAGCCTGGGCGCGTTCCTCATCCGCAATGGTCACCATGTCGCAGGATGGCGCTACCCGGACAATGTGCTGGATGACGACCCGTTTGCCGTCTACAAGGAAGCGGCACTTCTGGCGGAGGCAGCGCATTTCGATGCGGTGTTCTTTGCCGATGCCGTAACCGCCGCGGCAGGCCCCGCAGGACTGGAACCGCTGACATTGCTGAGCGCGCTGGCAGCGGTGACCAGCCGCATCGGCCTGATCGGCACCGCCACCACGACGTATAACGAGCCCTACCATATCGCCAGGAAATTCGCTTCGCTCGACCAGATTTCCCGCGGGCGCAGCGGCTGGAACCTGGTCACCTCGGACAATGCATCGGAATCGGCCAACTTCGGCCTGCCGCAGCATGTTTCCCATGCCGAGCGCTACGCCAGGGCACGGGAGTTCTATGAGGTGGTTACCGGGCTTTGGGATAGCTGGGAAGAGGACGCGTTCCTCAACGACAAAGAGAAAGGCGTCTGGTTCGACCGCAGCAAGCTGCACGCCCTTGATCATCATGGCCCGCACTTCGATGTCGCCGGCCCGTTGAATGTGCCGCCCAGCCCGCAGGGAAGGCCTGTCATCGTGCAGGCGGGCGGCTCCGAGACAGGAAGGGAGCTGGCGGCGGAAACGGCGGAAGTGGTGTTTACTGCCCACCCCACGCTGGCTTCGGCCCAGGCTTTCTATCAAGACCTGAAAGGGCGTATGGCAAAATACGGCAGGCAGCCCGACAGCTTCAAGATCATGCCCGGCATCTTCAGCATCGTGGGCAAGACCCAGGCAGAAGCCGAAGCCAAGTTCAACAAGCTGCAGGAACTTGTGGACCCCGAATCCGGCCTGGCGTTGCTCGGACGCATGATCGGCAATTTCGACCTGTCCGGCTACCCTGTGGATGGCCCGCTTCCGGCATTGCCACTGACCGATAACGGCCAGCAAAGCCGGCAGAAACTGCTCACCGAACTCGCCCAGGGAGAAAACCTGACCATCCGACAGCTCTACCTGCGCATTGCAGGCGGACGCGGCCACCTGACCGTCGTCGGCACCCCGGAAACGGTCGCGGACAATATCCAGGAATGGTTCGAGCAAGGAGGCGCTGACGGCTTCAACGTCATGGCGCCCTGGCTGCCGGGAGGCCTGCGCGACTTCACGGAACTGGTGGTGCCGGAACTGCAGCGGCGCGGCATTTTCCGTACGCAATACCAAGGGCGTACCTTGCGGGAACACCTGGGCCTTGAGAAACCGGTGAACCGTTACAGCAAAGCCTGATAACAAATCAACGGCTTTATCCCGATGAGCAACTTGAATGCCTGGCAACTATCGCCAGACATTTTTATTCCTGAACCATCCTCACACTCACTCAACAAGGGCAAGCGCAGCGATGCCAAGGGTTGGCTTTTCCTCCCGTCTGGCTGCGCCGAGTAGCGCAGCCAGACGGGGAACAACGTCAAAAGCATACTTGGCATCGCTGCGCTCGCCCTAAAAACTGCTGAGGTATTTTAGCTTTATGTTTTAGAGAGCGACTTGAGTGAGAGCTTGATACCTTCGGCGACCGCAATATCGGCTGGCAATTGCTTGACCGCAGCCAGGGCCTCGCGCTCGTTGTAGCCCAGCGCCAGCAGGGCATTAAGCACGTCGCCGCTGGCCGACTTGGCTTGGCTGCCGCCGGCCAACGCCGTGCCGCCGTCGATGGAGAACTTGTCCTTGAGTTCGAGCAGGAGGCGCTCGGCGGTTTTCTTGCCTATGCCAGGCACCTTGGTCAGCAAACCAGTTTCCTGCAAGGCTACTGCCTGGGCCAGGTCGTCCACCGACAGCCCGCTCAGGATAGCGAGCGCTGACTTTGCGCCTATGCCGTTCACTTTCAGCAATTGGCGGAAGGTGGCGCGCTCCTGGTCGCTGCCGAAGCCGTACAGCAATTGTGCGTCTTCGCGCACGATGAACTGGGTAAGTAGCACCACCTTTTCGCCGGTGGCAGGCAGGTTGTAGAAAGTGCTCATGGGCACTTCGCACTCATAGCCCACGCCGTTGCAGTCGATCACCACCTGGGGTGGCGTTTTCTCGACGAGGATACCGCTCAATCTTGCAATCATATCAACCTGCCGCCCTTTACCCTGAATCCTGCCGTTGCCAATTTACCCAAGCCCTGCCCGCCATGCGCGTGGCAAATCGCGCATGCCAGCGCATCCGCCGAATCCGGCCTCGGGACCGAGGGCAGGTTGAGCAGGCGCTTCACCATTTCCTGCACCTGGTCCTTGGCCGCGTGGCCGTTTCCCACTACCGACTGCTTGACTTGCAAGGCGGTATATTCCGCCACCGTGAGGTGGTTCAGCACCAGGGCGCTGATTGCCGCCCCCCTGGCCTGCCCGAGCAACAAGGTGGATTGCGGGTTGACGTTCACGAATACCTTTTCAATCGCCGATTGCTGCGGCTGGTAGGTCGCAATCACTTCCGCCAGGCCATCCAGGATGATCTTGAGGCGCGTCGGCAAGTCCTCGATCTCGCTGCCCTTGCCGGTCGTGGTCTTGATGGTGCCGCTCGCCACGTAGGCGAGCTTCTCGCCCGCCTTCTCGATCACGCCAAAGCCTGTCAAGCGCAGGCCGGGATCGATGCCGAGGATGCGTACGGTCATTACTCCTCGATCACTGCGGTGGTATAGACTTCCTGCACGTCATCGAGGTCTTCCAGCGCGTCCAGCAGTTTCTGCATCTTGGCTCCCTCTTCGCCGCTGAACACGGTTTCGTTGTCCGGCTTCATGGTCACTTCCGCCAATACCGGCTTCAGGCCCGCCGCCTCCAGCGCTTCCTTCACCGCAGTGAAATCGCCCGGCGCGGTGATCACTTCGATACTGCCGTCCTCGTCGGTGATGACATCTTCCGCGCCGGCTTCCAGTGCTGCTTCCATGACTTGATCTTCGCTGGTGCCCGGTTCGAACACCAGCACGCCGCAGTGCTTGAACATGAAGGCAACGGAACCGTCCGTCCCCAGGTTGCCGCCGTTCTTGCTCAGCGCATGGCGCACATCGGCCACGGCGCGCTGCTTATTGTCGGTCAGGCAGTCGATGATGATGGCGGCGCCGTTGATGCCGTAGCCTTCGTAGCGGATTTCCTCGTAATTGACGCCCTCAAGCTCGCCGGTACCGCGCTTGATCGCACGGGTGATGTTGTCCGCGGGCATGTTCTGCTCTTTGGCTTCCGCCACGGCGGCGCGCAGGCGCGGATTGAAATTGATATCGCCGCCGCCCATGCGGGCAGAGACGGTGATTTCCTTGATCAGCTTGGTGAATATCTTGCCACGTTTGGCATCCTGGCGACCTTTGCGGTGCTGGATGTTGGCCCATTTGGAATGCCCTGCCATTTGTAAAATCCTTTGATTGCGAATTGTGCAAAAAACCTCGCGAATTTTACCATATAGGGCTAAGCGAAAATATGCGTGCGTGAATAGCGATTGCTATGTTGGATCGGCATCAAAACGGATGCATCCCGTCGAAATGACATCCGTGCTGTCCGCTTGATATGCCGGTCAGTCCTGACCCATTGCCGGGTCGACTTCTTCATGCCGCTTCATGCTGTGCAATGAAATGATCAGCAAGGAAACCCCGATCAGCGCCATGCCGATGACTTCCCCCTGGCTCGGCTGTTCGCCAAGCTGCAGCCATGCCGCAAGCACACCGATTACGGGGGCGAGCAGTGAGGTCATGCTGGCGATGCCTGCGGGCAGGTGCTGCAGGGCATAGAGCCAGAGCAGCCAGGCCAATGCGTTGCATAACACGGCGTTGAACAAGACGGCGCCGATGAAATTGACGCTCCAGTCTATTGGCGGCGCGGGCACGATGAAGGCGACGGCCACCAGCGGCAGCGAGCCGAACAGCATTTGCCATGCGGTCAGCGACATGAGGTCGAGATCGGGAACGCGCTGGTGCAGCTTCTTGGCGACGATCACGGAAACCGCCCAGAACACGCCGCCCAATATCGCCAGCGACATGCTGAACAGGTCAGAGCCCAGGTGCAGCGGATCAAGGATGAACAAGAGGCCCATCACGGAGAACAATGCCGCCAGCCATTGGATGCCGCGGATTTTTTCGCCCAACAGCGGCCAAGCCAGCACCATCACCCAGAACGGCATGGTGTAGGTCAGCACCGCGGTCTTGCCGGCGCCGCCCTCGACCAGGGCCCAGATGATGAGGCCGGTAAAGCCGCAGGTCTGCAGCACCCCGAGCCAGATCAACGTCGGCACCTCTCGCGGCTTGAGCGGTTTGCGCATTAGCACCAGCAACGCAAACAGGCAGACAGCGCCGTAAAACGTCCGCATCGCGCCGAACTGGAACGCGCCGGCATAATCCAGCGCATGCTTCATCACCACCCAGTTGTAACCCCAGAGCATCGCCAGCAGCAGCAAGGCTGCAAAGGCGCGCAACGTGGTCGAGGTTCCCGCTTTCATGTCGATTCCTGGCCTAGGCCTTAGTTAACAGATTGGAAGAGCAGCTGGCAAAACTCAGCGAAGCGTTACTGGCCAGCCGCCCTGCCGCAGGCAATACGTGTGCTACGGCAAGGCAGAACCAAACGCCAGCAGGTTTCGTTAGTGACTTTAATTCCAGATATGGCTCAACAGCTTCCAGTTGCCGTCGGCCTGCTTCTTGTACAACAGGTGCACGTTGCCGTTGAAGCTCTGGCGGTTGCCTTGCGCGTCAATTGCGGCAGCGCTCCAATGGCCGCGCTGGAAGGCGAGATTGCCGTCAGATTGCGCGTCGATCAGCTCCAGCTTGTGGTCGATGATGCCTTGCGCGATCGAGGTCTTCCAGAAACCCAGCAGCGCTTCCTTGCCGCTGATCTGGGATGCGCCGGCGGGCAGGACCGTGGCGGCATCATCGTAGAAAGAGGCGACCAGTGCGTGGTCCTTGGCATTGAAGGCGGCATCCCAGGCCTGGTTGAGTTGCTGGGCGGTGGCCTTGAAATCTGAATTCGACATCTTGGTTCCTTGTAGTGGTGAGAAATTAATTCCAGGTATGGGTCAGGATCTTCCAGCTGCCGTCATCCTGCTTCTTGTAGAGAATATGCAGGTTGCCGCTGAATTGCTGCGGTTCGCTGTCCGCGCTCTTGAGCACTGCGCTCCACTTGCCGCGCTGGTAGATGGTGTTGCCGACAATGCCGGTTTCTACGGTAGTGATCTGGTGATCGGCAAAGCCCTTGGCGAACAGCCCGGACCAGAAATCAGCAATCGCCTTGCTGCCGGTCACTTGCTCGCCGCCGGCAGGCAGCAAGCTGCCATTGGCATCGTAATAGGATGCGAGCGTACCGGCGGAAGCCTCGGCAAACGCGGCATCCCATGCGCTGTTGAGCTTGCTGACGATGGCCTTGGCCTCGTCCTCGTTCGGCTTGGCATTGCATTTGTAGACGGCGACAGCGGCGACCGCCACCAAAGCCAGTAACACGATAGCGACAACGACCTTGCTGATCTTCATGATATTGCTCCTCTTGTTAATTGATATTGAATATAGACTTTGCTTCAACGACTGCCGTCATGTGCCCGGGTGGCGGTTGCCGGATGCATCAAAAGCCGTGATGCCTGCATTGAGCTTGACCAGGATGCCGTTAAATAAATCCCGCTCCTCTTCGCTCACCCCTGCCATGCACTGACGCAAGCGCGTGTAATAGTCCGGCATCACCTGGTCGAGCTTTTCCTGCCCCGCGGCAGTCAGGCGGATCGACACCCGCCTGCGGTCATCCTTGTCAAAGATGCGTTCCACGAGGCCATCGCGCTCCAGGCCGTCGATCAGGCCCGTCATCGTGGCGCGGCTGACGCCGGCCTTTTCCGCCAGTACGGAAGGCAATGAAATGCCGTGCTCCTCCCGCATGAGCAGGATCAGCACCCACCAGCGCCCCTGCAGCAGGCCATGTTGGCTCAGGCATGCATCCAGCGCAAGCGAAAGATCGCTTGCGACGCGCAGCAAGTGCAGGAAGGACGAGACCGCGCTGACATCCGCTTCCGGATAGCGTGCGGAAAACTTGTCCAGGACTGCCTTGCTTGGAAGATCTCTGAGCTGCAACATAGTTAGTCGAATTATAATTAGCCAGCTAATTATGTCAACCACCCTATTCATGCCCTTCCTAGATTTGGCATGACGATAGGATTATTGCCTTACAGATAGGCGGTTGTGCGGGCGTTTAACCTTATTGTCATTAAGGTGTATATTGAGCTTACGCCAATAAGAAAACGAAGGAGGAGCCAACATGAAAACCGTGAGGCAAGTTCTGGAAACCAAAGGCAGCACCATCTATTCCGTCGCGCCGGAGAGCCTGGTCTATGACGCCTTGCTGCTCATGGCCGAGCACCATATCGGCGCCTTGGTGGTGTTGCAGCGCGACAACATGGTGGGTATCTTTTCCGAGCGCGACTACGCGCGCGAAGTGGTCATCAAGGGCAAGACCTCCAAGACCACCACCGTAGGCGACATCATGTCGGTGCAATTGATCACCGTCAGCCCAGAAGACACGGTGGAACACTGCATGAACCTGATGTCGGGCAAGCGCATCCGCCACCTGCCGGTATTGGAGGACGACAAGCTGGTCGGCCTGCTCTCGATCGGCGACCTGGTGAAGGAAACCATCGCCTACCAGGAATTCCTGATCAAGCAACTGGAAAGCTATATCCAGAGCTAGGCTGCCAGCGTCTTTATCTCGACAGGGAAAACCTTATTCCTGACCCTTAGGCGTCTCAGTCTCGGGACGCCCTTCCCAGGCATTGTGATTGAGGCCGGCAACCGCCTCTTCCATCTCGCGCGACAGGGTGCGCTGCAAATCCTGCCGCGTGCGCACGCTGTAGGACACCACTTTCTGCATATCGGTATGGATGGGGTGCAGGTCATGCATCATTTTCTCGTCGTTCTGCCTGAACTTCCACGCGGTGCTGTAGGCATGGAACGGGGAGTAGCCCATTTCACGCAGCGCCTTCTCTCCCAGATGCACCGCGCTGAGGAATGTCTCGCGCACGCAGTCTATGCCCATATCCATGTAGTCGAACACATAGGTGCGGTTGCGCGCCCGTGCAAGAATTTTCACATCAGGATAATGCTCGCGCACGTAGCGCGCCGTCTCCAACGCCTCTTCAGCGTCGTCTATCGCCAGGATCAATAGCTTGGCACGCGCGATGCCCGCCGCGCGCAACACATCCGGCCTCGTGATGTCGCCGTAATAGGCATGGTATCCGAAGCTGCGCATGAGCTCGATCTGGTTTGGGTCATGCTCGATCACGGTAGGCACGACGCCCACGCTCGTCAGCAGGCGGGTGATGATCTGCCCCACGCGCCCGAAGCCGGCCACGATCACGGGGCGCGCCTCCTCAAACTCGTCATGCCGACCGCTCTTGCGCCGCTGCTGCAGCCTGCGGCGGTAAACGCCGTGAAAGCCCAGCAACAACAGGGGCGTGGTCACCATCGACAATGCGACGACCGAATTGAGCAACGCGCTATGCTCGTAGCTGATTACCTTGGCATCGAGCGCGGCGCTAAAAATGACAAACGCAAACTCGCCCACCTGCGACAAAGTCACCGCAAACATGAGCCCGCCGGCGTTATCGAGGCGGAACGCCTTGGCAAGACCGAACAGGAACACCAGCTTGAACAGGACGAACGCCAGCGCCAGCCCGACGATCAATCCAGGCTGCTGCAATACCAAGTCGAGGTTGACCGACATCCCCACCGAAATAAAGAACAGCCCCAG
Source organism: Methylobacillus draconifructus (assembly GCF_045984385.1). Lineage (NCBI taxonomy): Bacteria > Pseudomonadati > Pseudomonadota > Betaproteobacteria > Nitrosomonadales > Methylophilaceae > Methylobacillus > Methylobacillus draconifructus. Next base: position 37,005 of record NZ_JBJQIJ010000002.1, read on the forward strand.
CAGCAAGCCCTTGAACGGTTCGATGTCGAGCTCGAGCTCCTGCCGGTATTCGGAATCCGCGAGCAGCACGCCCGCAATGAAGGCGCCCAGCGCCATGGACAGGCCAACCAGGGTCATGAGGATGGAGACGCCGATGATAAGGAATAGAGCGAACGCAATGAATATCTCGCGCAGGCCGGTGTTGGCGATGTAGCGCAATACCGGCCGCAACAGGTATTGCCCGCCGAGTACGAGCAACACCACCAGCGACACCGCCTTGAGGATGGCTAGCCAGTCCATGTGCACGCCGTGGGCGGTATGCGCTCCCGGCGCAATCACCAGCAGCAGGATCATGATGGGGATCACCGCCAGGTCCTGGAACAGTAGCACCGAGAACGCAGAACGGCCCGACGGGCGGTTCAACGCGCCCTGTTCCGCCAGTATCTGCATGGCGATCGCCGTCGAGGACATCGCCACGCCCATGCCGACCACCAGCGACAAGCGCCAATCCAGGCCGACGGCAACGCCGGCGCCATAGACCAGCGCCGCGGTCAGCACCACCTGCAAGCCGCCCATGCCGAAGATGGGCAGCCGCAACGACATCAGTTTGTCGGGCTCGATCTCCAGCCCGATCAGGAACAGCATCATGACCACGCCGAACTCGGAGAAATGCATGACGGTGTCGGTATCCGCCACCAGGCCCAGCCCCCACGGCCCGATGACGATGCCGGCAAACAGGTAGCCCAGCACCGAGCCGAGCCCGACCCGCCGAAAAATTGGCACGGCCAGCACGGCGGCGCCAAGGTAGATGGCGCTTTCCAGCAACAGGGATGGGATATGCGCTTCCGCCATCAGGATGCCTCTTCCGTGCTGGTGGGCGCCAGATATTGCGCCTCCTCCGCCTGCAGGCTGTTGACCTGCGGCGGCCATTTACCATCGGCCAGCTGGTCCAGCCATGCCGCATAACTAGCCGCCTGCTTACTCAGGGCTTCGTCGCTCAAGGTATCTGCCGCCTGGGTGAGGAAAGGCTGCAGGTAGCGCATATTGCACAGCCGCGCCGTCTGCTCGAACGGCCGCAACAGCTCGGCGACGGAAAAGCAATTGTAGCCGCGCCGCTGGTAGACGCTTTCCGAGCCGCCGGTGGAAACCGCCTGCACCCAGGCCTTTCCTGTCAGCTTGGTGGCATTGTCGCCATACGCCCAGCCGTAACTCAGCACGGAGTCCATCCAGCTCTTGAGCAATGCCGGGCACGAATACCAGTGCATGGGATGCTGGAACACCAGGATGTCGTGCGCATCGACCAATGCCTGCTCGTGCGGCACATCGATCATCTGCTCCGGGTAGCGGGCGTAGAGGTCGTGCACCTGGACTCCCTCGCAGCCCTGGGCAGCATCCAGCAAGGCTCGGTTGACCCGCGAGCCCTCCAGCATGGGGTGGGCCACAATCAGCAGTACGCGTTGCTTCAACGTCTATTCACCAATGACTTTCACCAGCACGCGCTTGTTGCGGCGGCCGTCGAACTCGCCGTAGAAAATCTGCTCCCAAGGCCCGAAATCCAATTGCCCGTCGGTCACTGCGACAACTACCTCGCGCCCCATCACCTGGCGCTTCATGTGCGCGTCGGCATTGTCCTCGCCGGTATCGTTGTGGCGGTAGTTGCGGATGGGCTCGTGCGGCGCCAGGCGCTCGAGCCACTCGCGGTAGTCATGGTGCAGGCCGGATTCGTCATCGTTGATAAAGACGCTGGCCGTGATGTGCATGGCGTTGACCAACACCAGCCCCTCCCTTATGCCGCTTTCGCGCAAACAGGCTTCCACTTCGTGCGTGATGTTGATGAACGCCACGCGCGAAGGCGCATTGAACCATAGCTCTTTACGATAACTTTTCATGAGTTTTGCCTTTAAAAATGGTAAGCCGGGAAATTATAGCCTGCCGCTGTTGTCATTGAGTGGTCGGCCGGCATTTTTGCAATTACGCCGGATTTCGGTTAAAAGTAGCTCATCCATTATTTTCGTTATCCAATCCATCAGCAAGGAGAAACAATGAGTGACAAGATTTTCATGCGCGTCGGCGAAGCCCTGGTAGCGGGAGGCCCTCCGGGCACGGCAGCCGAGCCTGAAGTGATCATCGGGGAAATGGACGGCCCCATGGGCACGGCCTTCGGCACGCTGCTCGGCGACCAGGTCAAGGGCCACTCGCGCGTGCTTGCCATCCTCAACACCGACATCATGGTGCGCCCCGCCACCATCATGGTGAGCAAGGTCACCGTCAAGAACGAGCGCTATACCAACATCCTCATGGGCACCGTGCAGGCCGCGATCGCCAACGGCGTGCTGGATGCCGTGCGCAACGGCGACATCCCCAAGGAAAAGGCCAACGACCTCGGCATCATCGTCTCGGTCTGGCTCAACCCGATCGTGGTGGAACAAGACAACCTGGACCACAAGATCCTGTTCGACATCCACCGCAAGGCCACCGCCAACGCCATCCACAAGGCGATGAGCAACAAGCCGGACATCGACTGGCTGCTGGAGAACCAGGAGAAGATCGTGCACAAGTATTTCCAGATGGGCCTGGACGGCAAAATATAAATGGCAGGGTCTAATCTCTAATCTGCCATCTCCCATGTTATAAAGAGCGCATCGGCAGTTTCGGCTGCCGGTGCAATGCCAGTCCTTCGGCGCCAGCCGGGCATGACTGGCGCCCTATCACCGAAGGAAGCTCATGGCGGCAGCAAGTTTTCAGGTAGAGCAGGATGCCCAAGGCGCAAAGCGCATTGTCCTCAATGGACAATGGTCCTTGCGCGCCCTGGAGAATGATTTCGCCCAATTGCGCCGAGCGCTCAAACCGTATTTTTCCGACGCCAAGGCGCAATGGGACCTGACCCAGGTGGAGCAACTGGATACCGCCGGCGCGGCCGTGCTGTGGAACGGCTGGCACGGCAAGCTGGAAGATAAGGTAGCGCTCACTGACGAGCAAGCCGCGCTGTTCGACACGCTGGCTTCCATCGAAGCCAAAGCCGTTGAAAAACCGCAGCGCTTCGACTGGCTGAAACTGGTCGCCGGCTTCGGCAAGCTGACCATTTTCATCACCAGCCATGTCGTCGACTTCGTCAAGCTCATCGGACTGCTGGTACTCGAGCTGGGCTACTTGTTGCGCCGCCCTCAGGATTTCCCGTGGCGCGAATTTAGCGCCAACATCTACAAGAGCGGCGTCACCGCCTTGCCCGTCACCGCGCTACTCGGCTTCATGATCGGGATTGCCATGAGCTATCTCATGGCGACCCAGCTGCGCACCTTCGGCGCAGACATCTTCATCGTCAATATCCTTGGGCTGGCAGTCATCCGCGAGCTCGGCCCCATCCTCATGGCGGTATTGATCGCGGGGCGCTCTGGTTCCGCCATGGCGGCCCAGATCGGCGTCATGCGCGTTACCGAGGAAATCGACGCGCTTGCCACCATGGGCATTTCGCGCATCCTGCGCGTGGTGCTGCCCAAGGTGTTAGGACTCACTGTCATCGCGCCGTTCCTGGTGATATGGACTTCCTGCTGGGCGCTGTTTGGTGGCGCGCTCTCCGCCAACATGGAGCTGGGCCTCGGGTTCCGCTTCTTTTTCGACTACCTAGCCGCCGTGGTGCAGCCGGTCAATATCACCCTGAGCCTGGTCAAGGGCGTCATGTTCGGCTTCATTGTCGCCGTGATGGCCTGCCACTTCGGCCTGCGCATCAAGCCGAATACCGAAAGCCTCAGCCGCAGCACCACCAGCTCGGTCGTCACCGCGATCACCTGCGTCATCCTCATCGATGCCGCGTTTGCCATCCTCACCAGCGGCATCGGGGTATAAGCATCCATGGCAGAACAAGAAAAAAAGACACGCCCGATCTGCGAAATCAAGAAGGTCTGGACCGTCTTCGGCAGCAATGTGGTGCACCAGGACCTCGACCTGACCATCAACGCGGGCGAAATCGTCTCCCTGGTGGGCGGCTCAGGCAGCGGCAAGACCACCCTGCTCCGGCACATCGTGGGCCTGACCCGCCCGACCAAGGGCGAGGTGCTGCTCTTCGGCAAGAACCTGCACAAAATGAGTCGCGTGCCGCAGCAGCGCCTGATGAACCGCCTGGGCATGCTGTTCCAGCAGGGCGCCCTGTTTTCCGCTTTGAGCGTGTTCGACAACATCGCCTTTCCATTGCGCGAGCTCAAGCAGTTCGACGAGGCCACCATCCACCAGCTCGTATTGCACAAGCTCTCGCTAGTGGAAATGGAGCCGGACACGGGTTCCAGGCTGCCATCCCAGCTCTCGGGCGGCATGATCAAGCGCGTGGCCTTGGCGCGCGCGCTGGCATTGGAACCGGAGCTGTTGCTGCTGGACGAACCGACCGCAGGGCTGGACCCGGACCGCAGCGAGAAATTCGTGGAACTGATCAAGAGCATCAAGCACGCCCTGGGCCTGACCGTCATTTTCGTCACCCACGACCTGGACACCCTGGTATCGCTGACCGACAAGGTCGCCGTCCTCGCCGACAAGCGCATCGTCGCCAATTGCGGCCTGCGCGAACTTGGCAATATCGACCATCCCTTTGTGCAAAACTTTTTCCAGGGCGTTCGTGTCCGATTGGAAAGAATTGGATAATTTATGGAAAACCGCGCTCACGCCCTTGCTGTTGGCATTGTCACCCTGATCCTGGTTGCTATCCTCGCATTCGCCTTCTGGTGGATGAGCGGCACGCGCCAGGCGCTTACCGAATACAAGATCATCTCGAAACAGCCCGTGACCGGCCTCAGCCAGGAGGCCTCGGTCAAATTCCGCGGCGTCAACGTAGGCAAGGTATCCAACATTGCGCTGGACCCGGACTCGCAATCCTCGATAGAGATCACCATCCGCGTCGATGAAAAGCTGCACCTCACCAAGGACGCCTACGCCGAGCTGCGCGCCCAGGGGGTAACCGGCCTCGCCTACATCGACCTCAACGACCCGAACGACAATGGTGACCAGCTGGCCCCCGGTTCGCTGATCACCATGCGCCCTTCATTAATAGACCGCATTTCCGAACGCGTGCCTCGGCTGGTGGACAAGGTGGAATCCTTTGTCAACCACGGCGTCGCCACCATAGAACATGCGAACGCGGTGATGCAGAGCATAGACGTGCAGAGCCTGAACCAGACGCTGTCCAACCTGGAAGAGGCGTCATCCAAGCTGGGGCCGACGCTGACCACCGCCAACGAGGCGTTCGGCAAGGCCAGCAAGTTCATGTCCGAGCAAAACCAGCAGCAGCTCACGCAAACCCTGAACAACCTGCAGGAAGCCACGCAGGCCGCCACGCCATTGCTCAACGAGCTGACCGCCACGGTCCAGGACGTGCGCGGCATGACGGGCGACATCCGCAACAGCGCGGGCCTGATCGGCGACACGCTCAATAACGAAACCCTGCCGCGGCTCAATGAACTGACAGCCAACGCCAACGACGACGCGCGCCGTATCAGCCGCCTGTTGGATATGCTGGAAGAAAACCCGCAAAGCCTGATTTTCGGCAAACCGGAAATTCGCCCGGGCCCTGGTGAATCCGGCTTCAAACCTGCTCAATGAGGTATCCCATGCAAACCATCCCGTCCCTTGTGATGCTGTTCCTGGCAACGTTCAGCCTGAGTGCCTGCGTCAGCTCGATCAAGCCTGAAACCAAGCAGCTGGACTTTTACGATTTCGGCCTGCAAACCGCGGACAACCGGGTGAATTTCAGCCTGCCGCTGGAGCAGCTCGGCGCCAGCGACGCCATCCAGCACGGCAACATCCGCTACCGCCTCAACTACAAGAATCCATCCCAGGTTTTCGCCTATGCGGAAAGCCGCTGGTCCACCCTGCCGATAGACCTCTTGCGCCAGAAAGTCGCCAATGCCTCGCCAGCCAATACGGCATGCAGCCTGAAGCTGCAGATCGTGGGCTTCGACCAGGTATTCGATGCTGCAGACAGCAGCCAGGGCGTGGTGCAACTGCAGCTTGGGCTGATGGATAGGCGCTCGCGCAAGCTGCTGGCTTCCACGCTGGTTTCTGCCCAGCATGCAGCGCAAAGCGCCGATGCGCGCGGCGGCGTGGCGGCGCTGAACCTTGCCAGCACCGAAGCGCTGCAGTGGGCCGCGGACTGGGCCGGAACAACCAGCCAATCCGCGCCCGAGTGCCAAGCCGCCACATCGCAGTGACCGCCTTGGCAGCACCTAGCCGCATACGTGTCAAATGACAGAGATCAAAGTTTACCCGGTCTTTACCGACCTCAACGGCACTGGCCCGGACCCCGACCTCTCGCCGCTTCCCGTCGTCGCCAGGGTGGGCAGCTACTCCAAGAGCTGGCGGGTGGAAGCCCACGCGCACCGGCGCGGGCAATTGATGTTCGTCACGTCGGGCAGCATGCGCGTGGAGACGCGCGACGGCTCCTGGATCACGCCGCCGGGCCGCGCCTGCTGGATACCCAGCGCGGCCATACACAGCGTCACCTATACCCAGGCATCGGAAATGCAGACGGTATTGATTGCGCCGGAACTGCTGGAGGAACTGCCCAGGCGCTGCTGCGTGATTAAACTGACGCCACTGTTGCGCGAACTGGTCTCCCAGGCGGTGGCGATCAACAACCAATATACGCTGCACGGAAGCGAGCACAGGCTGATGCAAGTTCTGGTCGACCAGATCAGCACCGCCCAGCAGGCGCCGCTGTTCCTGCCCGAGGGGCGAGACCCCCGCCTGCGACGCGTGACGGAACGGCTGCACCAGAACCCGGGCGACGACCGCAATATCGAGGAATGGGCCCAGGTTGCGGGCGCCAGCACGCGGACGCTCGCCCGCCTGTTCCAAAAGGAAACCGGCATGACATTTTCCGCCTGGCGGCAGCAGCTTTGCCTGATACGCGCCGTCGAAATGCTGATCGAAGGGGCCAGCGTCACCAACATCGCCCTGGCCCTGGGCTACGAAAGCACTGCCGGCTTTACCAGCATGTTCTCGCGCTCGATGGGAGAGTCGCCCAGCAACTACCTGACGCGCTGGTCGCAGGAAAATCCCGCGTCAAAATAAGGGATCAGTTCACGCTTGCCGTGCCTGCATCCGCCACATCAGGCGGCTGTTGCCAGCCCCCGCCCAAGGCCCGGATCAAGTCCACGCTGGCGCGCAACTGGCTGACGTTGAGCGTCAGCAGGGCGCGCTGGGTGTCCAGCGCCTGGGTCTGGGCCGCAGTCACTTCCAGGTAATTGGCGGCGCCTTCGCGATAGCGGTTCATCGCAAATTCCATGGATTTCTGCGCCGCCTCGGCGGCGGCCCGTTCCGCATCTGCCGCAGTCTGGAAATGGTTGAGGCGCGCCAGGTTGTCCTCCACCTGCTGGAACGCCTCCAGCACTACGCCGCGGTAGCGTGCCCCGGATTCATCCAGCACCGCTTCGGCCTGGGCCACCTGGGCCTTGCGGCGTCCGCCGTCGAATAGCTGGAACAGCATGCCCGGCCCGATGGACCAGAAGTTGCTGGGCGCAGTGAGCCAATTGCCCGTAGACACGCTTTGATAGCCGAAAGCCGCGCTCAGGCTCAATGCGGGGAAGTAGGCGGTCTTCGCCACGCCGATGCTGGCATTGGCCGCGGCCACGCGCCTTTGCGCCGCCGCAATGTCGGGCCTGCGCTGCAGCAAGGTGGACGGCATGCCGAGCGGGATGTGCGGCAAGGCGATGGCGTCCTGCCTGCTGGCAATCGCGAAGCTGGAAGGCGACTCGCCGACCAAGGCGGCAATCGCGTGCTCCACCACCGCGCGCTGCGCCTTGACCTGCTCGAGCTGCGAGCGCGTCGTTTCCAGCTGGGTCTGGGCGCGGCTCACGTCAAGCCCGGGCACTATGCCGGCATCGTGCCGCGTCCTGGTGATGGATAAGGCCTTGTCGTTGGCCTGCACGGTTTCTTCCAGGATATGCAGTTGCTGGTCCAGGCCGCGCAGCACGATGAAATTCTCGGCAAGCTGCGCCTGCAGGCTCAAGCGTACCGACTCCAGGTCGGCCTCCATCGCGGCAGCCTCGGCAACCCCGGCCTTGACCGTGTCGCGCACGCGGCCCCACAGATCCAGCTCGTAATTGGCCTGCAAGCCTATGCTGTAATTCGAGTAGGTCGGCGGGATCACGGCGTTCGGCGGCACCAGCGGGCGGTGCTCGGAAACGCGGTTGCGCCCGGCCTGGCCGTTGGCCGAGAGGCTGGGGAACAAGCCGGCGCGGGCTTGCTCGCTATATGCCAGCGCCTGCTGGTAGCGCGCCAATGCGGCCGACAGGTCCGGGCTGTGCGCGACCAGCTTTTCCTGCAGCGCATCGAGCTCGGCATCGCCATAGAGCTTCCACCAGGCGCCGCGCGGCAATTGGTCGGCAGGCTGCGCCGGCACCCAGGGCTGCACTTCCTTGTAAGACTGGGCCACCGGCACTTCCGGCAGCTTGAGCTCGGGCGCGAAAGAGCACCCAGCCAGCGCTGCCATCACGCCGTAGGCCAGAACGTGTTGCCTGATGCTCATGACTTGGCGGCCCCTGCCCCGGCGTCGGCAGGCGCCCGCACCTGCAGGCCGTCGGCGATATCGTCAGGCGGGCTATCCACCAGCCTGTCGCCTGCCTCTATCCCTGAACCGATTTCCAGGGTTTTCCCAAGGTCGCGCGCAATCGTCACCGTCTTGAGCACGACCTTGTCATGCTCGTCCAGCGTGGCGACGCGCACGCCGTCCTGGCGCACGATCAATGCGCTGGCAGGGATGCTCAAGGTCGCGGCGCTGGCAGGCAGCTCGATACTGGCGCGTGCAAAGCCGCCAGGCAGTAATTCGCCGTCTTCATTCGGCACCAGGAACTGGAACAAGGTGGTGCCGGAGGCCGCATCCACGGCCTGCGCCGACGCCACCAGCTTGGCGGAGTACTCCACGCCAGGCCGGCCGGGAATGGTCACTTTCGCCGTGGCGCCCTTGCCGATTGCAGGCACGTAGCTCTGCGGCACGTTGACATACAGGCGCAGCTTGCGCGTATCCGACACGACGAAGAGCGGCTGGCCGGACTCGCCTGCGTTGATGAGGGCGCCGATATCGGTGGAGCGCGCGGTGACGACGCCTGCGAACGGCGCCACCAGCTTGGTGAAGCCCTTGGTGGCCTGTATGCGGTCAAGATTCGCCTGCGCGGCCTGCAGGATAGCCTGCTTGGCAGCGTAATCGCCGATCCGCTCGTCGACTTCCTGCTTGGAGACGGCATCGGTGTTCAGCATGGATTGCCAGCGCTTGGCCGTCGTGCCGGCCAGTTCGGCATTCACCTTGGCTGTCGCGACGTCGGCCTTGGCCTGCAGCAACTGCTGGTCGAGGTCCGGGGTTTCAATTTCGCCCAGCACCTGTCCCGCCTTGACCTCGCTGCCGATGTCGGCATGCCATTGCTTGAGGTAGCCGCTGGCGCGCGCATAGATGGGCGCGCGCGCAAACGCTTCCAGCCGCGCGGGCAGCTCCAGCGTGCGTGCGCTGCTGTCCTGCTGGGGGCTGACCAGGGTCACCGACGGGACCGCCTGGTCGTCCGTCCACTCCTTGAGCGCCTCGCTTTCCTTGGCGCGAATCGACAAACCGTACACCACGATTCCAGCAGCCACCAGGGCCACGATCAGGCCGCCTCGGCGTACGGTACGACGCGGCGCACTAAGGTCAGTAGACCTAAGATCAGATGACATTGACTTCTCCATAACTCGAATTCTCTACGACAGGCTTGCGGTAGTTGCGATGCACCACGCTGAACACCACCGGCACGAAAATCAGGGTGGTGACGGTGGCGAACAACAAGCCGCCGATCACGGCGCGGCCCAGCGGCGCATTCTGCTCGCCACCCTCGCCCAGGCCCAGCGCCATCGGCGCCATGCCGATCATCATCGCCAGCGCCGTCATCAATACCGGGCGGAAACGCACGAAACCCGCCTCGATCGCGGCCTGGGTCGCGTTGCCTAGCTCGGCAAGGCGCTCGCGCGCAAAGCTGATCACCAGCACGCTGTTCGCCGTCGCCACGCCCATGCACATGATGGCGCCCGTGAGGGCCGGCACCGATAGCGGCGTAAAGCTCGCGAACAGCATCCAGACGATCCCCGCGATCGCGGCAGGCAAGGCGCTGACGATCACGAAGGAATCGCTCCAGGATTGGAAGTTCACCACGATCAGCAAATAGATCAGCACTATCGCGCCCACCAGCCCGAACAACAGGCCCGAGAACGCATGCTCCATGGTCTCGACCTGGCCGAGCAGGGCGACGCTGGAGCCCTTGGGCACGCTGTCGGCATGCGCGTCGATAATGCGGCGGATATCCTTTGCCACCGCGCCCAGGTCGCGTCCCTGCGTGGTGGCGTTGATCTGCACCATGAGCTGGATGTCGTACTGGCTGACCAGGGCGTTGGAATTGCTGCGCGAGAAGCTGGCCAGGCCGCCGAGGATTTGCGGCGTCGTAGTGGGCGCGCTGCCGTTGATCGGCAGGTTTTCCAATGCCGAGAAGCTATCCATGCGGTATTGCGGGGTCTGCATCACGATCGGGTAGGAAACGCCGTTGGCCGGGTTGAGCCAGTAGGTAGGCGCTACCTGGCTGCTGCCGGCCAGGGTCACCACCATATTGTTCGTCACGTCGCGTGTGGTCAGGCCCACTTCCTGCGCACGCGAACGGTCGATATCGACATTCAATACCGGGTTGCGGCGCGACTGCTGCACGCGCACGTCGGCAATGCCCGGCACCTTACGGATTTCCGCGACCAGCTGGTTGGCGTAATCGAAATTGGCCTGCAAATTGCTACCGCGGATCTGCAGGTCGATCGGCGCCGGGGAGCCGAAGTTGAGGATCTGGCTCACGATGTCCGCGGGCGGGAAGGTGAAGGTCGCGTCCGGGAACAGGCGCGGCAGCTCCTCGCGCAAGCGCTTGACGTACATGGCTGTAGGCTGGTGCTCCCTGGTCAGCGCGATCTGGATGTCGCCGTCCTGCACACCCATCAGGCCGGTATTGTTGTAGGTCAGGTTGATGGAGCTGATCGGCAGGCCGATGTTGTCGACGATGGTTTCAATCTCATGCGCAGGGATGATCTTGCGGATCTCGGACTGGATATTAGCAAACTTGGCCGCCGTGTCTTCCAGTCTGGTGCCGACCGGCGCCCGCACGTGCATGAGGATCTGCCCGCCGTCCACCTCCGGGAAGAAATTGCGCCCGAGGAACGGGACCAAGGCAAAGCTCAACATGACGAAGGCCATGAAGCCGACAATAAACTTCTTGCGGTTTGCCAGCATCAACAGCAGCACGCCGCGATACCCCTCGCGGAAGCGCTCGAAGCGCGCCTCGAACCCGCGCTGGAAGCGTACCAGCGGGTTGCGCGACGGCGGCAAGGCATGATCGCTGCCGTGCAGGTCGGTATGCGGCGCATGCGGCTTGAGCAGGTACTTGGCCATGGTCGGCACCAGCGTGCGCGACAGGATGAAGGAGCTGATCATCGCGAACATCACGGCTTCGGCCATCGGCACGAACAGGAAGCGCGACACGCCTTCGAGGAAGAACATCGGCACGAATACGATACAGATACACAGCAACGACACGAACGCCGGCGTCACGATCTGCCGCGCGCCGTCCAGGATCGCCGGCTCGACCGGCTTGCCCTGCTCCAGGTGCCAGTTGATGTTCTCGATCGTCACCGTAGCGTCGTCCACCAGGATGCCCACCGCGAGCGCCAGTCCGCCCAGCGTCATGATATTGAGCGTTTCCCCTATCAATGCCAGGCTGGCGATCGCGCCCAGGATGGACAAGGGGATGGAAATGGCGATGATGACCGTGGAGCGCCAGCTGCCGAGGAACAGCAGGATCATGATGCTAGTCAAGGCGGCGGCGATGCAGCCTTCCAGCACCACGCCCTTGATCGCGGCGCTGACGAAAATCGACTGGTCGTTGATCGGTCGCACGACCAGCTCATCCGGCAGGGTAGGCTTGATTTCCTCCAGCTTGCTCTTGATGCCGTCCACGATCGCCAGCGTGGAGGTGGCGCCATTCTTCAATACCGACATCAGCACGGAGCGCGCCCCGTCCACATGCACGAGGTTGGTCTGCGGCGGGTTGCCGTCGCGCACCTGCGCCACGTCGCGGATATACACCGTCGCGCCGTTGACCACCTTGATCGGCAGGTTGCCCAGCTCCTCCAGTTCGGAAGGCGCGTTATTGAGCTGGATCGTGTACTCGAAACTGCCGATTTTCTGCGTACCGGCGGGCAAGATCAGGTTCTGCGCGGCCAGCGCGTTGGCAACGTCCTGCCCGGAAAGCCCGCGCGCCTGCATGGCGTCCGGGTCCAGGTCGATCTGCACCTGGCGGGTTTTGCCGCCGAAAGGATAGGGAATCGCAGCGCCCGGCACCGAGACCAGGCGCGTGCGCACCGCGTTCATGCCGAGGTCGCCGAGGTTCTGCTCGGTCAGGCCCTGCCCGGCCAGCGCCAGCTGCAGGATGGGCACGGTGGAAGCGTTGTAGTTGAGGATCAGCGGCGGCGTGGTGCCCGGCGGCAGCTGGCGCAGCATGGTCTGCGAAATCGCCGTCACCTGCGCGTTGGCGGTGGCGATATTGACGCCCGGGTGGAAGAAAATCTTGACGATGCCCAGGCCCGCATAGGAGTTGGCCTCGATGTGCTCGATGTCGTTGACCGTCGTCGTCAGCGAACGCTGGAACGTCGTCAGGATGCGCCCGGTCATCTGGTCCGGCGATATGCCGGCATACTGCCAGGCGACCGCAATCACGGGAATGCGGATTTCCGGAAAGATATCCGTCGGCATGCGCAATGCCGACAAGATGCCGGCGATCAGGATCAAGATCGCCATCACCACAAAGGTATAAGGGCGCCTAAGCGCAACTTTCACTATGCCTAACATGCCGCGACTACCATAACGAATCCATTTGACAGACTGATTTAGTCAACAATTATTCCAGAGATATTTAAGGCTGTGCTTACTCAAAACTGCCACATTGTTGCTTAATTTTGCCATTATGCCCCGGTTGCGAATGGGGCATTGATGCGCAATGCTGCGATTTGAAAGGGGCAAAATAAAAAAGCCGCTCCAGGAGCGGCTTGCACGGTCGTGCATCGCTACTTCTTGGCAGACAGGTTGGCCTGGCAATTATTGTACTCGTGCTTGTAGCCGTCATCGAGCTTGGCGGCCTCGCCATCCAGCGCCAGCGTGGTGATGCCGTTGCTGTAAGGCCCGGCCTCGGTCTTGTTGAGCAGGACTTCGCGGTCAGGCAATACCAGCCATGCCGCCTTGCCCGCGCTCTCAAGCTTGACGTAGAACTTGCGCCCCTTATCGCAGAGATATTCCGTCGAGCCGGCAGGGCCGCGGGAGCGCACATCGGCCTCGTCGCCGCCAAACGGCCAGACGCTGAACCCGCCGCACGCGGACAACAGGCTGCCAAGCAACAGCAGCAGGGAAAACTTTCCGGAAACTCCGGCGAGACGAACAGACATAATGAAAACCCTAGATCCAGTTTATGCGCCAATTGCGCTCAAACCCTAAGTATAAACAATCGTCCGCCTAGCTTGCTAGCTGCTCAATGGCATATTGTTCCGTCATTTGCGCGGCAGTGATGGGCTTGCTCAGGCCATAGCCCTGCAGCTCGTCGCAGCCCAGACCCTGCAGGAAGGCTTTCTGCGCGTCGGTCTCAACCCCTTCCGCCACCACCCGGAAGTTCAAGGTATGCCCGAGGGCAATGATCGCGGACACGATCGCGCCGTCATCCACTCCCTCGCCGCTGCCCAGGTTGCTGATGAAGCCCCGGTCTATCTTCAGTTCGTCGGCGGGCAGGCGCTTGAGGTACAGCAGGCTGGAATAGCCCGTGCCGAAATCGTCGATCGATATCTTCACCCCCAGCTGAGCCAGCGCATGCAGGATATCCAGTGTCGCCTTGACGTTATGCATGGCCGTGGACTCGGTAACTTCCAGCGTCAGGCAATGGGCGGGCAAGTTCCAGCGCGCCAGCGTGGACTTGACCACCTCCAGCAACCTGTCGTGGCTGAACTGCACCGCGGAAAGGTTGACCGCGACGTGCCAGTGCCGGTAGCCCATGTCGTGCCAGGCGCGCATCTGCTTGCATGCCTCGTTCAGCACCCACTCGCCGATCGGGACGATCAGCCCTGTTTTCTCGGCCAATGAGATGAATTTGTCCGGCGGCACGGTTCCCAGCTTGGGGTGGTGCCACCGCAGCAAGGCCTCGGCCCCGACGATATGCTCGCGGCCGGCATCGAACTTGGGCTGGTAGACCAGGACGAACTGCTGCTTGTCCAGCGCCATGCCCAGATCCAGCATCATATCGAGGCGGCCCTGCGTATCGATATGCATCGAAGCCTCGAAAAAATGGTAGCCGTTTCGTCCGGAACGCTTGGTATGGTACATCGCCGTATCGGCATTGATGGCAAGCTCGCGGTAGGTCTGCCCGTTGTCCGGTGAAATGGCGATGCCGATGCTGGCCGTCACCCGCAACGTACGTCCGCCGCTGATGAACGGCTGGCGGAACGCCAGCACGATTTTGCCGGCGACGACCGCCGCATCCTCTGGCGTGGCTTTTTCCAATAGCACCACGAATTCGTCGCCGCCGACCCGCGCCACGGTATCCTGCGCGCGCAGCAATTTCCGAAGCCGCGCCGCAGCCTCGACCAGCAGGCTATCGCCGACGTGGTGCCCCAGTGAGTCGTTAATGGTCTTGAAGCCGTCCACATCGATGAACATCAAGGCGAAACTGTTGTTCTCCCGCCTCGCCTTGTGCAATGCCTGGCTCACGCGGTCTTCCAGCAGGGTGCGGTTCGGCAGGCTGGTCAGGTTGTCGTGCAATGTCTTGTGCAGCAGTTCCTGGTTGGCAATTTCCAGCGATTTCGCCAGCTGCGCGGTCTTGGATTCCAGCCGCGCATCCAGGATGGAGATGAGCAGCGCGATGACCAGTACGCTACCGGTGCCCATCACCACCATGATGGTCAGATGCTCCAGGCTGCCGCTTCCCGCAGCGGCGCGGCAAACGCTTCCCAGCGGGAACTCCGCTGCCGCCATGCCGGTGTAATGCATGCCGCAAATCGCAACGCCCATCACCAGGGCGGCAGATGCGCGGGCCAACAGCAGATGCGGCACGCGCTGGCGCAACCGGAAAGCGATCCACATGGCGGCCGCCGAGGCCGCCACGGCAATCGCGACGGACAATACAAACAGCCCGGGATCGTAAGTCGGCGCTGGTTCCATGAGCATCGCGGCCATGCCCACGTAGTGCATGCTCGCCACGCCGATGCCCATGATCACCGCGCTGACCAGCAGGCGCTTGAGCGGCAAGACGGGCTGGATGACCTGGTACAAGGCAAAACCGGAGACGACGATCACCAATGCCAGGGAAAACACGGTGATGCCCATGTCATACCCCAGCGGGATCGGCAGGCGAAATGCCAGCATGCCGATGAAATGCATCGACCAGATGCCGATACCCAGCGTCGCCGCGCCTCCCAGCAGCCACCATGTTGCCGCCCAGCCCTTGGCGGTATTGATGCGCTCTGCGAGGTTGAGTGCGGTATAGGATGCGAAGATGGCCACCACCAGCGAAACGGCGACGAGGTTTACATCATAGAACTCTTGCAGCATGGGCACCCACCAGGAGAATACGACCGAACTCCTAGTTACGGCTGCGTATCAGCTGTTCTGAAGCCGAAAAACAGAATAAGCAAAAAAGCTTTTCACAACAGCATGTTAGACAATCATGGAAATTAAAAAAGCAGAAAATATGCAAAACTGAAATGCCAACAACCAACGTATCGAGAAAAAAGATTGATTTTGCCAGCATGACCGGGAGTTGCCCCAGGTGCATGCCTTCGATCTGCCATTAAGCTGGCGGCAGGCTAGTCTGCGGCAAAGTAGCGCCTGCTCCACAAGGCGATGGTATCCGCCACGAACTCCGCAGCTGAGCGCTCATACACCATATGGTCTGCATCCTCTATCGCCAGCAAGCTTTTTGGCTGCGGGGCGGCGTCAAAAATCGCATAGGCGTGACGCATGGGCACCATGTCGTCCCTGGGGGAGTGCATGATCATGAGTGGCACCTTGAGGCGCCGCATGGTATTACTTATCTGGAACTGCCTGGCATTGTCGGCAAACTGTCGGCGCAAGGTGTAGGGCTGGCGGTTTACCTCGATCGCGGTAGCCCCGACCTGCTCGATTTCCCTGGTTTTTTCCGCACCGATGATGTCCAGCACATGCGCCGGACTCTCCGGCGTGGCGATCGTGACGCAGGCCTTGACTCCGGAAATCTGGCTGCATGCATCCAGCGCCACCAGCCCGCCAAAGCTGTGCCCGATCAAGATGTCCGGCGCCCCAGCCTGCTGCCGCAGCCAATCCGCGGCGCTGACGAAATCCTCGACCTGGGTATCCAGATTGGTAAGCGAGAAATCACCCTGACTTTGCCCGATGCCGGTAAAGTCCAGCCGCAGCGAGCCTATGCCGTAGTGGAGCAAGCGGCGCGCGGTCCTCGAAGCGATCAATATGTCCTTGGTGCAGCCGAACGCCGGCGCAATCATGGCGAGACCCGACAATGGGCCGTCGGGCAACTCCAGCCGCGCCGACAGCCCCAGCCCGCTCGCGTTCCGGATGGTAACGTTCTGTGATTGCTTCAATACCGTCATAAGTGACACTCTGCCTCGTCAATCAAGGTGCTGAATACTAGCATTGTTATCGGCCAGGAATGGCGGCAATCGGCGCCTCCATCGGCATTGTCCAGCCGCCGCAGCACGGCCGAACTGTTGCTGGCACGCGCGGGCATCGCCCTCTATGCCGCCAAAACGGCGGGCAAGCGCACATTCAAGTGTTTTCATGAAGATGGAGCAACGCATCCGGGAGCATTTGGAGTCCGTTCGACATTGTTGAACAACGGCATTACGCTCACGGGAGATGTTCCCATGTTTGAATCCTGAATTGGGAGAGGCAGGGCATAGCCACACTGCAAAACGTTTGGTCAAGGCCGTTGAGACGGCTTAGAAGTTGAATGTAAGCGATGCTCCGACATTGGCTCGCCAGACATCATCTATCTTGTAAGCATTAATCCTTGTAATACCTAAATTGCCGCTGCGGGTATCACCTGTTTCAAATCCACCAGTATAGGAAACCAATGCATCTAACCCCAGGACAATGTTGGGAGACACCTTGTGTCTAAGCCCGGCTGTAAACTGAGCTGCTGGACTGGCCTCTCTATGGTTGGATACCTTGCTAACAAACTGTCCTGTTTGCTTATCGGTTTCTGTTGTGTTGGACAAAGCGTTATAAGCTACGCCCAGCCCCAACGAAGCTCTGACCGAGGTAAGCTCGGTAAGACGCCAGTCGTATGCAATGTTACCCAGCAGAATATTGCTAGTCGCTGTAGCATCAAAGCTGGACACTGCGCCGGGAAACAATGAGTAACTTGCATCCCAACCGAGCTTGCCGCGTATATGCTGGTAGCTGATAAAAGCAGATAACGGCGAGTCAGTAAACCTATAGCCTATATGCCCACCAATTCCGGTGGTGTCCTTGAATTTCACATGATCAACCTTTCCTCCAGCACCGGGCGTATTGGTGAAGGGATTACCTCCGCCATCTTTGGTGCTTGAGCGACCATGAGCGGTTCCTCCAGTCACATCAATCCCAGCAAAGAAGCCAGGCTCGTCAGCAAATACGGTAAATGGGAAGCTCGCTGCAAATGTTATCGCTAGAATTCGTGTTCTTGGCTTCATGCTCTTATCCTGATTGTTGAGTCTGATGGAAAAATTGACTGATACTCATCAATTTATATCGGTCAGGCTCTTCTCAGCTTTAGCCCTCTTAAATGGGCAAATTCTTTAAATAGGAGAATGGCTAACAATGCTTGATTCAGTAGAAAGGCTAAAAGGAGAGCTGGATACTGACTTAATTAATAAAATCAGCATATCGGGAGAATTTTGGTGCCGGTGAGAGGAATCGAACCCCCGACCTTCTCATTACGAATGAGCTGCTCTACCAACTGAGCTACACCGGCGCCAGCCCGCATTCTATCGCAAACTGGCGAGTAGTTAAAACCGCCGCGCAGTAACCCTGGCTAGCCGCGGAACTCTTCTATGATGTCGGTGGAAAGTGCGATCTCGCGCAAGAAGCAGAGCAGCCCCGCCACCAACGAGCCCATGGCGCAGATGAACAACAGGGAAACGATACGCGACGGGTTCCAGCCCACTTCCACCGCGGCGAACAAGGTGGCGATCACCACGCAGACGAGCAATGTCGCCAGGGAGGTCAGGATGATGGCGCGGTGTATCCAGCGCGAGCGCTTGAGCAACATGTTCATTTCCACCGATTTCTGTTCATGGTTCCAGCCGCCGGATTCGTGCAGTTCGCGGAAGCGGTCGACGACGCGGGCCAGGCGCCCCGCCATCACGCCTAGCATGGCGCCGCTCCCGGTGAGCAGGAAAGCAGGCGCCACCGCCAGCTGGATCACATTGGCGACGCTGGCGACATTTAGTACGTCAGGTGCCGGCAACATTAATGTTTCTCCTTCGGACCAACCAAACCGATCATGAGCCGCACAAGCACATACACCATCCATGAGAACATGCGCTTGAAAACGTGCCGGCGCGACCAGTCCTCGGGACGTACCTTGACGGACTTTTCCGCAATGGCCTTTTCCAGGTCTGCCTTGAGCTCGGCATTGAAGCCTTTATCCTGCACCATGATATTGGCCTCGCGTGCAAGCATCAGGCTGAACGGATCGAGGTTGGATGAGCCTACGGTAGCCCAGCGGCTGTCAACCACTGCCACTTTGCTATGCATGAAGCTGGCGCGGTATTCGTAGATCTCGATGCCATGGCGCAGCAGCAGGCCGTAGACCTCGTGCGTGGCGAACATCAGCCAATACTCCATGCGCCCCTGCAATAGCAGGCGCACGCGCACGCCGCGTTTGGCGGCCTCGATCAGCGCCTGGCGGAATTTCTTGCCCGGCACGAAATAGGCGCTGGCGATGATGACATCCACCCGCGCCTTGCCGATGGCCTTGAGATAGGCGCGCTCGATGTCGCGGCGGTGTAGCACGTTATCGCGCACGACGAAGGCCCCGCGCATGCCGTTGTTGATGAAGGCCGGCGCCGGCAGGCTGGGATAGGCCGCGACTTCCCGCAAGTGCATCCAGGCCAGGCGCCGCCAGAGCTTGCGCACGCTGGCATGGATGCCCAATACCAAGGGCCCGTCGACGCGAACGGCATAATCGACGCGAGGCGCGTCTAGATTGCTCGGCACGTTCATATCGTCGATGATATTGATGCCGCCGACATAGGCGTGCTGGCCGTCGAACACCGACACCTTGCGGTGCAAGCGCCGCAAGCGGCTGCGCTTGAACGACCATGCCGAAATTTTCGGCCGGTAGAACATGACCTTGACGCCGAAGGCTTCCATCTCGAGCACATATTCCGGCGGCAGCTTGCGGCTGCCGAAACCGTCCAGCAAAAGATTGACCATCACGCCCCGCGCAGCGGCGGCCTTGAGCTTTTCACCTATCATGGTGCCGGTGGCATCCAGTTCGTAGATGTAGGTCTGGATGTAGATTTCGCGCTGCGCGGCCTCGATGGAAGCCGCCAGTGCAGGGAAGAACTCTGTCCCGTTCCTGAGCAAGGTGATGCGGTTGCCGGACTCCCAGCGCATCATATCCTCGATAGCACGGCCGTCAGCGCCGCATGGTCGGACACCTTCACGAACTGCGGCCCGGCATGAACCTCGACGTGCCGCACGTGGAAGCCGCGCACATAGATGCGGTCCAGCCTGAACAGCGGCAGAAACGATGGAAAACTGCGCGCAGGCTTGCCGCCGCCGTGATGCTCGAACACTTCGTGCAGGTGCAGGCCGTGCACCAGCTCGCGCCCCGCGCTCATGCTCCAGTCGTTGAAATCGCCGGCGATCACCAGCGGCGCATCTTCCGGCACCATCTCGGCAATGCGGTCGCGCAGGATGGCAATCTGCTTGCGGCGCCATCCCGCGAACAGCCCCAGGTGCACGCAGATGCAGTGCAATGGCTGATGCCAGCCCGGCACGGCGATCTCGCAATGCAGCAGTCCGCGCTGCTCGCTGTGGTGCGCGGAGATATCGGTGTTCTCGTACTTGACGATGGGGTATTTGGACAGCAGGGCGTTGCCGTGATGCCCGGCGGGATAGACCGAGTTCTTGCCGTAGGCATAGTCGCTCCAGACCGCATCGGCGAGAAACTCCACCTGCCCGTCCAGCGGCCAGGCGCTGAAGCGGCGGCTGTGCTTGATATGCTGGTCGCGCACTTCCTGCAGGAAGACGATATCGGCCTGCAGCTTGCGGATCAGTTCGCGTTGCTCGTGCAGCGCAAAACGGGCGTTGAAACTGGTCACGCCCTTGTGGATGTTGAAGGTGGCAATCCGGATGATGCTTTGCAACCTCAACCTTTCATCAGGATGCGTCCAGCATGCGTTGCAGTGTCAGGCGGGCCAGCTCGGCTTCGTGCTCGGGCACCTTGATGCGGTTGACCACGTTGCCTTCCGCGAGGTTTTCCAGCGTCCAAGCCAGGTGCTGCGGGTCGATGCGCGCCATGGTGGAGCACTCGCAGATCACATGCGACATGAACTGCACGATCTTGCCCTGCGGCTTCATCTGCTCGGCCAAGCGGTTCACCAGGTTGAGCTCGGTGCCCACCAGCCAGCGCGTGCCGGCAGGCGCATCACTGACGGTTTTCAGGATGTACTCGGTGGAGCCAACGTAATCGGAATTGAGGCAGACCTCGAACGGCGATTCCGGGTGCGAGATCACGATGCCGTCGGGATGCTCGGCGCGGAAGCGCGTGATGTTCTGCTCGCGGAACATCTGGTGTACGGCGCAATGCCCCTTCCACAGCAGGATCTTGGCATTCTTGATCTGCTCTTCCGTCAGGCCGCCCATCGGCAGGTCTGGGTCCCATACCGGCATCTGCTCCAGCGGAATGCCCATCTTGTAGCCGGACCAGCGGCCCAGGTTCTGATCGGGGAAGAACAGCACTTTCTCGCGCTGCCTGAAGCCCCACTCAATGATCTTGGTGGCGTTGGTCGAGGTGCAGACGATGCCGCCGTGCTCGCCGCAAAACGCCTTGAGGTCGGCGGCGGAATTGATATAGGTGATCGGCGTGATGGTGGCGTCGAAATCCAGCACCTTGGACAGCTCGCGACGCGAGCGCTCGACCTTGGCCAGGTTGGCCATGTCCGCCATGGAGCAACCAGCGGAAAGGTCAGGCAATATGGAAATCTGCTCGGGACGCGAGAGGATGTCCGCCACCTCGGCCATGAAATGCACGCCGAGGAACACGATGTACTCGGCATCTGTCTCGCCGGCGAAGCGCGAGAGCTTGAGCGAATCGCCGGTGTAGTCCGCATGGCGGTAGACGCTTTCCTGCTGGTAATGGTGCCCGAGGATCACCAGCCGGTTGCCGAGCTTTTGCTTGGCGGCGATGATCCGCGCCTGCAACTCGGCCTCCTGAGTCGCCTGGAAGCGCTCGAACTTGATCGGCTCGGCGATCACCGCTGGTCTTTCTGTTGTCTCTAGAGTTGCTTGCATGGCTGCTAATTCACAATGTTAAGTTGTTACGTTCACCCAGCTTGCGCAGGGCCTCGACATTTGTCCATGAAAATACACGTTTTGCCGCCTCGCGCCAGTCCACCCATTCGTAAGCCACATGTTCACGGGGCGCGAGTTGGACAGCGACAGGCTCAGGTAATTCCAAGCCGAATATATGCTCGGTGTTTTCAGTCACGCCGGGTGCATAGCGAAAGCGCCAGTGCGGGTAGATTTCGTACACGTGCGAGCATTGCCAGTCCAGCAGCTTGTAATCCGCCGCATCGAGGCCGGTCTCTTCCCTCACCTCGCGGATTGCCGCATCAATCGGCCGCTCCAGTTCACCATTTGGTAATCTTTCCAGGCTCCCGGTCACGGACTGCCAGAAACCGGCCTTGTCCGCACGCTCCATGATGAGCACCTGCAAATCCGTCGTATATACCAGCACCAGGGCTGATACCGGCGTTTTATAACCCGGCAATTGACTACTCACTAATCGCCCTCAAACTCACACAGGGTAAATGTTTTATATCCAAGTTGCCGTAACTTCTGTTCGCCGCCCAGGTCAGGCAAGCCAATGATAAATGCACATTCCAGCACACTGCCACCCAGTTTACCAATCAACACCGCGGCAGCCTCTGCAGTACCGCCCGTGGCAATCAGATCGTCGAGTAACAATATATTTTCATCCGGGCTAATCGCATCACTATGGATTTCCACCCGGTCGGTGCCATACTCCAATGCATAGTCATGTCCCAGCACGTCCCCGGGCAGCTTGCCCTTCTTGCGCACCGGCACGAAGCCGACGCCGAGCTCGTATGCCACCGCAGCGCCGACAATGAAACCGCGCGACTCTATGCCCACTACCTTATCGATCTTGGCGCCCGCATAGCGAGCCACCAATGCATCGACCACCTGCCGCAAGCCGTCGGCATCCTTGAGCAGCGTGGTGATGTCGCGGAACTGGACGCCGGGCTTGGGATAGTCGGGGATGGTGCGGATGAGCGACTTGATGGTCATTAATCTCTTCCAGGTTACTTCTCGAACCTTGTTTTCAAGGTTTGCCAATATTCCGGCTTTCTATGTAAATGCCCTATTGCAACAACCAAAATTACATCGTCGATTCTTGTATAGATGACACCATAAGGAAAACGCCTTAATTGGCATCGTCTTGTTTTATCAGATATAGCATGCCAAGCCTCAGGATACTGGCAAACTCGATTCAAACCTGCCAACACTTCCACCAAAAAACCTTGCCCCAAATTGGGCGCTTGGGCGTTGTAATAAGCGATAGCCTCATCCAACTCATACCGAGCAGGCTGTAAAAACCTGATCTGCATTTAACGATATTTGGCCAATACCTGGTGCAAATCCAACGCTTGCAATTCACCGTTTTGATATGCAGCCAAACGATTTTCTGCTTCTGATGCCCACAAGGCATCAATTTCAGCATCAGGCTTATCTACTGTCGCCAGCAAAGCATCAATCAACTCGATTTTTTCATTGACGGAGAGCTGGGCCGCTTGCTCAACAATGGCTTTAGTCGCAGTGCTCATACAGAGTGCTCCTTTACTTAATTGCCGCGTGGATAATAGTTACCCACCCTACAAACCTCTGTGGAAAGACGGTCAATCAGCAAGGTAACCGACCAATTCCGCACCGGTCAATACAACAGATTGTGCCAACGGTTCAGCGTGCAGTATTACAACTCATCTTTACTGCATGCAGCAACTATTAGCATCATTCCTCACTCAACCAGCCGTGATGTTTTGCTGCCTGACGCGGATATGCAGCTCTCGCAGCTGCTTTTCATCCACCTCGTTCGGCGCCTTGGTCATCAGGCACTGCGCGCGTTGTGTTTTCGGGAAGGCAATTACGTCGCGGATGGATTCCGCGCCCGCCATCAGGGTCACCAGGCGGTCGAGGCCGAAGGCGAGGCCGCCGTGCGGCGGCGCGCCGTATTGCAATGCGTCGAGCAGGAAGCCGAATTTCTCCTGCGCTTCCTCCTTGCTGATCTTGAGCGCGTCGAATACCTTGGACTGCACTTCCTGCTTGTGGATACGTACGGAGCCGCCGCCGACTTCCCAGCCGTTCAGCACCATGTCGTAAGCCTTGGACAAGGCCGCGCCGGGGTTGCTGGTCAGCAGGTCCTCGTGGCCGTCCTTGGGGCTGGTGAACGGGTGGTGCAGTGCCACCCAGCGGTCGTTTTCCTCGTCGTGCTCGAACATGGGGAAATCCACCACCCACAACGGCGCCCAGGCGCGGCCGTCGACGTGGCCCTTCTCATGGCCGACCTTGGTGCGCAACGCGCCCAGCGCCTCATTGACGATCTTGGCCTTGTCGGCGCCGAAGAAGACGATGTCGCCGCTTTGCGCGCCGGTGCGATCAATGATGGCCTTGAGCGCGGTTTCATGGATGTTCTTGACGATGGGGCTTTGCAGGCCTTCCTCGTTCAGCTTGCTCGCATCGTTGATCTTGATGTAGGCCAGGCCCTTGGCGCCGTAGATTTTGACGAATTCGGTATAGGCGTCGATCTCGCTGCGGGACAATGCGGCGCCGTTAGGCACGCGGATGGCCGCCACACGGCCGCCTGCGGAATTGGCCGCGCCGGCGAATACCTTAAAGTCGACATCCTTCATGACGTCGGTCAGTTCGGTAATTTCCAGCGTCACGCGCATGTCCGGCTTGTCGGAGCCGTAGCGGTTCATCGCCTCGGAGAACGGCATGCGCGGGAACGGGTTGGGCAGGTCGATATCCTGCACCTGCTTGAACATGGTGCGGATCATGCCTTCGACGATGGACATGATCTCT
Organism: Methylobacillus draconifructus; assembly: GCF_045984385.1. Classification (NCBI taxonomy): domain Bacteria; kingdom Pseudomonadati; phylum Pseudomonadota; class Betaproteobacteria; order Nitrosomonadales; family Methylophilaceae; genus Methylobacillus; species Methylobacillus draconifructus. Next base: position 61,360 of record NZ_JBJQIJ010000002.1, read on the forward strand.
TCTTCATTGAGGAAGGAAGTCTCGATATCCACCTGGGTGAATTCCGGCTGGCGGTCGGCGCGCAGGTCTTCGTCGCGGAAGCACTTGGTGATCTGGAAATAGCGGTCGAAGCCGGACACCATGAGCAATTGCTTGAACAATTGCGGCGATTGCGGCAAGGCGAAGAACTGGCCGTGGTGCACACGCGAAGGCACGAGGTAGTCGCGCGCGCCTTCCGGTGTGGAGCGGGTCAGCATCGGCGTCTCGACCTCGATGAAGCCTTGGCTGTCGAGCTGGTCGCGTAATACCTTGGCGACGCGGTAGCGCAGCATCAGGTTCTTCTGCATCGCGGGGCGGCGCAGGTCGATGTACCGATGCTCCAGACGCACCATCTCGGACAGGTTGTCGTCGTCGAGCATGAACGGCGGCGTGAGCGACGGATTGAGAATCTCGATCTCGCTCGCCAACATCTCGACTTCGCCGGTCGGGATATTGAGGTTGACGGTGCCTTCGGGACGGGCGCGTACCTTGCACACCACCTTGAGCACGAACTCGTTACGCACGCTCTCGGCCAGCTTGAAAGCCTCCGGCGTATCCGGATCAATGACGATTTGCGCCATGCCTTCGCGGTCGCGCAAATCGATGAAGATCACGCCGCCATGGTCGCGGCGGCGGTGTGCCCAGCCACAGAGGGTAACGGTCTGGCCAATGTGTTCACGGTTCAGGTGACCGCAGTAATGAGTACGCATAACGGTTTTCTTGTAGGCTATAACTTAAAGGTTGAAAGTCAAGGCTTGGCTTTGCCGGCTGGCGCCACCACCCCCATGGAAATGATGTATTTCAGCGCTTCGTCCACGCTCATGTCGAGCTCCACCACGTCCGCCCTGGGCATCATGAGGAAGAAGCCGGAAGTCGGGTTGGGCGTCGTCGGCACGTAAACGCTCACATACTCGCCTTGCAGGTAGTTCGCCACGTCGCCGCCGGGCTGCCCCGTGAGGAAGCCGATGGTCCAGCTTCCCTGACGCGGGTATTGCACCAGCAATGCCTTGCGGAACGCCTGGCCCGAATCGGAAAACAGGGTGTCGGATACCTGCTTGACGCTGTAGTAGATGGACTTGACCACCGGCACGCGGGCCAGCAAGGCTTCCCAGAACTGGATGATGCGACGGCCGAAGAAATTGGTGGCGATCAGGCCGGTGACGAACACGATCAGCAGGGTCAGAATGGCGCCAATGCCGGGGATGGCACGGCCGAATTGCGCCTCGGGACGCCAGGACTCCGGCAACAGCAGCAGGCTCTGGTCCATCAGGCCGATCAAGGTGCTCAGTACCCAGATGGTAATGCACAGCGGCACCAGCACTAGCAGGCCGGTAATAAAATAACTTTTCATGGCAGCTCTAATGTAAACGCAAACGCGTCAATGGCAGGCACAGCCTGCGCCACAGGCGGCGGGCGCTGGCTCGTCGGATTTTTTCGCAGGGCTGCTTCCCTTGAAATCGGTTGCATACCACCCCGTGCCGCTCAACTGGAAACTCGGCGCGGACACCTGTTTTTCAAAGGTTTCCTTTGCGCATGCCGGACATGCCGTGGTGCCGGCCTCGCTGACCTTGCGCATGAGTTCGGCCTTGTGGCCGCAGCTGGTGCATTGATAATCGTAAATAGGCATCGCAACAATCCCCGTAAAAATGAAATTATACCCGAATGCGAGTTGGCTAAGATATGGGGCTTTACATCGCTCTTTCAATGCATTCACGGTAAGTCAGATACATTACCGGGAAATTCAGATAACAGCCCGCCCTTAACACGTCTTAGGCAGCCTCTTTCATTCATGACACTTTCACAATACTGCAACATCGTTGCGCAACCATGTTGCACCCAATTATAATGGCGCACATTGTGCTTTCCTCACGGATTGCAATCCTGCAACCCAGACCCTGAGACCATGACGAATCAAATCCACGCCAGGCACCTGCTGCCTGCCTTGCTTGCCATTGCCTGCAACAGCTACGCCGACACCGCGGAAAGCCCTGCCCAGCTGGAGGAAATCACGGTCAAGGCGGCCAGCACCAGGAACAAGGCCAACGAGTATTACCAGAAAGATGCCGGCGGCTCCACCCGTACCGATACGCCGCTGCAGGAAACCTCGCAATCCGTGAAGATCATCTCGCGCCAGGCGCTGGACGACATGCATGCGACCAGGCTGGACGATACCTTCGATCTCGTGAGCGGCGTCAGCCGCCAGAACAATTTTGGCGGGCTATGGGACAACTTCGCCATCCGCGGTTTCGCCGGCCATGAAAACACCGGCCCCGCAATGCTGCGCAACGGCTTCTCCGGCAACCGCGGCTTCAACCCGCCGCGCGATACCGCCAATACCGAGCGCGTAGAGTTCCTCAAGGGACCGGCCGCCGCGCTTTACGGCAACAGCGAACCAGGCGGCACGCTCAACGTGGTCACCAAGAAACCGCAGTTCAAAGCCAGCAACACGGCGGAATTCTATGCAGGCAGCTACGACACTTACCGTACCTCGATCGACTCCACCGGCCCGGTGGCCGAAAACCTTGCCTACCGCATGATCGTGGCCGCCGAGGATAAAGGCAGCTTCAGGGATTACGTCGATAGCGAGCGCTTGCTGGTCGCGCCGTCCTTCACCTGGCTGGTCGGCCCGGCGACCACCCTCAACTACGAACTGGAATACCTCAAGCACCGCACTCCGCTGGACCGCGGCATCGCCTTGCGCGACCGGGACGGCAACCGCCTTCACAACGTCAAGCACAGCCGCTTTCTGGGTGAGCCCGATACCGGGGACATGACCATGGAGGCCTATACGCACCAGCTCTCTCTCGAACATGAGTTTTCCGACCAATGGCGTGGCAGGATAGGCCTGGCTTATAAGCAAAACAAGTCCGGCGGTGAAACAGTAGAGCCTCGCGCGGGCATTAATTTCGTTAATCCTAACGGCAGTATCAACCGTCGCCTGCGGGATCGCAGTTTCGACTCTGATGACCTGATGCTGCAGGCAGAGCTGAATGGCAAGTTCCATACCGGCGGCATCGGTCATGACTTTCTGGTCGGCATCGAGGCTTACAGCTTCCATGACCACCAGACCCAGGTTGGCAACAACGGAGCCAGCCCGATCAACATCTATCATCCTGTTTACGGGCAAGCGCTCCCTGCCGCCAATCCGGTTTCCGATTTCAAGGAAAAACAAACCGACATTGCGCTGTTTCTACAAGACCAACTCAGCCTCACGGCAAAATGGAAGCTCATGGGAGGATTGCGATTTGACTCTTACCGCCAGCAATTCGACAACCTGCTTAACGGCACGCAAACGAAACAAGATCATTTTGTAGCGTCCCCGCGCATCGGCCTCACTTACGTTGCCAGCCCGGAAATTTCCCTCTACACCTCGTTCAGCCGTTCATTCAGGCCCAATGCCGGCCCTGCTGGCGGCGGGCAATTCGGGATAGACGCGGCAGGCAAAGGATTCGACCCTGAGCGCAGCCGCGCTGTTGAAGTCGGCCTGAAGTACCAATCCCCGGAACAGCGCGTAGGAGGCAACATTGCGCTGTTTGATATCACGAAACAGAATGTATTGACTGCCAACCCGGCAGACCCGTCATTCAGCATCGCGGCAGGCGAGGTACGCAGCCGCGGCCTGGAACTGGACCTGAGCGGGCAAATTACCTCCCGCATGCGTCTGATTGCCAGTTATGCGTATGTGGATGCCTACCTGGGCAAAGATTTGGAAACCACGCCGATTGCCGTCATTTTGCCGGACGGCGTCATCAAGGCCGGGGCGCGGCTTTCCAACATTCCCAAGCACTCGGCAAACGCCTTGCTGATGCATGAACAGCCTCTGGCCAATGGCGGCAAGCTCGGCCTCGGCGGGGGATTCAGCTACGTCGGCAAGCGTGCTGACGGGGCTGAAGACGTTTTTGAACTGCCTTCCTATGTCACGGTACGCTTAATGACGTATTGGCAGATCGACGAAAAGCTGCGACTCTCATTTGACGTCGCCAACCTGTTTGACCGCGAATATTACGCCAGCTCCTATAACAGCACCTGGGTCATGCCAGGCACGCCGCGTATGGTGACATTAGGACTTCAAGCCAGATTCTAGAGCCTGGACGCTGGATTTTAGACGCTGAAAACCAGATTTAAATAAAAACATACAGATGCCCTTGTATTCAATACACAGGCAATTGCTGTCCTTCGCAGCGATGTTAAGCCTATCCCTACTGGTGGGAACGCCCACAATAGCCGCCAGCAATACGGCAAAGAGCAGCCTCAGTATCGTCGGCCCGTGGGAAGTCAGCACGCTTGAGCCTTCGCGCTCGGGCTATCTTTTCCTGCGCATGCAAGTGGCGGAGGCCCTGGTGGGCACCGACCTCGAAGGCAAGGCAGCGCCTGGCCTCGCCGAGCGCTGGGAGGTTTCGCCAGACGGCTTGCAGTGGCGCTTCTTCCTGCGGCCCGACGCGCGTTTCCACGACGGCAGCCCGGTCACGGCCGAAAGCGTCGCCATGAACCTGCAACGCGCGCTCGGCCAGCCCGGCGTGCTCGCCATGGCGCCCATCGCCAGCATCAGCGCGGCTGCGCCGAGGGAGGCCAATATTGCGCTTTCCCAGCCTTATGCCATGCTGCCCATGCTGCTGGCGCACAGCAGCGCCATCATCCTCGCCCCGGCCGCCTATAACGAAAAAGGCCAGGTGCGCCGCATGCTGGGCAGCGGTCCTTACCAGCTCGTGAGGCAGACCCTGCCGCAGCAGTTCGAGCTTGCATTGTCTCCCCACTGGCGAGGCAGGCAGCCCGCCATCCGGCACATCCATTACCTGTCGGTCAGCCGCCCCGAAACGCGCGCCCTGATTGCGGAATCGCACCAGGCGGACCTGGTGTTCGGCTTCGACCCGGCCAGTACGCAACGCTTGCGCCACAATCCCAAGGTGGTGATGAAAGAGGCCGACCTCGCCCGCACCGTCACGCTCAAGCTCAATAGCGGCCACCGCTTCCTCAACAACGTGGAAACGCGCCAGGCATTGAGCCTGGCCATCAACCGCGCCGGCATTGCCAAGGGCATCCTGCGCACGCCCGAACTCGCGGCGGACCAGCTCCTGCCGCCCAGCATTACGCAATGGCACCAGGCCGGGCCAGAATTCCCCCGGCTGCATTCCGACCTGGCGCAGGCAAAAAAACTGCTTGCAGCCCAGGGCTGGCGACCCGGCACGGACGGCATCCTGCACCGGAACGGGGAGCGCTTCTCCCTGGCGCTGACCACGCTCCCGGACCGGCCCGAGCTGCCCATCATCGCCACCGCGCTGCAAGATCAGTTCCGCAAACTCGGCATCGAGGTCAAGGTTATTGTCACGAACTCCAGCGAAATCCCGCTCGGGCATCGCACCGGCAAGCTGGAGATGGGACTGGTACCGCGCAACTTTGCTCTGGTGCCGGACCCGTTCGTCACCTTGAACCAGGATTTCAAGCACGGCGGCGGGGACTGGGGCGCCATGAACTGGCAGAACGGCGAAGTGCCCGCCCTGCTCGAGAAAATCGCCAGCGAGACAGAACCGGCCGCCCAGGCGCGCTACCGCCACGACATCATGCTGGCGCTGCAACAGGAACTGCCGGTGATTCCCGTCACCTGGTACCGCCTGCCTGTGGCAGTGCACCCGCAACTGCAGGGAGTCAAGGTCGACCCCCTGGAGCAATCCTATTACATCAGCGATATGGTCTGGTCAGCCCAATAAATCATGCTCAACATCATCAGCCGTCTGTTGTTCCGCCGCTGCCTGCAAGCCGTGATCGTCGCGCTGCTGGTCAGCACCGTATCTTTCTTCCTCATGCACAGCCTCTCGGGCGACCTGGCGTTTCGCATAGCCGCAGGGCGCTACGGCTACGATATGGTCACCGCCGCCGCGGCCGACGCAGTACGGGCCGAGCTGGGACTGGACCGGCCGTTGCTGCAAGGCCTGCTGCTCTGGTGGCAGCAATTGCTGCAATTCGACCTCGGCGACTCCTACCTCACCAGCGCGCCCGTCATCGATGAAATCCGCGAGCAATTCGGCCATACCCTGCAGCTCGCCCTCAGTGCGCTCGCTTTATCCATCGCGATTGCATTGCCCGTCGGCCTGGTCGCGGGGCTCAACCCGCACGGCTGGCTGGACCGGGTTTCGCTCGCACTTTCGGTCGTCCTGCGCGCGTTTCCGCCATTCCTGCTCGGCATTCTGCTGATCCTGCTGCTATCGAGCCAACTCGGCATCACCAATGCGGCCAACGCCAATCACGAGCACGGCGGATTGCTGCTGCCTGCCCTCACGCTGGCTTTAGGGCTTGCCGCTGTTTCATCGCGCGTGGCGCGCGATGCGATGGTGGAAGTGCGCCGATCAGCCTATTTCAATTTCGCGCGTACCAAGGGCTTGAGCGACCTGCTGGCGCTGCTGCGCCACGGCGTACGCAATGCCGCAGTGCCGGTGATCGCCTACCTCGGCGTGCAACTGGTGTTCCTCATGGAAGGCGTGATCATCATCGAAAGCCTATTCGCCTGGCCCGGCATCGGCCATGCGCTCGCCCACGCGGTGTTCGGCCGCGATATCCCGATGATCCAGGGCACGGCGATCGTCATGGGCCTGTTGTTCGTACTCTGCAACACGCTGGTGGACATCGCCTGCCTGCTGGCCGACCCGCGCCAGCGTTACCTGGTCACCAGGAGGGCTGACGCATGAGCGGCTGTTGGCAAAGCCTGACGCTCGCCCGCCGCAGCGGCGCGATCCTGCTGACGCTGATTATCCTGACAGGGCTGCTCGGCCCTGCCCTGGCCACAGACCCGGTTTCGCAGGACCTTGACCGGGTGTTGCGCTCCCCCAGCCTGGAGCAGCCGCTGGGCACCGATCACCTCGGCCGCAGCATGCTGGCCCGCCTGGTGCACGCCTTGCAGCTCTCGTTCAGCCTGGCCGCGCTTTCCGTGCTTTCCGCCGCCGTCATCGGCATCAGCCTGGGCTTGCTTGCCGCCTGGCGCGGCGGCGTAATCGAAGCTGTACTCACCAGCATCGCCGATGCGGTCATGACCCTACCGGTGCTGCTGGTCGTACTGCTGTTTTCCGCGTTCGCCCAGGGCGAGTTCTGGTCGCTTTACATCGGCTTGTCGTTTGCGTTGTGGGTGGAATATTTCCGCGTCAGCCGCGCCAGCATCAAGGCCACGCTGGTCAGCGCGCCGGTCGAATCCGCGCGCATGCTGGGCTTCGGCAAGCTCTACCTGTTGCGGCGGCATTTGCTGCCAGAACTCGCGCCCGTCGTCGGCACGCTGATGCTGTTCGGCATTTCCACCGCGATTCTCGCGCTGGCCGCGCTGGGGTTTGTCGGCGTCGGCCTGCGCCCGCCCACGCCGGAACTTGGGGTCATGATGATAGAACTGTTCCCTTACTACGAAGAAGCCCCTTGGCTGATCGCGAGCCCGGTCGTCACGCTGGGACTGATCATGCTCGCGCTGGCATTGCTGGGCGGGCGCAAGGAGATGCCATGAGCGCGCCGGAGTTGAAAGTCCAGGACCTGGCCGTCAGGGACGGCACAGGCAACTGGCTGGTGCAGCCGTGCAGCTTCACCTTGAAGCCCGGCGTCGCCTTGTCCATCATCGGCGGCAGCGGTTCGGGCAAATCGCTGCTGGTGCAGGCCATCATGGGCTCTCTCGCTCCCGGCCTCAGGGTCAGCGGGGAAATCCGCCTGGGCAATGCGGTTTCAAGTGCGGAAGACGCTGCAGGCCGCCGCCCGTGGTGGGGCCACACCCTGGCGATGCTGCCGCAGGAGCCTTGGCTGGCGCTCAACCCCAGCATGCGCGCGGGCAAGCAGGTGGCCGAGTCTTACCGCTACGTCAGCCACGCACATATGGGCATGGCGCAAGCTAAAACGCAAGCCAGCGCAGACCTGGACCAGCTTGGCGTCGCTGCCGCGGACGGGAAATATCCCTTCATGCTCTCCGGCGGCATGGCGCAACGCGTCGCATTTGCCGCCACGCGCGCAGGCGGCGCGCAGGTCGTGATCGTGGACGAGCCCACCAAGGGCCTGGACGCCGATGCGCGCGACAACCTGCTCACCGTATTGCAATCGGTATTGCAGAACGGCGGCAGCGTGCTCACGATCACGCACGACATGCACGTGGCCCAGGTGCTCGGCGGCGACATCATGGTGATGCGCGACAGCAATGTGCTGGAACAAGGCCCTGCGCAGCAGGTACTGGAAAACCCGCGGCATGAATACACCCGCGCCCTGCTCGCCGCCGACCCCGAACACTGGCCCCCGGCAACCCCAGGCCAAGGGACAGACAAGACCATTCTGCAAGCCCGCGGGCTGGGCAAGCGCTACGGCGCACATACGTTATTCAGCGGCGTTGACCTGGAAATCCACGCGGGCGAACGCATCGCCATCAGCGGCCCGAGCGGCGCGGGCAAGACCACGCTGGGCAATATGCTGTTGGGCCTGGTGTCGCCGGACCAGGGCAGCATCACGATTGCACCAGAGCTCAATAAACTCAAGCTGCAAAAACTTTACCAGGACCCGGTTTCGGCATTCGCGCCGCGCTTGACGCTCAAGCAGGCATTTGACGACATCATCCGCCTGCACAAACTCGACCCGGCCACGCTTCCTCGATTACTGGCAAGGCTCAAGCTGGATGAAGCACTGCTGCGCCGCCTGCCGAGCCAGGTTTCCGGTGGGGAGCTGCAGCGGCTGGCGTTGGCGCGCATATTGTTGCTCTCGCCCGCGCTGATCTTTGCCGACGAACCGACTTCACGCCTGGACCCCATCAGCCAGCAGGAGACCATGGATTTATTGCTGGAGATGGCAGCCACCAATGAAACGGCAATTCTCCTCGTCACCCACGACAGGATGCTGGCGGGCAGGACTATGCAACGCCAGATCGCCATCCAGCGTGCCTGAGCGCACATCCCTTTCCAGGGACGGCGCCAGCCATTGCATGGCGGCGGCATATCGGGTGAACAGCTTCTGGGCATAGAACCCGCGGTTGCCGGCGATGACCTCGTACAGCCGGACACCCGCCGCCTTGGCGGAGTAATCCAGGTAAACCAGGGCCACGCGGTAATGCAGGGGCACACCGAGCTTCAGGTTGAGGTCCGGCAAGCCGGAAGTTTCCGCAAAGCTCAGGCTGAACGCCACCTCGCGCAGGTCGAGCACAATGCCGGTCGTCCTGCGTGCGGACATCTCGGCCAGAACAGCCTGCACCATCGCCTGGTATTCGAGCAGCCGCATGGCGCCGGACAATGTCGCGCGGCTGACATGCAGCTGCTCCAGATACTCTAGTTCCAACCTCACCCGCTGTCCTGGCCTGCCTTACATCGTGCCGATGACGTTGATGAAGAAGCCGCGGCTGCGGTACGAGAGGTTGGTCAGGTCGTCCGAGTAGTTGGTGAAGTTGTAGCCTACGCCTGCCTTGACGCCTTCCGCCATATGCCGGTAGACCGCGACCAATGCGCCGGCGCGCGAGTCCTTGGCCTCGGTTGCACGCAGGTTGCGCAGCTCGAGCACGGCATCCCATTCCTTCACGAAGTGCCAGTCAGCGCGCACGATCATGAGGTCGGCCCGGCTGGAGAACCATTGGCCGTCCACCTTGCTGTCCTTCAGCTCGCCGATGCGGAAAGCGTACTTGGCGCCAAGCGACAGCCACGGCTTGACGTCGTAGATGGTGTCGATGGACAGCACCTGGCTGCGCTGCGCGTAATCCGCGGTAAAGCCGGAAGGCGACAACTGGCCGGGCGACGGCAGGTTGTAGAAGTTGGTGTACTTGAACAAGGTGTTCCAGCGGTCGTTGTCGATCGGCCTGTAAGCGGCGCCCGTCACGATCTCATGGTAGTCGCCATCGTAGAACGCGCCCTGGCTGTTGTTGGAGACCGACCAGTTGAGCTTGCCGAGCAGGCGCCACTCCGGCGTTGCCTGATGGCCGAAGGTATTGCGGATAAGCCAGGTGTCGCGGTCGCCCGTGGTGTTGCTGCTTTCGTCGCGATATTCGATATTGCCGCTGTATTTGGTGTTGTCGCGCTTGTAGGCGATGGAGAAGCTCACCGCCTTGCGCTTGAGGTCGCCGGACAACGGATGCGACACCTTGCCCACTTCGCCCTTGACGCCATAGTTCCAGAAATCGTTGGCGGCATAATCCAGGCCGAAGGCGTTGACCAGGCTTTGCACCCCGGAACCGTCCACGGTGCGCGTTTCGCCGAACACGCGCATCTCGTCGGTGACGCGGTAGGAGGTCCCCGTGACCCAGCTGCCCTGGCGGCCGCGCCAGGCGTTGTCCGGACGCTCGTTCTCGACCAGATAGTTGGTATAGGCGTTGCTGCGGTCAGACAGGCGGTAATCCGCGCCGATCTTCACGCCGGGGCCCAGGTTGCCTTGCGAGCCTTCCGCGATGAGCTTGAGGCGGTCGTTCACGCGCCAGCTCATCCCCATGCCGGCGCGGTTGTTGTCCTCGCGCTCGCCGTCGCGCGCCACCGTGCCTTGGAGATAGCCGTAAGCGCTCCAGTCCTTCTTGGGCAAGGGCTCGCCTTCCTGCACCTCGGCTTCATGATCGTCTGGCGTGTAGTCCATGCGCACCTGCACATCGGTACGGTTGCCGTTGCGCGATAGCAGGCTGCTGGCGTTGGTGACATGCACGTTCCTGTCGTCCTGGCGCACGGCCACGCCGGCCTGCCATTCGGAGTCCAGCCTCTGACGCACGCCGACTTCCACCGCCTGGGTATCTATGGTGTCCGCGCGCCTGACATCGCCCTTGGCATCAACGAAGGTGTTGTCGGCCACCTGCACATTGGCCTTGAAGCCGTGCTGGTCGACCGCTTCGCCGGTGGTGGTGATCTGGCCCGGCCCCGAGAAGCCGCGTTCGCGGTTCTGCACGTAAGCGGTCACTTTGCCTTTGGCCTTGTCGGTCACGTCTGCCAGGTCAACCGAGCCCTCGATACGGTAGGCCTTGGCCGGCTCGCCGTTGGTCGTGAGGCTGTTGAATGCAAAACCGCCGTCCAGCGATGTCTGCGCCCCGTCGCCCGCGCCTTCGGAATGGGCAGCTTCAAGCTTGATGAAGGTGCCAGGCGTATAGCGGATGGTGGCGTCCAGGCCGTTAAGCCTCTGCTCCAGCATTCCCTGACCTTGCTTGAAGCCGGTGATGCCGATCTGCAGGTAGTCGTTCACCCAGTGCGAGACGCGTCCGCCGGTGGAGAAATTATCCACCCTGGTCAGGCCCGGCACATACTCGTAGTTCGCTACCAGGTAGATTTCGTTGCCGTTGATCGAGGCGGTGCTGATCAGGGTCGAAGCCGCACCGGTCGAGGTCAGCGCCTCGCGCAACACCACCCGCCCTTGCAGGTAGTTGATTTCATAGTCCTGCGCAGGCGCCAGCAGCTTGCGCTCGATCACCAGGCCGGAATCACGGTCGCGCACCTCCACCCAGATGCGCTCGGACCCCATGGTGAGCGCCTGGTGCCGCAGGTAGTACAGCGAACCGCCGGTGCCGCGGAACTCGTCGCGCGCGCCCAGGGTGCCCGGGTCGGCCGCAAAGGCGTCTACCGTCGTCGCCTTCTCGCCGTACTTAGTGGTGCTGTCGGAGCGGTACTTGGCGTTGGCGCCATACAGGCCGCGCGAGTATTGCAGCAGCTCGGTGCCGCTCCAGCTGGTCTTGAAGTTGCCCCACATCACATGGGAGTCGCCGCGCGCCAGCTTGACGTAGAACTTGCCCTGGGTAGGCGCATCGTCCACTGTCGTGCTGTCATCGCCGTAGACCGGGTAATACAGGTCGGGGTTGATGTTGCGCAGCAGGTAGCGCGGATCTTTAGAAGAAAAATTGGAGAACAGGTGCTCCAACGGCTGTTCGCGAGTATCCGCGGATGCAGTCAGCAAATACTCACCCTTCACCTTGCCCTTGACGTAGAAGGCTCCGCGGCCGTCGATATGGCTGGAACCGTCGTAATGCTGGTTATCGCCGGTCACCAATTGCGCCGGGCCGCGCACGTTGTTCTTGCCCGCGGTGATGTCGCCGATCGCGATATAGAACCAATCGTCGTCGGCAATATTGAGGTTGCGGCGGAAGCTGGTGAACTCGCCATCCGCTTCCACCAGCTTGACCTCCACGCTGTTTGGCCCGGGCGGCATGATCTGCTTGATGGCAAAGCGGCCGTTGGCATCCACGGGCACGTTGAGCCCCAGGGTCTCGATACGCTGGCCCGGCTGGATATAACGGCCGTTGACGGTCACCGTGCCGCCCTTGACCGGGATATTGCGCAGGCTCAGGCTGTTCTCGCCGAAACCGATCAATTCCTCCTTACCCGGCTGCAGGTCGTTCACTAGACGTGGCGTGGCATGCGAGAGTATCTCCAGCGGCTTCATCACGGTTTCATCGAAGCGCCCTTGTTCGTCGTACACGCGCAGCAGGAACATCACCTGGTCGGTGTCCTCGACCTTGGCCTGCCACTTGGTGACGCTGTTCCAATCCACCGGCAGCACGGCCAATGGGTTCTCCTGCGGTTGCTGGCCGGGCTTGAACAGGCGGATCTCCGCCTTCTTGATCCACGGCAGGTAGTTGGCCCAGGCGCGGAACTGGGCCTCCTCGCCGCGCACCACGCCATTGGTCGTCTGCCAGACGTTCATCTGCGGCAGGGTGGAAAGATTATCGTAGCGCACCTGGATGTCGGCCTTTTCCAGCGCCACGTCGGTGCAACGCTGCCTATCCGCTTCCAGCGGGCCGTCATCCAGATTGACCGGTTCGCCGTCGATGCTGATGCGGAAAGGCGCTCCCGCCCTCGCCACGGACGTGGCTTCGCAAGCGCTGCGCACAGGCGGCGCCACGGCTACCGGTTCCGCCGGAATGATCTCCTGCTCGTCGAACCAGACGCGGATGATCACGCGGCGGTTTTGCGCCATGCCTTCAGGCGTGTCGTTGCCTGCGACAGGCTGGCTCTCGCCATAGCCGCTGATGCTGAACTGGCCGTCATCCAACCCGAGCTTCTGTTTGAGGAATGCCGCCACGGAAAGCGAGCGTGCCTCGGACAAACCCTGGTTGTCGCGGAAAATCTTTTTGGCGTTGGGCGACAGGCGCTGGTTGTCGGTATGCCCGGCAATGTCGATACGCACATTCCTCTTGCCCTGCAATTGGGCTGCCAGCTCCTCCAGCTCGGCAACCGAGCTGGCGGTCAGATCGGCCTTGCCGGATTCGAACTGCGCCGCGCCGCTGTTTTCCACCAGCCTTGTCAGCACTTGCGGCTCAGCCTGCGGCACATTGGCCGCTGCGGCCCGCATGCGCTCCAGCGCACTGCTGTTGATGCCGGAAGGCAGCGGATAGCTGGTCGGACCCTGCCGCTCCGCAGGGGAAGGCATGCCATGGAAATCCACGCGGCCATGGTCGATGCGCTTGCCGGTTTCCTGCCCGAAATCAGGCACGGGCATATCGCGCGTCGGCAACATCGATGCCGCATAGCCCCGGTCGCTGATCAGCAATGATTCCGCATTGGCCCCGCTCATCATCACGCTGATGGCGATAGCAATTGCTCGCTTCTTCATCATGGCTGCACCTCCACTGCTGTCTCGATGATCAGCGGGAAGGCTGCCTCATCCTTATTGTTGTTATGTGTCTCTTTCCAGAGCTTGCGCGCCGCCTTGGCAATACCATCCAGGCGTTTCTTGGCGAGCCTCTCCCCCCCGCCGCCCGGATCGTAGGCAACCCTCAATACCGAAGGCCGGCCATCCAGTTGCTTGACCATGTCGGCAAACGCATGCTGCCATTGCGGTTGCAGGTCGATGCCATCGGGCACGAACGCCTGGTCATTCAGGTCGAGGCGAACCACGCGGTGCACGGTCGCACCGAAGTTCAGCTTCACCATCTTGCCGCGCGTGACGCGTACATCGCGCGGATTCTCGGTTGTCACGCGGTAGCCGGAAGGCAGGGTGCGCTCGTCCAGCTTCATGACGAAGTTGGCGCCGCGATCCATGTTGGGAATGTCCGCGCAGGTAACGTGGAAGCGACCCTCGGCATCGGTGGTGACCAACAGGCCGCGCGCAGTGACCACGCGCGCATTGGGAATACCCGGTTCGCCCTGGTCCTGGTAACCGTTGGCGTTCTTGTCGTCGAACACCTTGCCGATAATGTCGGAGCAGTCGAAGGTCGGGTCTGGCGTGACCTTGACCGTGGCGGAACCGATATTGGAAACCAGCGTGCTAACCAAGGCGTTTTCCGCCCAGGCCTGGTTGGTGTATTCCCCTTCTCCCACACCAGTACCCACCACCAGGATCAACTTGAAGGTCTTGGTTTCGCCGGCACTGAATGTTTGGTTCGCCCAAGCCAGGTCGCGGCCATTCACCTCGGGCTCGATACGCACGCCGTTCACTGATGCGGAACCGGTGCGGTACTTGAAGCCGGGCGGCAAGCGGTCGGTAATGGTAATGTTGTTGATCGCCACCGAGCTGGTCGCCGTCACGGTGTAGGGCACCAGGTCACCGCGTACGACATTCACCAGAGGTGTCGTCTTGACGATGCGGATGATGCCGCCCATGACAGGGTCCAGCGGGATATGGTTATTGATCACATCGGCCGATTCAGGCCCGATAGTGAAGTTGAAATAGTAACGGGTCATCGCAGCAGCCAGCGCCCCGCTGCCATTGTTAAACGAACCATCACTCGAACTGGTAGAACAAGCTGCAGGGTCATGAGGCCCGACCCCGACTGCAGGGGCAGCATCGTTCTGTTGCATCATGGCGGGGTCGGCACCACCAGCCAACACACTAGCAACATTGAGCGTCGCATTGCATACCGGGATCATGCTGGATGGCTGCGGTATGTAATTCGCAGGATAGCTGGTGATTTCCAGGGTATATACACCGGCAGGCGCACTGGCATTGAGCAGGAACTGGTAAATACCATCCACGCCTGTTGTCTGCGAGACATTGCCTCCGACCAGATCGCTAGCAGGCGTAAATCCTGCAGGGCCGCGGATCGTGACAACGGCGCCAGCCACTGGCAGGCGAGTGACGGCATCGTATACCACCCCGGCAGGATCAATAGGTAAGCTGTGCTGGGTGATATTAGGGGTACCGGCAGTCAGGGTAATGTTGCTCAACCCGCCATCCAGGTTGCTGGCGCCAGCCGGATTCGCCGGACTGACCTGCCCATTGACATACGACAAGCCTTGCTCGTTGGGACGCGCATGACCCGCCAGTTGCCCATTGGGATTCAGGAAGCGGACCTGATAGCCGGAGCCCAGCGGCAGGTTGGTAAAGCTGTAGGCTCCATTGGTATCCGTCCTGGCTGTGGCAACGCGTACGCCATCGCGCCATAGCTCCACATCCCAGTTGGCCTGCGGACGGTCAGTGGCATCTGGGCTAACACTATTGAATACGCGGTCGTGATTGCCATCCAGCCAAACATGGCCGCTGATGCTGCCCAGCGTGCCGGCAGGCACTTCGCCAAAGTTGTACCCAGTACCGGATTGGTTGGTCAGTACCACCGTGAAACTGTCAGTGCCCGCGGGCAAAACTGTGCCTGGCGAGATACCTGACTGCGTGCCCAGGCTGCCAACCTGATCCTTGCCGTCGGTGTAGCCGACAGGTTGCGTTTGCACAATCGTGTACCCGGCGTCATTCGAAGGCGGCAAGCCTGCGAAGGTATAGCTTCCATCCGGTGCTGTCTGGATGGTGCGGCTGACAGGCGTGCCATCAGAGGATGTGCCCGTGAGGGTAATGGTGACGCCGCCGATCCCAACCTCGCCCGCGCCCAGCAAGCCGTCGTCGTTGACATCTACATATACCCGGCCTGAAACGGACAGGTTATTGACGGGAATATCGTTGCGGACGGTCGTGGTTTCGGTTTCGCTATTATTGAGCAGGTTGCGGTCCGTCTCGTTGGCTCTGACGGTCACCTTGCTCGGGTGCACATCGCCGCTGGACTCCGGCTCGGTCAACATCCGTACCGACAGGTAGCGGCGCAGATCAACGCCGCTGACCAGCTTGGCGTCCTCGCCGACATACGTACAGGTAATCAGCAGGGTCGCAGGCCCAGTCACGGTTTGGCCGACATTGTTGCAAATACTGCCTGAGGGAGCGCCGGCTACCGGACTGTCGCCGAGGAAGCGCAGGGTTTTGCCGGTTTTCGGCGTCAGCTCATAAGTGAACTGGACGCCAGTCGCCAGGGAAGGCCCGTTGTTATGCAGCCTGACGGCATAGATCACGTCGTTTTGCGGATTGTCGCCATTGTTGCTGGCGTCATAGCCAAGAGGGTCGACGTTGTCGCTGATCTCGACCAGCATATCGATATCGGCCGCCGCTACGGTCACCGTAGCGCTCTTGCTGTTATTGCCACCGTCCGTACCGTCGACATTCTCGGCGGTCGTTGTGGTAATGCTGGCCGTATTGCTGATGCTCCAGGTGTCGCCCGCACCCTGGCCGCTCTTCCAATTGGGCCTCACCAACACCGTGACCGTGCGCTGCTCCCCGTTATTGAGCTGCCCGCCCTGACATGTCAAGGTTGCGGACGAACCTGCCCCATAGCTTTGGCCGACCACCAGGCCGCTACAGTTGGGAGTGCCGCTTGTCCAGTTCACCGGGTTGATCGCCAACACAGTAAACCCGGGATCGTTCGGCCCAACCACAAAATTGTCGCTTACTGTCACGTTCTGCGCAGGCGAAGGACCATTGTTGCGGAAGGTCAATACATAGCTGACGTCAGTGCCAGCTTGCGGCGTTGCCGGCGTCGGGATCTTGGACACCATCTCGACATCGGCAATCGGGTCTATCGTGCCGCTGACCGAGGCGGAATTATTGGCAGTGTTGACATCGCCCTGGCTCGTGGAGGAAACCGTTGCCGTATTGGTATAGGCGCCAGCCTGTAGCGGTCGGCCTACTGGAATGGTAAAGGTCGCAATATCGCCAGCCCTGAGCTTGGTACCTGCGGCTTGGGTACATTGCAATACCGAGGTCTCGACGATCGCACAGCTGAAGGTCGCATCTCCTCCGCCAGCATTGTTCACGCTGGGGATGCTGCTCATGGCAGGCAGCACTGTGCCTGACAGCCAGCGCGGCAGCGGGTCCCTGACCACCACATTTTCAGCATCCACTGTCGCCGTATTGTTGCGCACCACCAGGGTATAGGTCATGGTGGATTCGTTCGACTCAAGACGCTCATTGACGCCACCTGGCGTCGCGACCGCCTTGGTGATGGAGAGGTCTATCGAATTTGATTCCTGGGTGACAGCGGCGGTGGAACTAGTGGTCTTGACTGGATACCAGCACTTGGCACCAACACTACATGCCACTTCCGCATTGTTGGTCGCATCATAGGCAACGCCCTTGACCTTGGATCGCGTCACAATCGTCAGGGGATTGCTCGTCGCGCCACTACCGCTGGTCGCCAGCGCCTGGCTATAGGTACAAGTGACCGCCGATACTGCAGCGTCCAGGTTGTTGCCGCTGGTCACATTGTTGCAAGTCCAGCCCGTACCCGAGTAGCTGACAAACTCCTCATCCGCCAGGTTGATGGTATCGGTAACCTGCACCGTACCCGGATTGGCGGCGGCCACAGGGGTTGGTCCCTGGTTGGTCACGCGCAGCACACTGTTGATGAGTTGGCCTTCCGCCACCGGATTGGGGTTGCGTGTCTTGCTGATGGAAAGCCCGGCACCATCCGGCCCCACTTGTAGCGGCAATATGGACTGATTATTGGCAGGGATAGGATCGTCAGGATTACCTGCGTTATGCGCTATTCCAGCCGTCAGGTCGTAAGAGGTGATTTGAGTCGTGGCTTCCGGCGCCCTCACCCTAATTTCAATCGGGTCATTGCGCCCTGCCGCAAAATTATCGGGGTTATTACACGTGATGGTGATACCCGTTGCAGAAGAACCTGAGGTAGTACACGCTTGCCAGTTGGGGCCGGTCGGTATAGCGGATACGAAATCAAATCCTGCAGGCAGTGTATAAGTGACCGTGACGCCATTGGTGGCATCGCTTGGGCCGTTATTCGTGGCAGCCAGGTTGAACGTGACTTCCTGCTCGGAAACTGCGACGGATGTCGGTGAAGTCTGGGTGATCTGAAGATCGGCGCCTGCATTGATCGCAACTGGTGGAGCTGCAGGCAACTGGTTGTTATTGGCATCGGGATCATCAACCGAGGAACTGATACGCGGGGTAATGATGACATTGCCGGAGGTCACGTCCAGCACCTTCGTTACCAGCGCCAGCCCGGCAAAACTGCCGCTTGCCGGAATTGCTGACGTCCTGATACAAGTCACCTCCTGGCCAATTGCGCTACAGTTAAAATCACTGCCGCTGCCAGAGACGAACTGGAGAGAGTCGGTCAAGGTGACCACAATGCGTGGATTGCTCGCATCACTTGGGCCCTTATTTCCGCCGGCAAGGCTCCAGGTGATATTGCCCCCGCCTACGACAGGATTGGGCGAGCCGGTTACACTGCTGAGATAAATATCAGCGCCATCATTGACTGTTGTATTCCGTGATAGCGCATTGTTTGCGCCTGTGTCGGGACTTTCATTGATGGCGGACACGCTAGCGCCTATCGTGATGGTCGCCGGCGTTGCCGCGCCTGCCGCCACAATCAGCTGAGCCACCACGCTACTCTGCGCTGGCAGGGTCGCCAGCGTACAAAGTGCAAAAGCACCGCCCGCATCGACAGCACAAGCGGAAGAATCGCCCGCTAGGCTGACCCGTGGGTTGGTTGTTCCTGCAGGAATATCGATCCGCACCTGCACGCCAGTCGCGGCGTCGCTGCCATCGTTATTGACCGTGATCGAATATGTCACGTCCCCGCCCCGGATCGCCGGGTTGGGGGAATTCGTCATCGCCGGAATCAGGACGTCCACATTTGCCAGCGCAGGCAATGCCATCATCCCCAATATGATGAACATCAACCGCTGTGTGATGGCCTTTCGGCGGTTCCCGATTTGGGCAAGCCTGCCCAGCTGTTGGCAAACAGTCATAGCGCATGACAGCCAACATGCTTGTATTTGATTGTTGTTGCTCTGCACAGATTTCTCCCAGACACTATCTGTTGTTTGCAGACGCCGTGATTGACGCCTTTTATAGCGGGGAGAATTTATCCCTAATTAAACTTAGGGATCATTGACATTTACTCACAACAACTCACAAATACTCATGAGCCGTTCTCATGAATAAATGATGTCAATATTGCTGGAAGCTATGCCTAATGCGGCATCTCGGGGATCAAGAAAATTTTGGTGCGATGTGAGGGAACATTGTCAACAATAGACAACTAGCCAAGACGGACTATTCCCGCAAGGCCGGATAGCAGGAACAAAAAGGGATTAAGTGAGAATGCAGTCCGCGGTAAAGGAAAAACCGAACCCAGGCAGGGCCTTGATCGGCAACAGCTCGCCCGTGATGGCCTTGCCCTTGCGGCGCAGGCGCGAAATCATGACCTCGACGCGGTGAAAATCGAAATCGTCGACAGTCCCGCCAAAGGCATGAACGATGTGCGCCCTTGGCACCGGCTGGCCGCACTTCTCCACCAGGCGGCTTAAAAACGTATATTCCTTGGGAGTCAACGGAATGGAAATGTCTTCGGGCGAGATCAGGGTCCAGTGGGTTTTGCATAGCTTCCAGCTTGGCGCTGTTTGCACGGCGGGCAATGGCTGTGGCTGCTTTCTGCGCTCGACCCGCATCGACTCCAGGCGCCGCGCCAGCGAGCACAACACGGAAGCCAGCTCCTTCAAGTCGACAGGCTTGACCATGTACGCATCAGCGCCGTCATTCAGCCCCTGCACGCGGTCATCCAAGGCTCCCCGCGCTGTCAACATCACAATCCCCATTTTGTTCGAGCTGCGCAGGTGCTTGAGAACGGACAAGCCATCCTCGCCCGGCAGGCCGATATCAAGGATCGCGATATCGTAGGGCTTCGTGATCAGTTCGCGGTAAAGCGCCGCGGCATCCGCCACGCCTGTCGCCTCGATGCCGAGCGAGCGCAAGCCCAACTCTGTCTCTTCGCGGAGGTCCTGATCATCCTCCACGATAATCACGCGCAAATGACTAGAGTTATTCAATTCCGTATAGAATCCGTTCATTATTTATTGCATAACTGCGGTAGTTTACTATTTTGCTCAATCGGTTATTACGTTTTCTTGCCGTCGTCCTATTGCTTTTTCCGCTCCATGCGCATGCGCTGCAAGTGCCGCATTCGCTGCAAAAAGGCATCGAGCTGGACAAAATAGGCGCCGTCTCCTACCTGCGCGATGCATCCGGCAGTGCCACGCTGCAGGATATCATTGCCGAAGACAAAACCGGTGCCTTCAAGCCCTTGCCGCCGGACTGGAATGCAGGATACACCAACGACACTCTCTGGCTGAAATTTACGCTGGATTTTCCTGACATTATCAACAACAAATACTGGCTGGAAATATCCCCTGCGACGCTCGATGATGTCGTGCTGTACATTCCTGAGCCAGATCATAGCTATAGCAGCATGGCAATGGGCGACCATCATCCCGTGAATGCAAGGCCCATCTTGCACCGCAACTTTATCTTCCCGCTGCTGCCTGAAGCCAGCGCCCCCGCTCAGACCTATTACGTGCGGCTCAGGACCACCAGCGCCATGAACTTCCATATGACCTTGTGGCAGCCGCATATATTCATCAGCGAACACAGCCGCCCCGACACCCTGACTGGCGCATATTATGGCGTGCGCTTGTTCCTGGCGCTCTTTGCCTTCATTTTTTGGCTATGGCTACGACACGGCATCTTCATGCTGTACGCACTGTACCAGTGCATTACCTGCACGGCGCAGGCCTTTCTTTCCGGCTCCGCGCAAATAGCACTGCCAATGGAGCCTGTCACCGCCGATGCCCTGCAAAAATCCATGAATTTCCTGTTCATGGCCTCGGTACTGATTTTTTATACCGCCCTATTCCAGATCAAACAGCACTTGCCTTTGCTCTTCCGTTTCACCCAAGGCATGATCGTTCTGGAGCTGTTGATTTTCATCGGCGTCAGCACCCGCCTGTTGCCCTTCAGCGGCGTCATGACCAACATACTGCCGCTCATCAACACTTGCATTCTGGCTTATGGCAGCCTGTGGCTGCTATACCGCCGACACTTTGACCGCTTGCTCTACATCTCCGCGTTCTGGATAGGATCCGGCACATATATCCTGGTCATACTGCAAAACCTGGGACTGGAACTGGGTCCGCCGACGACATCCATGGACATATCCATCGCCTGGTCCCTGCTGTCGCTCATACTGGTAACCCTCGGCATGGTCAATATAGCAAAAAGAGAAGCCGAAAAGAAACTGCAAGCGAAAGAACTTGCCTTGGAGCTATCGCAGGAAAGCGAGAGGCAACTTGACCAGCGCGTGCAGGAAAGAACCACGCAGCTGGCCCTCGCCAACGTCAAATTAAATGAGGAGATTCAGGAGCGGCAAACATTGCAGGTAAAGCTGGAAAACTCCCTCGAACAACAACAAGAACTCATGCAGGCACAGCGGGAGTTCTTTGCGATGGCATCCCACGAATTCCGCACCCCACTCGCCATCATTGATACCACCTCGCAAAGATTAACGTTGCTGCAATCCCAACCCGACCTGGATGCCAGCGCCATGCTCAGTCCGGCCCTGCGTAAAATCCGGCGGGCAACACAGCGCATGAGCCGTATCATCGACAACTTCCTGAGTATGGATAGGCTCGAAGGCGTGCACGCCAATCAAGGCTTTGGCCAAAAATCGCTCGATTTATGTCAATTAGTGCAAACAACTGTTGAACATTACCGGGATTTCAGCGATCGCACCATTATCATGGAATCTAGCACTACACCGGCTGAGATATCAGGCGACCAATACCTTCTTAATTTGGTAATTTCCAACCTCATTGATAATGCACTGAAATACTCGCCGGCAGGCACCGACATCATCGCCCGTGTATTTCATGGACAGCATTTTTGCCATGTCGAAATCCAGGATTTTGGACCTGGCATCGCACCAGAACGGCAAGAAAGTATTTTTGAAAAATACGTCAGAATCGAAGGCAACATGACCATACACGGCACCGGCCTGGGCCTGCATGTTGCAAGAAGGATTGCAGAAAACCATGGCGGACAATTAATTGTACGTAGCGAACTTGGCCAAGGCACCTGTTTCCGCCTTACCTTGCCACGCCATCCTGAGTGAAAAGCTGGCTGCCTCGAGCACATAAAAAAACGGCGCTCACCGAGCGCCGTTTGTACTTCAGTATAAAACTAAATTACAGCTTGGTATTGCGACGACGCGCTACTGCGCCCAGTGCGGCAAAACCGATCATCAGCATAGCAACGCTGCTTGGTTCTGGTACTGCTGCAATGTTGATTGCACCGCTGTAGATGCCACCAGCAACACCGCTGCTAGTACCACCAACTGTGATGTAGTAGTCACCAGCAGCCAGGCTGCTGAATGTGAACTCACCACCAGCAACTGCACCAGCCAACCAAGCGTCAGTAGAACTATACAGGTTGAAAGTCAGGTTGCTGAAATCCAGCACACTGACGCCACCGTTAGACAATGGCAATTGGCTCAAAGAGAAAATGCCGCTGCTAACATCAGCAAGACTGAAAGTGTAGTTAGTGCTGAAAGTAGTATCAGCAGCCACAGTACCGGTATACGTATTGATACCCGCATTGAGTTCGCCAAGATCTACTACATCAGCATAAGCACTAGAGGCTGCAACTAAGAACGCTGCAGGAACCAGTACGCTTTTGAGAATATTCATACAAACTCCTTTTTCTGATTAATGTCGATGATATTCCCCCCAACGCGAATTATACATCAAGAACCCAAATCTCAAAGAATTTATAGTTATTCTCATATAAGCGATATAACTGATTTATAAAATAAAAACGGCGCCATTGGCGCCGTTTTTATTTTTCAGATTTATGAAAAAATCTGATACAGAAATTACAGAGTCTTGCGACGGCGAGCAACAGCACCCAGCGCAGCAAAACCGATCAGCAACATGGCGACGCTGCTTGGCTCTGGTACTGGAGTGATGGAGAATGCATATGAACCGCCAAACTTACCATTTGTCTCACCAGCAATCTGGATATAGTAGTTACCCACACCGAGGTTGCTTAGGCTGAATGCAACTTCATTGGCAGTAGATACAGGTACTGAATACAACTCTGAAGAAGAATCTACAGTACCAGAGTAAACTGAAAATGTCAGTTTGGAAAAATCATAGAACCCAGAGAGAACTATTTTACTAACAGAAAAATCTGCGCCAGTGTCAGTCAACGAAAATGTATAAATATCGTCAAAAGTTGTATTTTCTGGAACTAATACAATTTTGGCGTATTCCTCTGTCAACGGGCCAATGTTGGTTGTTGCAGCATTTGCACTGGAAGCCGCAACTATGAGCGCTACGGAAGCCAGAAAAGCCTTGATGAAGTTCATGGTAAATCCCCTATAAATGTAAGAGAGAAAACTTAATTGTTCTACAACGTGGACAAATTATAACAAGCCAGTTTTTTTTGTCTTGAGTCCGAATGGACTAATCCTGGCAATTTCTTGGAATAAGCTTATACAAATTAAAGGATATAAAAAAATAAAAACGGCACCTTACGGTGCCGTTTTCAGCATTCATCGAATGATGAATTACAGGCTCTTGCGACGGCGTGCTACAGCGCCAAGAGCAGCAAAACCGACCAGCAACATAGCGACGCTGCTTGGCTCTGGCACAGCAGCGATGGAAACGCCTACGCCATATCGGCCTGCATTTTCATTAATACCGGATGCTAAGCCAGTGATTTTCAATACATACGTGCCTGCAGCAAGCGATGGAACTGTGAAGTTGAGGCCGGAATCAATCACATTATTTTCAATATCGAGAAGAGAGACTGCCAAGTTGTCGATGAATTCGAACTGCTTCTTGCCGACGACGACGTTCAATACGCCAGCGCCGAAGTCAGCCACGACATCTTCGCTGATTGTGAAAGTAATGGTGTCGGTGAAGTTGCCCGCGGCAACGGTATACACCTGATAAGCGTCGGCGTCGTCTATGCTCAACACGCCCCAATCGTACGATGCTGCATTTGCACTGGAAGCCATAGCTATGAGCGCTACGGAAGCCAGGAAAGTCTTGATGAACTTCATGGAAAATCCCCTAAAAATGGAAATGAAAGACAACCGCTATTTATTACTTTGGAACTAGGTTCATTATAAATGAGCCCATGCTGGCAAGCACTGGGTTTCAGTGCTTTTGGATTAGTCCGTTAGGACTAATCCATACTGATTATCATTACAGCTTGAATTTTTCCCGGCGGCGGCGATAGCTGACAAAGCCCATCAAGATGAAGCCGGCCAGTAACATGGCATATGTTGACGGCTCCGGGACGGCTGCTATCGCCAAGCGATAAAGCGACGTGGTCGCAGTCCCTTCATTTGCAATTGAAAGGTAGTATTGGCCATCGTGGAAGTAACCCTTCATGCCTTCAGGCGCCACATCGCCATCGGTGACGATCATGTCGATATAGCTGACGTTGAGGGGGTCGGTGATGTCATATACCGCAACGGCTGATTGGAGCGTACGCTCCAGCCCGATGAACGCAATGGTGCGGCCGTTGATTTCAAGCAGTTCGACGCCTTCAGGCTCGACACCTTTGTCATCGCTGCGGCCATCATCGTAAATGCCCAGCTCGATTGCCTTGGCATCCAGTTGGTTGCCGCTATCGAAAACCAGGTTGCCGTACTGGTCGCGAATGGAAAAGGAACGCGCACCGAATGTGACGACATCATCCGATGTCGTATCTGGAACGGCAATATTCAGGCGGTTGGCATCGCCATTTCCTCCCAGGCGCTGTTTGTCCACCTCGTCTTCACGGGTATCTCCCTCGTTGGCCAACACGATGAAAATCTGCCCATTGGCCTCGTAAGCTGCAATGCCATCAGGCTGATATAGGCCACGCGTATTGACGGGACGCAGCTCGATACGCCCATCGCGGTCGGATGGATCGATATAGTTGCCAGGCGCACTGAAATCCTTGGCACCCAGGCCAATGACCTGCTCGGCCTGATTGGTATTGAGGTTGATCACGCCCAAGCCATTGGCCTCCTGCAGGGAAACATATGCCTTGGTGCCATCGCGGCTCACCGCAATATACTCCGGCTCATAATCCATGCCGGCAATGGATTGGGGACGCAAGTCGCTGCCCGATACCGGCGCATTGTTGAAGTTGACGGTTGCCGCGACCGTACGTGACCCCATATCAATGATGCTGACGCTGCCGACGGGGTCATAGCCTGCATAGTCGGTGGGAGTACCTTCGTTGGCAACCAGGAGCCGGTTGCCGTCCGGGCTGAATGTCAGCATATCGGGCAAAGCGCCGACTGCAATGGAGTTCACGCCGCCGCTCAATGCGCGCGTCGCGGTATCGAACAGCTTGACGACGCCAGGCTGGGTGCGGTCAGTCGTGCTTTCAATGGCGAAAGCGGCAATGCCGTTGTGAATCGCCACACTATTGATACTGCCGTATATGCTGGTGTTGATGTGCTGGATCAGGCTGCCGCTGCCCGCATCGAGCACATCCACGCCTGAGACGCCAGCAACCCACAGCGAGTTGGTCAGTGAGTCGAAAGCAACGATTTCGGAAGATTGACCAGCGACGCCGGTGCTTGCATGGTCGTAGGTCCAGAGCTTTTCCAGCGCATTCAATGGACTGGCTGCGTTGACGGCAACTGGCAACAATGCCAGCGCAATGGCGGCAGATATCATGCTTTTTTTCATTTTTGATTTCCTGTCATTGGCTTGAATAACACACTGCTTAAAGCAGTTTCTACTGCCAACTATTCTAGGAACTCAATATGACAGTTCTATGTGATTCCATAGTCCAATTAGACAAAAGGTGAATGACAAAAAAAATCCCGGCTTCAGGCCGGGACAATACGCTTGCGCTTACCTCGACCACATTGCAAAACTAGGGGGCGATATCGCCTGCGCCCAGCCGGGCTTCGTCTATCTTGTCCTTGTAGTCCTGCAGGATATTCTCCAGCTCGACGCGCTTTAGCTGGGTAAAGGGCTCGTCGCGCATGACTTTCTGGTACAGGCTGGGCTTTTCATAAATCTTGATCAACTGCAGGCCGAAGTCATAGAGCCTGTCGTTCTTCTCCCTGCTGGCATTCAACTGCTGCTGCTTTTTCACGATCACGGCCTGCATATTGCCGCGCTCGGCCTCTCCCTTGCGTATGGCATCCTGCGCATTGGCAAGCTGCTGCTGAACTTCCTCGAGCTTGGCCTGCAAGGCCTGGTTGCTCGCCTGGGTATTCGCCTTTTCCTTGTGCAACGCCTCGATCTCGGCATTCAAGACGGCGTTGCGGCGGCTGACGCTGGCAACGCTGCTTTTCAACTCATTGCTCTTGGCCTGTTCAGCCTCCGCCTCCTGTTTGAGCTTGGCCTTTTCCTGCTCGAACTGGCTCTGCAATTGCTCTTTTTCGGCCTGCACCTGTTGCATCATCTGGCGCATGCGGCGCTCTTGCTGCTTGGCGGCTTTGTCCTTGTCAGCCGCTGGCCATGCCAGCGGCGCGGCTGCCGCCAGGATTGCCGCGATCAGCCATACTGCCAATATTCTCGCTGGCTTCATCATCAGAACCTGGCAGTGAGGTCAAGCTGGAACAGGTCGATCCGCAACGGCAATACCCCGCTCACTTCCTGCGTGCTCAGCCAACGCGCTGTCAGCCAGGTATTTTTGTCCAGGCCGTACAGCCCGCCGAGAATGAAGCCCTTGGCATTGGTTCCCCCGAGGTGGAAGTCGGAATCGGTGAAGGCATCCATCACGGAATCGGCCTCCAGCTTCTTGTAGGCCCCGAACACCTGCCAATCGTGGCGTTTCTGCATTTCAGGCATGCCAACGGTCAGCTTGAGCTGGTAAGCCTGGTTTTCCTTTTCATACAGCACATGGGTGCGACGCAGGATTTCGCGCTGGTCGAAACCAATATTCACGGCGTAATCGCCCTGCAGGATGATATGGACGGGATCGAAGGTTGCCAGATCGAGCTGGGCCGTCAGGTTGACCACACGGAACTTGGAGGCCAGGCCGCAACCTGCATCGGTATATAGACCAGTGGATGGCGACACTTCGCCGCAGGTATTGAATAATGTCAAATTACCTGCGCCATCATAAGACCCCGCGCCACCCTTGTAGATTTCAAACGTATTGTTGCCCCTCTGCCGGTAAGGCATCACCGTTCCGTCATAACGCCGGTCAAAACCGTCCTGGTTATTCGGGATGCCATGCACATTCTTGAAATCATAAAACGCCAGCCCGATCTTGGCAGACGACTTGTTGGGGCTGATCCATTCGATACCGGCCTGGGCGCCCGCGATCCATTTATCCTTGGCCTTGTTGACATCGCCTTTCTGCACCTGGTCGATCGGGAAGGCGCCTATGGTGCCGAAGCCTCTCACGCTATCCCCGAACTTCGGCATGAAGGTCGCCGCCACGCCGTCGAACGCCAGCGAGCGATCCCACACCATATCCGTGGAGAAGAAAGGGTTGGCAAAACGCCCTGCGCTTACCGTGAGCCACTCGTAAGGCTTTGCCGTCACGAAGACCCGATCCAGCCCCCAATCCAGCTTGGCCTGCCTGATTTCTATGGACTGATTCGGCGAAAGCGGATTATCCATATGTCCAGTCGTCATGCGGATGCCTGCCGTGATGGAATCGCTGATCCTGGCATTGACGCCGAACCGCGCCCTGACCCGGTAGCGGTTCTGGTCTTCAGTAGTATTGGGTATCAGCGCCTGACGGGACACATCGCCGGCAAACCAGAACTCCTGCGCATTGCCGTCAGAGAACCTGGCAGGCTCGTAGCGCAGGCGCACATCACCTTCGAACGATAGGCGGTCCAACCAGCCTGGCAATTTCAGCCGTTCTTCTTCCACATGGTAGTTGAGCTTGGCCATCACATCTTTCTCGATGTCGGCCCGCAATTGCTGCTTGACGAATTCCGGCACGTACTGGACGCGGACGACATTGCTGCCGCCTTGCGCCGCGACTGGGGCGGCCTGCGTTTCCTCGGCTCCGGCAGTCGAAACGGGCGCCTGCCTGGCTTCTTCCGCCTTCCTGATCAAAGCATCCGCCTTTTCCTTGGAGAGTATGCCTTCCTGCACCAACGCCTCGATCAAGCCGACCGTGGTACTGCGCAACTGCTCCAGCGACTCGCGCTCGCCCGCCCCGGCAGACGATGCGAACACGCCTGCCATCGCCAGCGCCAGTATCGCGGGTTTCATCATTCCTGGTTTATTCATCATCCGTTCTCTAGTCTTCATCCGGCCTGTCTATCAGGCCCATGCATATCCAAACCGGCCAATCGCCGCCAACAACACCTTTCGCCGCATTCAGGACGCTCAGCCGCCCATGCTCTTGGCGGTGATCCGCAATTTCACAGGCTGCGGCATATCTTCCGGCGGCGGTTCGGGAATGCGTTTTACCGAGCGCAACGCCTGCCGCAGCAATTCGTCCTTCTTCTGGTCTCCGCTGCCGTTCACCAGCTCGATTCTTTCCACCTGCCCATCCTTGGCCAGCCATAACTCGACCACGATCTTGTACTGCTCCTTCGCCAACTCCTTTTGCTCCGCGATCGCCGCCTCGATGCTGGCCTTGATCTTGCCGGTGTACCAGGCATAGGCCGCCAGGCTCTTGTTGCCACCGATTTTCACGCCCACGTCGCCGCCGCTATATTCGTTGGTGACCTTGCCTGCGCCGAACGCGCTGGGCGCATCTCCCGCATCGCCTTCCATCTTGAGGTTCTGCGGCTCGGGCGGCGCTTCCACCGGCTTGGGCTGCTCCACCTTGATTTCCTTCGGTTCTTCCTTGGGCTGCTCTTTCGGTGGCTCCTTGGGAGGTGGCGGCGGAGGCGGTGGCGTATCCGGCATGATCTTGATCGTCGTCACCGGCGGCTTTTTCGGGCCGGGCTTGCTTGAGATCAGGCTGTAGATGCCATAACCAAGCACTGCCAACAGCATGATCACCAACCCGGCGCCACCAAACCGTTTCCACGCCGGAACAGTTTGTTCTTGCTGCATTTGCTCTACCGCCATCAGGTGCCTATCCTTGAAGTCACCAAGCCGACGTTTTCAATCTCCAGCCGGGTCACCAGATCCACCACGGCAATGATCCCGGCGTAAGGCGCACGCGCATCGCCCTTGATCATCACGGAGAATTTCGGGTCGCGCGCCTTGGCCGCTTTGAGCTGGCTTTCCAACTCGGCAATACTGATGCCCATGCCATTCATGAGCATGGCGCCGCCCTCTTGCACCTGCACGATCTTGACCTCGTGCTGCTCCGTGCTCGGTTTGTTCGAAGGCTTGGGCAAATTCATGGTGAGGCCCTGCACCGACGCCGTGGTCATGAGGATGAAAATCACCAGCAGCACATAGGCGAGGTCGAGCATCGGCGTGATATTGATGGAGTCATAAGGCTTGCTGTCGTCTTGCACTTGCATGGCTTATCCTCCTGCTTTCTTCGTTACCAGGCCCACCTCGGTAATGCCCAGCTTCTTGCATATTTCCAGCACGGCAGACACTTTTTCATAGTGCGCGGCGGCATCGCCCTTCAGCACCACGGGCAAGTCGGGATTGTTGGCCTTGTATTCGCCGAGTCGCTGCTCCAACGATGCCAAATCGACCGGATAAGCATCCAGGTAAACATCACCCTCACTGGTAATGGTGATACCGCGGATATCCGGCTTGGCAAGGTTGCCGGTCTCGCTCGTGAGTGGGATGTCCACCTTGACGCCCTGTACCGATGCCGTGGTCATGATGATGAAGATCACCAGCAGCACATAGGCGAGGTCGAGCATCGGCGTGATGTTGATCTCGTCATACGGTTGGTTGTCTTCCTTGATGTCCGCCATGCCTACTTCCCGTAGAGTTCGGCGACGCGGGTGACGTACTCATCGACGAATATCTGCATGTCGGTGTTGATGTTCTTGATGCGGCTGGAGAGGTAGTTGTAGCCGAACAAGGCGGGAATCGCGACGGCAAGGCCCGCCACCGTCGCCATCAGGGCGGCGGCAATACCAGGCGCAATCGCGTTGACGTTCACGTCGCCCGCAGCCGCAATTTCGGCAAAGGTGATCATGACGCCGATCACGGTCCCCAGCAGGCCGAGGAAGGGGCCGCCGGAAATCGCGATCGTGAGCAGCACGATATTGGCATTGAGCTTTTTGTTCTCACGGATCAAATCGGCATCGATCGCCGCCTTGATCGCATCCATGGAAGCGCCGCTGAGCGCCAGCGAGCCATCCTCTGCGTAGCGCTTGCGTATTTCACGCAAGCCGGCCATATACAGCCTGGCCAATGTGGAGTCGCTTGTATTGGCACCTTGGTCGAGCTGCAACAACTGCGCATTGCTGGCATCGTTGAAACGTTGCAGGAACTCGCGGTTGGCCTTGTCGTTGCGGGCGACCTGCCTTGCCTTGGCCGCCATCACGGCAACGCTGATGGCAAACATGACGGTCAGGATAATGATGACCACCCATGCGTCCACGGTCAGGCTGTGGAACAACACCATGAAGTGCGAACTGCTGCCCTCTTCCCCGCCACCCTCATCGGCAGCATGCACCTTGATCAACTGCCCATCCATGCTTTGACTAGCAGCTGCCATCTTGACCCAGGCAGCGCTACGCGCTGCACTCGCAAGCACGACTTCATCCAGCTCGCCCTGATAGCCGGCACCTACTTGCACCGTATCCTGCACATCAGCCAGGGCAACATCACCGCTCGCAACTTCCACGCCATCCAGGTAAATAGCCGCCTTGCCAGCACCTGCCGTCACCGCCACATGCTGCCAACTGCCTGCCTTGACCTCACCGCCTGCAATGCTTGCATCGGCACTGCGGAACTGCAGTCTGCCGCCTGCAATTTCCAGCGCCACATTGCCTTGCTGATAGAGCACAGCATTGCTGCCATCCAGCGTCACAGGCTTCACCCAGGCGCTGAAACTGAAACCACGCGCATCGCTGAGCGCAAGGGTCGAATCCGCCGCCAATGCCAGTGGCTCACCCGTCAACACAGCCGCTTCGCCGATCAACGCAGCCTTCTGCACCACGGCATTGCCACTTGCCACCAGGCCGCGCTTGCTGTCTTGCAACAAGGACTGCTCGGCAAAGTGGAACACTGCCGCCGTGGCATCCTCAAAACTGCCCTGGCTATCGGAAGCGGACGTTGCAGATTCATTGCCGGAGTAAAGCCAGAAATGCGCACTCTTGTCTGCCGGATCAACCTTGGGCAGCAATACCCAGATCACGGCAAGCTCATTAATTGAATCGAACTTCTCGATGTGGAACTTGAGTTCGGTCTTGTCGTCCGAGGCAATGGCGCGCAGATCGGAGCCATCTAGGCTGGCGGAAGAGAAATCGAAATTGCCGGAATGCAAACGCAACAACACCGGCACGTTGGTTTCCGCAGCCGGAATGCCAGCAGCATTCACCGATACCTTAGCGCGGCTGTCCCATGCCTCGTTCCAGACTGCATGCGCCAGGCTAGGCAGCATGAACAGCAACAGCAGAAAACCACACTTTCTCAACATCGAACCGCGCTCCAGGACAAAGCGCGTAATATAGATGTCACATGTGACACATCAGTGACCCATATGTGAAATTGTCGAGTCATAAAAATGTAAAAGGGACTAGTCTTGACTAGTCCCCCTTGCCAGCCATCTGCGCGCCTCACGCCTGTCATGCCGGGCGTGACCCGGCATCCCGTGACATTCCCAACCCATGCGCAAACCCGCCTTACTTGACGATATTGCCCAGGCCCAGCACTTCGACCGAAACGAACGACGGCAGCATGCTTCTTGGATTGAAATCCTGGCTCACAGGCAATTTGCCAAAATCCGCCATCGTGCTGGTCGCCGACGATGCCGCGCCAGAAGCGCCGACCACGGAACTCGCCAGCGACACCGTGCTGGCCATGCTCAATCCTGTGGATTGGCCGCTGACGCTGATATTGTTGGTTCCCAGCATCACTGGCGCCACCGCGAGGAAGTCGCCTGCCACAATACCGGCCTCGCTGGCATTGAGCACGCCGCGCGGCGCCATCAGTGAGACTGTCCCGAGCCTGGGCGCCTGCATGGGGCCGTCGGGGCCGTCCGCGTCATATGTCTGCGCCTGGATGCCGCTGCCTGCGGCCGCGCCCTTGACCCTGCGGGTGGTACGGCCGTAGCTGTCCGTGCTAACTTCAATCTCGGGAATGGATAATGCCGTCTTGGAACCACGTCCCGCATCGATGTCGCCATGATTCACCCATACGGTGATATCGCTGCCGTACTGAGTGATCACACGCGACTGGTTGACCTGGAAGCCGGTTTCCGCAAAGGCGCGGATATCGCCGCCGCTTTCGGTCACCACCCCGATGTCGCCGGAACCATCCCCGCCTGGGACGCCGACATTGATCATGCCGCCCGGCGCCAGCAAGTCTATGCTGCCGTCGCGTACGGTGCGGATACGGCTCTTGAACAGGCTCATATCCCCCTGATAGCTGTCGGCCTGCCAAAGCGTGGCAATCGCCGCATCGCCGCGCTCGTGATTTTGCGTCGTCGCATATGCCTTGCCGGACGCCAGCAATTCAGACGAGAAATGCCGATAGACGAACACCGCCTGCTGGTCCTGCTCCAGCGCAAGGTAAGCGGTCAAGGCATCCGCTTCGGAAAGCGTCTCGTTGCCGGTCAGTCCGCGCATGTAATCCGTCAATGCCTTTGCGGTGTCGGCACGGTACTCAGCCAGCCCGGAAGCATCGCCTTGCAGTACCGAGGGGCCGCTGCCCTCGGGCTGGATGTAGCGGTCGATGTAATCCTCCAGGTTCGCTCCTTCTCCCACACCGGCCAGCACCGTGACCGAGCCGCCATGGTCCGGCAGATACTGGTTGGCCGTGTTCGCCAGGCTGTTGATACCCTGGCTGGAACCAAGGTCAAGGTTGCGGCCGGCTTCCACCAGCAGGTTGCCCGGCCCGCCGATATTGATGCCGCCCGCCGTGCCGGTATAGTCGATGTCGCGGCCTGCCCGGATGACGCTCAGGTCGCCAGCGCGCATGTTCTGCAGGTTGGCATTGAGGTTACGGATATCCTGCCCCGCGACCACGACCGACTGCTTGGGCAACGTGAGGTTGACCACGGAGGCCGTCCAGCTCGTCAGCGAGCCCTCCCGCGCCACGATCGCAATAGGCGTCGCGTTATTGAGATGGAGCGGGATGGCGGCATGGGTGTCCACGATACGCGCTTCCAGCACATTTTGCGGATTCTGCAGCGGAGACCTGGGACTGGGTATCAGGCCAGGATCGGCATCCGACACGACAACCTGGTCAGCCAGGATGCTGCCCGCGGCGAGCAGGCTCAGATTCCCATCGGAATTGGGCATCAATTTCATGTCGCCGACCACGATATCGCCGCCGAAAGACGTGGCGCTCACTGTCCCGGGATAGTAGGTCAGGCTCATAACAGAGTTGGCAGGCGTCGCCAGGCCGGTGAATTTGCCAGTAAGACTGGAAGCGCTGGTCGCTTTAACGCCGAAGGTTACGTTGCCGCCCAGTGAAGCCACATCAATCGCCGCCTGATCGGAATAGGTATTGAAAAAGGCGCTGCGTCCAGTCGCGTTCAAGACGCTCTGGGCATTGGTCGTTGTCTGGGCAAACAGCGTGGGGTTGAATACGGATTCAATATAAACATTGCCCAGAGCCGATACACTGGCTGTCGCATCTTGCAACGCCAGGGTTGTGCCCAAGGTCACGGCATTGCCCTGCGCATTGAAAGTGCGTCCGATCTCGCCGCCAGCGTACACCTCCATCTCGCCCTTGCCGACGAAATACATGCCATTCAGGATATCGCCGCCCGATGATATGCTGAGATTGCCGCCACCATCCACCACTGCCGCATCAGGCGCATAGCGGGCAGTCGTCGGGACTGACGCCGAGAAATTAGTAATATTGCCGCCGGCGCTGATCTGTACGTCGCCGCCGCCAAATGCCGCGACACCCTGCTGGAACAAATCGGTACGCAACCACCAGGTCGGATGCTTGTTTCCTGTACCTCCAGCCTGGCGGAACAGCCAATTGTTCACGACCTGCTGCGTACCACTCGCATTCACCAAGGCCCCGGTAATATCGCCTTGCGAAGCAATGTTCAGGTCGCCGCCATTGGTCAGGTACTGCGCGCCATTATTGCCAAAACCCTCGCCTGTGGTTGGCGCGACAAACCCATCCAGAGGCGCGGCGGCATTGCCTGCGGTATAAATGACAGACGCCGCGTTACCCAGCGTCAGGTTGCCGCCGGTGGCGATGTTGATATCCCCGGTCCCGGTACGCACCAGCTTGGCATTCGCCAACGTCAGGTTGCCAGAGGCATCATTCTTGATGGTCGATAAGGTATTGACTGCAGCCATATCGGCGCCGGATATCAGATTGATCGACCACGAATCGCCAGCGGCCAATGCCGAAGTCGTCGCAACACCGTTGAAGCCGTCGCTGATACTGCCGTTCAACTGCAGGTTGCCTGCGCTGCGAATCGTCAGCGCGCCATCGCGCCCCTGCGACAGGGTATTCAGATTCCAATCATTGGACAAGGTTGTATTGCCATCGACGCGCACTTCCGTATGCGGCGCCACAATCGCGCTCACGCCGTCGCTGCTGGCCTTGTAGGCCGCCGCCGCGCTTTCCGCTCCTGCATAGAAGGCGTCGGTATCCGCCTTGATGGCGGCCAACGTCGCATTGTTCAGCGTGCTGCCGCCGCCCATATCCATGACACTGACCGATTCGAGCAATATCTTGCCGGCCCCGGCTACGGCAGCCGTCGCAGCCTCGTCCACCTTGAGGCCGGACGCGCCCTCGCGCCCTGCGCGCATATTCACCTGGCCGCGCTCGCCGCCGCCCACGTCGATCAAGGCGGCATCCGCCAGGCGGGTGTTGCCGTCGGCCTCGAACACTTCAGCCTTCACGCTACCGCGCTCGCTGGCCAGCACAATGTCGCCGCCCTTGCCGTCAGCCTCGCCCCTGGCGAGCAATTGT
This sequence comes from Methylobacillus draconifructus, assembly GCF_045984385.1. Taxonomy (NCBI): domain Bacteria; kingdom Pseudomonadati; phylum Pseudomonadota; class Betaproteobacteria; order Nitrosomonadales; family Methylophilaceae; genus Methylobacillus; species Methylobacillus draconifructus. The sequence continues at coordinate 96,351 of NZ_JBJQIJ010000002.1, forward strand.
CCGCCAGCCCGCAGCGTCAAGTCGTCACGCGAATATATCTTGATATCGCCGCCATTGCCGCCGCTGGCATCCACGGTTCCCGCTATTTCGATACCGCCGCCATCCGCACTCAGTACGAAACGGTCCGCCCTAACGACATCGTTGCCCGAAATCGTGACATCGCCATTGCGGATGCGCAGCTCGCGCGACGCGTCGAAGCCGCCCTGGTTCAATGCCTCGTTGAGGACGGAGAAATTGCCCAGGCTGCCGCTGTCCAGCACGAAACTGCCGCCGGTATTGCCCGCCGCGGCCTCCCCGCGCAGTGCGCCTGCGGCGATATCGACCGCCCCTGCCGCCAGCGCCTTCACGGTTCCCGCATTGCCGCCTTCGCCGCCGCTCACGTCGATCGAAGCGCCGCTCGCCACATTGAGATCACCCTGCTCGGACTGCAGGATGACGGTGCCGCCCGGGGTATACCGCGTAAAGCGGTCAAAACGCACCGCGCGCGACGAGGTGTCGATATCGGCAGTGACATTGAGATCGCCCTGCGTCGCGCGCGCGGCGAACTGTCCAGACGCCAGCTCGATATTGCCGCCCAGGGTCATCTGCTGCGCCACGACGCTCAGCTTGCCGCCGAGCCCGTCTGCGGACTGTTGCAGGCTGGCGCCATTGGCCGCGGTGATGAGGTTGCCTGCCGCGTTCAGGCTGTATTCGGCGCCGGTATCCGCCGTGACCAATGCGCTGCTGATATGGGCTTGCGCCGCGTCGAGGTTGAGGCTGCCGCTGCCGCTGAACGTCACGTCCCGCGCGCTGGCGATATCCACATTGTCATATCCGCTGACGGCAAAGTTGCCCGCATTCGCGGCATTGCCGCTGGCGGCGTCATTCCTGCCTTCGACGCGAATGCTGTTGGCCTCTATCAGCAGCTTGCCGCTGCCGGAAGCCGCCGGCGTCAACGCCGCGCCCGCCGAGTTCCTGAGCACCAGGTGGTCGGCCTGCAGGCTGGCAGCGCCATCCGCGCTCGTCTCATGCCCGACAATGCCAGCGGCATTGAGGGTGACATCCAGGTTCCTGCTGCCGAAATCCACCTCGCCATACAGGTCGAGGTTGCCATGGCTGTTCAAGGTCACCTGCCCGAGGTTGCCCAGGCTTGCCAGCAAGGCGTTATCCACCTGCATGCCTGCCACGGAAGCCGCAGGGTTGCCCAGCGCGATGCTCTGCGCGCCGAGTGTGACGGAGCCGCCGTCATCGACGTTGACCGTGCCGTCCAGGGTGGATTGCCGCGTCGCATCCAGCACCAGGGAGCGCGCGGCCTTGATCTGGCTGCCAGCCTGGATATCCAGCACGCCGCGCGTGGGGCTGCCGGATGTCCCGGCGCGGTCGAACGCCAGATCGCTGTCGCCGGATACCGCCAGCAAGGCGCCGTCGCCATTGACCCTCAAACTGGCGCTGCCCCGGTCAGGCGAAGCCGTGGTTTCGATCACCGCGCCGCTTTGCACAGTCAAGGTATCCGAGGCCGTGGCAATCAGCTGGTTCACCTTGACCGCATGGCTGGCGTCATTGGCGAACCGGACTTCACTCGATATGGTGGTGATTTCCGTCGCCTCATCCCCCTGGCTGCGCTGGCCGCCCAGCAGAATGCTTTCCGCATTCATGTCATTGAGCGAGCCCGCCTTGAGCTGCAGGGTGCCGTCGTCGGCCCCGAGTTCGGAAACGACGCTGATCTTGCTGGAAACGATATCCACCATCGCACCACGGGCGTTTGCGGCCCTGCTGGTATTCAAGGTGGCGTTGAGCAGGAGGGTATCGGTCGCCGACAGCACCAGTTGCCCGGCATCCCCGGCCAGCCGCGGAGGAGTCAGCCCGGCCGCTTCCGCTTGTGCGGCAAAGAAGGTGTTGCCGCCGCTGATCATGTATTCGGCAGGCGCGCGCGTCACGGATCCGGCAGGCGTGCGGAATACGTTGCCATTGGTCACGCGGAAGGTTTCCCAGGCGGCATTGCGGCTGCTCCTGTTGATATTGGTCTGGTAGCCGGAAACCAGGTAGGAGCCGTCATGCAGCATGGTATTGGTTCCTTGGCGGAGATTCTGCCCCGGGCCGGCCTGCAGCAGATACGCCCCCTCAAGCAGGGCGTAATGCGCCGGAAGCAATGTGTAATACCCCGGCTCCAGCCCCGGAATGCCGGAGAGATACACCGCATCGCCGATCTGCGGCGCATTGTCCTTGACATAGTCATAATCGAAAGGCGCATATTCGTTTTTCATGCCGGGCGCGATGGCGTAATAGCCCGGCTGCGACAGCACATCGGTGGAGCCGCCTATGCCGTCGATCCATTCATACGCAAAAGTGTCGCCGCCTCCCGAAATATCGATCACGGCCCCTTCCCGCAGATCGACATCCTTCGCGGTATAGGAAATGCGTTTTTCCGCCGGGGTATTGCCAAAACCATTGGGCAACACCCATGACGTCCCGCCCTCTATGGTCGTACCATAAGGAATGCTCAAGCCCTCGGCCGAAACCGACGTCCGGCTGTTTCCACCCAGCACCAGATCGCTTTCGGCATCCAGGGATATCTGGCCCAGGGGCGCCAGCAGCACGCCTTCCTGGTTGATGGTATCCGCCTTGAAGCCGAGCTTGCCGCCCGCGCTGAACACCGGCCGATAGGCCTCGCCGCTGGAGCGGATGGTAATATTGCTGTCCGCGCCCAGCGCTTCGATATTGAAGCTGCTGTTGCTCACAGGATAAATCTGGCGCGCTGTCATGAGCAGGTTGCCGTTGGTGCGCAATGATCCCGCATTGTCAAAGGTCAGGCCGCGCATGCGGATATCCAGGCGGCTGTTCAGTTCGGCCTGATTGATGCCAGACAGGTTGACAGTGCCATTCAGGTCGATGAAATCGGCCGTCACCCTGAAGGCGCCGCTGCCGGCCTGCACCGTATTGCTGACCTGCGGGGCTGCCAGGGTGACATGGGACGACTGCACCTCGGCAACCCCGTTATCCGCCACTTCAAACGAGGCCGAAGTCAAGGCCAATGTCTCCGGCGCGCTCAGCCGGACGCCATCCTCCAGCACGATGCGGTCGCGCTGGGCGGCATTGGCCGCACGGCCTTCCGTCGTGCTTTCCAGGCTGACATGGTCGAACTCCCCGGCATTGATCTGCTCCGTGGAAATCTGCGCCTTGCCTTCAAAAGCCGCCAGGCTGTCGCGCGGATTCAGGCCATCGCCCTGCGCCTGTTTGCTGCTGGTCACCGTCAGTACGCGCTGGACGGACGGCGTGGGGGGCACTTGGGTAGCCCCATTCAAATCTCCCCTCAGCGCAATGTTCAATGTGCCGCCCTCGCCGCTGCCGCTCGCGCCGCCGCGGAAGTCGCCATCCAGAATCATGCCTTCCCGCGCCGTGATGTCGATGCTGCCCGCCGCCCCATGCAAGGTCTGGCGCTGTACGCCTCTGCCGGTATCCACATCCACTTTGCCCGAGGCGCCTGAAACATCGAGCAGGCTGCCTTCCTCGGCGACCACGAAGCCTCTTCCGGCATTGATCGCGATACTGCCGCCGTCCATCACCTTGGCGCTGCTCAACGTTCGTGCGGAACCAGCCGGCGTGACATAGCTGCCGGCAGCGCTGATGATCGAATCGCCGCCTATCCAGATGCTCTGCTGGTTGTCATAGGGCAACTGGTCCGCATCGCCGCGCAGCAGCAGGCTGATAGCGCCGGATGGCGAAAACAGGCTGCCCAGCATGGTGAGCTGGCGGCTCGCCTCAAGGCTGATGGCGCCTACCTGCGCCGCAAGATTGGGCGCGTCGGTGCGGATCACCGTATTGGGCAAGATGGTCAGGTCGGCCAGTGACGTCTGGCCGCCGTAAGCCGAAAAGCTCAACGAGGCTGGCGCGCGCTGCCCCTCTGGCAGCAATACCGGCGCGGCCACCTGGCTCATGCTTGCGCCGCTGGCCGCAGTGCTGTAGCCCGCTTTCAGCAGCAGGGTCTGCATCTTGGGATGGATCAGCGTTTCCCCGCCCGAAGCGTCGCCGACCACGAATTCGCCGCCATTGGCCGTATTACGGACGATATAGGAGGAAAACCCGCCTTGCTCGAAAAAGCCTTCCTTCAGCCAGAAATCAGCAGGCCCGGCTGGCTGCCCGCCGATCTGCACATCCTGCGATGTCGAGACAGAGAACGCGCCGCCCTGGCTGAAGCCATAGGATTGCAGCTGCCCGCCGATCTCCACCGACCGCCCTTGCAGGCTGATATCGCCGCCGTCGCCTGTCCTCAGCGTGCCGGTGCTGCTCAGCCACGCGCCCGCGCTGGCGTCAAGCAGCGTGCCTTGCCCGAGCACCACATCCTGGCTCGCGGTCAGGCTGATGCTGCCGCCGTCCAACGCGACCGGCGTCTGCATGGCCCCGGCCAACTGCGGGTTATCGTTGTTCCAATTTCCTGCCGTGATCAGGCGCACGCCGTCCCTGACGGTGACCGACTGGTTGGCAACCTTGGTCGCCACGGTAATATCGCCGCCCGGCGTAACGATATCGTGACGGATATCAACGCCGCCGCCCTGGAGATTCACCGATCCATTGGGGTCGGTCACGATATCGGCATCCACCACGATCGCCCCGCCGCTATCCACGCCGATATGGTTGAACCCATGGCTCAGCAGCGCGGTGCCGAGTATGGTTTCAGTGCTGGTATTGGCGTCGTTGACAGTAAAATCGGCGGGGACCACTGCAGAGGCTTCCTGTATGCGCGTCACCCCTGCGCTTGTGGTCAGGTTGAAATTACCACCCTCAGGAAAATTGCCGCGCTGCGTCACGTCGGTGCGCGTGCTGGCCTGCATGTCGCCATTCAGCAAGGCCGGGCGCGTAGTGCTGATGTTGATGGTGCCGGCATCCTGGCCTTCGCGATAGGCTGCCTGCCAGGTGCCCTTGCCATTCGGGTTCAGCTCTTTTCTATCGGTCCAGCCCCATTTGGGATCCATTTTCTTGTAGACATCGGTCAGCCCCTCGTAATCGGTGTAGCTGTTCGCATCCGAGATGGCGACGGCGCGGCCCTGGTACAACAACCGGCTCTCGCGGATAAACCCGGCGTCGTAATCGATCACGCCGCCGGAAACATCGATCACCGACCCGGCCTTGGTCACGACATCGCCAGCGGAAACGATATTCACCGTGCCGGCCTTGCTCATTTTTTCGGCAATCGTCTGGGTACGCATGGCCAGCAACGGAGAGATATCGAACATATCCGTGCCCTTGCGCGCGTCGATATAAACCCTTTCGCCGAACAGCGCGCTGCCGCGCAGGACCGGCGTATCCTTCAACTGGTCGGAATACAGTTCCACCGAAAGCTGGTTCTTTTCCATGGCCGCCCGGGCATCCACGCCGGAAACATCCAGGGTGGCGTGCTCGTCCAGGAACACCCGCACAGGGTCCTGCTCGGCAGTCTGGCCGACCCCATTGCCAACGCTCGCCGTAATATTGATCTCGCCGCTCTTGGCCCGCAGCAGGCCGTCGATATTGATGGTGCGGCCCTCGACATTGATCCGCGATGGCGCCAGGGTCTGGCTGGCCAGCACCTCCTCCTTGTCATCCGTCTCGACACGCACCTCGGTGACGCTGTCCTTGCCTATGGTCACCGTGCCATGGCGTTGCGGCACATACTGATAACCGCCTGAAGAATTAACGGCGCTGACGGTATCCCTTGCCAGCAAATGGATGGAACCATTGGCGCGCACCGACGTGCTGGCGGAAATTCGCCCTTGCTGATTGACGGCCAGCCCCACCAGCGTCACATTGCCACGGTCGGCAATAATCTCGCCCAGGTTGGCGGCCGTCCCGCCCGCATTCACTTCCACCAGCAGCCCGGCGGGGTCGGTGCTGGACTTCAGGTACACCTGCTCGCCAGCGGCCAATATCGTCTGCCCGTCCGGCGTCTTGATGATGCCGCTGTTCTCCACATCCTTGGCAAACAGGGCAATACGGCCGCCGCTGGCCGCTGTGAGCGCGGCGCCCTTCTCCACCTTGATGAAACCCCCGGTATTGCGGAATACCGGCGTATTGCTGAGGCTGGCAAGCAACCCGTTGGTGAACAAGGCGTCCGTGGTCATCATATCGGCCGAGGTCATGGCCCACAGCGAGCCCACGTTCACCTGCGCGCCCTGGGCAAAAATAATGCCATTGGTATTGACGAAATAATTGGTGCCCGGCGCATTGATCGTCCCGGCGATCACGCTGGGGCTGTTGTCATGAATGCGGTGCAGCATGGACCAGGTCGCCTCCTGGTTGATGTTGAGCGTATGGCCGCTCGCCAGGTTGAACTGGCTCCAGTTGGCGATGGCCTGCGGCGCCAGCTGCTGGATCGTGGTAACCGTGGGCGTGGCGCCGGAAATCTGCGCATTGCTCCATGCGCCGCCGCCCATGACGAGGCCGGAAACGGGCAAAGGTGCCAGATCTGCCGCCAGCGCGCTGCCTGAAGCAACGAGAGACAGCGCCGCGGCCAGCGCGCGCCTGCGGGCGCGCCGTCCCTGGCCTGCGCTGGCGGCCGTCACCGCCAACTCGTGCGCCGGAACATATGCCCCCAGACGCTTGTTGAACACCAGACGGAATAATCCTCGATTCATGCCAACCTCCTAAACCCTTGCTTACCAGTCGTACGCCAACCTGAAATGCAGCAGGGAATCGCCCTTATCGACCATTCCCGCCGTCCGCAACGCGCGGGCGAAATCAAACCCTGCCGTCAATCCGTGCCAATTCTTCAACTGCAGGCCCACGCCGACGGATGCCAGATTGAACACGCTTTGCTGTTCGTCCAGGGGCCGCAATATGCGCACCTGGCCCGCGCTGTAGAACACCGAACCCACCAGTTCGCCATCCATGTTGAGATATTTCGCCAACGAGGGCGTGCGCAGCTCGGCAGTGCCGAACAGCCCCTTGTCGCCCAGCGCGCTGGCCTCGTAATAGCCGCGCACCGTATCCGCGCCGCCGACGAAAAACTGCTCGTTGGCGATAATGGGCGCGCCTGCCGCCTGCCCGGACAAACGGCCGAACAACTTCCACTCCCTGGGCAGCGTGTGCGTATGCTTGATGTCCGCGCGCAAATAGGCAAAGCTGCCCTGGGCCCTGGAGCGCTTCATGGCGAACTCCTCTTCATCCGACCCGAGGTCGCGGACGGCGAACGTCAGGCCCAGGTTCATCTGGGTCGTGCCCTTTGCCGTCTGCAAGGTACTGTCGTATCCCGCAAAAAAAGGCATGTAGCTGATGGGCGTATTGAACCCCTCGCCGATCAGGCGCGTGGACTCCTTGAAATCCTTGTAATCGACCCCCAGCGTCACATTGTGGAAATAGCCGGAAAGCGCAGGCGCGGGCAAGGGATGAATGTAGCGCAGGCCGAAAATATTACCGTTGCCGATCACGTTCACATCCCCGATAGCGCTGACGTCGCTGCGCGACACCACGCCGTAGAACGCCCAATAATCCCCCGCCAATGTCGGAATCAGATAAGTCGCGGACAGCACCCTCGTTTCATTGGTATCTTCCGGCGTCACCTGAAAACTCAAACTCAGGCTGTGGTCGAGCTGCCACAGATTGTCATAACGAATGGAGCCATTGAGCCGCGTATGCGTGGTGTTAGCGATATAGCGATTGTTCAGCTCCAGGCTGGCATGCAGCGGCAGCTTGTCCTCCACCTTGAGATCGACTTCCACCTTGCCGGGCGACTTACCCGGCCGCAGCACAGGCGCCACCTGCCGGTCTGGCTGGGCATTCAACCGGGCAAGCTGGCGCTGCACATCGGGGAAATAAGGCACCTTGCCTTCGGCCAAATCGGGCGCCCGTTGCTTGATCACGCCCAGCGAATAATACTTAGCCCCCACCACCCGCAGCTTTTCCACCTTGCCTTCGAGTACTTCCAGCTTGACCGTCTTGTCGGCGACCTCCTGCTCCGGCGTGTTGACGAATACAGTCAGGTAGCCCGCATCGTGGAAAGCCTTTTCCAGGGCCGCCCGCGCGCCTTCGACGTCATCGATGGTCTTGCCCTCGCCGAGAAACGGATACACCGCCTCCTCTATCCTGCCAGGCGGCAATACCGTATTGCCGCTCACGCTGAACTCCATGATGTCGAACCTGGCCTGATCCTCCCCGGCCTGCTCTTCCACCGTTTCCGCGGATGCCTCCTCGCCTGGCAAGCCGCCATCAGCCGCGGCGGCAAGCCCGGACATCGACGCAAGGTACAGCAGCCCGGCCATACATAACAAAAATAAACGCACGCTTGATACTTTCCTGGAAATTCACATATGGAAAATGGCTAATAAAACAGGCGGAGCCTTTGTTCCAGCGCCAATTGCTTTATTAGCCGCTCTCGACTTGCATGACCTGAATCCGCGCAAGCCGGGCGCGCCTATCATATGAAGCCCATATGACACACCCATGACGGAATCCAGAGTAAAAAGCACTTCCCTGTTTACGCAGGGAAGTGCTCGGGCACGACTTGGGTTTACACCCTGGTGATGACCAACTTAGAAGAACATTTGCTGAGGAGCGCAGTTGTTGCCGAAACGCGTACCCTTGGCAACCACTTGCAGCTCGCCTTCAACAGCAGCGCTGTTGCAGATGGAGCCGCCGAGCGGGTTCAGGGTCAGGCCGCGTGGCACGTCGGAGCAACTGGCTGGGTTGCCCAGCGCGGCAGTGATTTCAGGAATCAACTGCGCGCCGAAAGCATCAGCCGTGTTGGCAACGAAGGAGCGCATTTCGATATGGAATGCGTAATCGCCGTTGATGGCAGTTTCACGGGCAAACTCGACACCATCAGCAAGGGCGTTGCCGTTGCCGTTGAACGTGCCAGCCTCAGGATGTACGCCGTCCAGCTTCACATAACGGTAGCCTTGGTTAGCTACACTGTCAGTACGCCAGTTGTTTTCCATGGACAATACACCGATGGCGAACTCGCCATTGTTACCGCGAGTCGTCAAGGCACCTTTAACATTGCCGGAACCGCTATGTTCAGTCACTACGAATGTACTTGTAGAATCACCAGCGCCAGCAGGTGCCAAATCAGCATTTAACCCGCTGGAACAAGGGTTCTTCAGGAAATGAGCATTGGAACTGGCTTGTGTACCGGAAGTTGACACACGACGCTCCAGGTAAATCGCCTTGCCGGCACCTGCAGCGCCCAGGATTGGAGACCAATCAGTCTGGTATCCAGAGAATCGCGCAACAATGGAAGTGTATTGAGCAGAAGAGATATTAGGCGCATTGGCTGGATCATCATTCTGAGTCAAGCCTTGTGCAGCCTGCAAAGCACGGTAGAGCGGCAAGCTGACGGCCACGCCAAAAGTCTGGCCGACATAAGCTTCTGCTTCAGTACCTGCGGAAGATACGTCGAAACCGAACAGGGAAGCCTCGACATCTGAGAAACCGCCGGCAGGCCTGACTACTGCGCCATCAGGCGTTGCAGCCGGATTGACCAATTGGCAGCTCTTGTAGTTGACATGGCCGGGGAAAGCACCGGTAGCAACCTGGCAGTTGGCCTGGTCCAGGCGGCGCAGGCGCTGCAACTGGGTGCCGTCAATGTGAGGCGCATAAGCGTTCCAGGAACCATCGGCCACAGTGTGGTAAACCACGGAAACCACGCCGCCACGGGTACAGGCATAGGCAGCATAGTTACCCAGGGAACCAGGACGCACGTTGCTGTCGGAGCTGGAGTTGGAGAACAGGGAAATGGAATCGGCGTCGCAACCCAGCGCAAAGCCGCTGTAGATGTTGAAAGTCGGAGCGGAAGCGCCGGAAATCCAGGTTTCCTGCAATGTACCGGCAGTGCGGGCAGCGCCGATCTGGGCAGGGGTGACAGGGGCAGCCAGCACGGAACCGGCGGCGAAAGTGGCCGCAACGGCCAGGATCAACTGTTTGATTTGCATTTGAATCTCCCAATATTGATATCTATTGAATAAAACTACGGAAGGCGGCTCCGCCCTTTTGAGACGGAGCCGGGACTGCAATTAAGCAGATTTGCGGCGGCGTGCGGCAGCACCTACGAGGCCAAGGCCTGCCAATAACAAGGCATAGGTTTCTGGCTCAGGTACGGCAGCTACGGTGTATGTTAAAAGACCGTTGGCATCGAGCTTGAAAGTAGCATCGTATTGAACGTAGGTCAGAGAGCCTAATGCACCAACAGCACTGAAGTACTGCACAACATCTTGCTCAACACCCACAGCACTTACAGCAAGGGGACCAAAGCCTTTAAGTTTGTCCTGACTGTAGTAATTTCCACCATATGCATTGCCATCTTGAAGCTCAGCAACACTCGCACCATTTTCAACGGTGCCATGATTTCCCAACCTATTGTTTCCATTTAGATAATTATCAAACTGAGCCATTGGCGTAGAGAACTGAGCCATACGCAAATTAGTTGGCAGAACTTGACCATCACGAACAGTAGTAATGAAACCCATCGAACCAGCCTCATTGATGCTCCCTACGTTATCCGCGGCAAGAACACCCCAAACCAGATCATTTGCACCAACCAATGCATTCCATGCATCAGCATAATTTCCAGAATTCAAATCCCAGCTAAAACTTGCAGAAGAACCAGCCGCACCAACTGCGAAATCTGAATAACTAAAACCCAGATCAAAGGTTGCTGACTTTCCATCCACTTTATCTATTACAGTCAAAACCAAACTACTATTACCTGATGCGCTAGTTTGCAATGCAGCATTCGCCGCGCCAGAAACGCTCATTGCTGCAACAGCGGCAGCAACCAAAGCCTTCATCTTGATATTCATTGTCATAACTCCCGAAAATTGACATAAAAAACTGAACGAAACATCTTTGAGCCGCTACATTCGTCACGCCGCACACTACCGAACGTACTCAACTGCGCCTTCTCAAAATTCGCGACTTGAGGCATCTTAAAAATAGAATGTGAAGTGGATATGGTGCCGACCTAGTTCTTTAGGACTAGGCAGCGCCTGAGCAAAAACCCGGGATGAAAAACGCTCTGGAAATGGCGCGCAGCAGATCACAGCGCAGCACAGGGAAATCAGGACTGGTGGCGGATCAGCCCCAGGCGAAAGGCCTTGGCAGCCGCATGGCTGCGGTTCTGCACATCCAGCTTGCGCAGGATGTTCTGCATGTGGTTTTTGACGGTCAACGGACTGATTTCAAGAATGGTGGCAATTTCCCAATTGCTCTTGCCGGTGTGCACCCATTGCAGGATTTCCTTTTCCCGGGCGGTAATCAGGCCTGCAGTGGCCCCATCCCCCAGCACCTCGCCGATATTGGCCACGCTATCGCTGACGCGCATCAGCACGGAATGCAGATAAGGCACCAGCAACTCCAGCATGTAGGCGTGGTTGGCGTTCAGCTCGCCGGAAACGCGCGAGAAACAGAAGAAGGAGGAGATACTGCCATCGGCGGAGGATAATCCGTAAGCCGCAATATTGCGCAACTCGCTTTCCTGCAGGTTGCCATGGTCGATCCTGGGTACGGTGAAACTGCCGAAATGGCCGTCCTTGAGGTAAGGGTCCACCAACACGGGCTGGGATGTCTGCTGCCAGGCCCGTATGGCCCTCATCACTACGCCGGATTCCTCCTGCATGGCAATCGTCACATGCGCATCTGTCACATAGCGCGTGCTGCTGAACGTCTCCAGCGAAAACACCCGCCCCGCGCCGATGGCAAAGCCGCATAACAATACCTCATGCGGCAGCAGGAATTGAAAATGACCTTGCAGCCAAGAAAAAAATTGCGCCTTCTTCTTAATACGCAGGGACGCATCGACCACTTCCAGAAAGGCGCTCGCCTGATCCGGCGTGAGATCCTTGTTATAGTTGTCCATAACCCCGATTGATTGTAGTTGCAGCAAAATACCGTCCTCCCCAGCGTGCATTCTCTGGCACTCAGGTTTCAATCCCGTGAAAACGGCGTGGCATTCTTATTTCAATGTCAAAAGATATATTGCCTACAGCATATCCCTTCAATCGACCCATAGGGTTATAGCAACAACACATGACAAAATATCGGCCCGCCGTAGTCACAAAGAACTAGTCCCGCATGTTGCAAACGTCATGGGCATGTCATATCGATTCGGCACCCTAACAGGCATGAGCAAACTTGGTTTGATATTCATCCTGGCTTTCTGGAGCTGGTTATCCCTGATACCGGAATCGCGTGCCGATATCTGCCTGCATGGCGATAGCGAGGAGGCGCTGTATATTTCCAATACAGGGGTATCGCACGATTGCGCATGGCACATCAGCGAATCCGCCGCCACGCCGCCTTCGGCCAACGTCAGCACATTGCCTTTCCACGACGCGGTTGCGGCTGCCGCGCATGCCACCCAGCTTGACCCGGCCCTGCTCCACGCCGTCATCAACGCTGAATCCAACTACCGGCCGCTGGCAGTCTCCTCCCGCGGTGCGACCGGGCTCATGCAACTGATGCCAGCCACGGCACGCCGACTGGGAGTGCGCAATACGTACGATCCTGAACAGAACGTCATGGCCGGCGCGCGCTACCTCAGTCAATTGCAACGCGAATTCAACGGCGACATCAGCCTGGCGCTTGCCGCCTACAATGCCGGCCCGGCCACGGTGAAACGGCATGGCAATGTCATTCCGCCTTATGCGGAAACTCAGGCTTATGTGCCCAGGGTGTTGCAGGCATACCGGCGCATCAGCAAAAACATGAATTAACACAAAACCAAGGGCGAGCGCAGCGAAGCCAAGTCGCTGTTGCTTTTGACCTTGGGTTTGAATTCCCCGTCTGGCTGCGCCGAGTAGCGCAGCTTTTAATGGATTGAGGACTGGCGTCTGTCTGAGCGTAGCGAGTTCAGCCAGTCCCCATTAAAAGCGAGCAACGCAGGTTGCCCGGAACGCAGTGTAGGGACGCAGACAATCGGGTCGCCTTTTGGCTCCGCCGAAACTGCGTTTTCTTTCGTATCTTTCTTTTGGCGAAACAAAAGAAAGATACTCGCCCGGCGGGGCGAAACCCATCCTCTCGCCAATCGCAGTATTGATGAAGACGGAAAATCGTTGAGCTTGATGGGATTGGATTTGGGTTGTTGAAGGAACAATGGTCTTGACCACTGTTGCAGACCATTGGCCCGTTGCCTTTCGCTTGCCAGCGAGTTACTTTCATTTGCTTCGCCAAATAAAAGTAACCAAAGCAAAGGCGACCCCGGAGTCTGCGCCGGGAGCAAGCTCCCGGTCCCCTGCGTTGCTCAATCCGTCTGGGAGCTTGCTGAACTCGCTATCGCTCAAACAGACGCAAGCTCTTTTTCCAGACAGATCTGCGCTACTCGGCGCAGCCAGACGGGGAATTCAACGTCAAACCCCATACTTGGCATCGCTGCGCTCGCCCTAATTCTTTTCTATCGCAAACACTGCCGATAACTATTAAACGCCGCTCCCAGGCAACTCTGGCAAGCCGGCGAAGTCAGCAAACCGCAACCGCTATGGCAGGCCAGGTTGGCCGCATCAAGCGCGGCCCCGCAATTGGCATATTTCTCCGGGTTCCCGCCACTGCCATTGCCTGCTGCCACAGGCGAGCTGGCAGGAGCAGCCGCCGATGCGGAAGCCGATGGCATTTCGGCATTGACCGGGCTGCGGGCATTGGCATTGCCGCCGCCATTGTCGGCCCCCTGCTTGGCGGAGAATTCCCAGTCCTGGTAACTCTCCGCCCCAGAGAAGGCCTGCTGCGCCTCGTCAAAACCGTCCTGCTTGAACGGCCGGGCATTGGAGCGGCTATAGACGCCGACGATGCGCTCCTGCTCCTTGACCAGGCCCCAGTCCTTGCTGGCAGTCATCGGGTCGATATAAATCCTGCGCAAATGGTGTTGCGGCTTGGGACCGCGCTTGTCGAGCAGCAGGTCGTCAAGCCTTGCCGGATATTGCTTGACCGGGCTGGGGGTCTCTCGGTAATAACGCGTGATTGCGGCCTGTATCTGCCCTCCGGCGAACAGCAGCTCCTTTTCCTTCTCGCGCTGCGATGCGGTGTGCCAGGCTTCGCCAAGCGCTGCGAGGCCGATGCCGCTCACCGCGATCATCATGAGCAGGCCGATATAGGTGAAGCCGCGCTGTACGCTACCACTCGGCATAGAGGGTGCCATCCGATGCCTGCCCTTCCGCGCCGCTATGCAGGTCGTACAGTTCGCCCGGCATTTCTTCCTCCGGGGCCACCAGCTGCCAGGTTTCACTGCTTTCTGTGATCGGGTCGATGGGGATTGCACGGATATATTTGCGCTCGGCCAGTTCTTCGAGCGAATCGGGATAGCGCGCGTTATCCGCATGAAACTTGTCGATTGCGTCGCGCACTACCACCAGTGTCTGCTTCAACGCGGATTCCTTGGCACGCTCAATGCCGTTGAAATACTTGGGTGCCGCGACCGTCAGCAACAACATGAGGATAGCCATCACCACCAGCAGCTCGACCAGAGTGAATCCCCGCTTATGCTTAAATGGCATCACCACTCCCGGTAGGCAATGCCGTTGAGGCCGGTGCCGGTACTGAGCGAATACACGTCGAACACGTCCACGCCCGCCTGCGGCGCATCGGGCGGGCTGGCGTAGCTGCGCTTGCCCCAGGTATCCTGCGCGGGCACGTCTTTTCCCGGGAACATCGGGTCGCGCGGAAAACGGCGCAGGAAGCGGATTAGGCGCTTCTTTTCGCTGCTGGCGTCCGGCACGCCATTGGCAAGCACTTCCAGGTTGGGCGGATAGCCGGAAGCATCCGCATTGACGATGATTTTGCCGTCTTCCACCGCTTTCTTGTAGGCGTCGATCGCGCTGCGGATATCACGCAAGGCCTGCCGCAATTCGGCCTCCTGCTGGCGTTTCACGCTCCACTGCCCAAGCGGGATCAACGCACTGGCGAGTATGCTGACGATGGTCAGCGTCACCACCAGCTCGATCAAGGTAAACCCGGCCTGGCGCGGCATCATGCTACTGCGCCGGCTGTGGCGCAGCCTTGGGCACCACGACTTCAGGCGTGACCAGGGGCACCACCGGCTTGGGTTGCGTGGACATGAAGTCATCCTGCGCCGGCTGGCTTTCTTCCACCTGAGCCGGAGCTGGTTCCGGCTCGGGAGCAACGGGCTCTGCAGGACGCAAGCGCTGCATCATCATTTCGCGTGGACTCATATTGCCGGCAGCCCCGGTGCCCGGCACATTGATCTGCGGATGGTCGCTGATGCCATTTTCCGTGCCGGACCAATATTCCACGACCTCGGATTCAGGATGGTTAATGTTGTTGACTAGGCGAGGGGTAATAGCAAGAACAATTTCGGTTTTCCTGCGCCTATCTTCCTGATTAGAAAATAAACGCCCTAATAATGGAATATCTCCTATGCCTGGTACTCTACTAGTAGTTCTACGCTCTTCGTCATTAATCAATCCAGCCAGGATTTGAGTTTCGCCATTTTTCAATCGAAGTAAAGTGCTCGCGCTCCTGGTGCCAATTCTATACACGTCTGTATTTGTCACATCCACCTTTTCGCCAAGAGATGAAACTTCCAACGCAATCTTGATGTTGACAAAATCATCCAGAGTAATACGTGGTTCCGTTTCCAATTTCAACCCTACATCCAGATATTGGACAGTTTGCGAGGAGCCTACCCCTGCCGTTGCAATAGTGGTAATAATCGGCACTTTCTCACCTACCAATATTTGTGCCTTGTCATTGTTACGCACACGAATGCGTGGATTGGCCAATACATTGATATCTCCTGTAGTTTTAAGAAAGTTCAACATCGGTGTTCTATTGAACACATAAGTTCCCGAGTTATTACTTCTCAATGCATCAATTGACAGACCAGCAGATGCTTCTAATGACGTGGGATATCTGATACCCAACTCCTGCAATCTATCCCGCGTCACCTCCATCACCTCGATCTCCAGCATCACTTCCGGATCGGCCAGGTCGTTCGCCGCCACCAGCTTTTCGGCGATGCGCACCACTTCGGGCGTATCGCGGATCACGATCATGTTGAGCCGCTCGTCGGTATGGATATCCTTGGTCTTAAGCATGGTCTTCACCATGGCGGACACATCCTTAGCTTTGGCATTGGTGAGGTAGAAGTTGCGGATCACCAGGTCCTGGTAATCCTTGAGCTTGGCGGCGGTGTTGGGGAACACCAGCGCAGTGTTCTCGGACAGCACCTTTTTCTGCAAGCCGTTGGTTGCCAGCACCATCTCGATCGCCTCGTCGATCGGCGACTTCTTGATGAATACCGTGGCCTTGGTCTCGGGCTTGATGTCCTTGTCGAGGATGAAATTGATGCCCGTGGCGCGCGACAACGCCTCGAACACCATCTTGATATTGGCATCGCGCAATTCCAGGCTTACCGGCTTATTGAAGGCAGGCTTCAGCTTGGGCGGCTCCATGCGCACATGGGCGCGCTGCTGGCGGATCTCCCGCTGCAAACGCAGGGCATCCTCATGCTGGGGCACTTCCAGCAGCACCTGGTGCAGGATGTCACGCGCGGCGTCGGTCTCGCCCTTTTCCAGCAACTGGCGTGCGTGCTGCACCTGCTCCGTATGCTTGCGCGTGCTCTCGATGAGCAATTGCCCGGATTGCGCCCTGGGATTGTCGGGCTCTATCGCCAACACGCGGCGGAACAACTCCCCCGCATCCGCCATGCGCCTGTCGCGCAATGCCGCCTCGGCTTCGGTCAGCAGTCGGTTGACGCCCTGCTCGGTCGCCACACGCACGCGCTGCAGCTCTTTCACGCCTTCAGGCTTTTTCTCGCGTTCCGCCTGCGTGTTGGTGATTTTCTCCTCGGGCGTATCTCCCGGGAATCCAGGCTTGGGCCAGGGCGCCAGCGCGCATGAAGACAACACCAGCACTACATTGACAAGGCCAGTGACGCGCCATGCATAACTCGACAACATTTAAAGATTCCCCTGTAAATCATCCGGATCGCCCGGCAAATGGCTGGCAGGATTGGCGGCCGGCGCCAGTTTGCTCTTCTTGAGCAGCGTCTTCGGCAGATTAAGCGGCAAATAGGTCAGGTAGAGGTTCTGGTCGTCCTCCTTGTCCAGGCGCCAGGCACGGTCGATATTGCCGCCGACGCTGACGGAATAGAGCTGGCTGGCGCTCGCCAGCAGAATGACGGTGCCTTGCGGCCCGTCCTCGAGCTTGCCGATATAGGCAAATCCCGGCTGCGGCACCGTTGGCGGCGGGGCCAGCTCGGCTGCCGTCTTGGGCGGCGGCACATACCAGCGCTGGGGCCTGAACAAATCCGCCCGCACCTGCTCCGCTCCCGCCGCGACGGAACGCCCTTGCAGCAAGCCCCAGTCAAGGTAATGCTGCCGGGTTTCGATATGTCGGCTGACAGGAGACTGCGCTGATGGCGCAGCTTGGGAGCGCGCGGGCCGGGCGGTTGGCAACAATCCGGCATCCTCTTCGCCCTCCATGCTGAACACCAAGGCCAGGGTCGCCAGCAAGCCCAGCGCCAGCAATCCATGCCGCGTGAATTGCAGCTTCATGCGGCGCGCTTCCTGATGAAGAACACCAAGCGCAGGCGCGTCTTGACCTCATTCTCCATCGCCTCGCCGCGCTCGAAACCAAGCTCGGCCAATGCCACGTTCGGCAAGGCGTCCAATATGTCGAGCACCAGCGCCTTCACCGACTGGTAGCTGCCATGCACCGGCACGTTGGCCTCGAAGCGCCGCACGCTGCCTTGCTTCTTTTCCGAAAGTGAATACTCGCCCTTGACCACTTGCAGGCCATGGCCTTCCGCAAGGCGGAACAACACGCCCAGCTCGTCCGGCAATTGCTGGATGCCGGAAAAGCGCGCGTCAAACTCGGCCAGCTCGTGAGCCAATGCCTGTTCCGGCGAACTCACGGGCTGGCGCTGCGGCTGGGGATGCAAGCGCAACGCCGCCTCCTGCGCTTGCAATTGCTGCTGGAGTTGCGCAACTTCGGCTTGCAATGGCACCAGCCACACCGCCACCAGACAAACCGTCGCCGCCAGCAGCGCGGCCAAGGCCATCCCGGGCCAACCCAACCGGTACTGCACGCGGCGCATGGCCCATCGCAACCACTTGAAGTCCACAGACGCGGCCATCCCAAGCTGCATCACATAGCCCCCCACCTGGCCGTGATGCCGAAACGGATGAAATGCGCCATGCCTTCGCCTTCCGGCTTTGCCATCATCTCATGCTCGTCGAGCACGACGTCATGCATTTCCGGCACGCCTTCCAGCCATTGCAGATAAGCGAGCAGGGAGGCGATATCCTTGGCTTCCCCCTTGAGGCGCAGCTTGCCCTTCGCAGCGTCAGGACGTATCGCCAGCAAGGCGATTTCCGGCTGGGCCACCTGCTCCAGCCGGTTCAGCAAGGCTGGCCATGGCCTGCCCAACTCGTCCAGTATGCCGTTGGCTTCCTTGATTTCTGCTTTTTGCACGGCTGACAATGCCTGCGGCTGGATTGCAGCTACCTGCACCGGCTTGCGTGCCTCCTGTATTTGCTGCAGCTTCTGCTCGATATCCATGCGCTCGGCGCGCATGTTCATCAGCTGCCAGCCACATAGCAAGGCCACAACCGCAGCAACGGCCAGGCCCGCCTGGTAACGGGAGCCCTGGCCCGCTGGAGCCACATGGTTGAGCTCCAGCCTCATGCGATGCCTCCGGCCATGGACCAATCCGCCCACCAGGGCGTCATGCGGAGCTGCACATCCCCTTGTACAAGCTCGCATAATTGCACCGGCGTGGTTTCCGGCAACGCCAGCTGCAGACGCAGCCTGTGCAAGCCTGCGTCCAGCGTTGCCTGCCAGTCGGCAAGCACGGGTTGCAGCTGCACGGCAGACCAGCTGCGGTTTTGCCAGGCCAGCAGGCACAGCCGCTCGGGTTCGCGCAACACGAAAATACCGTCTTGCCCAACCTTGGCAAGACGGTTGAAGGCATGCGCCAACACAGGTTGCACGCTGGTCAATTGCCCTTTTTCCGTTTTGACATGCTCCGCCAGGGCATCCAGCCAATCCTGGTCCACCGCGCTGGCAAGCCCGTTGCCGCCCAGCGCGGCCAGGCTGAGCTGGATACTCCATTGCGCGACGACATCCCCATGCACCCGCTGGAAAGCATGGCGGCACAATAGCGTCAGCTCTTCCCCATTGGCTGCCCCGTCCGGGTTGGGGACGATGGCGTAGCGCATGAAGGCATTCGACAGCACCAGTTCGACCCTTGCCCCTGCGGCGCGGGCCTCACGCATCACTTGCGGCAATGCCGCGAGCAATGGCTGCAAATCCTTGCCATGGTGTTCAACATGCATCACCCCTTGATCCAGCATTTTGGGTTTTAGCCCGCCGCGTTGGCGGGACCAAGCAATATGCCGAGGCTGAATGTGAATGACCACTCTGGACCGCCACCAGTCTGGCAACAGGAACTCACGCCACGAAAGTGACACGGTTGATCTCCTCCAATGTGGTCTCGCCGCGCGCGACGGCTTCCAGCGCCGCCTCGCGCAGGCTCTTCATGCCCCTCGCACGGCCGGCTTCCTTGAGCTTGCGCAGCGGTTCGCGCGCAATGATCATCTCGCGCAGCTCGTCATCCAGCGCCAGCAGCTCCGCTATCGCTTTACGGCCTTTGTAACCGCTGCCACGACAATGCCCGCAGCCCTTGCCTTGGCGCAATTGGTAATGGGCTGCCTGCTCGCGCGTGATCTTGGATTGCAGCAGCAATTCATCATTAGCCTCGACCACTTCGGCGCAATGCGGGCAAACCAGGCGCACCAAACGCTGCGCCATCACGCCGTTCAGCGCCGCCACCAGGCTGTAGGCCTCAACGTTCATGTGCAGGAAGCGGCTGATGACGTCGAAGACATTGTTCGCGTGCAAGGTGGTGAATACCAAATGCCCGGTGAGCGCCGACTGTACGGCGATCTGGGCTGTTTCCGGGTCGCGGATCTCGCCCACCATGATTTTGTCGGGATCATGGCGCAGAATGGAACGCAAGCCGCGCGCGAAGGTGAGCCCCTTCTTCTCGTTGACGGGAATCTGCAATACGCCGGGCAACTGGTATTCCACCGGGTCCTCGATGGTGATGATCTTGTCGTGGCCGTGGTTGACCTCGCTGATGGCCGCATATAACGAGGTTGTCTTGCCGGAACCGGTCGGCCCGGTCACCAGCACCATGCCGTAGGGCTCACGCACCAGCCGGCGGAAATCCTCGATGATGTAATCGTCAAAACCCAGTTGCTTGAGCGACAGCCCCTTGGCCTGGTCGGAGAGGGATTTCCGGTCCAGCACCCGCAGCACGGCATCCTCGCCATAAATGCTCGGCATGATGGACACGCGGAAATCCACGTCGCGCCCCTGCATCATCACCTTGAAGCGGCCGTCCTGCGGCACGCGGCGCTCGGCGATATCGAGCTCGGCAAGAATCTTCACCCGCGACACCGCCTGCTCGGCCATGTCTGCGCCCTGCATGCTGCCAACATGGACGAGCACGCCGTCGATGCGGTACTTGATCACCAGCCCGGCGGCCACGCTTTCCATATGGATATCGCTCACGCCGGCCTTCAAGGCGTCGTACAGCGTGGAATTCACCATGCGGATCACCGGGCTGCTGTCGGCGTTGATGCTCTGCAGGCTCAGGTGCTCCACGTCCGTCTTGTTCGCCTCGGCAGCCTCGCCCGTGGCAATCAGGTTGCCATCCATGGCGCGCAGATCTTCCTCGTGCCGGCTCAGGTAAGCCTCGATATCGCGGAAATGCGCGATCCCGGTATGGAAGCTTTCCGGGATCCATTCCGCGGCCCAATCCAGCACCGTCTGGTCGAACGGGTCGGCAAGCACCAGCCAGAGGGTGTCGTTTTCACGCAAGGGCAGGCACTGCAGGCGGCTGGCCATGGTGAAGCTCATCACATTGAAGGTGGGCTGCATCGCATGCAGGTCTTCCATGCTGAAAAGCCGCAGTTGCACGGCCCCGGCCAGAGCTGCCGCATATTCCTGGTCGTCCAGGGAAGACAATCCCTGCAGCATATCCATCATGCTGCGGTTACTGCTCGCCGCCAGGCTGCGGGCCTCGGCCATGCGCGCCTGGCTGAACATCGTTTCCGCCGCGCTCATTGCAGGCTCCCGGCAAGTTCGAAGATCGGCATATAGAGCATGACCACGACGGCGCCGATGATAAGGCCGATGAAGATCATGAGCAGCGGCTCGAACAAGCGGGTGAACCACTCCAGCCAGCGTGCGATTTCCTCGTCGTGCAAAGTCGCGATATGCTCCATCATCTTGCCCATCTCGCCGCTTTTCTCACCGACGCGCAACATACGCAGCGAGACCGGCGTCACCAGTCCGGCGGCTTCCATCGCCTCTGAAATCGCCCTTCCCTCGCGGATCAATGCCGCCGCCTTGTCCAGGCTCTGGTGCATGGAGGCCGTCAACAGGCCGCGCGCCATTCCCAATGCCTGTTTGATGGTGATGCCGCCCTCCAACAGCATGCCCAGCGTGCGGTAGAAACGCGCCAGCTGGAACACGCGCATTTGCTCGCCTATCGCCGGCAAGCGCCATAGCATGGTCATGATGCGCCCGCGTACGCCTGGGCGCATGAGCGCCGCCACCGTCAATCCAAGAAAAACCAAACCCCCGAGCAACAGGCTCTGCCCATGGGCCTCCATGATGTCGGCCCAGCCCAATACCAGCCTGAGCATCCAGGCCTGGTTCTCGCCGGCATCGGCATATATCTGGGAAAAGCGCGGCACCACGTAGCCGAGCAGGAACAGGACCACCAGACCACCCACGGTGATGAGAAGGAAGGGATAAATAGAGGAAGCGATGAGTTTCTTGCGCAACACTTCCACCTGCTGCTCGTAGCCGATGTAACGCAACAAGGCCTCGGGCAAGTCCCCGGTACGCTCGCTGGCCTTGACCATGGAGGTATACAAGCCAGGAAATGCGGACGGATAGGCTGCGAGCGCGGCCGAGAAGGTCTGCCCGCGGTATAACGCGTCCAGCACGCCCTTGAGCACCTGGGCGATTTCCGGGCGCTGCTCCTTCTCGGCAATGCCCTCAAGGGACTCTACCAGCCCCAGGCCCGCCTTGAGCAGCGACAATAACTCCCGGCTGAACAGCAGCAAGGGGAAACGTGTGCGCTTACTCCTGGCCAGACCTTGCGTACCTGACTTGGTCGCCAGGACCTCATAGCCTTGGCTGCGCGCCTTGGCCGCCGCCTCTTCCGCATGCTGGGCTTCGAACTCCAGCGACACCAGGCGGCCCGCGCTTATCGCCCGTACCTGATAGCGCATATCACCAGTTCACGATATCGACGTTGTCATCGCTACCGCCGGGCTGACCGTCCTTGCCCAGGGAATAGAGGTCGAAATCCCCATGCTCTCCGGGCGACTTGAATTGATAAGGCCGCCCCCAAGGGTCGTTCGGCACGCTCTTCTGGAGGTAGGGCCCTGCCCATTTGCTTTCGCCCGCAGGCGCGGTGTTCAAGGCAAGCAGGCCTTGCTCGGTGGTGGGATAATGCCCGACATCGAGGCGGTATTGATCCAGCGCTTTTTCCAGCGCGCCGATCTGCGCGCGCGCCGTCTTGACCTCGGATTTGCCGAGCTGGGCAAAATACTTGGGCGCCACGTAACCGACCAGCAAACCCAGGATGACCAGTACCACCAGCAACTCCAGCAAGGTAAACCCTGCCTGGCGCTGATTCATTGAATAGGGGTTCTTCATAGCGGCATTGCCAGGTTCCACCCGGCGTTCATACATAAGATTTGATGCCCAGCATAGCCACGATTTATGACGTTTTCATTAAACCCAACCCAGGCGGTTGCCTACATCAATCAAGCCTTCCGTTGCGGCAGGCCGTCATAATTCTGCAATCTTCGCGTGCATAATCTGGGCGGCACATGGTGATCACCTGATCACTTTGATTTCCCATATTGAAGGATTTCCACACGAAGGCCCGGCTCCTGCCTCATGAACACTGCAACCCACTTCAGATTCAACCACAGCGACGACAACCCCACGGTCAAACGCCTGCTGCGGACAGTGGCACCCGTACCGGACGACATGCCCTGCCTGCAAGTGCTGATGATCTTCCAGGAAAACCAGTACATTTTTGCCCTGCCCGTGGTCAACGCGCAGCACCAGCCGGTGGGAATAGTGGAACGGCACGCCTTCATGGAAACCTTCATCAAGCCCTACACCCATGAAATCTACGGCAAGAAGCCAGTTGCCGAATTCATGAACCGCAAACCGCTTGTAGTAAGCAGTCACACCTCGATTGACGACATCTCGCGCATCATCATCGATGCGGGCATGCAGCATATGGTGAGCGGCTTCATTGTCACGGAGCAGGGCCGGTACGCCGGCATCGCCAACGGCCACGACCTGCTCGATGAAATCACGCAGCGCAAGCAGGCCAACTTGTTCTACCTCGCCCATTTCGACCAGCTGACCAAGCTGCCCAACCGGGTGTTGTTCATGGACAGGCTTGCAATGACGCTGGCGGAAGCCTGCCGCACCAATGCGCAAGTCGGCCTGCTGTTCATCGACCTGGACAAGTTCAAGCACTTCAACGACTCCATGGGGCACGCCTTTGGGGATCAATTGCTGATCGCGCTGGCAGGCATCCTGGCTCGCTGCTCGCGCGAGATGGATACAGTGGCCCGCCTCTCCGGGGACGAGTTCACCATCATCGTGGACAACATCAGCAGCCAGAAGGACCTGGACAGCCTGTGCTGGCGCATCCTCGACACCTTGAAATTGCCGCAGCAGATCATGGGACGCGAAGTTTTCATCTCGGCCAGCATCGGCACCGCCATCTATCCGCTCGACGACGAGGACGCCAACAACTTGCTGGTCAAGGCCGATGCGGCCATGTACGAAGCCAAGCGCAGCGGTCGCAATACCTACCGGCATTATGCCGCGGGCATGCAGCTATACTCGCTTGACCGCATGTCGCTGGAAACCGACCTGCGCCTAGCCATCGAGCGCAATGAATTCGAACTGTATTACCAGCCGCAAATTGCGCTCGACAGCGGCAGGGTGGTCGGCAAGGAAGCCCTGATCCGCTGGCACCATCCGCAACGCGGGCTGCTCACGCCAATCCACTTCATCGAGATTGCCGAGGAAACCGGCTTGATCGTGGCGATCGGCCAATGGGTGATCAGCGAAGCCTGCCGGCAGCACCAGGCCTGGCTGCAAGCCGGATTCCAGCCCATGCGCATCTCCGTCAATATTTCCGCGATGCAGTTCTACCAGAACGACTTCTGCGAGATGGTGGAAAACATCGTCACCGACACGGGCATCAACCCGGCCTATCTGGAATTCGAGCTGACCGAGAGCATGTTCATGCAGGATGCGGATGCCGTGGTGCGCACGTTGCGCAAGCTGCACGGGCTCGGCATCAAACTGGCGATTGACGATTTCGGCACCGGCTACTCCAACCTCAGCTACCTGCGCAAATTCCCGATCGACCGCCTCAAGGTCGACCAGTCCTTCATCAAGGGCATAGAACACGAGCCGATCAATGTGGAAATCGTCAAGACGATCGCGGCATTGGCGCGCAGCATGTCGCTGGAACTGGTGGCCGAAGGCGTGGAGACGGACGTGGAGCTGCATTGGGCGGAAAGCAGCGGTTGCACCTTCGTGCAGGGCTACCGCTTTTCCCAGCCGCTGCCGGCAGAAAAATTCACGCGCTGGGTGACGGAATACAAATACCAGGCCAGCCAGCATTCGCTGGCGAATATATAGGCAGGCGGGTTTACTTCTTGACGATGGCGCGCGGCTGCTTGCGATGCCAGCGGCCGAACACCCCGACCAGCCCCAGCAGCATCCAGAAAGTCGAAGGCTCGGGCACCGCGCTCACCTGCCAACCGATGTCGGCCAGCGCCGCATAATCAAGATCGCTCATATATTCCCGATTTCCTGGGGCGGTTCCGGGATCCATCAGGTTGGCAACAGGAACACCATCAATGGTTCCATACACGCCATAGGCCCAGTGGGCGCCTGCGCCATCCACGGGTACGGCGTCGCCGTATACCGCAACCGCGTGCCCACCAGTAAAGACCCATCCACCGTCACCTTGCTGCAATAGGGCCCGCCAGGCAGGAGAGGCGCCGAATCCCAGCAAATGCGCCAACTCATGCGTTGCCGTCGTCAAAAAATCCGGTTGCCCAGCGGACAAGCCGTCGTCGTCCAACCCAAGATACCAGTCATGATGAGTATTGAACCAGATGGAACCACCCCATGGGCCGAAATCCGTGGCAATTTCATCCAGCGCTCCTTCCTGGCCGCGCACCGCCACGGCATCCACGAACTCCTGACTGCCCTGGGCACGTACAGTGCCGGAACCGGCAGCGCCAAGCACAGAGCCGTTGAAGGAGGATGCGCCCACGAAAATCACCAGGCTGTTTTCCGGCACATGCAAGTCCATCACCGTGACATTCTCGATCCAGCTGTTCCAGCTGGGATGCTGGAACCTCACACTCCAGCCATCGCCTGCGCCAGGCTGGATCGCCGACAGGTTGTCGGCCAATCCGCTGAATACCGAGGCCACCTGCTGCAACACGCCGCGCCGCATCAAACCCGCATCGCTATCGGTGCTGAACCAACCGTTGCGATCAAACCGGTAATCAAAAATGATATCGAGCGCATGGGCCGAGCTTGAGACCAAGGCAAGACCGGCGAACAAGGCTGCTTTCAGGGATTTGTGCAGTGAATGCATGATGCAATTCCGAAAATCATTATTGAGAATCATTATATATTTTATCAATAATGATTCTCAATATTATTTTATAGGCAAATGCTTCGCTTCACTGCACTCCAAATAAAAAGCCCCGTAGAAACGGGGCCTTGGAATTTCAGCATTGCCTTACATCAGAACGGAATGTCGTCCTCGAAATCATCGAAGTTGCCACCGCCAGCGGGCTTGGAAGCCGGAGCGGGCGCTGGACGCTGGGCAGGTGCAGCTTGCTGCCTTGGAGCAGACTGGCCGTAGTCCTGGTTGAAGTCATCGCCGCCGCCGTCATAGCTCGCTCCGCCGCTGCCTCCACCGTCGCGACCGCCCAGCATCTGCATCTGGTCGGCAATGATCTCGGTGGTATAGCGGTCCTGACCTTCCTTGGTCTGCCACTTGCGGGTTTGCAGGCGGCCCTCGATGTAGACCGGGCGTCCCTTCTTCAGGTACTCGCCCGCAATTTCCGCAAGCCTGCGGTACATGACGATATTGTGCCACTCGGTGCGCTCCTGGCGCTGGCCGTTCTTGTCTTTCCAGTTGTCGGTGGTGGCAATGCTGAAATTGGCCACCGCCTCGCCGTTGGGCATATAGCGCACTTCCGGGTCGCGGCCCAGGTTGCCTACCAAGATTACTTTATTGACCGATGCCATCCTTAACCCCTTATCAATTGCAGCGCTGCGGAATCATCCCAGTCCGCCTGCATATCCACTTTCAATATCACCATGCCCTCTGCGGGCAAGACAACCGACTCCTTCACGCCGGGCAACGCCGCCAGATGCCGCGACAATTGCGCCGCATCATGCGCGTGCCCTTCCGGCAGGTGGTACATTCTACTACGTACCGCCGCAGGTGCGCGCATTGTCGTCACGCTGACCAGCCATAGCACCATGAGCGCGCCGCAGAAGGCGAACACCGCCGTATATCCGTATTGGCTGGACAGCCAGCCGCCCGACACGCCGCCGACGAATATGCCCAACGACTGCGCCGTGTTGAACACCCCGATCGCCGTGCCCTTGGCTGCGGCAGGCGCCTGCTTGGAAATGGTGGAAGGCATGATCGCTTCCAGCACGTTGAAGGCGATGAAGAAGGTGGTCAGCGCCGCCATGATGCCCCAGAAACTGTCGATCATGAGGCCGAATGCGAGTTCTGCCATCAGCATCACGGCGACACTGATGATGAACACCTGCTTAAGCTTGGCCTTTTTCTCGCCGACGATGATGGCAGGCACCATGAGGACCAGGGAGATCACCATGATCGGCAGGTAGATCATCCAATGGTCGTTCTCGCTCAGCCCGCTGGTCTGCTTGATCGCGAACGGCACCACGACGAACATCGCCATGTGCGAGGCATGCAGCGCGAAGATGCCGAAATTGAGCCGCAACAGCTGCGTATCCTGCAATACAGGCCCCAGCTTGGCCGGCGCGGCCTGAGTATCGGAATGGAACCGGCTGACTTCGGGATCGGGCACCAGGTATTTGATATCCAGCATCGCCAGCAAGGCCAGAATGCCGGTGAGCACGAAAATGCCGGAAACCCCGATCCACTGGTTGAGGGTAGGCCCGAGGATCAGCGACAGCGCAAAGGTGATGCCGATGCTGCCGCCTATCATCGCCATCGCCTTGGTGCGGTGCTCCTCGCGCGTGAGGTCGGCGACCAATGCCGTCACCGCGGCGGATACCGCGCCCGCGCCCTGGATGGCGCGGCCGATGATGATGGTGTGGATGTCGTCCGCCATGCCGGCGACGAAGCTGCCGACCGCAAAGATCAGCAGGCCGATGTAAATCATGGTCTTGCGGCCGAAACGGTCGGACGCCATGCCGAACGGCAGCTGGAACAAGGCCTGCGTCAACCCATAGGCCCCCAGCGCCAGGCCGATATAGAAATGGTCATGCCCGGACGGCAGGGTTTCCGCATAGATGGCGAAGATCGGCAGGATCAGGAACATGCCCAGCATGCGCAGGCCGTAGATCGAGGCCAGGCTCAGGGTGGACCGTAGTTCAACCGGGGACATGCGTTCAGGCTGTGACATTAAAAATCATTGAATTCAACACGCGAAGTTGCGTATATTAACAGGTTGCCCCATCAGACGTTAACCAAACTCAAGGTAAACAGCCCCTACCCCCATGGACTACATACGTATACGCGGCGCACGCACGCACAACCTGAAAAATGTTTCGCTGGACTTGCCCCGCAACAAGCTGATCGTGATTACCGGCCTGTCCGGCTCCGGCAAATCCTCGCTGGCATTCGACACCCTGTATGCCGAAGGGCAGCGCCGCTATGTGGAATCCCTCTCCGCCTACGCCCGTCAGTTCCTCGCGCGCATGGACAAGCCCGATGTCGACCTGATCGAAGGCCTGTCGCCCGCCATTTCCATCGAGCAGAAATCCACCTCGCACAACCCGCGTTCCACCGTGGGCACGGTCACGGAAATCCACGACTACCTGCGCCTGCTCTATGCGCGTGCGGGCGATCCGGAATGCCCGGACCACGGCATCAAGCTGGAGGCGCAAACCGTCTCGCAAATGGTGGACAGCGTCCTGCTGCTGCCGGAGGACACCAAGCTGATGATCCTCGCACCGGTAGTGAGCAACCGCAAGGGCGAGCAACTGGACTTGTTCGAGGAACTCAAGGCGCAGGGCTTCGTACGCGTGCGCGTGGATGGCGAGATTCACGAGCTCGACAGCGTCCCCAAGCTTGCCAAGACCGTGAAGCATAACGTCGACGTCGTCGTAGACCGCCTCAAGGTGCGCGCCGACGTCAAGCAGCGCATTGCGGAATCCTTCGAAACCGCGCTGCGCCTTGCCGACGGCAAGGCCGTGGCGCTGGAAATGGACAGCGGCAAGGAACACCTGTTTTCCGCCAAGTTTTCCTGCCCGGTGTGCGACTACTCACTTGCGGAGCTGGAGCCGCGCCTGTTCTCCTTCAACAACCCGATGGGCGCCTGCCCCAAGTGCGACGGCTTGGGCCAGATCAGCTTTTTCGATCCCAAGCGCGTGGTCGCCTTCCCGCACCTCTCGCTTGCCAGCGGCGCGATCAAGGGCTGGGACAAGCGCAACCAGTTCTATTTCCAGATGCTGCAAAGCCTGGCTCAGCATTACGGATTCGACCTGGAGACGGCTTTCGAGGCATTGCCCGATGAAGTGCAGCAGGTGCTGCTCAACGGCAGCGGCAAGGAAGCGATCACTTTCCAGTACCTCAACGAGCGCGGCAAGCTGTATGAAAAATCCCATACCTTCGAAGGCATCCTCAACAACCTGCAGCGCCGCTACCACGAGACCGACTCCATCACGGTGCGCGAGGAGCTGTCCAAGTACCTAAACTCGCAAGCCTGCCCGGATTGCGGCGGCACGCGCTTGCGCCGCGAGGCGCGCCACGTCAAGGTAGGCGGCAAGAACATCCATGAAGTGTGCGAAGCCCCGCTGCGCCAGGCACTGCATTTCTTCGAGCATATCGAGCTGACAGGGCAAAAGCTCGCCATTGCGGACAAGATCGTGCAGGAAATCGGCAGCCGGCTGAAATTCCTCACCAATGTCGGGCTGGAATACCTCTCCCTGTCCCGTTCCGCCGAAACCCTTTCGGGCGGCGAGGCGCAGCGCATCCGCCTGGCCTCGCAGATCGGCTCCGGCCTTACCGGCGTCATGTATGTGCTTGACGAACCTTCCATCGGCCTGCACCAGCGCGACAACGACCGCCTGCTGCAGACCTTGGTGCGCCTGCGCGACATCGGCAACAGCGTCATCGTCGTCGAGCACGACCAGGATGCCATCATGGAAGCGGATTATGTAGTGGATATCGGCCCCGGGGCAGGCGAGCATGGCGGCAACATCGTGGCCGCAGGCACCCCGGCCGAAATCCAGAACAACCCGCAATCGCTTACCGGGCAATATCTCAGCGGCGCCAAGGAAATTGCCGTCCCCAAGAAGCGCCACGTCCCTGATCCCAAGCGCTGGCTCAAGCTGACGCAGGCCAGCGGCAACAACCTCAAGAACGTGGACCTCGCGTTGCCGGTCGGCCTGCTCACTTGCGTCACCGGCGTATCAGGCTCGGGCAAGTCCACGCTCATCAACGATACCTTGTACCGCGTGGTCGCACGGCATCTTTACGGCAGCTCGACCGAGCCAGCGCCTTTCGAGGAAATCTCCGGCCTGGAATTCTTCGACAAGGTGGTGGATGTCGACCAAAGCCCGATCGGCCGTACACCGCGCTCCAACCCGGCCACCTATACCGGCGTATTCACGCCGATCCGCGACCTGTTTGCCGGCGTGCCGGAAAGCCGCGCCCGCGGCTACGGCCCCGGCCGCTATTCCTTCAACGTCAAGGGCGGACGTTGCGAAGCCTGCCAGGGCGATGGCGTGATCCGCGTCGAGATGCATTTCCTGCCGGATGTCTACGTGCCTTGCGACGTCTGCAAGGGCCACCGCTACAACCGGGAAACACTGGAAATCCATTACAAGGGCAAGAACATCCACGAAGTGCTGGAAATGACCGTGGAACAGGCGCGTGAATTCTTCGATGCCGTGCCCGTGGTCGCCCGCAAACTGCAGACGCTGCTCGATGTCGGCCTCGGCTACATCACGCTGGGCCAGTCCGCGACCACGCTGTCGGGCGGCGAGGCGCAGCGCGTAAAGCTGGCGCTGGAACTATCCAAGCGCGATACCGGCAGGACCCTCTATA
Source organism: Methylobacillus draconifructus (assembly GCF_045984385.1). Classification (NCBI taxonomy): domain Bacteria; kingdom Pseudomonadati; phylum Pseudomonadota; class Betaproteobacteria; order Nitrosomonadales; family Methylophilaceae; genus Methylobacillus; species Methylobacillus draconifructus. The sequence goes on from NZ_JBJQIJ010000002.1 coordinate 126,670, forward strand.
TCCTCGACGAACCTACCACCGGCCTGCATTTTGCCGACATCCAATTGCTGCTCGACGTATTGCACCGCCTGCGCGACCACGGCAACACCATCGTCATCATCGAGCACAACCTGGACGTCATCAAGACCGCGGACTGGATCATCGACATGGGCCCGGAAGGCGGCGATGGCGGCGGCACCATGATTGCCTGCGGCACGCCGGAAGAAGTTGCTGATACCAAGGCCAGTTATACCGGGAAATACCTCAAATCAATGCTGAAACGCTGAAACAACATCCAAATAAGGGCGAGCGCAGCAATGCCAAGTATGGGGTTGACGTTGAACTCCCCGTCTGGCTGCGCCGAGTAGCGCAGCTTTTAATGGAAACAGGACTGGCGTCTGTCTGAGCGCAGCGAGTTCAGCCAGTCCCCATTAAAAGCGAGCAACGCAGGTTGCCCGGAACGTAGTGTAGGGACGCAGACAATCGGGTCGCCTTTTCTTTCGTATCTTTCTTTTGGCGAAACAAAAGAAAGATACTCGCCCGGCGGGGCGAAACCCTTCCTTGCATCACGCTTCAGTAATGATAAAGACCAGAGCTCGTTGAATTGGATGGGTTTAGTTAGATAGTTGTTGGATTAGAAAGTGGTCTTGACCCCTATCGCAAGTCATTGACCCGTTGCCTTTCGCTTGTCAGCGAGTCCCTTTATTTTGCTTCGCCAAAATACAGGAACCAAACAAAAGGCGACCCCGGAGTCTACGCCGGGAGCAAAGCTCCCGGTCCCCTGCGTTGCTCGTGCTGGATGGCGGCTTGCTGAACTCGCTGCGCTCAGACAGACGCAAGCCTTATTTCCATCCAGCACTGCGCTACTTGGCGCAGCCAGACGGGGAATCCAAACCCAACGTCAAAAGCAACAGTGACTTGGCTTCGCTGCGCTCGCCCTAATAAAAAAAAACGGCCCTCCTTATGGAGAGCCGTTTTCATTTAGATAGTACTTTTAGCTTTACCGCTCAAGCTGCCTTACGGCGGCGTGCTGCAAAACCTACCAAGCCAAGACCGGCCAGCAGCAAGGCATAAGTTTCTGGTTCCGGTACAGCCGCAATCGTCAGGTTGGTCTGGCCAGGGCTGCCGATATCGCCCACTGTGGAACGCCAGGAGCCTTCGGAATCGCCCACTTGCGACAACACCCAACCGTGTACGTTGTTTTCGCCCAGCACGTCCACGCTGCCAGGAATACCGCTGTTGTAGCGTGCGCGAATACCACCAATGGTATTGTCGCCATAGGTCAGGCGGTCCACCAGGTTTTCATCGGCATCGTAGATGTTGATTTCATCAGCGCGGCCCAGATTGGGGTTAAAGTCGCCGATGATCTTGACGGAGTCATCCAGGCCCCAGCGGGTACGGAACAAGTCAGCGCTGATTTCGGTCAGGATGACGGACTCGCCGACCTTGACGATACCAAAATCGGACAGGTCGAAAGTAAAGCTTTGACGGCTGTCGTCGTCGTAGCTCCAGTAAGTGAAATCGACATCGAATTGGCCAAGGTTGGTAAGCTCGATGTACTCGCCCTTTTCATCCGCAACGCGGCTCTGGTAGTTCCACTCGGTGATATAGACGTTGTAGGCGTTAGCCGCGAAAGCAGGAACGGCGGTAAAAGCGCTGGCAGCGAGAACGCCGGCAGCAATCAATTTATTGATGGCATTCATGATTAACCTCTCTGATTTGAAAAATATTATTAAAAAAACAACAACACAGGCACTACAGAAGAATCTTTATGCAGCGCGGCGGCGTGCAGCGAAGCCAAGCAGGCCAAGGCCGGCCAGCAGCAGTGCATAGGTTTCAGGCTCAGGCACGGCAGGCGTCGGGCGCAGGAATACAAACACGCGAGGCTGTTCATCAGAAATATAAATATTGCCCAGTTCATCAATCGTCACGCCTTCGGCAGTGCCACTCAGACGGCGGAGATCGATGGAGCCCAGTATTTCGCCGGTACGAGTCACTTCCAGCAGCAGGCGTGACTCCTGGCTGATGATCAACAGGTTGTCATCCAGTCCGGTGCCGAGGAATGAAGGTACGGTAGCAAGCACTTGCACATCGGAAAGGTCCTGCAAGCCAAGCAGTGCGGCATTGAACAAAATGCTCTGGCTGCCTGTGCGGGCATCGAAATCAACTTCAGCCTCGTAAATTGCCTGAGGATTCTTTTCCTTCACGGCAATCAAGGTGTTAGTACGCGGATCCCAGCTCAAGCCCTCCAGACCCTCGTTATTGCTGTAGCTACCGAAAGAGTAGGCAGGCGTAACTGAGGAAAGGCTCAGCGTCGTGCCAGCCTGGTAATCAATCTTGTACACGCTCTGGGTACGCTCTTCGCCCAATGCGAACTGGCCGTTGCCGATATAAGTCAAGGATTCGGCGTCGAAATTAGAGCCAAAATTCAGTGTCATATGACCGACGACTTCGCCGGTCTTGGTCACTTCGACGATGGCTTCGGCCTCATCGCCGACGACGAACAAGGTGCCGGTATCCCAGTTGTAGGTAATGGCCGAGGCTTCGCCTACCATGCCTATCTGGCCGGGCAGGTTGAATCTGTAACCCAGGGTATAGTCGGAAAGGTTGAGAGAGGGTTGGGCAAATGCCAGGGCAGACATGGAAAGCCCGGCAAGGAGCACTAGAGTACGCGCAATCATTTGAAATTCCCCTAAAAATGGTGATGCAAATATTGTTGATAGTGAACAAGCGGAGGGAATATTGCAGACGGCGAAAGACAACAGGATGAAGACGTGCATAGTCCTCCACCTAGTCTTGAAAACAGGCTCGAGAGACTATTTGCCTTTAAAATGAAGAAAGAAAATGTGCCACATTCGCCGACGCAATGCGGTCGAATAGCAACTTGATAAGAAAAGATAATTAGTTGCTGATGTGCAGCTTCATGGCTTGATGCGGGATGCCCGCATCCATGTACTCTTCGCCGACGCCGTGGAATCCGGCCTGCTCATAAAAAGCCAGCGCATGGGTTTGGGCGGAGACGTGGATATCGAACCAGCCATTCTGCCGGCACGACTCGATGGCCGCCTGCAATAGCGCTTGGCCGACGCCTTGCCTGCGCCAGGCTTGCAAGACGGCCATGCGGCCAATGCTGCCGTCGCTGAGGATACGCGCACAGCCGATCGATTTGCCGTCCTCTGCGACGGCAAGCAGATGCAGGGCCGTCTCGTCCAATCCGTCCCACTCCAGTTCGGCCGGCACATGCTGTTCGTCGATGAAAACTTGCTGGCGAATCGCCGATATCTGCGCTTGATCGCTTATCCAGTCAGCCTGCCTTACATAAAAGCTCATGTCAGTGTTCTTTCTTTTCTTGTGAGGGAAATTCATGCCGGCCCAGCCATGCAGCCTTCACAAGTATTGCGGTGCATGGCGCTTACAGGCATCATCTATGCTCGCCTCGATTGATGAAATCGATATAAAAATTAACGTAGACACATGTTTGTGTACTTGGACGAGAAGGTAAGACGATGACGAAGTTTTTAGGTTTCCTTGGACGTATTCTATTGGCGCAAATTTTCTTGGTCGCCATCCTGTTCCAGCTGGCGATCATCTTTCAAAACCCCAGCGGCTACGAGCAATATCAGATGTACCTCGGCCACTTCGGCCTGCCGGGCGTTTTCGCGCCCTTGATGATCCTGGTGCAGTTGATTTTTGGCCTGAGCCTATTGCTGGGCTTCAAGACCAAGCTGTCCGCCTATGTGCTGGCAGTCTATGCGATCTTCGTCGCCATTTTCCTCAAGCTGCCCGACCCTACCCCCGGCAGCGGCTTGATCGGCCTGATGCAGTACCTTGCCCTGGCCGGAGGCTATATCACCCTGGCCTTGCACGCGCCGACGGCATTCAGCCTGGACAACCTGCGCAAACAATCCTGACGATAGCTCATGTACACAAAAAAGGGCGGTTTGACCGCCCTTTTTTATTTTCAATTTCGATATTTCAAGCCTCGGCCAAGTTGCGCGGTATCTTGAACACCACGTTTTCCACCACGCCGTTGAGTTCCTGCACCTCGGCAGCCCCCAGCTCCCTGAGCTTGTTGATCACTTCCTGCACCAATACCTCGGGTGCGGAAGCGCCCGCAGATACGCCTACGCGCTTCTTGCCGGCGATCCAGGCAGGATCGAGGAAAGAGGCGTTATCGACCATGTAGGACTCGATCCCCTGGTTCTGCGCCACTTCGCGCAAACGGTTGGAATTGGAGCTGTTGGGCGAGCCCACCACGATCACGAGATCGCAATCCCGCGCCATGACCTTGACCGCATCCTGGCGGTTCTGCGTCGCGTAGCAGATGGAATCGCTGCGCGGCGGGGTGATCTCGGGGAACCTGGCCTTGAGCGCGCTCACGATCGACGCGGCATCGTCGATCGACAAGGTCGTCTGCGTCACATAGGCCAATTGCGCCGGGTCTTTCACCTGCAGCGTCGCCACATCCTCCGGCGACTCCACTAGGTACATGCCGCCCTCGGATTGGCCCATGGTGCCTTCCACCTCGGGATGCCCCTTATGCCCGATCATGATGATTTCCTTGCCGGAGGCGCGCATCTTGGCCACCTCGATATGCACCTTGGTCACCAACGGACAAGTGGCGTCGAATACCTGCAGGCCGCGGGCTTCCGCCTCGGCACGCACGTCCTTGGAAACCCCGTGCGCGCTGAAGATCACGGTATTGCCGGCGGGCACCTCGTCCAGTTCCTCGACGAAGATCGCGCCTTTTTTCTTGAGGTCATCGACCACGAACTTGTTGTGCACCACTTCGTGGCGCACATAGATAGGCGCGCCGAATTTCTCCAGCGCCTGTTCGACGATAATGATCGCGCGGTCTACGCCTGCACAAAACCCGCGCGGGTTGGCTAATACAATATCCATAGTCTCTCTACAATGTCGCTCGCTGCAACGCTTGTCACTGGCCCAGCCAGTGGGCAAACGTCAGCAGCAGCAATAATCCGATCAGCAATACCAGCACACGCCAGACGAGGCCCACCGCGCTGCGCAGGTAGTCCGCATCGGCGGCATCGCCCAAGCCGATTTCAGGGCGGAACACCAGAATGCCGTTCATCGGCAACGGCTCGCCTATCCTCACGCCCAATGCGCCTGCGCCGCTCGCGAGGATCATGCCCATCGCCTTGTCCGACCAGGTCTCGGCCTGGGAACGCCAGCAATAGATCGCATCCTCGAAATCGCCCACAATCGCAAAACTGCCCGCGGTCACGAATGCAGGCGGCCAATTGAGCCAGCGGAACACCTTGCGCGCCCAGTCATTGAAGGGCGTCGCCTCATTCGGTTGCCACTCCATGGTAACGATATGGGATAACCGGTAGAACAACGCGCCAGCCGGGCCCAGGATGACAAACCAGAAAATCGGCGCAAACAGGCCGTAATGGGAGCGCGACAAGACCGTCTCCACGCTCACCTGCGCTACCTGGGTCAGCGTGAAGCTGTCGCTGTCGATTTTCTCCCACTGCCCCAGCAAGAGGCGGGCCTCGTCGATATTGCCGGTGCGCAATGCGGCAATGATCTCCTCTGCACGCGGGCCGAACTGGCTCAAGCGCAAGGTGAAGTAAAGCAGCGCCACGCCGAATACGATGCCGAGAATCGCGTTCACCTGCAGCAGCACGTAATAGACCGCGCCGACCAGCAGGCTGGGCAACAGCACGACCAGCGCCCAGGCCGTCATGCCCTGCAGGCGGTTGCCGCCGTTGAAGTTACGCTCGAGCAGCTGGACCAAGGGCGCGACGATCTCCTGCAACCAGTCCAGCTTGCGATGCGGCCGGTAGTAAGTCAGCGCCAGCGCGCCAATCAGTGCAATGAAGTTCAAGGCGATTCTCCCGCATTGCGTTCCGTATTCTGTTCCGCTTCCTCGACCGGCTCCAACGGCATTTCGACACTCAGCACGCTGTCATCCACAATCTCCACTGTGGGCAGGTTCAAAGTCGTATCCTTGGCTTTGACGAAATCCAGCACTTTGGAATACGTCTTGCCGTAAGCAAGCAAGGGATGTGCCTTGATGCTCGCGACAAACACCTTGCGCACAGGCACGGTATCCACCTGGATCGGTGCGGCCGGCTTGGCGTCGGCGTCAATGATGAACCCTGCGCGCGCATGCAGCTCCTTGTACGGCGTGGTGCGCGGATCGCTGAAGATCAGGGTGATTTCCGGGCCGGGCTTTATATTCTGCTCCACCAGTTCGTGCAGCACCTCTTCCTGCTTGCTGGAAAGCTTGGAATACGGCCCTTCGGCTTCCAGGTAGGCGTAACGGTAATTGCCGCGCTCGGCGATCTCGACATCGGCAGATGAAAACAAACCCCACCACCACAGCACCAGGGTCACAGGAATCAGGAATACCAGCAGGAAATAAGGTAATTGTTTTTTCACGGTCTTGACCACACCATCAGACAATTGTCCGCAACGCGCCTTGCGGGCCTGAACAACAGGCTGAGGCTACTGTTATTGTTACTGGCAAACGATACCACAGACACGGCTTGTCTTCATCATAACTTTCAATCCTCCGCAGGCAGGCCGGATTGCCTGCATGAGAGGCTGTTCACGATATTTTCGCCAGAGAGGCAAGCGACAAATCGCCGCCGGACAATGCTCATCAAATCCCAGTATAATGGCGGCTTTTGCGTTTAATGCCGCCAGAGCCACGATGAAAAACACCGCAACCCTACTTGTGACATGTCCCGACCGCAAGGGCATCGTCGCATCGATTGCCGATTTTCTCTATCGCCACGATGCCAACATCCTGCATGCGGATCAGCACCAGGATGCCGAGAACAGCCTGTTCCTGATGCGCGTCGAATTCGACCTGGACGGCGCAAAAGTCAACCTCGACAACTTCAACGAGCATTTTTCGCCGATTGCCGACCAGTTCAGTATGGATTGGGAACTCAAGGGCTCCCAGCGCCGCGCGCGCATGGCCATCATGGTCTCGCAATATGACCACTGCTTGGTCGACCTGCTGCACCGCCACCAGAGCGGCGAGCTGGATTGCGACATCCCGCTCATCATCAGCAACCATCGCGATACTGAGAACCTCGCCAAGTTCTACGGCATTCCTTTCTTCCATATCGAAGTCTCCAAGGAAAACAAGGCCGAGGCAGAAGCGCGGCAATTCGCCTTATTCGACGAATACCAGGTCGACCTCATCGTACTGGCGCGCTACATGCAGATTCTCTCGCCGGATTTCGTCAAGCGCTACCCGCATCGCGTGATCAACATCCACCATTCATTCCTTCCAGCATTCATCGGCGCCCGTCCCTACCACCGCGCTTTCGAGCGCGGGGTCAAGCTGATCGGCGCCACCAGCCACTATGTCACGGAAGTCCTGGACGAAGGCCCCATCATCGAGCAGGATATCGCCCGCATTTCCCACCGCGACCAGGTCGAAGACCTGATCCAGAAAGGCCGCGACCTTGAGCGCGTCGTATTATCCCGCGCCGTGCGCTGGCACATCGAAAACCGCATCCTGCTCTACGCGAACAAAACCGTGATCTTCGATTAAGCGGCCAAGCCGCCGAAAAGCCGACAACAGTGACGGAATGTCGACATTCCGCCGCTGGATTTTGATCGTCCGCCATCCCACCTCAACGCCGCCTTCAAGATATCCCCATAGTCCGATAGGACTAAAAACCCTATAAAAACAATGACATTTATCTAGTACATCATTAGACTAGCCCGCGGCTCATCACATTGGCGCAATAAATGCTCTGTGATGAGTTGCTGCCAGTCGCGTGAGCCAACGGAAGCTCGGTGCGATTCACAATGATTGACATTCAAGCAATGGGTTTTGAGCTAGATTGAAACAACAGGTAGGGAAAAATCCCGCCTGGTTATCTATAAAAATCACTAAGGGTTGAACGTGTTAAACAACCGCAAACACTTCATGTTTAAATGTACATGGCCTATGTTAGTGGTGACAGCAGCCTGGGCTGCCGAACCGCAAGGGGAAATCACCAACGCACCTGCCAGCGTATTGCAGACTGCATCAAGCGCCGCACATGCGGCGGTTGAGGCAGCCAATGCAGCTGCCGCAGCTGCGACGGCCGCAGCCAGCGCCGCTACCGCAGCGGCCAATGCCGCCAGCGAAGCGGTGAAGGCAACCGAGCAGGGCCTGAAACAGCCCCAGCTAGTGGTCGCGCCGACAACGCCCGAGCAGCTGGCCGCGCCTCCCGCAGCGCCAGCACTCGTTGGCAATGCAGCTCAACCACAGCAGGCAGCCCAAACCCGTGTCGCGCCGATTGGCCTGCAATCGCTCAACCTGGACCTGCCGACCCAAGCCCAGTCAGCGGCCGCAGTCGATGAGCTGCACTTGTCGCGCCTGTTCGGCATCAGCACCATTCCCGTGGCGGTTGCCAATGAAATCCACAATGAATACCTGAGCAGCGAATACGCGGAGCAAGTCCACTCCGCGCAATTGCCGGCTACGATCACCGACACCATGGATATCCGCGCGGCCACCGATGCCGCGGTGGACTTCAGCCGCGACGTGCATATCGCCGACGAACGCGTGAACCAGGCAGAAGCGCAATCCAAGCAGGCACGCGGCCTGCTGCTGCCCAATCTTTCCGTGCGCTACGGCAAGGGACGCGAGATATCGTCGCCCTCCTCCGCCATCGACGCACGCACCGGCTCTCGCATGGAGGAGTCGCACCATACCCGCACCGACCGCGTGATCACACTGCGCCAGCCGTTGATGGACCTGCCCAGCATCTATGACTGGAAGCGCCGCCAGGCCGTCATCAATTCGCGCGAGGAAAGCCGCCGCGGCAGCCAGGGCGATGCCTGGCTTTCCACCGTCAACGCCTACCTCGGCCTGACCACCAGCCGGTTGATCGCCGACCTGTCGCTGGGTTACGAGAACCAGCTCAACGAACTGTTCACCTACGTGGACAAGCGCGCCACCGCGGGCGCTTCCAGCGATGCCGACCGCGAACGCGTGCGTGCGCGCAGCCTGTCCGCCCGTTCGGCACGCACCCAGCAGGAAGCCGCCCACTCGGCCGCCAGCATTGAATTCCTGCGCCTGACCAACGTCGCGCCGCAAAACATCCGCCTGCCGGAACGCGAGGACATGGGCGTCATCCCGTCCACGGCTGCCGACGCCATCAAGATCGCGATGAACAACAGCCCCGACATCGCCTCGATACGCGAAGAGCTGCGCGCTTCCCAAATCGACCAGAACGTCGCACGCTCGCGTTATGCCCCGCGCCTGGACCTGGAGCTTTCCAGGTGGACCACCGATAACGCCGGTGGCCCCGTAGGCGAACAGGACGACAAGCGCTTCATGGTGGTATTGAACTGGAACCTGCTCAACGGCGGCAGCGATTACTACATGACCAAGGAAAAGCTCTCGCGCATCGAGGAGGTGCGCTACCGCCTCGACGACCTGCAGCGCCGTATCAGCCAGGCCATGATCTCGCAATACGCCATCCTCGAATCTTCCCGCGAGCAACTGGTGGCGGGCTATCGCGAACTGAACGCCATCACGTCGGCCGCCAACGCCATGTCGGAGAAAATGTTCGCGGGCAACCAATCCCTGCTGGACCTGCTGGATGTTTACGACCGCCAGTACCAGGCGCGTACCCGCCTGGTGACGCTGCATGCGCAGGAAATTGACGCCCTGTCGCAAATCAACCGCCTGCTCGGCCAATCGCAGCCCATGACCGTGGTCGCCGCCAGCAAGACGCCTGGCTTCGGCCCGGCCAGCAATAGCACGGACGATGCCGTGACAATGCCGCTGAACCCGCAGGAAGAAGGCACGGCCACGCCGCTGCCCAAGGAATAGGTGAGAGAACGCCATGCAGCTTGATAACGAACAGGAAGACTCAGGCATTTTCTGGCCCGGCTACGTCGATGCAGTCAGCAACCTGGTGCTGAACCTGCTGTTTGTCGTGGTGATCCTCACCATTGCCGTGTTCATCTTCGCCATGGAACTGGGACGCCGCCATATTAGCGCAGAAACGCCAGTAGCTCCTCCGACCGAGGAACAGCAGTTGGTCTCTCAGCTAACGCCTTCCGATATGGAGGCAGTGGAATCCACTTCGCATCAATCCGATGACGATGCCGCCCGTCTGCGATTGCAGGTCGATGCATTGCAAAAGCAACTCGCTGCGCTCAAAGGCAAGGACGATGAGGCACGCCGCCTCAAGCAGGAGCTGGCCGCATTGCAACATGAAAAATCTGCCGGCCGCGACAGCCCGCGCCGCGTGGTTTCCGCCACCATCCGCGCCGAAGAGCCCGACATGACCATTACCGGTTCCCAGGGCGGCCTGATCGTCGACTTCGTCGATGATGCCATCACCATCTCCACCAACGAGGCCGATGAATTGCGCGGCCCATTGCAAGCCATCGTGGAGAGCGGCGGCGCGACCCTGGAAGTCAGCGTGCCCCCGGGCTTCACTGAAGCGCGGCGCCTTGCGTTCTATCGCGCAATGGCGGTACGCAACCTGTTGATCGAAATGAAGCTGCCCGCAGACCGGATCCGCGTTTCCATCGTAGATGGCAACGCCAGGTCGGACAGCTCGCTGGTATCGGTCGTACCGGCTGGCAATAAGCCTTAAGCAGGTCGCTGAACGGCATGAGCTGGCTACGCAAACAATGGACTGCCATGACGCCTTCCCGGGCCTTCGTCCTGGTCAGTGTCCTCGCAGTCGTGGCGCTGGTCGCCTGGGCAGCCCTGGCGCGGGTTGACCTGATTGTGCGCACGGTGGGCCGCGTAGTGCCGGCAGGCAAGGCGCAGATCGTGCAGCACCTCGAAGGCGGGATTGTCAGGACCATCCTGGTGCAGGAAGGCGAAGTCGTCAAGGCAGGCCAGCCGTTGATCGAGCTTTCCGACATCAAGGCACGCTCCGACCTCGGCCAGGAGCGCACCAAGCGCGACGCCCTGCGAGGCCGCGAGGCGCGGTTGCTGGCAGAAGCACGCGGCAAGAACAGCATCGAATTCCCTGCCGACCTGCATGACGCAGAAGTGAAGCAAGTGGAAGCCGCGGCGCTGCAGGCGCGGGTTTCCAGCGTGAATGAAGAATCCCGCGTGTTGCGCGACCAAAGCGCCCAGCGCCGCGGTGAGATTGCCGAGATCGAGACCCGGCGCAGGAACCTGGTTTCGGAGATAGAGCTGGCGCGCCAGCAGCACAGGCTGATCGAAGGCCTGAACAAGAACGGCGCAGCTTCGAAGATGGAGTTGCTGGATGCGGAAAGCCGCTTGCAACGCATGGAGTCGCAACTGCGCGAAGCAGAAGCGGCGTTGCCCCGCCTGAAGGCGGCGCAAGCGGAAATCGAGTCCAAGATAGGCGAACTTTGGGCGCGCTTCCGTGCGGATGCCACGGCCCAATTGACGGATGTGCGGGCAGAACTGCAAAGATCCACGCTGGAATTCGAGACCAATGTGGACCGCCTGGACCGCAACATCGTACGCGCGCCGATGGCGGGGTTCGTCAACCGCATGATGTTGTCGACGGTGGGGGGCGTGATCCGGCCGGGCGAGCCGCTGCTGGAGATCACCCCGGAAGACGAGCACATCGTGGTGGAAACACGCTCCAGGCCGGACGACCGCGCCAACCTGCGCAACGGCTTGCCGGCGCGGGTGCGCATCGGCGCATTCGACTATGCCACTTACGGCGCCTTGCCCGGCAAGGTCACCGAAGTGAGCGCGGACACGCTGTTCGACGAGCGTGAAGGGTATTACTACCGGGTGAGGGTAGATGTAGGGAGCATCAGCGAAATCAAGCTGGCGAAATCCGCCGGCCCGATCTCGCCGGGGATGTCAGTGACGGCGGATATTGTCGTGGGGAAGCGCACCGTGCTTTCCTACCTGCTGTCGCCGATGATGCGTTTTGGGGATCGCGTATTCCGCGATCCGAGATAAAGATTATTTGTTAAAGGTAAGTTCCACATGCTGAAGCGACTAAGAATTTATTACTTTTACGCGGCTTTGCCATTTGTGCTGCTTTTGCTGGGGGCTGCCGTCTATCATGAGGCCATCCTCAAGACGCTGGTCGAGAACCCTCATCCGCAGATCAATTACGCCATCTTCTTTATCACCATCCTTGGAGGCATCCTGATCCTGTTCAATGTGCGCCGCCTGCTAAAGGAAGCAAACAAGCTGGAGGACTATACCAACGCCGTGCAATCCGGCGAGAGCCCAGCCCAACTGCAGGATAGGGCACAGGCTTACGATGGCGACATCGCATACGTGCTGCGCATGATGGCCACCTCCAGCGGCCGCGGCATCGCCCACCAGGAACAGGTCGCCATCGATGCCGAACTCAACAGTGCCGGCCGCCGCCTGACCAACCGCAACGCCCTGCCGCAGTTCCTCACCAGCCTGCTGGTCGGCCTCGGCCTGCTGGGTACGTTCATCGGCTTGCTGGCGACCCTGGATGACATTGCGGTGCTGATTTCCAGCTTCGCCACCATCAACGTCGGCGTGGACAGCCCGGTCGAAGTCTTCCGCGACATGGTATCGCGCATGCGCGCCCCGATGCGTTCCATGGGCATCGCCTTCTCGGCCTCCCTGTTCGGCCTGCTCGGTTCCATCGTGTTGGGATTCATGATGGTGGCAGTGCGCCGCTGTACCCAGGAAGTCCTCTCCATCCTCGGCTCCGAAGTGGCCCAGCACATCGAACAAGCGATTGCACGCCTTGCCAACAATGGCCAAAGTGGCAATGTCGCCACCACGACAGACGGCGAAACAGTGGTCATCGAGTCCGGGACTGCCGGCGGCGCTGGCTATCTTGCCAACATGGACCCTGCGGAGCTCAAGTTCCGCCGCGAAGTGGCCACCGAGGAAATCCGCGTGCTACGCCGCATCGAGGAACGCCTGAGTGAATCCTCACGCCTACAGGATCGCGCCTTGCAGGCCGAGCTGGACAACTTCAACAAGCAACGCAGCGAGATGATGCGCGCCATGGCGGACCACAACGAATCCGTCTCGCAATTCCGCGGCGAACTGCAACGCGTGGGTCGTCAGCTCGGCACCATCTTGAGCATGATGGAGCGCGGCAACGCCGATATGCTCTCCCAGCTCAACGACCACTTCTCCGAATTGATCCAGACTACCGCACGGCAGGGAACCGATCTCTCTCGCATGAGCGACATGATGACGCGTATGACGGACGACTCGATGGAGCTGCGCACCAACATCACCAACATGATGGACAGATTCTCGCCCGCCGAACAACGCGCCGTGCTGGCGAGCCTGCTGGAAGAGGCAGGCAAGCAACGCCGTTGATGACGACGGCCCGGCCTTAAGTTTTGAGTGTCCCGGCAATAGCCGGGCAGCAAATTAAAGAAGGAGCACTACCATGGCAATTACCCAACCCGCAGTCACTGAACAGCGTAACGGCCCGAGCACCAAGCAGAACCACGTGACCAACGTCACGCGGGTACATGCGGATGCAGACGGCATCATCCGCCTGACGGAAAGCCATGGTGCGCTCAAATCGGTAGACGTTGCCGACGTCGACCTGGTGCTGGGCTTTGCCGATGGCAGCTACATCATCATTCCCAACGGCGCGCTCGACGCCCTGGAGACCGACGCCCCCAAGGTCGAGTTCGACGGCGACAAATTCAACACCAGCCTGACCGAGCTGTTCCAGCAGGTCGGCACCGTCGATGCCGCCGATGCCGGCAACCTGCGCATCATCAGCGAGAACATCGATACCCGCTTGACCGAGCTGCAGCCTGACGAGATCGACTACACCTCGCTGTTCATGGCTCTGAACAACCATACATCGGCTCCTACAGCACCTGCTGCCCCATTGCCGCAAGCACCTACCTTGCCTCAAGCCGCGCAAGTACAACGCGGCAGTATCAATGGGCGTGGTAATAACAGCGGCGAATTCATGGATGCGATTATTCCGCCGAGAGTGGATCAGCCATCTACTTATCGCTTGGGGAATCGGGTTGAATCGTCAGAAACATTAGAAAAATTACAAAATATTGGATTTCCAGTCATTGATGGCAAGTTATATGTAAGTGCTGATTTCAAAACTGGCGCATCATTGCGCAGTGACTTGCCAACTGGTGCACGTGACCCGAATGATGCAACTCACACAGCTAATGCGGGAGAAGCTGCCGCACAAGCTTACCGGGAAATTATTACTGGCAGTTCATCAGGCAATGATGTCATCAATACAAGTGCTCAATTTTCCGGCAATGAATGGAGTAAGAATCTCTTCATTTCAACAAATGGATTTAATACCGTTGATTCTTTTGTCATCATTCCTACCAATCTGCCGGCGGGAGTAACATTAAGCCTAAGCACTGGCAATCCTGGTTCGATTGTACAAGATGGCTCTGGATGGAAAATTTCTGCTGATGCATTAGTGCAGCAAGCAGATGGCTCATACGGTGTCAGCTTAGAAATTACCTATCCGTTGACTGCAGATGGTATAGATGTCACGGATCAGGATTTCACCCTACAAGCGGTTATCCATGGCTCAACAGGCCCATTAAGCTTCCAAGTAGCGAAAGACTTCTATTTCACATATCGAGATGCCACAACTGAAGCACAATTTGCTGCAGTTGATGCTAAAGGGAATGCATTATTTGTGCTACCTGCACGCGGCCTTGGCTATGACATTAATGCTGGCGATGGAAATAACCAAGTCACTGCTGGTGCAGGCAATGACTCTATTGTTTCTGGCAATGGAAATAGCACATTAAATGGTGGTGCAGGTAACGACACTATCGTGGCTGGCGATGGGGATAACGTCATAAATGGTGGTACAGGCAATGATCTCATTATTGTAGGCACAGGCAACAATACGATTGACGGTGGTGAAAATACAGCTACAGGTGCAACAAAAGATTCTGACACTATTAGCTACGTTAACGTAAGTCAATCTGTGTTCGTTGATTTACGCGCTGGTAAAACATGGTGGGATGGATTAAATGGGAGCAATACCAAGGATACGTTAAGCAATCTTGAGAACATTGTTGGCTCAGGGGGCGATGACCATTTAATTGGTAATCAAAATGCCAACTATATTTTAGGGGGCAATGGCGATGATACGATTGAAGGTATTGCTAACACTGGAGCTGCTGGTGACACGCTGGATGGTGGCAGTGGAAATAACAACACACTGAGTTATCTTAACGCCACAGATACTGTGACTGTAACGCTAGGAAATGGTGATGCAAAAGGCTCTGGCAAAATTGGTGCATCTCAGATAGATGACCTATATCACTTTACCCATATCATCGGTTCTGCTACAGCGACCAATAATATTACCGGTAACGACGCGAATAACCTTATCCAAGGCGGTGCCGCTAATGACACGCTGAATGGAGGTGCTGGCGACGATACGTTATATGGTGGCGATGGCGATGACAAGTTAATTGGCGGCACAGGTACCAATCAACTTCATGGGGGTTCAGGCAATAATACAGCCAGCTATGAAGGTATCACCATCAATGTCACAGCCACCTTAAATGATGATGGCACTGGTACCGGAAGTGCTGGTACAGTCGGCCCCAATAACATCTATGTTAGAGACACCTATTCCGACATTAACAACTTAATTGGTGGATCAGGCAATGATAGATTGAGAGGCAACATTCACGACAATCTCATTGAAGGTGGAGCTGGAAATGACACTCTGCTAGGTGGCGGTGGACGAGACACTCTAGATGGTGGTGCTGGAACCAACACAGTAAGCTACGAATACTCATCAGGGGTACCTACCACTACTAATGATTTCAGCTTAATTAACTTGAGCAACGTAAATCGCACTGTCACTGTTGGTGGTAACTCTTATACCATTGCAGCACAATCAACCAATATTAAGGACTACGCAAACTCCGACTTTAATAGCCAAGATACATTGCGCAATATACAAAATGTCATCGGGACTAGCGGTAACGATATTATTATTGGAAGTAGCGGTAGTAATCGCATTGAGGCTGGCGCTGGCAATGATTGGATTGATGCTCGGCAAGGAAAGGACACTGTGCTCGCTGGCTCTGGTAACGACACAATTCTAGGCTCAGTGGATGCATCCGGTGGTACAGCATTCAACAACCGATTCACCAGCATTGATGGTGGTAGCGATACTGATACACTGATTCTTAGTGGCTTTAACGGCTCAGGATATGCACTCTCCACATTAAGTAGCCTAGTTAAAAATATCGACATCCTAAACATCCAGGGGGATAGCACTGCAATTTCCACGACCCTCACCGTTGACTCATCAAGCATAAAAAGTATTGTCACAGGAAATGCAAATGCCTCCGGCAATACCATATTGAGGCTAGAACATGGCAGCGAAGATAATCTGAACTTTGCATTGAACACTGGAGAATATGTCCGTTTAGGTACAGCTTCAACTGACCCAATGGTCACCAACTTCAGCAATCTCTCAGACGGTGTCTATACTATCTACAATAGTGCAAATGTAGCTATAGCACAGGTTACTTGGCACACTGTGTAATGACAGTACCAAGCACACAACGCCCACTTAATTCACTTTGGCAGTTGCTTAAATCGCAATGGCTTGAAGTCAGCCTCTCCAGCCTATTGATCAACAGCGGCCAGATCCTGCTGCCGCTGTTTTCTATGCTGGTGTACGACAAGATCGTCAGCAATGGCGTGTTCGAGACCTTATGGGCACTGGTGATCGGCATGCTGATCTTCATCGCGCTGGACGTGGGCATGCGCGTGACCCGAAACTGGACGGTGGAGCGGGTGGCGGCGGATATGGCGCGCAAGACCGATGAAGGGCTGTGGCACAAGCTGCTCGCTGACCGTGACATGCCGGCAGGCGGCGTGGCGACTTTCCTAGCGCACTATCGTGACCTCACCAATGCGCTGAATTTCGTTTCCTCCACTTACCTGCTCGCCATTGCCGACCTGCCGTTTTACCTGCTCTACATGCTGGTGATTGGCTTCATCGCCTGGCCCATCATGATCCTGGTTGGTGTGCTCACCCTGTTCTACGCTGGCATCGGCTATCTGGTACAGCGCCAGACGCTACGCCTCAATCGTGATGCCGAGAAAACCTCCACCCAGCGCATGGCTTATATCGGCGAGATATTGCAGGGCATGGAGGTCGTGCGCACCATTCCAGGCGTCACCGGCCTCTTGCAAGGCTGGCGCACGCAATCCGATAAAGTAAGTGAACTGGAAGCCGCACGCAGGCTTTCTGCCAGCCATAGCAACACCCTCTCAGCAGGCATGATGACCTTCACCACGGTAGCCGTGCTCACCCTAGGCGCCTACCTGATCGAGGCACGCATGTTGTCTGTGGGCGGCCTCATTGCCTGCTCACTGCTGGCAGCGCGTGCCATGATGTTGGTAACCTCGCTATATCTGGTACTCGGCAAATGGGAAGACTTTGCCCGCTCTGCCAAACGGATGGATGACCTGCTGGAATCCGGCAAGGCTGCGCACGGCGTCAGCCAAGACATTGCACAATCCGCGCCGCATGCCTCCTTCAAGGTGAACAAGCCAGAAGCTAAGGGTGACATCACCCTATTGCGTCTGACCAAGCGTTATCCTGATCGCCCTGCTGCACTGGATAACGTCAGCCTCAACATTATCGCGGGCGAAAAAATCGGCCTGCTGGGCCGTCCAGGTGCAGGCAAGAGCACGCTACTCAAGCTGATAGCAGGATTAAGTATTGCCGATGAAGGTGAAATATTAATTGATGGCTATGAGCTGCATGCCATTGCCCCTGAAGACCGTGCACGCTGGATGGCTTACAAGCCACAGGAGCCTGTGCTGTTTGCAGGCACGTTGGAAGCCAATTTATTGCTGGCTGGTAGCAAACCGCAGAGCGAACGCCTGCAACGCGCATTGTGGGCCTCTGGCTTAGAGGATGAACTCAAGCAAGGCAGGCTTACGCTCACCATGGCCATTGCTGACCGCGGTAGTAACCTCTCCGGCGGCCAACGTCAGAAAGTAGCCTTGGCAAGAGCCTTTGCCCAACAAAGCAACATCCTGCTACTGGACGAACCTAGCCTAGGCCTAGACCCCGAAGGCGAACAACTCTTGGCCCAGCGCCTGCCGCAAGTGATCGGCAATGGCAACCTGGTCATGATCAGCCATAGCGCCGCCATGATGACGGCAGTACAACGCATCATTGCCATGGATAGCGGCAAGATTGCCGCTGATGGGCCAAAGGAAAAGCTCCTGAGGCCTGCCTAAAGATCCTCATGCAAAAGACAATAAAAAAGCCAGCAAATTGCTGGCTTTTTTATTTTAGGGAAACCTCCCAGGTTACTTCTGCAACGCTCTCTGGATTTTCTGATCAGTCTTGTATTCGCTCAACGCATATACGGACCAGATCGCAGCAGGCAGCCAACCGATAATAGTAATTTGCAGGATGAGGCAGATGATGCCTGCAATCGGGCGACCTATGGTAAAGAACTGCAACCAGGGTAGGAAAATGGCAAGTATCAGGCGCATTTCAATCTCCTTTTATCTTTTTTGACTTGTCGCAACAGTTTAGCCGAGAATCTTTTCCAGGGCGAACAGTTGCTCTATGGTTTCACGCTGACGGATCAGGTGCACCTGGTCTCCATCCACCATAATTTCAGCCGCTCTTGGGCGCGTGTTGTAGTTTGAGCTCATGCTCATGCCGTAAGCGCCAGCAGACAGAACTGCCAGTAGGTCACCTTGCTGCAATGCCAGTGTACGGTCATGTCCGAGGAAGTCACCGCTCTCACACACCGGGCCGACAATTTCATATACCTGAGCCTTAGATTGATCAACTGCTGGGGTAATAGCAGCGATCTCATGATACGCGTCATACAGCGCTGGACGCATGAGATCGTTCATCGCTGCATCGACAATCGCAAAATTCTTGGCTTCGGTATGCTTCAGATATTCAACCCTGGTGATCAAGGCTCCAGCATTACCGACCAATGCACGCCCTGGCTCAAACACCAACTTGACCTGACGATCACCTAGCTTCTCAAGCATAGCCGCTGCGTATACGGCGAAATCTGGCGGGGTTTCATCTGCATAACAGATACCAATGCCACCACCGAGATCAATATGCTCGATATGAATGCCTTCTGCCTCAAGCTGATCCACCAGCACCAGTACGCGATCAAACGCATCAAGGAAAGGAGATAGTTCCGTCAATTGCGAGCCAATGTGGCAATCCACCCCATGCACAGCGATGTGCGGCAAACCAGATGCGCGCTTATAAAGGCTAAATGCATCTTCGTAAGCCACGCCAAACTTGTTGTTCTTGAGCCCGGTGGAGATGTAGGGGTGCGTCTTGGCGTCCACGTTCGGGTTGACGCGCAATGAAACCGGCGCCGTCTTACCCAAGCGGCCAGCAACGTCATTGAGCCGGTCCAGCTCGCTGGCGGATTCCACATTGAAGCAGAAAATCCCCGCATCCAATGCGGCCTGCATTTCCACTTCGTTTTTCCCTACGCCGGAGAACACCACCTTCGCAGGGTCTCCGCCTGCGGCCAGCACCCGCGCCAGTTCGCCGCCGGAGACAATGTCAAAGCCGGCGCCCAGGCGGGCGAACAGGTTGAGCACCGCCAGGCTGGGGTTGGACTTCACCGCGAAGCAGACAAGGTGGTCCGTGCCTGCAAACCCCGCCGCAAAACGGGTATAGGCGTTTTCCAGGGCGGCGCGGGAATAGACGTAGCTCGGCGTGCCGAACTCTTCGGCAACACGGGTCAACGGCACGTTTTCGGCATGCAGGATGCCATTCTTCAACTGAAATGGATTCACGGACAACTCATCGGGAAGGTTGTTGTTGCGGCTGCGGTTCCTGCGGGTACTGTTTTTCCGGGATATAAAGGTCGCCCTTGGTGCCGCATGCGGCCAAGGCCAGGCTTGCAATCAGGATCAGGAAGCAGAAGCGCATATTGTTTGGATGCAAAGAGATTATTTTAACACAAGGCTATCGCGGCTTCGGCAATGCCGTCAGGGCACTTCCGCGTAGCGCATGCGCGATTCGATGATGCCCGCCTTGCGGATCAGGCCGCGCGCTTCACGATGCTTGTCGTAATAGCGCGGATTCGGGATCATCGCCGCCAGCTTGGCGGCCTGGGCGGCGCTCAGGCTGGCGGCGCTGGTCTTGTAGTAATGCCGCGCGGCAGCCTCGGCGCCGAACACGCCATTACCCCACTCGATCACATTGAGGTAAATCTCGAAAATCCTGCGCTTGCTCATCATGCGCTCCAGCATCCAGGTGATCGCGGCCTCTTCCAGCTTGCGCCAGGGCGTGCGCCCGGTGGAAAGGAACAGGTTCTTGGCAAGCTGCTGGCTGATGGTGGAGCCGCCCGCGACGATCTTGCCTTTTTGCCAGTTCTTTTCATATGCCTTCTGGATGCCGTCCCAATCGAATCCCTCATGGCCGACGAACTTGGCGTCCTCGGACGCAATCACCGCACGCTTGAGGTTGCGGGAAATCTTCTGGTACTCCACCCACTGATGCTTGAGCGTCGCGTCGGGGTTGTCTTGTCGCAACGTCGCCAAACTGGTGCGCATGAAAGCGCTGCTTGAGGGGTTATGCTCCACCCACCAGAGGATATGCATGAATATCCAAAGCTGGTACAGCACCACCAGCACCAGGGCCAGCAGCAACCCGCGCCACAACAACCGCTTGATCATGATGTCCGCAATGCGGCAATCACGGATGCAGTGTCCGGCCGTATTTGACGCCAGACATAAAAAGCTTCTGCCGCCTGCTCCACCAGCATGCCCAGCCCATCGGCAATTTTCTGCACGCCTTCTTCACGCGCATACTGCATGAAAGGCGTTTCGCGCCCATACATCATGTCGTAGGCCAAGGCATCGGCGGCAAACAATCCAGAAGGCAACGGCAGCCGCTCGTTGCTCAAGCCGCTCGAGGTGGCGTTGATCACAACGTCGAACACCTTGCCAGCCAAGGCATCGAAACTGCATGCTTCCAGCACAGCATCAACAGGACTGGCACGCCCTGCCATCGCCTCGGCCTTTTCCACGCTGCGGTTGGCAATGCACAGCAATGCCGGAGATGTATGCAGCAATGGCCCCAATACGCCTTCAGCGGCGCCTCCTGCTCCCAGCAGCAGCACGCGCTTGCCTGTCAGGGAAAACTCCAGGTTTTGCAGGATGTCGCGCACCAGGCCGATTCCATCCGTATTGTCACCATGGATGCCGCCATCCTTGAAGCTCAGCGTATTCACCGCGCCGGCATCACGCGCTCGTTCGCTTAATTCGGTTGCCAATGAATAGGCCTCGAACTTGAAAGGCACGGTGACATTGGCCCCGCCATATCCTTGTACCTGCAAGCCAGCCACAGTGGCAGCAAACCCATCCAAGGGCGCCTGCACCTTGCCGTATTCGATCTGCTGTCCCGTCTGCTGCGCGAATGCGGCATGAATCAAGGGCGACTTACTATGCTCCACCGGGTGGCCGATCACGGCATAACGATCCATGCAAATCCTCAGGCGTTGGTCCAGGGCAGGCCGGCAGCCTTCCAGCCGTTGATACTGCCGCGCTGCTTGGTGTCCGGCGTGGACTCGCCTTCAAAACCTTCGAGCACGTTGTAGGCCTCGGCATATCCGGCCTGGGCGGCCAAGACGGCTGCATTGTGGGAACGCCCGCCGGTACGGCAGAGGAACATCACCAACGCCTCGTGATCGACCTGCTTGTCCAATTGGGACAGGAAATCCGGATTAGCCACCATTCCAGGATAAAACGCCCATTCGATGTGCGTCGCATTGGGCACGCGGCCCACCAGTTCAAGCTCCGCTTTGGTGCGCACATCCACCAGCTTGGCCGACGGGGCCAGCTCCAGGACCTTCTGCGCCTCCCGCGGCGTCAATGCTCCGGCATAGGGAAGCCCGTGCTGCTCGGCACGCTGCTTTGCATTCAGCAAAATGGCATTCAATGTTTCCATTGCTCTCTCCTTTACCCTCTCAGAAATGCGGAGTATAGCGTTAAATTTTGCCACAATCTTCTATGCACATTAATGGTGCACAAAACCGAGTGAACGCAATATTTTGGTGCACACATAGCGTTTCTCTTTTATAACCTTATGTGTGAAAATGGGAATTTGCGCGAATTCAATGGCACAGTTCCTGCTTCACCTTAGTGTCAAGCATAGTGCTTAATTAACTTCTTAATCCAAAAAGAGCTAGGAGAATCAAATGGCGGTGGCCGACGTATTAAAGCTTGTGAAGGAAAACGACATCAAGTTTGTCGATTTTCGCTTTACTGACACCAAGGGCAAGGAACAGCACGTGACCGTGCCGATTTCCGCATTCGACGAAGACAAGTTTACTGAAGGCCACGCTTTCGACGGGTCTTCCATTGCAGGCTGGAAGGGCATCCAGGCATCCGACATGCTCCTGATCCCCGATCCGGAGACTGCCAACATCGACCCTTTCATGGACGAGCCCACCCTGTTCCTCACCTGTGACGTCGTGGACCCTACCGACGGCAAGGGTTATGACCGCTGCCCGCGCAGCATCGCCAAGCGCGCTGAAGCTTATCTGAAGTCCAGCGGCATCGGTGATGCGGCCTTCTTCGGCCCAGAGCCGGAATTCTTCATTTTCGACTCCATCAACTGGTCCGTGGACATGAGCGGCAGCTCCGTGAAGATCAACTCCGAAGAGGCCGCATGGGCTTCCAACGAGAAGTTCGAAGGCGGCAACACCGGCCACCGTCCAGGCGTCAAGGGCGGCTACTTCCCTGTGCCTCCAATCGACTCCCTGCACGATATCCGCTCCGCCATGGTAGTAGCCCTGGAAGAGCTGGGCGTGCCTGTCGAAGTTCACCACCATGAAGTGGCGACCGCCGGCCAATGTGAGATCGGCACCAAGTTCAGCACCCTGGTTCAACGCGCCGACTGGACCCAGATCCTCAAGTACGTCGTATTGAACACGGCACATGCATATGGCAAGACAGCCACCTTCATGCCCAAGCCTATCTTCGGCGACAACGGTTCCGGCATGCACGTACACCAATCCGTATGGAAAGACGGCAAGAACCTGTTTGCAGGCAACGGTTATGCCGGCCTGAGCGAATTCGCGCTCTACTATATCGGCGGCATCATCAAGCACGCGCGCGCGCTGAACGCCATCACCAACCCAGGCACCAACTCCTACAAGCGCCTGGTTCCTGGCTTCGAAGCCCCCGTGAAGCTGGCTTACTCCGCGAAGAACCGCTCCGCGTCCATCCGCGTTCCTTTCGTTCAATCCGACAAGGCGCGCCGTATCGAGGCACGCTTCCCTGACCCAACCGCCAACCCATACCTGGCATTCAGCGCATTGCTGATGGCCGGCCTGGACGGCGTACAGAACAAGATCCACCCCGGCGAGCCTGCCACCAAGGATCTCTACCACTTGCCGCCAGAAGAAGATGCAGCGATCCCAACTGTCGCCTCTTCCCTGGAGCAAGCGCTGGAAGCCCTGGACAAGGATCGCGAGTTCCTGACCCGCGGCGGCGTGTTCTCCGACGACTGGATCAATGCCTACATCGACCTGAAGATGGAAGAAGTGACCAAGCTGCGCCAGACTCCGCACCCGGTCGAGTTCAGCTTGTACTACAGCGTTTAATCAGCGCATTGCATAAAAAAAGCGGGGAAACCCGCTTTTTTTATGCCTGGAATCCGCCTCGGCGGCAATTGCCTGCACCAGACTTCTGCTCTACACTGAATCTCATGAAAAGAATTCGCCTGTCCCTTTTTACTTGGCTTGCATATGCATTCACCTGTGGCAGCGCCCATGCCGAAATCTATAAAAGCGTCGACGAGAACGGCCATGTCACTTACTCCAACGTCCCCAGCAAAGGAGCGATCAAGCTGGAGATAGACCCACCGCCCCCAGCTGCGACACCAGCCCCCAAATCCAAACCCCAGGCTACGCCCAGCAACTTCCCGCGCGTCGACAGCCAGACGCAGAAAAAGCGTGACGATCAACGCAAGAAAATCCTGCTTGAGGAACTGGAAGCAGAAAAAGCGGCTCTGGAAGAAGCCAAGAAAGCCTATGCCGAAGGCGAGTCCAAGCCTGAGGTATACCGTGGCGCCAACGGAAAAACCTATCGCAACGTCGCAAAATTTGAGGAAAAAATGCAGCGATTGCAGGCCGACGTCGATGCACACGAGCGCAATGTGCAGCTTCTGCAAAAAGAGCTGGAAGCTTTTAAATAAAAGGCTTCTGCTCTGCTGAAGTAACTGGCCTGGCTTTTGCTTAAGAGAAGCCATGGAACATAAAATCCCCCCCTCATTCGCAGGATTGGAACATCTATCCACTGCGGTCATCCTGCTCGATAAGCAACGTCGCGTCGTATATGCCAATCCCGGTGCCGAGGTATTATTTGCCATCAGCGCCAAGCAGATCGCAGGCTTGCCCGTCTCACAGGTATTTCCCGGCTGCGACATCCTCGACTCCGCCATGGAACATGCGATCAAGCACCACAGCCCGTTCCGCGAGCACGAGTTCCCGATCACCACGCTGCGTCAGCAATCTTTCGCCGTCACCTGTACCGTGACGCCGGTGGAACTGGCTCCCGCCTGCCTGGTCCTGGAATTCCAGCATATGGATCAACAGCTGCGCATTGCGCGCGAAGAGCGCATGCTCATCCAGCAACAAGCCAATGCCGAGCTATTGCGCAACCTGGCCCATGAAATCCGCAATCCGCTAGGCGGGCTGCGCGGCGCGGCGCAATTGCTGGAACATGAATTGCCGCAAGTCGGCCTGCGCGAATACACCCAGGTCATCATCAAGGAAGCCGACCGGCTGCAATTGCTGATGGACAGGCTGCTGGTACCGCACCGCGTACCGAAATACGAGCCTACCAATATCCACGAGGTGCTGGAGCGCGTGCGCAGCCTGCTGCTGGCTGAGTCGCCCCGCGGCATACACATCCGCAGGGATTACGACACCAGCCTGCCCGAGTTGATCGGGGATCGCGAGAAACTCATCCAGGCCGTATTGAACATTGCCCGTAATGCGGTGCAGGCCATGCAGAACAACCCTGGAGCAGAAACGCCGGAGATCATTCTGCGCACCCGTGCCGCCCGCCAAGTCACCTTGGCAAAGAAACGCTACCGGGTCGCCATCAAGCTGCAGATCATCGATAACGGCCCCGGCATCCCGCCTGATATCCGTGAGCGTATTTTCTACCCACTGGTGTCAGGCCACGATGGCGGCACCGGGCTCGGCCTGACCCTGGCCCAGACCTTCATTACCCAGCACCACGGCATGATCGAGTGTGAGAGCGAGCCAGGCCACACCAGCTTCACCATATTGCTGCCCATTGAAAGCACGGCGATGAAGTCTTACATTGCAAGACAATAACGCGTGCACAAGAACAATTACTTCTAATAAAAGACAGACTACACAGGTAACCATCATGAAACCAATCTGGATCATAGACGACGACAAATCCATACGCTGGGTATTTGAAAAGGCCCTGGCACGCACCGATATGGATTTCAAGACCTTCGCATCCGTACCGGAAGCCTTGAACGCCCTCAACAGGGAAGAACCGCAAGTCATTGTCAGCGACATCCGCATGCCTAACGGCTCCGGCCTGGATTTCCTCCACGAAGTGAAGCAAAAACACCCGGACATTCCCGTCATCATCATGACGGCTTACTCCGACCTTGAAAGCGCGGTTGCCGCCTTCCAAGGCGGCGCTTTCGAATACCTTGCCAAGCCTTTCGACGTGGACCAGGCCATCGAAATCATCCGCCGCGCCGTCGATGAGAGCATGCGCCAGGCCACTGAAGTGGTCATTCAAGAAGAGACGCCGGAAATCATCGGCCAGGCGCCTGCCATGCAGGAAGTCTTTCGCGCCATCGGCCGCCTGAGCCGCTCGCATTCCACCGTATTGATCAACGGCGAATCCGGCACCGGCAAGGAATTGGTGGCAAGCGCGCTGCACCGCCACAGCCCTCGTTTCGACAAGCCATTCATCGCCATCAATACCGCAGCCATTCCCAAGGATCTGCTTGAGTCCGAATTGTTCGGCCATGAACGTGGCGCATTTACCGGAGCGCAAGCCGCAAGGCGCGGACGCTTCGAGCAAGCCGACGGCGGCACCTTGTTCCTTGACGAAATCGGCGACATGCCTTCCGACCTGCAGACGCGCTTGCTGCGCGTGCTATGCGACGGCCAGTTCTACCGCGTAGGCGGCCACCAGCCAGTCAAGGTCAATGTGCGCATCATTGCCGCGACACACCAAGACTTGGAAGAAAGGGTCAAGCTCGGGCTGTTCCGCGAGGATTTGTTCCACCGCCTCAACGTCATCCGCCTGCGCCTGCCGCCGCTGCGCGAACGCCGCGAAGACATCCCGTTGCTGGTCAAGCATTTTCTGCAACATAGCGCCCGCGAGCTGGGCGTCGAAGCCAAGCAGCCATCCACCGCGGCCCTGCGTTATCTCGGCACGCTGAGCTGGAGCGGCAACGTGCGCCAACTGGAGAACGTCTGCCACTGGCTCACCGTCATGGCGCCGGGCCAGAACATCGACATCGCCGACCTGCCGCCTGAACTCAAGGAAGATGCCGCCAAACCCGCCAGCGCCACCTCTTGGCAGAATGCCCTCGCATCCGAGGTCACGGATGCCCTCAACCGCGGCGAACACGATATCCTCGATAGCCGTACCCAGCAATTCGAGCGCATCCTGATCACCAAGGCACTACAACATACCGGAGGACGCCGTATCGAAGCCGCTACACAACTGGGGATGGGCCGCAATACGCTGACACGCAAGATTCAGGAACTGGGGATAGACGAATAAAATCAAAATGTAGAATATATTTGATATAAAGTTCAAGCTATGTAAAATATCATTCATGATCAATATCTTGGAAATAGGGTCCAGCATCAGGCACCGTCGCATTAAAAGCGGGTTAAGCCAAGCCGAACTTGCGGCTCGCTCCGGCGTATCGCGGGCAACCATTAATGCGCTTGAGAAAGGCACTATCAAAGAAATAGGCGTCAATCGGCTTTCAGCGATTATTCGCACTGCAAATGCGCTCCAACCCAAGACAAAGGGAATGAGCCTGCAAGCATCAAAAAGAAAATCTGAAAAACTGGGTTTATCCTTCCCCTACGATTGGAGCAATCCCAGTCTGCCAGATGAATTATTGATTGATCGTGTGTTGGAAAGAGGCATTTATGAAGATATTGCCCGTATAACCGCAGCGTACGGAATACAGGCAATATCAGCCAGGGCAAAAACCGTCATCAGCAATATCCCTCATGCTGCAGCCAATATCAACCGTATGCTTGAGAATTTGCAGGCAGCCTTGAGCCATGCTTAATTTGGAGTTTGCACCTCCTAGAACTGCTGAAGTCTTTCAAGCATTGGCCAGACAACCACTGATGTCCGGCTTCAACCTAATCGGCGGCACGGCGCTATCCTTGCAAATCGGTCACCGCCTAAGTGAAGACCTAGATTTCTGGCTCCCAGCAGAACAGATGTCGAGCACACGCATTGATGCCATCGTCGAAGATTTAAAAAACAATGGTCATCATATCCAGTTAGCTACACCGGCCTGGAGAATTACCCAAGCCAGAATCAACAATCAAGACCTTCTCTCACTATCCCGGGATTACTCTATCAATGGAGTCAAGGTTACCTTTTTTGCAAGAAATGATGTTCCCTATCAGCATTTTGCAACATTAGGCCGTCATCAAACCCCGGATACAAATTTCCAGATCATGGATATCAACGCCATTTTTGGAATGAAGGCATGGCTCATTTCAAAACGCATACGCTCCAGAGACCTTTACGACTTAATGATACTGTTACGGGATTACGGCAAAACAGTAAGAGATATCTTTGATGCAGGACTTGCAGCAGATGCTTCCTACAGTATAGAGTTTGCCAAAGATGTTCTATTGGGTGCAGCGCCGATTGATGCAGATGACGAGGGATTCAATTCCATTCAACTTGATATCAAAATGGAAGAGATTTATGCATTCATGCTCCACTGCGTTAATCAATACGAAATTGATATAGCCAAGGAAATCTTCAGATCAGCACCAGAAATATAAACTCTTTCAATGCAAGCCTTGGACACCCCCTCCAGCAACCCCTTCCACATCTTTCGCGCAATAAAAAACGGCACCCGAAGGTGCCGTTTTTACGATTGCTTTCTAAGCTAAATCTTGCGATTTAAATCCTAGAAGAACAGGATCGCGCCCAAGCTGATAGTCTTGGCCTTGCCATCCAGACCACCTGCAACGTTGTTTTCCAACTTCTGGTTAGCATATTCTGCAACCAGGTTCAGGCTCTTGGTCAGAGGGTGATAAGCACCAACGATCCAAGACTTGTTTTCACGATCAAAGGTATCATCACGAGCTTCAGACTTGCTGATACCGTAGGACAGACCCAGCTTAGTACCAACGCCAGGCAACTTGTATGTACCTTGTACATAACCACCCTTGTCATCAGTCTTTTGACCGCTCAGGAACTGCAGACCACCAAGTTGACCGCCAGTCTGAATATCCAGACCCTTGCCATCATAGTAGTAACCAACCAAGCCGAAGTCAGCAATATTAATCTTACCGCCGATATCGTAACCACGGGATGTATAGTTATCCACGACAATAGCAGCGCCAGTTCCATCTACAGATGCACCGCCTTCATGCTTCTGAGTAATGTAACCAGCCCAAATCTTACCGGATACATCACCAGTCCACTCGTAGCTTACCTTACCGTCAAAGCCCAATTTGGAATCTTCTGCAGCTATAGAATTCAGGTTGTTACGCAAGCCTTCACGAGCAGCTACAGCGAAGCTGAAACCGTTCCAGTTAGGGGATGCGTATTGGATTTGACCGATCCAGTCAGCATAAACATAACCGGAACCGATACGGCCCAGTGTGGAGTTACCAGGACCACCTGCACCAACACCAACGCCCAACAGAGTCATGTCGGAGAGAATAGCATCGGAACCGAACAGACCGAGGTCACGACCGGCCTTGATAGTACCCCAGGAAGCATCACCGAAAGTCAAGTAAGCTTGACGAACGTTGATGGAGTTACCATCACCTGCACGACTTTGTGTAATTGGGCCGTTAGGGCTAGCAGAACCGGTAGTACCGAAACCACTTTCGCTGTTAGCGCCAACGAAGAATGTGAACTGGAATGCAATGTCCAGGTCGTTCTGACGAGTCTTACCACCAATACCCAAGGCGGATGGCAACAGACCTGTAGAAACCTGATTTGCCTTACCAATACCATCAAAAGCGTCGCCGGAGAAACGAGTGTTAGTGTAGTAAGTATTGACGTTACCACCGATATCGATGGTCCAGTCGCCTGCTGGGATGATGATACCTGCGTTTGCAGCGGAAGCGCCAAACGCCATTACAGCGCCGGCAACTGCCAAGCCTAGTTTCTTGTTCATGTATATCTCCTAATGCGTTTTAGTTAGCTCCCGTGCGGTTTTTGACCACCGCTTCGAGAGTATTTCGCCTACTTCTTGTTAAAGAAGTTATGGGCAGTATGCCAAAGGCGATTCAGGGGCTGCAAGCAATCTTGTGGTTTTTTTATGCTGAGCTGGGGATTGTGTTGCAATTACGCAACACATTAATGCCATAACCAATATTTCCTGGGAAAACTGCTTCTCTGCTAAACAGTTAGAAAAGAATGCTAAAGTTTTTACTCAGAAATGGAGAAGAGCCGCTGGTGTTCTCGGATCGCGTAACGATCCGTCATGCCCGCAATGTAGTCCGCAATCACCCGCGGCTGTGCCTCGCCATCTGCAACCTGGTACTCATCAGGCAGCAGGGTGGGATCTGATAGAAAGGCGTTGAATAACTCCGCAATGATGCGTCTGGCCTTGGAAGTCATGCGGTTGACGCGGTAATGCCGGTAGAGGTTGGCCCTGAGAAAGCGCTTCAACTCAAGCTGCTGCTCATCAATGGCCGGACTGAAGCCGATCAACGGCGGAAGGGCCCGGACATCGTCAAGTGTCTTGGGAGCATGGTCTGCGATATTCCTGCGGCTTTGCTCGCATAAATCCGTCACAAGGATATGGATCATGCGCCTGACGGTTTCATGAATCAGGCGGCGGCCGGCCAATGCGGGGTATTGCCGCTGCACCAGGGAAAACTGCTCGGCAAACAGGCGTACCTCGGCAAGCTGTTGCATCGTGATCAGGCCGGAGCGCAAACCGTCATCGACATCATGGTTGTTATAGGCAATCTCGTCGGCCAAGTTCGCCACTTGCGCCTCGAGTGAGGGTTGCTGCTTTTTGATAAAGCGCTCCCCTAATTCGCCGAGCATCCTTGCATTGGGCAGGGAGCAATGCTTGAGAATGCCTTCGCGCACCTCGAACGTCAGGTTAAGGCCGTCGAACTCGGCGTAGCGCAATTCCAGATGGTCCACGACACGTAATGACTGCAGGTTATGCTCAAACCCGCCGTATTCACGCATGCACTCGTTGAGCTGGTCCTGGCCGGCATGGCCGAATGGCGTGTGTCCGAGGTCATGCGCAAGCGCCACCGCCTCGATCAGGTCTTCGTGCAGATTGAGGTTGCGTGCAATCGCTCGGCCTATCTGCGCGACTTCAAGGCTATGGGTCAGGCGGGTGCGGAACAGGTCGCCTTCATGGTTGATGAATACCTGGGTTTTGTATTCCAGCCGGCGGAATGCACCTGAGTGGATGATACGGTCCCGGTCGCGCTGGAAATGGTTGCGTGTTGCCGGCGCCGGCTCTTCATGGACCCGCCCTTTGGTCAAGGCCGGGTCGGCGGCATAGGGCGCCAATCCGATCATGCAGCGATCGCCAGGGTTTCTTTCAACAGGCTGGCATCGTAGTCGCTGGTAACCAGCGATTTGCCGATGCCTTGCTGCAGAACCAGGCGAATCTGGCCATCAACGACTTTCTTGTCCAGCCCCATCAGGTCGAGGTAGCGATCCACGCCCAGCGCCGGCGCCTCTATTGGCAGTCTGGCTTTCTTGAAGATAGCTTTAATGCGGTCGATGTCCCCGTCATTGAGCCACCCCAGGCGATGCGAAAGATCAGCAGCCAAGATGGTGCCTGCCGCCACAGCTTCGCCATGCAGCCAAACACCATAGCCCATGGCATTTTCGATGGCATGGCCAAAGGTATGGCCCAGGTTGAGCAAGGCCCGCTCGCCAGACTCGCGCTCGTCGGCCGCCACAACTTCCGCCTTGTTCTCGCATGAGCGGTAGATGGCATAGCTCATGGCTTCCGTCTCCAGCGCGAGCAGCTTCTGCATATTGGCTTCCTGCCATGCGAAGAATGGCTCGTCGCGGATCAGGCCATATTTGATCACCTCGGCAAGGCCAGCTGATAGCTCACGCTCGGGCAATGTGGACAAGGTATCGATATCGGCCAGCACCACTTGCGGTTGGTAAAACGCGCCGATCATGTTCTTGCCGAGCGGGTGGTTGATGCCGGTCTTGCCGCCGACAGAAGAATCCACCTGAGACAACAGGGTCGTCGGCACCTGGATGAAAGGCACGCCGCGCAAATACGTCGCCGCCGCATAGCCGGCCAAGTCGCCAATCACCCCGCCGCCCAAGGCAATGACGGTTGTGCTGCGCTCGCAGCGGTTTTCGAGCAGGGCGTCATAAATCAGGTTGAGCGTGGCTGAATTTTTGTAGGCCTCGCCGTCCGGCAGCACGATGGGAATGACCTTGACTCCGGCATCGCGCAAAGGCTGGGCCAGTTTTTCCAGATACAAGGGCGCCACTGTGGTATTGGTGACGATCGCCACCTGCTTGCGCTTGAGGTGCTGCAAAATCAGGTCTGGCTGAGTCAGCAAGCCGCGGCCGATGTGGATAGGATAGGAGCGCTCGCCCAAGTCTACGTGTAATGTTTGCATGGTTATAAAGATAAAAGTTTCTGTTCGATCTGGTGGACGATGGCATTCACCGGCTGCCCGCCGGTATCTACAATAATGGAGGCCACTTCGCGGTACAAGGGATCACGCTGGGCGAACAACTGTTCCAGTTTTTTTCGCGGGTTGTCGTTTTGCAGCAGCGGGCGGTTCTTGTCGTTGCGGGTGCGTTGCCAGAGTTCCTGCACGTTGGCGCGCAAATAAATCACTGTACCATTTTCCATGAGCTGCTTGCGGTTCTGGGGCAATAAAACCGCCCCGCCGCCCGTCGCCAGGACAATATCCTGCATGCGGCTCAATTCTTCTATCACCGCGGCTTCGCGCTTGCGGAAACCGTCCTCCTTCTCCAATTCGAAGATGACAGGGATGCTGACGCCCGTGCGGCGCTCGATCTCATGATCGCTATCGTAAAAGGTCTTGTTGAGATGCTTGGCAATAATACGGCCTATGGTGGTCTTGCCCGCCCCCATCAACCCGACAAAGAAAATATTTGCTGCCATAAAAAATGCCCGCCATACGCAAGCGAGCATTTTAAGGGAATCTGGCTTAACTGTCAGATATGGCTAACGCAATGACAGGCTTTCGTCCATGACTTTGGGAGTGATGAAGATCAGCAACTCGGTCTTGTCGCTTTGCTTGATGCGGCGCTTGAAGACGTTGCCGATGAATGGCAGGTCGCCGAAGAACGGCACCTTGTCCACGTCGTTACGCTCGGTCTGTTCATAGATACCGCCAAGCACGGCCGTTTCGCCGTTTGCCACCAGCACCTGGGTCTGCACACGCTGGGTATCGATGGAGGGCACCGTATTGAAGACTGTACCGACTCTATCCTTCTTCACTTCCAGGTCCATGATGATTTTCTCGTCCGGCGTAATTTGCGGCGTGACCTCCAGGCTCAGGGAGGCGTTCTTGAACTGCACCGCAGTAGCGCCGCTGCTGGTTGATTGCTGGTACGGGATCTGCGTACCCTGCTCGATGATGGCTTTTTGCTGGTTGGCCGTTGTCACACGCGGACTGGAAACGATCTTGCCGCGCTGGTCTGTTTCCAGCGCGGACAGTTCGAGGTTAAGCAGGAATCCTGCGGGCAGGCGGAACAAGCTGAAGGCAAAGTTACCGAAAGCGTTCGCAACCGGAAGGTTGACGTTCAAGTCCTGCGCTCCATCGGCACTGACGCCCACACCGACCGTGCCGGGAATGGAAGTGGTTGCCAAGGTGGATGAACCTACCCGGTTGGCAATCGTTTCAGTAATGACGCCCGTCGTCGGGTCTATGGTGCGCTGGGTGATGGTATTGCCCAATGTACCGCTGGAGCCGTAACGGGTATCCCCGCTCGCCTGCTGTTTCTGCACGCCGAAACGCGCGCCCAGGCTGCGGCCGAACTTCTCATCCGCAATAACCAGGCGCGACTCGATCATCACCTGCTTCACCGGGATATCGATCTTGTTGATGATGCTCTGGATTTCCTCCAGGTGCTTGACCGTATCCTGCACGAACACCGTATTGGTACGCGCGTCCACCACGGCGCTGCCGCGCTTGGACAGGATCTTTTGTTTGCTGTCGCTGATGATATTCTTGAAGTTCTCGGCCTTTTGATAGCGCAAGGTGAAGACTTCGGTACGCATCGGCTCCAGCTCTTCAATCTGCTGGCTGGCTTCCAGCAAGAGCTTTTCCTTGGCGGCCACTTCGTCAGAGGGCGCCACCCAGATCACATTGCCTGTCTTGCGCTGGGTCAGTCCTTTGCTGGACATGATGATGTCCAGCGCCTGGTCCCACGGCACATCCTTGAGGCGCAAGGTCAGGTTGCCCGTCACGGTATCGCTGGTGACGATATTGAGGCCGGTGAAGTCGGCGATTACCTGCAATACCGAACGCACGTCGATATTCTGGAAATTCAGCGAAAGCTTCTCGCCCGCATAGCCTGGCTTGGAACCCTGCACCAGCTTGTTCGGGTCTTCCACGACAGGGCGGATATCGATGATGAAACGCTTGTCCGCCTGGTAGGCCGACTGTTCCCAAAGTCCCTTGGGCTCGATGACCAGGCGGGTGTTATTCCCCTGCTTGATGGCATCGACATACAAGACCGGGGTATTGAAGTTGATGACATTGAGCCGGCGCTGCAGATTTTGCGGCAACTCGGTATTGTGGAAATCCACGACCACGGTCTTGCCCTGCTGGCGGATATCGATCCCGGCAGAGGCATCGGAAAGATCGACCACAATGCGGCCTTCGCCATTTTTGCCACGCATGAAATCAATATTGTTCAAGGTGTGGAATTTCTCCCCGGCCTTGGCTTCGGCAAAACGGGCAACGGTATTGCTATTGGCCGCACTCGCTTCATTCGCCTGCAGGATGATCGTGGTTTCACGCCCCTGGGTGGTGGCGTTGTATGCCACCATCTTGGCAAGGTTCAGCACGACGCGGGTACGGTCCCTGGCCTGCGCAAGGTTCACGCCCTTGAGCACGCCCTGCCCCGCCTGCACGCTATTCTTGCCGAGCCCGTTGCCTACCGCAGGAAAATCCAGTGCGATGCGCGAAGGGTTATTGAGAGTAAAACCGGCCGGCGGATTTGCCAACGGGGTGGTTGTCTGCACCTGTATCGCCACCCTGCCTCCCGACATGGCAACGAAGTCTATCTTCTCGATCTTGTTGGCAAACTCAGCCTGCTCCTCGGCCGCCTGCGCCAGCGGCACCAGCAGCAGAAAAACCAGCCCAGCGGCCCACTTTATAATATTCATGTGTTCACCCTCAATCCTGCAACTCAATACTGGAGACACGTTCTATCCAGTCGCCGCTTAACTCATCCTGTATGATTTCCTTGATCGTCACGCCGCCTTCGCTGATCTCGGTCACCATGCCAAAATTCTGCCCCATGTATCCGCCCACCTTGATTTGCTGAACCAGGTTATCCGGGGTCAGGATCAGGGCGTACTTCAATTTCTCCTTCGACAAGGAGCCAACAAACTTTAGGCTTTCCAGCGGAAAAGCCTCAAGCGGCTCGCGCGGCCGGTTCATGTTGGGTTGCAGGCTGCTGCGCGAACTGACGATCTTGCGCGCCTTGAACGGGTCGTTCAGCATGCCGTCGGCATTATAGGTCGCCGCGGTATACGGCTTGACCTCAGGCAACGGCTCCACACGCGCATGCATGTCGTTGCCCGCTTCGCGGATAAAGCGGTCAAGGTCATCGCCTTGCCCGTCGCCGCATGCGCTCAGCAATAGGCACAGGCCGAGCATAAGAGTAGAGGCATATTGTCCGCGCTCACGCCAAATATTCATGCTCATTTGCGCGCCTCTTTCTTTTCCGCCTGCTTCTTGCTGGCAATCTCGCTGGCATCCAGGTAACGGTAGGTGCGGGCCACCGCCTCGATGACCAGCCGACCGTCCTTGCTGTCCTTGCCTGCCGTATTGATCACGATGTCGTTCAAGGTGACGATGCGAGGCAGCCTCGCGATATCGCCTGCGAACTCGCCAAGGTCGTGATAGGAACCAGTCACCTTGATGGAAATCGGCATTTCGGCGTAGAAATCGGCAATGACTTCCTGGCCGGGCTTGAACAACTCAAACTCCAGCCCGCGCTCAAGGCCAGCCTGGTTAATATCGGTAAGCAGCCCATCCATCTGCGAGCGGTCGGGCAACTGCTTGACCAGCGCGCCGAACGTGCGCTCGATTTCCACCATTTGCTGCTTGTAGGCTTCGAGGTTGATCGCCTGGCGCTTCTTGGCGAGGAAGGTTTCGCGCAACTCGTTTTCCTTCGCCCGCGCCTGCTCCAGTTCTTCCATCGCAGGGCTCCAGAAAAACCAATACCCAGCAATCACAATCACCACCAGCAGCAAGCCCAGCAAGCCCCCTTTGACAGGCCAAGGCAGGCTGCCGGCATTCTTCAAGTCGATATTGTTGAAATCCTGCAGGTTCACAGTACACCGCCCTTCTGTGCGCCTGCCACCTCATCCTCGGGTGATGGCGGCGCCTTGAGCTGCGCATTGACCGTAAAGTTATTCTGCCTGATGCCATTCACCGTCGCGGACTTGATTTCCACCAGGTTGGGGGATTGCAGCCACTCGGAACCCGAGAGGTTGCGCACCAGGGTAGCGACCCGGGCATTGGTATCCGCCACGCCCTCCAGCGTCACCAGGCGGCCTTGTTGCTTCAAGGCCTTGAGGTACATACCCTCCGGCATCTGACGGCTGATTTCGTCCAGCATCATGACGGACTGGCTGCGGTTGACTTGCAGGTTTTCCACGATCTGCTTGCGGTCCAGCACGTTGCGGATCTGGGACTTGAGTTCCTTGATTTCCTCAATCTGCTTGTCGAGGTTGGCGCTGGCCGTTTCAAGCCGCGCATTGCGATTCACCTGCTCATCCAGCTTGCTGCCCAGGATGGTGCTGCCGAGGAACACGATGGCAACGCCGGCAGCCGCAGCGAATGCCAGCATGAGGTTGAATTCGCGCTGCCGTTCGGCGCGGCGGATCTGGCGGTGGGGGAGGAGGTTGATTCTGACCATTAGTCGAACCTCCGCAATGCCAGGCCGCAGGCGATCATCAACGCCGGCGCATCCGCAATCACTTGCAATTGTTTGAGGCGCGGATTGACGGACATATGGTTGAACGGATTGGCGATCAGGGTATTGGCCTGGGTTTTTTCCTGGATCAGCGCTGCCAGGCCTGGAATCGCAGCACACCCTCCTGCGAGCAGGATATGGTCCACTTTATTGTACTGGGTCGAGTTGGTGAACAATTGCAGGCTGCGCACCACCTCCTGCGCCAACGACTGCACGAAGGGCTGCAGCACCTCGCTCTCGTAGCTCTCCGGCAGCCCGCCGTTGCGTTTGGCAATCTCGGCTTCCTCGCTGGAAACGCCGAAACGGCGCTGGATTTCCAGCGTCAGCTGGTTGCCGCCAAAGGCTTGTTCGCGGCTATGCACGAGTTGTCCGTCATGGAAGACATGCACATGCGTCATGGCGCTGCCCACATCCACCACCATGACGGTTTGTCCCTTGCCGGATTTCGGCAACTCGCTTGCCGCAAGCGCATAGGCCGCCTCGGTCGCGTAGGACTCGACATCGACAACCAGCACCTTGAGCCCCGCCCCTTCGGCCGCAGCGACCCTATCTTCGATCTTTTCCTTGCGCGAGGCGGCAATCAACACTTCGACTTCGTCGGCGCTGCTGGGTGCCGGGCCCAGCACCTGGAAATCAATGTTGACTTCATCAAGCGGGAAAGGGATGTATTGGTTGGCCTCGGCCTCGACCTGGAACTCCATATCCTCCTCGCGCATGCCGCCCTGCATGATGACTTTCTTGGTAATCACGGCAGTGGCCGGCAAAGCGAGGGCGACGCGTTTTTCGCGGGAAGCCAGCAATTTCCAGGCGCGCTTGACCGCATCCGCCACCAGGTCGAGGCCGACGATATTGCCATCCACGACCGCATCCCTTGCCATGGAGGCAATGGCATAGCCCTGCAGGTGATAAGCTCCCTTGTTCCCCTGTGTCAGCTCGACCATCTTGACCGAACTGGAACTGATGTCCACGCCTATCAGAGGCGGTGTGCGCTCTGAGAAAAAGTCGAATTTCAAACGAAATTCCCTTTCCAATACGGTTATTTACAATTATTTCTAATAATTTACTTTAGATGCTAGCAACAAGCATCTGTGAAGTCAAAGCAGATTATTTGATTTTAAAATCACGGTAATGACACTTATAATAACGGCGTCTGTTACCAATACTGAACCCTAATCAATGCTCCCGAAAAAATGGTGGCAGTTCCTGATCCTCACCGGCATTATCCTGGGATTGGTGACAACTGCGCTGGTGGCACTGGCTGCCACATTGATCTATCCCGAACTCCCCTCCCTTGAAGCCTTGACCGACTACAAGCCCAAGGTCCCCATGCGCGTCTATTCCGAGGATGGACACCTGATAGGCGAATTCGGCGAGGAGCGCCGCGCCTTCATCGGCATCAACGAGACGCCGGAGGCATTGAAACAAGCCATTCTCGCCGCCGAAGACGAGCGCTTCTACCAGCATGGCGGCATCGATACGCTAGGCATCCTGCGCGCGGCCATCTCCAACGTGACTTCCGGCAGCTTCAAGGAAGGCGCCAGCACCATCACCATGCAGGTGGCCCGCAACTTCTTCCTTTCCAGCGAAAAGACCGCCACCCGCAAGCTCAGCGAGGCATTGCTCTCGATCAAGATAGAGCACAACCTGAGCAAGGACCAGATCCTGGAGCTTTACATCAACCAGATCTACCTGGGACATCGCTCGTATGGCTTCGCAGCCGCCTCGCAGGTCTACTATGGCAAGCCGCTGGACCAGCTCAGCATTGCGGAAGTGGCCATGCTGGCCGGCCTGCCCAAGGCCCCTTCACGCTACAATCCCTTCGCCAACCCCAAGCGCGCAGAAGCGCGCCAGCGCTACGTGCTGCGCCGCATGAAGGATTTGCACTTCATCGACCAGAAACAATACGAAGCAGCGCTGCAGGAGCCGCACCGCTTCCGCAAGTCGCGCAAGATGCGCGACCTCTCTGCGGACTATGTCGCGGAAATCGTGCGCCAGGCGATGTACGAGCGCTACAAGGATGACATCTACAGCAGCGGCCTCAAGATCTACACCACGATCCGCAAGAGCAACCAGGAAGCCGCCAATCGCGCCATCCTGCAGGGCATCATCGACTATGACCGCCGCCACGGCTACCGAGGCCCGGAAAAGACCGTCACGCCCGGCGCCAACGAGGCGGGCAGCGGCAACTGGCTGGATAACGCCATGGACGACCTGGAAAGCTTCCAGGGCATGATGCCTGCCGTCGTGACCAAGGTCACGCCCAAAGTGGTGAGCGTCTATGCCAAAGACGGCAACAATATCGAGATCAGCGGCGACGGATTGGCATTCGTGCAGAAGCAGCTTGCCGAGAAAGATGCGGCCAAACGCACCATCAAGCCAGGCGCCGTCATCCGCATCATGCGCCAGGGCGACAATTGGCACATCGTGCAACTGCCCCAGGCAGAAGCGGCGCTGGTGGCCATGGACCCAGAAACTGGCGCGGTCAAGGCCCTGGTCGGCGGCTTCGACTTCAACCGCAACAAGTTCAACCACGTGACGCAGGCATGGCGCCAGCCCGGCTCCAGCTTCAAGCCCTTCATCTATTCGGCATCGCTGGAGAAGGGCTTTACCCCGGCCAGCATGATAGAAGACGAGCCCATCTCGGTCTCGGCGCGGGAAACCGGCAGCGGCTCGGCGTGGGAGCCCAAGAACTACGACCGCAAGTACGAAGGCCCGATGCGCATGCGCACGGCTTTGACCAAGTCCAAGAACATGGTATCCATCCGCATCCTGGAAGGCATAGGCGTCAACTATGCACAGGACTACATTACCCGCTTCGGCTTCTCTCCCAAGGACCATCCGCCTTACCTGGCGATGGCGCTGGGCGCTGGCTCGGTGACCGCCTGGCAGATGGCCGGGGCCTACTCGGTGTTCGCCAACGGGGGATATCGCGTCAAGCCGTATATCATCGACAAGGTCGTCGACAGCCGCGGCAAGGTGCTGGAGCAATCCAAGCCGCTGCTGGCCGGCAAGGGCGCCGCGCGCGTGATTGACGGCCGCAATGCCTTTATCATGAATTCCATGCTGCAGGACGTGGTACGCCTGGGAACCGCCACGCGCGCGCGCAGCCTGGGCCGTTCCGACCTGGCAGGCAAAACCGGCACCACCAACAACCAGATCGACGCCTGGTTTGCAGGCTACAGCCCAAAACATGTCGCGATCTCCTGGATGGGATATGACAAGCCCAAATCGCTGGGCAGCCTGGAAACCGGCGGCAAGGCGGCGCTGCCGATCTGGATCGACTATATGAGCTCCGCCCTCAAGGGCGTGCCGGAAGTCGTGCCGGAATTGCCGGCCGGCGTCAGCGCCATCCGTATCGACCCGG
Organism: Methylobacillus draconifructus; assembly: GCF_045984385.1. NCBI lineage: Bacteria > Pseudomonadati > Pseudomonadota > Betaproteobacteria > Nitrosomonadales > Methylophilaceae > Methylobacillus > Methylobacillus draconifructus. Next base: position 166,380 of record NZ_JBJQIJ010000002.1, read on the forward strand.
CAACGGGCATGCAGGCGAAGGGGGATGGCGAAGGCGTCGTGGAATACTTCTATCATGAATTCCCGCCGCCCGAACCCGAGGAATCCATCTTCTCCATCATTCCCGGCTTCCCCATCCCCGGGCATGGCTCGCCCCCGCCTACGGAGAAGCAGGACAATGCCCCGCCGAGGCCGGATCAACTGTTTTAGGAACCTGCCCGCCCGCAGTCTTTCAAGCGGGCGGCCTGCTTAATTTTTCAGAAGGGCGTTTGCACCATGGCAAAAGACAGCAGCAATCGCCAATCCCAGTTGCGCCAGCTGATTGCGCAGCTGGCTGCCCGCATGATGGCGGAAGAGGGCATCTCCGATTACGCCCACGCCAAGCGCAAGGCGGGCCGCCAGCTTGGCGTCACCGACTCGCAATGCATGCCGACCAATAGCGAGATTGAAGAAGAAATCCGCGTTTATCACGAAATCTACAATAGCGACGACCAGCCCGAAGCATTGCTGCAACTACGCAAGGACGCATTGCTGGTCATGCAATTGCTGGAACGCTTCAACCCGCACCTGACCGGCGCGGTGCTGGACGGCACGGCGGGAAAATACGCCGAAACGCATATCCACCTGTTTGCGGATAGCTTGAAAGAAGTCGAGATATTCCTGCTCAACCAGCAAATCCCCTATGCCACGGATGAAAAATCCTATCGCATCAGCGAGCGCCGCAGCATGGAACGCAAGAAGGTGCCGGTGTTCACCCTGGAAGGCCCGCACGGGATGATCAGGCTCAGCGTGTTCGAGGTCGACGACATGCGCATGCCGACAAAAAGCCCGGTCAATGGCAGCAACGCCAGCCGGGCCAATATCGAAGCGCTCGCCAGCCTGATACAGCAGAGCGAGCCTTTATCCTGAGATTTAAGCGTATTAAAAGCGCCTAGTCGCTATGTACTCCTGATCAAGAGCCGCTAACAAACGCCAGCGAAGCGATTCTGACTAGGCGCTCTGTCGCAGACAGTACAAACTATTACGGCAAGGCAGAGCAACGACGACAGAAGGGTTTTGTTAGCGGCGCTAAGCCTCGCGCAGCCAGCGGGCAATATCCATGGCGTAATAGGTCAGGATGCCGTCCGCCCCGGCGCGCTTGAAGCCCAGCATAGCCTCCAGCACTACCGCTTTCTCATCCAGCCAGCCATTCTGCACGGCAGCCTTGAGCATGGCATATTCGCCGCTCACATGGTAGGCATAGGTCGGCACGCCGAATTCCTGCTTTACGCGGCGCACGATGTCGAGGTATGGCATGCCGGGCTTGACCATGACCATATCGGCGCCTTCCTCGAGGTCGAGGGCCACTTCGCGCAACGCTTCGTCCGAATTGCCGGGATCCATCTGGTAATTGTATTTGTTGCCCTTGCCCAGGTTGGCGGAAGAACCCACCGCGTCTCGGAAAGGACCATAGAAGGCGGAGGCGTATTTGGCCGAGTATGCCAGGATGCGGGTATGGATATGCCCGGCTTCTTCCAGCGCATCACGGATCGCGCCGATGCGTCCGTCCATCATGTCCGAGGGCGCCACCACGTCCGCCCCGGCCTGCGCATGGCAAAGCGCCTGCTTCACCAGGATCGCCACGGTCTCGTCGTTGAGCACATAGCCGGTATCGTCGATAACGCCGTCCTGCCCGTGCGTGGTGTAAGGGTCGAGCGCGACATCGGTAATGACGCCCAGCTGTGGGTAGGCGGCCTTGAGCGCACGCACGGTGCGCGGCACCAAGCCTTCGGGATTCCATGCCTCATCCGCGGTCAGGCTCTTGTATTGCTGGCCGACGACCGGGAACAGCGCCAGGGCCGGGATGCCCAGCGCCACGCATTGCCCGGCAGTTTCCAGCAAGCGGTCTATGCTCTGGCGTTGTACGCCAGGCATGGAAGCGACTTCCTCGACCCGGTTTTCCCCTTCCAGCACGAATACAGGATAGATCAGGTCGTTGGCAGTGAGCACATGCTCGCGCATCAACCGGCGCGAGAAATCGTCCCTCCGCATGCGGCGTGGGCGAATGGCAAGAAACTGGCGTGATGATGCAGTCATACGGATTCCTTATGCGAATACCTGGGCCAACGCCAAGCCGGGATCAGTCTGGCGCATGAACGCCTCGCCGACGAGGAAGGTATGCACCTCATGGCGGCGCATCAAGGCAACGTCCTCGGCAGTGAAGATGCCCGACTCGGTGACGACGGTCTTGCCTGCAGGGATACGGGGCAGTAGCGACAATGTCGTGTCCAGCGTTACCTCGAACGTGCGCAGGTTGCGGTTGTTGATGCCCAGCAACGGCGTCTCCAGCTGCAAGGCCTGCTCCAGTTCCTCGCCGTTGTGCACTTCCACCAGCACACTCATGCCGAGCCGGTGGGCGATGGTTTCCAGCTCACGCATCTGGGAAAGGTCAAGCGCTGCCGCGATCAGCAGGATGCAATCTGCGCCCATCGCGCGTGCCTCATACACTTGGTAAGGGTCTATCATGAAGTCCTTGCGCAATACTGGAATATCGCAGGCGGCGCGCGCCGCCTTGAGATATTCGGCACTGCCCTGGAAGAACTGCTCGTCGGTCAATACGGAAAGACAGGCAGCGCCATGACTAGCGTAACTGGCGGCAATCTCGGCAGGACGGAAATCCTTCCGGATCACGCCCTTGGAAGGGCTGGCCTTCTTGATTTCCGCAATCACGGCTGCCTTGCCTGCCGCAACCTTGTCCTGAATGGCGCCGAGGAAAGGGCGTGGCGCGGGCTGGGCCAGCGCTTCCGCCTTGACCGCCGCCAGCGGCTTGCGTTGTTGCGCGGCATCGATTTCCGCCCGCTTCACTTCCAGAATTTTATTGAGTATGTCTGACATTGCCTTGCAATCGCTTTCGTTCACTCTAATCTATTGATACAGCCTGCCTTGATAACGCAGCCATCCGCCCGCATGCTGGCCGCGAGGGTCATGATGGGTCCAATGTACGACACCGCCCTTGGCATTCCATTCATAAACACCGTTGAATTCCACGGCATCGCCAGCCCGGAGGCCATCCAGCCTGGGGGCAAGATCAATATTATGCGCTACCAGCACCGTCATGCCGTTATCCAGCTCAAGAATAAAGCGCTGGTGACACGATCCGTCATTGTCGTCCGGCAGCACCTTGCTCACGACGCCAGCGGATTGTATTGCCACGGCATGCTCACGCTGGCTGAATGCCTGCGCTATGCGCCGGTTTGCCGCAGCATGGGATGCTGCCGGTACCGCCTGAACTTCGGCAGCGGGAACAGCATGCGGCCCAGGCTGCGTGAAATGGAAAAAGGTATAGGCGACTGCAATGGCAGCCACCAGCCATAAGAGCCTGTTCACGATCTTTTCATAGGGCGCGTTGCCCCGGCGGTGTAGTCGATGCAAGGCGCAAACCGAAGCCGTGCTGATTGCCTGGCGAGGATTTGCAACGCGGCTGCGGCTGCGCTGCCGGGACAACCAGAAGGGCATGAACAGGCTCTCATGCCGCCTGGCTCAGCGCCTTGAGCTGCTGCAGCTTGTTCAATGCCGCGCCGGAATCCAGCGAATCGGCAGCCCGCGCTATACCGTCCTGCAAGTCGACCGCAATGCCCGACACGTAAATGGCGGCGCCCGCGTTCAACAGGACGATGTCGCGCGCCGGGCCATGCACACCTGACAGCACGCCCAGGATAATCTCGCTGGACTGCTGGGCGTTTTCCACATGGATGCTGTCGATGTCGTGCAAAGGCATGCCGAACTGGGCAGGATTCAGCGTATATTCCCTTACTTCGCCATGCTTGAGCTCGGCAACGTAGGTATCCGCGGAAAAGGAAATTTCATCCATTTCGTCCGCGCTGTGCACCACCATCACATGCTCGCTGCCGAGCTTTTTCAATGTATGCGCCAGCAGGCTCACCAGGTCGCGATGGAATACGCCCATCACCTGGCGTTTGGCCCCTGCCGGATTGGTCATCGGCCCCAGCAGGTTGAACATGGTGCGCACGCCGAGCTCGCGCCGCACCGGCGCTGCATATTTCATCGCCGCATGGTGGTTGGGAGCGAACATGAAGCCTATTCCTGCCTCGTTCACGCACCGTGCCACCTGCTCTGGCGTCAGGCTGATATTGACGCCGAGCGCCTCCAGCACATCAGCGGAGCCGCTCTTGGAGGAAGCCGCGCGCCCGCCATGCTTGGCGATACGCGCACCCGCCCCGGCAGCCACGAAGGCCGACGCCGTGGAGACGTTGAACGCCTTGTTGGGCGCACCGCCGGTACCGCAGGTATCGATCAAGTGGCTGCCGTCTTCTACCTGCACCTTGCTGGAAAGCTCGCGCATCACTTGCGCCGCTGCCGCGATCTCCGTGACGGTCTCGCCCTTGACGCGCAAGCCGGCAAGGAAGCCGGCAATCTGTATCGGGGTGAAGGCGCCGCCCATGATCTGCTGCATCACGTCCAGCATTTCCTCATGCGTGAAATCGGCATGGTCGATCAGCCTTTGCAAGGCAATCTTGGGGGTAATGCTCATCAATACGCTTTCAGGAAATTGTTCAGCAGCTCGTGTCCGTACTGGGTGAGGATGGATTCGGGGTGGAATTGCACGCCCTCGATCGGCAAGGTCTTGTGACGCACGCCCATGATCTCGCCGTCTTCGGTCCAGGCGGTAATTTCCAGGCAATCCGGCATCGACTCGCGCTCGATCACCAGCGAGTGATAGCGCGTTGCCGTGTAGGGATTGGGCAAGCCCTTGAACACGCCAAGGTCGGCATGGTGGATTTCAGAAGTCTTGCCGTGCATGAGCTGCTTGGCGTGAACGATCTTGCCGCCGAATGCCTGGCCTATGCTCTGGTGGCCGAGGCAAACGCCCAGTATGGGAATCTTGCCCGCGAACTCGTGGATCAGCGGCACGGAAATGCCGGCCTCGTTAGGCGTGCAGGGGCCTGGCGAAATGACGATATGCCTGGGGTTGAGCGCAGCCACGCCAGCCAAGTCAATCTCATCGTTGCGGTACACCTGCACATCCTGTCCAAGCTCGCCAAGATACTGTACGAGGTTGTAGGTAAACGAGTCATAATTATCGAGCATCAACAGCATAATGTGCATCCTTCATCTTGCACCCGGGCGAACCTGTTATTGTGGGCGTAATTCATCATAAAAAAAAGTCCCTCTCCTGCGCCAGTTGCTCAAAATCCTGGATCAGCATGGGCCTGGCAAACAGATATCCCTGGAAGAACTGGCAACCATAGCTTTGCAGCAATTCAAACTGCACCTCGGTCTCTACGCCTTCTGCAATCACCTTCAGTCCAAGCGAATTGCTCATCGCAAGTATCGCCTGCACAATCGCCGCATCGCTGGCATCCTCGGCAATGTCACGCACGAATGACCGGTCAATCTTGACTTGGCTAAGCGGCAAGCGCTTTAAGTAGGCCAAAGAAGAATATCCCGTGCCAAAATCATCCATGGAGAAACGCACCCCGAGCTCCCGCAAGGCGTTCATTTTGGCAACCGCATCCGCTATATTGTCCAGCACCACGCTCTCTGTCAGCTCCAGCTTGAGCAGGCTTGGGTCAGCCCCTGTGCTTTGCAGGATTTTCCTGACTTCATCGACGAAATCAACCTGGCGGAACTGACGCGCGCTCACATTCACCGCCAGCTGCAAGCCATCGACCCCCGGACGGCCCTCCCAGGCCTTGAGCTGCAGGCAAGCGTTGTATAGCACCCAATGGCCTATCGACACGATCAGCCCGCTATCCTCGGCAATGCCGACGAACTCCTTGGGCGAAAGCAGCCCATGCTCCGGATGTTGCCATCGCAACAAGATTTCTGCACTAAAGACCTTGCGCTCGGTATCCACCTGCACCTGGCAAAACAGCCTAAGCTGCTTCTGTACGATCGCCAGGCGCAGCTGCAACTCCATATCTACCCGTCTCTCCAGGGCCGCCTGCATGGCAGGATCGAAGAAACGCAGGGTATTGCGCCCGGCCGCCTTGGCTTCGTACATGGCGGTATCGGACCGTTTGAGCAGTTCTTCTATAGTAACGAAATTGCCATTGAACAGGACAATGCCGATGCTGGATGAATTGTGGTGCTCGATCTCTCCCAACTCGTACCGATGATTGATGATTTCCAAGACCTTTTGCGCGACCTGCCTGGTTTGCGCGATAGCCTGCTCCAGGTTGAGGCTCAGGTCCTCCAGCACGATCACGAATTCGTCGCCGCCGAGACGAGCTACCGTATCCTCATTGCGGACGCACTGACGCAGGCGGCGCGCCACTTCCACCAGCAGCAAGTCGCCGACATCATGTCCGCGCGAATCATTGAGCGCCTTGAAATTGTCCAGGTCGATAAACAACACCGCGCCATGCTTGCCATGCCTGACGCTTGTCGCAATCGCCTGTTGCAACCTGTCCAGCAGCAGGCGGCGGTTCGGCAAAGTGGTCAGCGCGTCGTAGAAAGCCAGGTTGCGGATCTCGGACTCGACCTTGCGGCGCTCAGTCAGGTCGCGGAAGAACCCCGTCAAGAGCGGCACGCCCTGCTCCTTGAGCGAGGTGATGGTCAGCTCGACCGGGAACTCGGTGCCGTCAGCACGCAAGGCGCTCAACTCCAGCCTGCGGTCAAGCATCTTGCTGACGCCAGAAGTCAGGTAGCGCTGGTGGCCCTGCCTGTGCGCCTCGCGCATCGCGGGCGGAATCAAGGTATCCGCCAGCATCTTGCCCAGCACGTCTTCACGGCGGTAGCCGAACATGACCTCTGCCGCATGATTGAATTCCACCAGCCTGCCTTGTTCGTCAATGCTGACAATCCCGTCCTGGGCATTCTCGATCACCGCCCTGAACTTGGTCTCGCTGTTGCGCAATGCCTTTTCGGTCACTTCACGCGAGGATTGCAGGGCGGCAATCAGCATGCCGACGATGGAAAGCGTACTCATCAACACCCATAGCGCCCATACCGGCTGGTATCCAGGATGCTCCAGTCCTACCTGGTAATCAACCCGAGCCGATGCCATCGCCACTATGGACAAAGCCAGCACAACGACGGAAGCGCCGGTGATGCCCATGCGCATAGAGACCAGTACCACCAGCGGCAAGACCAGGAAAGCAAACCACATGTATTGATCTGCATAATCCGGTGCCAACTGGAAGATCGCCCACTCCACCGCCACCGCGACCACAGCCAGCAAGCTGAAACGCGCGCGCCGCTGCCAGAAACTCTGTATCTCCGTCCAGGTGACGTTCAACAACAAAGGCAGCAGCAGCAACACACCAAGCACGTTGACGATCCAGCCAAACAGCAAGGCCGGCAGCACGCTTTCCAGACTTACCAATTGTGCCTGGCGCAGGATGGCCACGTTAACCACGGTACATACCAGCATCCCCACGGCAACGCCCAGGATCATGATGGGAATGTCGCGAATCCGGTCCAGTGCGTGATGGAACCCGCTGAGCCGCAATATCCATGCGGCGAAGGCATAGGTCATGGTGCTGGCTATTGACAGCGCGGCAATCAGGAGCGCATTGGCGGAAACAGGGTCGTAAGTCGTGAGAGCCAGTGCCAGTTGCGCCCCCAGAATGGCAGGCCAATACGCCATTCCCCAGCGGAGCAAGGCAGCTACCGCCACACCTCCGGACAACCAGACAAGGTTGGCTTGCAAGACGGAGAACGGCAGCACTTTGCCCAGCATGCCAACAGCAAAACACCCGAGTGCCAGAATGATAAGCCGGAGCAAAATCCGGCTGTTTGCTGCCGCCATGCCTACTCCTTGTTATCGAGCCCTGCCTGTACGATCTCCGCTGCGCGCAATACCGCACGCGCCTTGTTCTGGGTTTCCACCCACTCGTTTTCCGGTACGGAATCGGCGACGATGCCGGCGCCGGCCTGGGAATACAACATGCCATCCTTGATCACGCCGGTGCGGATGGCAATGGCGAGGTCCATGTCGCCATTGAAGCCGAGGTAGCCGACGGCGCCGCCATAAATGCCTCGCTTGCTCGGCTCCAGTTCGTCGATGATTTCCATGGCGCGCACCTTGGGCGCGCCGCTCAGAGTGCCGGCAGGGAAGGTCGCCTTGAGCACATCGATGGCATGCAAACTGGGCTTGAGCTTGCCCTCGACATTCGAGACGATATGCATGACGTGCGAATAACGCTCGATCACCATCTTGTCCGTCACCGCGACGCTACCGACTTGCGCAACACGGCCAACGTCGTTGCGCCCCAGGTCCATCAGCTGTACGTGCTCGGCAATTTCCTTGGGATCAGCCAGCAACTCTTCCGCCAGCGCGACATCTTCCTCGCGGGTCTTGCCGCGGGGGCGAGTTCCGGCAATCGGCCGCGAGGTCACCGTGTCTTCCTCCAGGCGCACCAGGATTTCCGGGGAAGCGCCGACGACATGGTGGTCTCCCATGTCGTAATAGAACATGTAGGGCGAGGGATTGAGACTGCGCAAGGCACGGTAGAGCGACAAGGGCGGTGCCGTGAAAGGCTTGGCCATGCGCTGAGACAGCACCACCTGCATGATGTCGCCATCAAAAATGTACTGCTTGGACTTGGCCACCGCCTCCTTGAAGCTCGCCTCGCCGAACTCCGAATGCGCCTCGGTGACCGGCATGGCGGCGGCATAGGGAATAGCCACCGGCTGGCGCAAGCGCTGCACCAATGCATTGAGGCGCTGTATGCCCTTGGAGTAGGCTTCTGCAATTGCCGGGTCGGCATACACGATGAAATACAGCTTGCCGGAAAGGTTGTCCACCACCGCAATCTCTTCCGATACCATGAGCAGAATATCCGGCACGCCGAGCGCATCCTGTTTGGCGGTGCCCGCCAGGCGGCGCTCGATATAGCGGATGGTGTCGTAGCCGAAGTATCCCGCCAGGCCGCCGGTAAAGCGCGGCAGTCCCTGATAGGGAGGGATGCGGAACCTGGCCTGGTAGGCCTGGATGAAATCCAGCGGATTCACATCCTGCGCCTCTTCGATCACCGTGTCGCGGTCCAGCACCTTGACCTCCTGGCCGCGCGCCTCTATGCGCACATGGGCAGGCAGGCCGATGATGGAGTAGCGGCCGAAGCGTTCTCCGCCCTGCACCGACTCAAGCAGGTAGGAATAGGGCTGGTTAGCGAGTTTCAGGTAAAGTGAAAGCGGAGTATCGAGATCGGCGAATGTCTCGATGACCAGGGAAATACGGTTATAACCCTGGCTCGCCAGGGCATCAAACTCCTGTTGACTGATGGTTTGCAGCATAAAAACTCCCGAATCCTGATGATTTTCTAATTGAGTGGCACCCATGCATCTTCATGGGTAGCGGTAGCTTACTTCAGCGCCACCATCGCCAGCTGCTGCGATAGCTCAGGATTCGGGTGTTCATCTGCATGCCGCCTATACTTTGGCCAGCTCGGCGCGCAATGCGCTGATGACAGTGTCGTAACGGTTGGGATCGGTGTCCTTGCCTGCGCCGAACACGGCAGAGCCTGCCACGAACGTATCGGCACCAGCGCGGGCGATATCGGCAATATTGGCAGGGTTCACGCCGCCGTCGATTTCCAGCCAGATTTCACGGCCGGTCTTCTCAGTGTAGGCGTCGATACGCGCACGCGCTTCGCGCAGCTTGTCCAGGGTGCCGGGAATGAACTTCTGACCGCCAAAGCCGGGGTTCACGGACATCAGCAACACCATATCGACCTTGTCCATGACGTAGTCCAGGTAGGACAGCGGGGTTGCCGGATTGAATACCAGGCCGGACTTACAGCCCTGGTCGCGGATCAGGGACAGGCTGCGGTCGATATGGTCGGAAGCTTCCGGGTGGAAGGTGATGATGTTGGCGCCCGCCTTGGCGAAATCGGGGATGATGCGGTCAACCGGCTTCACCATCAGGTGCACGTCGATGATGGCGTCGGTCACCGGGCGAATCGCCTCGCAGACCAATGGGCCGATGGTCAGGTTGGGAACATAATGGTTGTCCATCACGTCAAAGTGGACAATATCCGCGCCGGAAGTGATCACGTCGGTGATTTCCTGGCCCAGCTTGGCGAAGTTGGCGGAAAGGATACTAGGGGCAATTCTGAATGGTTTGGCCATGATATTGAGGTTGTATAGCGTAAAAAATGCTTATTTTAACTGAAAATGTGTCAACGCACCCGGCCTCAGCAACGCTTATTGCAAAATCCATACTGGAATCAGGTTTATACTTAGGATACGAGGCGCTTCAGCACCATGGCGACAGGAAAATTCGGGCACCAATATTTCGCCCGCTAATGAACAGCTTCATTCAATGCCGTCAAATGAGAGTATGATAGCGGCCTGCCGGGCATGCAATGCATCAGCTTAATTGCTTGAAATTGTTGCTCGAGTTGCCGCGATACAGGAAAATTGCAGGATGCATTTATTTACAGTCGGCGTTAATCACACGACCGCACCAGTTTCCATACGTGAGAACGTCGCTTTCCAGAACGAGCATCTCGGAGGCGCGTTGCGCGACCTGAACTCTTACGGCATCCGCGAAGCGGCCATCCTGTCTACCTGCAACCGCACCGAACTCTATTGCAACACCGACAACCCGCAAAAAGCCCTGGAATGGCTGGCGGGTTACCATCAGCTGCAACCGCAGGCCATTGCTCCCTACATGTATACCCTGCCCCAGGAAGACGCCGTCAAGCACGCCTTCCGCGTGGCCTCCGGACTCGACTCCATGGTACTGGGCGAAGCCCAGATCCTGGGCCAGATGAAGCAGGCGGTCCGCATTGCGGAAAACGCCGGCACGCTGGGCACCCTGCTGCACAAGCTGTTCCAGCGCACCTTCTCGGTTGCCAAGGAAGTGCGTACTAACACCAATATCGGCGCCAATTCGGTTTCGCTGGCCGCCGCCAGCACCCGTCTTGCGCAGCGCATTTTCGGCGCGCTCAACAACCAGCACGTGCTGTTCATTGGCGCAGGCGAGATGATAGAGCTCTGCGCCGAGCACTTTGCCGCCCATAGGCCTTTATCGCTGACAGTAGCCAACCGCACGCTGGAGCGCGGCCAGGAGCTCGCTGCCAGCATCGGCGGCAACAGCATGCTGCTGGCCGACCTGCCCGACCGCCTGGCGGAATTCGACATCGTCATCACTTCCACCGCCAGCCAATTGCCCATCGTTGGCCTGGGCATGGTGGAACGCGCCATCCGCAACCGCAAGCACAAACCCATGTTCATGGTGGACCTGGCGGTCCCGCGCGACATAGAACCGGAAGCGGGCGAACTCGACGACGTGTTCCTCTACACCGTGGACGACCTCGCGCAAGTGGTGCAGGAAGGCATGGAGAACCGCCAGGAAGCCGCAGCGGAAGCCGAGGCCATCATCGACATGCGCGTGGACAATTTCATGCAATGGCTGAAAACCCGCAGCGCAGTGCCAACCATCCGCGCATTGCGCGAGCAGGCAGAGCGCCACCGCCTCAGCGAACTGGAAAAAGCGCGCAAACTGCTGGCCCGCGGGGACGACCCGGCGCAGGTACTGGACGCATTGAGCAACGCGCTCACCAACAAACTGCTGCACGGGCCCAGCCACGCGCTCAACAATGTCAGCGGCGAAGACCGCGACCAACTTGAAGCCATGCTGCGCCAGCTGTACCAGATTCACCATTAATCCAACCCTGACATTCAACCTTTAGTGTTCCAATTTTCCCAGCAATGAAACCTTCAATGATTAAAAAGCTCGCCACCTTGAGCGAGCGCCTGGACGAACTGAACCGCCTGCTGTCGAGCGAGGATGCGACCAACGACATCGACAACTACCGCAAGATCACGCGCGAGCATGCCGAGATCACGCCTATCGTCGAACAGTTCCGCGCCTACGAGCAAGCCGGCAACGACATCAAGGAAGCCCAGGCCATGCTCTCCGACCCGGAGATGAAGGAGTTCGCCCAGGAAGAGCTCGAAGCCGGCAAGCAGAGGCTCGAGGATATTGCCGAGGAGCTGCAAAAACTCCTGCTGCCCAAGGACCCCAACGACGAACGCAACATTTTCCTGGAAATCCGCGCCGGCACCGGCGGCGATGAATCCGCCCTGTTCGCGGGCGACCTGTTCCGCATGTATTCACGCTACGCGGAACGCCAGCGCTGGAAAGTCGAGATCGTATCCGCCAGCGAGTCCGAAGTGGGCGGCTACAAGGAAATCATCGCCAAGATCGAGGGGCTCGGCGCATACTCCAGGCTCAAGTTCGAGTCGGGCGGCCACCGCGTGCAACGCGTGCCGGAAACCGAGACCCAGGGCCGCATCCACACCTCAGCCTGTACCGTGGCGGTATTGCCGGAAGTGGACGAGGTCAGCGACGTCACCATCAACCCGGCGGACATCCGTATCGACACTTTCCGCGCCTCGGGCGCGGGCGGACAGCACATCAACAAGACCGATTCCGCAGTCCGCATCACCCACTTCCCCACCGGCATCGTAGTGGAATGCCAGGACGGCCGCAGCCAGCACTCCAACAAGGCCCAGGCGATGCAAGTGCTTGCCGCCCGCATCAAGGCCAAGCAAGTGGACGAACAGCAAAGCAAGATCGCGAGCGAGCGCCGCAGCCTGATCGGTTCCGGCGACCGCAGTGAGCGCATACGTACCTACAACTATCCGCAAGGCCGCATCACCGACCACCGCATCAACCTGACGCTGTACAAGATCGACGCCATCACCGAAGGCGACATGGACGAACTGATCAATGCCCTGGCGGCAGAACACCAGGCCGACCTGCTCGCCACCCTGGGCGAGGACGCCTGATTTCATGGCCGCCAGTCTGCGTACTATTGCCCTGTTTGAGGCCAGCAAGGGGGTATTGGTATTGGGTGCATCGCTCGCCTTGTTCCGCTTCATCAACACGGACTGGCAGGCGTATGCGGAAACCCTGGTTCGCCACTTGCACCTCAACCCTGCCAACCATTACCCGCGCATCCTGTTGCACTGGGCCGGCAATATCACCGAGCCCAGGCTGATGGCCTTGGCATTCGGCGCCATATTCTATGCCGCCGTCCGCCTGCTGGAAGCCTACGGCTTATGGCTGGGCCGGCACTGGGCCGTTATCCTCGGCATAGCCAGCGCGGGCCTTTACCTGCCCTTCGAGATACTGGAACTGCTCGCGCATTTCAGCTGGCTTGGGTTCGGAGTGTTTGCCGCCAATATAGTGATCGTGGCCATTCTCTGGCGCCATCATCGCTAGCCAGCCCAGCCATGGCCAAGCTCAAGAGCCTCATCTCCTGCGCCGCCAACCGCCTGCAGCAAGCCAGCGGCCTAGGCCAGACTGAGGCGCGCATTGAAATCCGCGCCCTCATGCAGCACAGCCTGGGCGGTGTAAACCATGCCTGGCTGATTGCGCATGGCGACGACACGGTGACAGACGCGCTTCGCGTCCGGTTTGAATCCCTGCTTGCCCGGCGCATCCAGGGCGAGCCCGTTGCCCACATCCTGGGCAGGCGCGAATTCTACGGCCGCGATTTCGCGGTAACGCCAGATACCCTGATCCCGCGGCCCGATACCGAAATCTTGGTGGAAACCGCCCTTGACCGCATCCCGCCTGACCAGGCATGCGAGATTCTCGACATGGGCACCGGCACGGGGGCGATCGGCATTACGCTGGCGCTCGAACGGCCGCACGCCAAGGTCACAATACTAGATTATTCGGAAGCCGCCCTCGCCATTGCCAGGGAGAATGCCCGACAATTATCCGCGCACAATGTCGCAGCGCTACATAGCGACTGGTTCAGCGCCGTGCAAGGCCAGCGCTTCAACCTCATCGTCAGCAATCCGCCCTATATCGAAACCGCTGACCCACATTTACAACAAGGCGACCTGCGCTTTGAACCCATCACAGCACTGGCATCGGGCATGGATGGCCTGGACGACATCCGCAGGATTGTTGCCCATGCGCCTATGCACTTGAAACCTTCAGGCTGGCTCATCATCGAGCACGGTTACAACCAAGGCGAAGCCGTACGATCGATTTTCAGCGGGCACTATTTTGCCAATGTACACACTGTGCAGGACCTTGCCGGGCATGACCGCGTGACGCTTGGCCAACTAACCTGACAACTTTTTTTCAAGCCTTGCGCTTGCGCAGGCTGATCATCATCACCCCGACCAGCACCAGCGCCGACCCCAGCAACTGGATCAGCGACAATTGCTCGCCGAGGAAGACATATGCCAGGTAAATCGTCGCCACCGGCCCAAGCGCGCCTATCATCGATGTCTGCATCGAGCCTATCCGCTTCATGGCGGCCGCCAAGGCAAATGCCGGCAACACGGTGGAAAAAATCGCCATATTCGCCGTCAAGACGTAAACCCGGCCTGATTGCCGCAACGCATCTAATGGATGCGTCAGCAGGAACTGGACTATGCAGGCCAGGCAAGCCACCGTCATTGCATAGGCCGTGAAACGCATGGCCCCGATGCGGGCAATGGTATGCCCAGCTCCGACCAGGTAGACCGCATAGGCGAACGCGCTGGCAAACACCAAGCTGCCGCCCAGGAACAGGCCATCGCCATTCAGGCTGAAATCATGCACGAACACCAGCACAATGCCGGCATAGCTCAGCAAGAGCGCAACCATCACCGTCCTGCCGATACGCTCGCGAAACACGAGCGCGCTGATGAGCACCACCATGGTCGGATAGAGGAACAGGATCAGGCGCTCCAGACCGGCGCCGATGTATTGCAGGCCGAGAAAGTCCAGGAAGCTCGCGAGATAATAGCCGACGAAGCCCAATACCAGCACCGCAAGCCAATCGCGCCCCTGCATCGCTGCTGCTTTTTCCTGCCCGTAGAACATGGCAACGATGAAGAACGGCACGGAGAATGCCATGCGCAAGGCCAGCAGCGTCACCGCATCGACAGGCTCGACATAGGCCAGCTTGACGAAAATCGCCTTGGCAGAAAAACCGATCGCCGACACCAACGCAAACAACACGCCCAATGCCTGCTGACGCGAGGAAAAGAATTTTGCAAGAAACGGATGCATAAGGAAAACCAGAAGAACCTGTACCAATCATCTAAAAACACAGGCCTTGTCACGGGAAGACGGCAACAACGGGACAAGGCCCGCATCGCAATCTGAAGATCAACAACTCAATGTAATGATCCGACGCGCCGGGCAATGGCAGGCAGCCGCCACAGTCGCAGAATCAGCAGAAGATTGAAGGCATTCATGATGCTTGCTACTTTAGGCGATGGCAGAGCTGCTGTCTACAGCGCATTGCCGGCAGCCATCAGGTAATGCTGCTTCAGGCGCATGTAATGCTGGGCCGAATACATGAAATGGGCGATTTCCTTTTCCGTCAGCGGCCTGATCTTTTTCGCCGGGCTGCCCAGGTAGAGGAATCCGCTTTCCAGCACCTTGCCTTCCGGCACCAGGCTGCCTGCGCCGAGCAATACGTGCTTTTGTACGACAACCTTGTCCATGACGACGCTGCCCATGCCGATCAGGCATTCGTCCTCCAGCGTGCAACCATGCAGGATCACCTTGTGCCCCACCGTCACATTGGCCCCCACGACCAAGGGGCAGCCCTCCGGCTCCCAGCTGGATTTATGGCTGACATGGAGGATGGAGCCGTCCTGGATATTGCTGCCCTCGCCGATGCGGATATGGTTGACGTCGCCGCGAACCACGGTGCCCGGCCATACCGAGGCATGGTCGCCCAACGCCACATCCCCAATGATCACGGCAGAAGGATGGATGTAAACCTCCCTCCCGATTTGCGGCGAGATGCCCTGATAAGCGGCAAGCACAGAACCCGCTTGCGGGGTATGATAGGCTGACATAAGCCATAGTATAATCCCATCCATGCAAGATTCTTCATCCGTCGGCATCGTCGCCCCGCAAACCGCCCATTTCCAGCAACCGCTCACCCTGAAAAGCGGCGAAGCGCTACCCGCATTCGACATCGTCTACGAAACCTACGGCACACTGAACAGCAGCAAATCCAATGCCGTGCTGATCTGCCACGCGCTGTCAGGCAACCATCATGCGGCAGGCAAGCACAAGGAAGACGACAAGCACCCCGGGTGGTGGGATAACCTCATCGGCCCCGGCCGGCCGCTGGATACCAACAAGTTCTTCGTCATTGCGCTCAACAACCTGGGCGGATGCCACGGCAGCACCGGCCCGGCTAGCATCAACCCGGCCACCGGCAAGCCATGGGGCTCGAAATTTCCCATGCTGACGGTAGAGGACTGGGTCAAGTCGCAAGCCCTGCTGCTCGACCAGCTCGGCATTACGCAGCTGGCCGCCGTCGTCGGCGGCAGCCTGGGCGGGATGCAGGCCATGCAATGGACGCTGGATTTCCCCGAGCGCGTACGCCATGCGCTGGTAATCGCCTCCGCCCCCAACCTCACGGCGCAGAACGTGGCTTTCAACGAGGTCGCGCGCCAGGCCATCATGACCGACCCAGAATTCCATAACGGCGATTATTACGAACACAACGTGGTGCCCAATCGCGGCCTGCGTATTGCACGCATGCTCGGCCACATCACCTATCTTTCCGATGATGCCATGGGCGCAAAATTCGGCCGCAAGCTACGCAATGGCAGCCTGAAGTACAACTTCGAGGTAGAGTTCGAGATGGAATCCTACCTGCGCTACCAGGGCGACAAGTTTGCCACCGCGTTCGACGCCAACAGCTACCTGCGCATGACCAAGGCGCTCGATTACTTCGACCCGGCCTTTGCGCATGGCGGCGACCTCAGTCTGGCGCTCGCCAAGGCCAAGGCGGACTTCCTGGTCGTGTCGTTCACCAGTGACTGGCGCTTCTCGCCTGCCCGTTCGCGCGAGATCGTCAAGGCCCTGCTGGACAACGAATTGAGCGTCAGCTATGCGGAAGTCACCGCCGCGCATGGGCATGACGCATTCCTGATGCCCGACCCGCACTACCACCAGATTCTGCGCGCCTATCTCGCCAAAATCGATACAGGAGCCAGCTCATGAGTACAACGGAAATTGTGAGAGAAGCAGAAAATCGTCATGACTTTGCGTTAATCGCAAAATGGATACAGCCCCAGTCCAAGGTACTAGACCTGGGTTGCGGCAACGGTTCCCTATTGTCCTTCCTGCGCGAGAAGCTTGAAGTCAAGGGCTACGGCGTGGACAAGGACGACAATAACGTGCTCGCCTGCATCGGGCATGGCGTGAATGTGATCCAGATGGACCTTGAAGCCGGACTGGCGGGCTTTGACTCCCTGTCGTTCGACTACGTCATCCTATCCCAGACCCTGCAGGCCATGGTCAACACCGAGGGCGTGCTGCGCGAAATGCTGCGCGTGGGCAAGCAGGGCATCATCACCTTCCCCAATTTCGGCTACTGGCGCCACCGCATCCAGCTCATGGCGGGACATATGCCGGTATCGGACAATATCCCGCACCAGTGGTACAACACACCCAACCTCCACCTGTGCACCATCGACGACTTCGAGGCGCTGTGCGCGAAGATGAATATCCGCATCACCGACCGTATTGTCATCAACGAAGGCGATACCGTCAGCTTCATGCCCAACCTGCTGGGCAGCCTGGCCATCTACCGTTTTGAACAGGCTGGCTGGCCGATTAGTTATTGAATCCCAATCCTGAGTTACAGATTCAAAACCAGAGACGCACCAAGCCAAGCACGCCAAACAACAACACGGTCAGCCCACTGATACGCCGGATCCATAGCTGCTGCAACCACGCCTTTAGGCGCACTGCAGCCATGCCCATCGCCAGCAGGGTGGGCAATGTTCCCATCCCAAAAGCCAGCATCAGCAATCCGCCTTGCACCGGACTGCCTGTCGCCAGAGCGGCAATCAGCACGCTATAGACGAGTCCGCAAGGCAGCCAGCCCCAGATCGCGCCCAGCATGCCCGCCTGGGCAATATTGCGTACCGGCAGCCAACGCTTGCTGAACGGCTGCAGCCGCTTCCACAACACCGCGCCAATACGCTCCAAGGCAATCACGCCATGCCAGAGATTGGCAAGGTACAGGCCCAGCAAAATCAATATGATATTCGCCAGTGCATACAGCACCTTGCCGACCGGCAG
This sequence comes from Methylobacillus draconifructus, assembly GCF_045984385.1. NCBI lineage: Bacteria > Pseudomonadati > Pseudomonadota > Betaproteobacteria > Nitrosomonadales > Methylophilaceae > Methylobacillus > Methylobacillus draconifructus. The sequence continues at coordinate 184,380 of NZ_JBJQIJ010000002.1, forward strand.
GAGGTGTTGCAGAAAGAAACTGCTGGCCCCTACGGCCCCGGCAATCGCCCCGGCGACGCCGTAGCTGCCGATGCGCCCGAGGTTATAGGCCAGCAGCAAGCGCCATTGCGGGCGGCTGCCCGGCATGCTCATACTTACCGCACCCACGATGCCGCCGCACATGCCCGCGCAATGCCCGCCGCCCAACAGGCCGACCAGCAGGGCAGCGAAGAGGCTGAGTTCAGGCATGCGGCTCCCAGCCCCTGAAGCGCCGGATCATGAGCAAACCGGGTATGGCAAGCACGGTGCACAAGAGGAAGAACATGGTCCAGCCCATTTCCCCCGCCATCCATCCCGTCGGCGTGGAGAGAATCACGCGCGGCACGCCCATGAGGCTGGACAGCAAGGCATACTGGGTTGCCGTGAATCGCCTGTCGGTCATGGCGCCCATGAAGCCAACGAAAGCAGCGGTGCCCAGGCCGCCGGTAAAGTTTTCCACCGCGATGACGCCGGTCAGCATGGGCAGGTTGTATCCCACCTGCGCCAGCAGCACAAAGCCGAAAGTCGATGCCATTTGCAGGAAGCCGAACAGCCAGAGGGAACGATACAGGCCGATGCGCAATATCCAGATGCCGCCCAGGGTGCCGCCTATCAGCGTAGCCCAGAAGCCGAACAGTTTGGCGATAGCGCCGATCTCGCTCTTGCTGAAACCCAGGTCGAGATAGAACGGCACATTGATGGCAGAAGCCAGGGTATCGCCCAGCTTGTAGAGCAGGATGAAGGCCAGGATGGTGATGGCCTCTGGCCGCTTGAAGAATTCCAGGAACGGCTCCACCACGGCTTCGCGCAAGGTGCGTGGGCTGCCTGCCGCCTCTCTGGGCTCGGGCGAGAACAGCGTCACCAGGATGCACAAGCCCATGAACAGGGCCATCAGCTGGTACATCTTGGGGAACGTCAGCAGGTCGGCGAGGATCAGGCCGCCGCCGCCCGCGAGCAGCATGCCGACGCGGTAGCCGTTGACGAACATGGCGGAACCCAGGCCCAGCTCCTGGTCCGACAGGCTTTCACGGCGATAGGCATCAATGACGATATCCTGCGACGCCGAGAAAAAGGTCACCAGCAATGCAGCGAGCGCCACGCCCCACAAGCTGCTGGCCGGGTCGCTCATACTCAAGGCCAGCAAGGCGAACACCAACGCCAATTGACTCAGAGCCAGCCAGCCGCGCCGCCGCCCGAACAGCGGGATGGTGTAACGGTCGAACAGCGGCGCCCATAGGAACTTGAGCGTATACGGCAGGCCTATCATCGCCGCTGCGCCTATCATGGCGAGATCGACGCCTGACTCCTTGAGCCAGGCCTGCATGGTGGAACCGGTCAGGAGCAGGGGCAATCCCGACGCGAACCCCATCATCAGCGCCACCAGCATGCGCCCGCTTACCACGGCCTTGAGGGTAGCCCCCCAGCCTTGCTTGATCATTTTGTATCCTGACTTGTCGTGACTACCGGTAATCAACAGTAAGCGGCGCATGGTCGCTGAAGCGCGCATCCTTGTATATCGAGGCGCTTACCGCCCGGGCCGCCAATGCCGGCGTCGCTACTTGGTAATCGATACGCCACCCGACATTCTTCGCCCATGCCTGCCCGCGGTTGCTCCACCAGGTGTAGCAGGCATCGGTGGTATCCGGATGCAGCAAGCGGTAAACATCCACCCAGCCGATGCGGCCGAACAAATCCGTGAGCCAGGCGCGCTCTTCCGGCAGGAAGCCAGAGTTCTTGCGGTTGCCGCGCCAATTCTTGAGATCGGCCTCCTGGTGGGCGATATTCCAATCGCCGCAGATGACGACGTCGCGGCCATCGCGGATCAATGACTCGAGGTGCGGCATGAATCGCTCCATGACGCTGAACTTGAATGCCTGCCGCTCTTCCCCGCTGGAACCGGAAGGCAGGTAAAGCGACACTACGCTCAGGTTGCCGTAGCGCGCCTCCAGGTAGCGGCCTTCGCTATCGATATCGGCAATGCCCAGGCCCACGATCACCGCATCGGCCTTCTGCCGCGAGTAAATGCCCACACCGCTGTATCCTTTCTTGTCGGCGTAATGGAAATAGCCGTAATAACCTTCGGGTTGCAGCATTTCCGCCGTCATGTCGGCTTCCTGCGCCTTCAGCTCCTGCAAGCAGACGATATCGGCCTGCTGTTGCTGCATCCACGGATAAAAGCCTTTGCTGGCAGCGGAACGGATGCCATTGAGATTCAGGGATATAATACGCAACACTACAACCTTTCTTCACTCATCATGTCAGATTCAACGCAAGATTTTATCCAATTCGCCATCCAAAAGCAGGTATTACGTTTCGGCGAGTTCACCACCAAGGCCGGACGTCTCAGCCCCTACTTCTTCAATGCGGGCCTGTTCAACGACGGCGAAAGCCTGATGCGCCTGGGCGAATTCTACGCCGCCGCCATCGTGCGCTCCGGCGTGCAGTTCGACATGCTGTTCGGGCCGGCCTACAAGGGCATCACCCTGGCTGCCAGCATCGTGATCGCTCTGGCAAGGCAAGGCCGCAACGTGCCTTATGCCTTCAACCGCAAGGAAGCCAAGGACCATGGCGAAGGCGGCACCATTGTAGGCGCTTCCCTGCAAGGCAGGGTGCTGATTGTGGACGATGTGATCTCGGCCGGCACCTCGGTGCGCGAATCGGTCAATATCATCACCGCCAGTGGCGCCACGCCGTGCGGCGTCGCGATTGCGCTCGACCGCCAGGAGCGCGGCCTGGGCGCGCTATCAGCCGTGCAGGAAGTCGAGCAGCAGCACCAATTGCCCGTGATCAGCATCGCCAACCTGCGTGACCTGATCGAGTACCTGGACCAAAGCAGCGAGTTGGCAGCATACCGCCCTGCCATTGCCGCATACCGCAGCGCATATGGTGTTGAATAGCGCAGCTAACAAAACTCTCCTGGCGTTGTTACGCTGCCTTGCCGTACGACTTGTACTGCCTGCGGCAGCGCGCCTAGCCAGGACCGCTGCGCTGGGTTTGTTAACCACTCTAAGTAAAGCCTCGGCGGCACATGCTGGTTCATAGCTTCCCTCCAGCCGTCACCCCACCTTGCCGGGTATTGATACTGGGCTCCATGCCCGGCAAGCGGTCACTGGAAATGCAGGCTTACTACGCCCATCCGCAGAACCTGTTCTGGCCGTTCATCAACCACATTTTCAACATTCCAGCCGAGACCGCATACCAGGAAAGGCTGCGGCTGCTGAACCAGCAGCATATCGGCATATGGGATGTGCTCAAGGAATGCATACGCGTCAGCAGCCTGGACGGCGACATCGAGGAAGCCTCCATCGTCGCCAATGATTTCAGCGCCCTGTTCGCGCAATTTCCGCATATCCGCCATATTTTCTTCAACGGCAGCAAGGCCGAGCAGGCGTTTCGCCGCCATGTGCTCAAGCGGCAAATAATTCCGGCCCACCTGCATTACCACAGGCTGCCTTCCACCAGCCCTGCCAATGCCTCGATCAAGAAGGAACACAAGCTTGCGCAGTGGCAGCAGATCACTGCCGTGATCGCCGACTGAAGAATTCCCATGTTTTGGCAAAGGGTATAATCCGGCGCAAAATCATGCGATAGTTAGCAAAAAATAATCACGATCATTCCACAAAGGAGGAAAGGCATGATACGCAGATTGCATCTGCCTGCGAATGTCATGGCATACCTGCTATTGACGCTGAACGCCAGCACAGTATGGGCAGCTACGGAATCCAAGCAGCCTAGCGGCAAGATCATGAAGTGGGTGGACGAGCAAGGCACTACCCATTATGGAGATACCCTGCCACCGCAATATTCAGGCAAGGAAAGCAATATCAGCCCGCGCGGCATGCCGCAAACCGACACGGCAAACAGCGCAGCATCAGACACCCCCGGTAAAGATAGCGAACAAGCCAGGCGGGACAGGACCTTGCAGGCAGTCTACAGCTCGGAACACGAGATCGACCTCGCCCGCGACCGCAACCTGCAAATGGACCAGGCCATGCTGGAAGGACTGGAACAGCGCAAGCTCAGCGTCACGGCGCGCCTGCAGGAACTCAAGAATCTAGAAGCTGGCTACATCAAGCGCGGCCAGCCGGTGCCGAAGGACTTCAAGAAGGATTTCAAGGGCGCCTTGCTCGACATCGGCAAGATAGATGAGCAAATCGCAGAGCGCAAACACCATATGGAGACCATGCGCTTGCGCTTCGAAAACGACAAGAAGCGTTTTATTGAATTGAAGACAGGCGTGCCGGCTGGCGAGGGCGCCAGCACGGCACACTAAACCTAGATTGCGTTAGCCTGCGAGCTTGCGCTTGAGGATTTCATTGACCTGGGCAGGGTTCGCCTTGCCCTTGGAAGCCTTCATGGTTTGGCCCACCAAGGCGTTGAACGCCTTTTCCTTGCCGGCGCGGAATTCTTCCACCATGGCGGCATTGGCGGCCAGCACCTCGTCCACGATGACCTCGATCGCGCCGCTATCGGTCACCTGCTTCAGGCCCTTGCGCTCGATGATGGTGTCCGCGTCGCCTTCGCCTGCCCACATCGCCTCGAATACATCCTTGGCGATCTTGCTGGAGATGGTGTTATCGGCAATCCGCTTCAGCAAGCCTGCAAGCAGGACCGGCGATACGGGCGCATCGGCAATCTCGCGGCCTTCTTCGTTCAGCTTGGCGCTCACGCCGCCCATCACCCAGTTGGCTACCAGCTTGGCTTCGCCGCCGAACTCGGTCAATGCCGCAGTGAAGTAATCCGCCACGCCGCGCGAAGCGGTCAGTGCAGAGGCATCGTAGGCCGACAAGCCGTGGTCGCGCTCGAAGCGCGCCTTCATTGCCGATGGCAATTCAGGCAAGGTACCGCGGATGGCGTCGATGTCTTCAGCCGAGATCGCCAACGGCAACAGGTCGGGATCGGGGAAATATCGGTAGTCGTTGGCTTCTTCCTTGCTGCGCATGGCGCGGGTCTCGCCGGTATCGGGGTTGAACAGCACCGTCGCCTGCTCGATCTTGCCGCCGTCTTCCAGCGTTTCGATCTGCCAGCGGGTTTCGTATTCGATCGCCTGCTGCATGAAGCGGAAGGAGTTGAGGTTCTTGATCTCGCGGCGCGTGCCTAACTTTCCCTCTCCCTTGCGGCGCACGGAAACGTTGACATCGCAGCGGAAACTGCCTTCCTGCATATTGCCGTCGCAGATATTGATCCACTGCACCAGTTCATGCAGCTTGCGCGCGTAGGCCACGGCCTCGGCGGCGGAGCGCATGTCCGGCTCGGTGACGATTTCCAGCAAGGGCGTCCCCGCACGGTTGAGGTCAATGCCGGATTGACCCGGGCTCGCGCCATGCACGGACTTGCCTGCGTCTTCCTCAAGATGGGCACGCGTGATGTTGACGGTTTTCTCGCTATCGCCGATCTGGATCGTCAGCGAACCCTTGCCGACCACCGGCAGTTCATACTGGCTGATCTGGTAGCCCTTGGGCAGGTCGGGGTAGAAGTAATTCTTGCGCGCAAACACCGAACGCGGCGCAATCTCGGCATTCACCGCCAGGCCGAAGCGGATGGCGCATTGCACGGCCTCCCTGTTGAGCACGGGCAATACGCCGGGCAAGGCGATGTCGACCACGTTGGCCTGGGTATTGGGCTCCGCGCCGAACGCAGTGCTGCTGCCGGAGAAAATCTTGGATTTGGTATTGAGCTGGACGTGCGTCTCCAGCCCGATGACGACTTCCCAACTACTCATTATGCAATTCCTTCCGGCATGCGGATGTGCCAGTCTGTGACTTGTTGATAGGCATGCCCGACATTGAGCATGCGCGCTTCGTCGAAATAGTTGCCGATGATCTGCAGGCCCACGGGCAGCTCCGTGCCGTCTGCAGCAGGCGCAAAACCGGCAGGGATGCTCATGCCCGGCAACCCGGCGAGGTTGACGGCGATGGTGTAGATATCCTGCAGGTACATCGCGACCGGGTCATCCGCCTTCTCGCCGGACTTGAACGCGGTGGAAGGCGCCGTCGGGCCCAGGATCAGGTCGCATTGCTCGAAGGCGCGCGCAAAATCCTCGGCGATCAGCCGGCGGATCTGCTGCGCCTTGAGGTAGTAGGCATCGTAGTAGCCCGCGCTCAGCACATAAGTGCCGATCAGGATGCGGCGCTTCACCTCCGCGCCAAAGCCTTCCGCGCGGCTCTTGCAGTACATGTCCATGAGGTCGTCGTACTCGGCGGCACGGTGGCCGAAACGCACGCCGTCATAGCGCGACAGGTTGCTGGAGGCCTCGGCCGGTGCGAGCACGTAATAGACAGGGATGGACAGCATGGTATTGGGTAGGCTGACCTCGACGATCTCCGCGCCCAGCTTGCGGTATTCGTCCACCGCCGCCTCGATCACCTTCGCCACGCCGGCGTCCAGGCCTTCCGCGAAATATTCCTTGGGCAAGCCTATCCTGAGGCCTGCCAGCGACTTGCCCAGCTCGCGGGTATAGTCTTCCTTCTCGCGCTGCAGGCTGGTGGAATCCCGCTCGTCGAAACCGGTCATCACATTCATCATCAGCGCCATGTCCTCGGACGAATGCGCCATGGGGCCGGCCTGGTCCAGGCTGGAGGCAAACGCGATCATGCCGTAGCGGGAAGCCAGGCCGTAGGTAGGCTTGAGGCCGGAAAGGCCGCACAATGACGCGGGCTGGCGAATCGAGCCGCCGGTATCCGTACCTGTCGCCGCAGCGCAGAGGCGCGCCGCCACCGCAGCCGCGCTGCCGCCAGAACTGCCGCCCGGGACCCGCGTCCTGTCCCACGGGTTCTGCACCTTGCCGAAATAGGAAGTCTCGTTGGAAGAACCCATCGCGAACTCGTCCATATTGGTCTTGCCCAGGTTGACGGCGCCGGCGGCATTGAAGCGCTCGACGACGCCTGCGTCGTAAGGGGCAATAAAGGTTTCCAGCATCTTGGAGCCACAGGTGGTCTTCCAGCCCTTGGCACAGAAAATGTCTTTCTGCGCGACCGGGATGCCGGTCAACGGACCTGCGTCGCCATGGGCGATACGCTGGTCGGCCGCCTTGGCCTGGGCCAGGCTCAACTCGGGATTGACTGTGATATAGGCATTGATCTCGGGGTTGAGACGCGCGATGCGGTTGAGGTATTCCTGCGTCAGCTCGACGCTGGAAATCTCCCTGCTGGCCAGCATGCCGGCCAGGTGCTTCAAACTATGATTGATCATGACAGGACTTATTCGATGACTTTGGGAACGAGGTAAAGGCCGTGCTCGACGGCAGGTGCGATGGATTGCAGCAATTCTCGCTGGTCGCTTTCGGTGACCATGTCCTCGCGCAGGCGCTGGGTCACGTCCTGGGAATGCGACATGGGGGCGATGCCGCTGGTATCCACCGCCTGCATTTCCTCGATCAGGCCAAGAATTCCGGAAAGCTTGACCAGGGTCGCTTCGGCCTCTTCCTCGCTGACGGCGATCCGCGCCAGGTGCGCGATCCTTTTGACGTCATGTGTGTTGAGTGACATTTATCCAATCCAAATCTTAAATTTCTAGGAGATATCAGGTATTATACCTTGATTTTACGCACATCTTCAGCCGCAACATAAGGCCCACACAGCCTGCGGCAGCTCGTCAGGATACAAATAATGTTCGGTCTTTTAAACAGTTACTTTTCCAACGATCTCGCCATTGACCTTGGCACAGCAAACACCCTGATTTACGTACGTGGCAAGGGTATCGTCCTCGACGAGCCATCCGTGGTGGCGATTCGCCAGGAAGGCGGCCCCACCGGCAAGAAAACCCTGCTGGCGGTCGGCCTGGAAGCCAAGCGCATGCTGGGCCGCGCGCCGGCCAACATCACGGCGATCCGCCCAATGAAGGATGGCGTGATTGCCGATTTCACCATTACCGAGCAGATGCTCAAGTACTTTATCCGCAAGATTCACGAATCCCGCCTGTTCAGCCCCAATCCCCGCATCATTATCTGTGTTCCCGTTGGCTCCACCCAAGTGGAGCGCCGCGCGATCAAGGAATCTGCCGAGATGGCCGGCGCGCGCCAGGTTTACCTGATCGAGGAACCGATGGCCGCGGCGATCGGCGCCAACATGCCAGTCGCGGAAGCGACAGGCTCCATGGTGGTGGACATCGGCGGCGGCACCACCGAGGTCGGCGTGATCTCGCTGGGCGGCATTGTCTATGCGAAATCCGAGCGCGTCGGCGGCGACAAGTTCGACCAGGCCATCATCGACTACATCCGCCGCAATTACGGCATGCAGATTTCCGAACCTACTGCGGAATTGATCAAGAAGCAGATCGGCTCCGCATTCCCAGGCTCCGAGGTGCTTGAGCTGGAAGTGACCGGCCGCAACCTGGCTGAAGGTCTGCCGCGCAAATTCACCATCTCCAGCAATGAAATCCTCGAGGCATTGACCGAACCGCTCAACGCGATTGTCGGCGCAGTGAAGTCGGCATTGGAGCAAACGCCGCCTGAGCTCGGCGCCGACATCGCCGAAAAGGGCATGGTGCTGACCGGCGGCGGCGCATTGCTGCGCGACCTCGACCGCCTGCTGCTGGAAGAAACCGGCCTTCCGGTGATCGTGGCGGAAGACCCATTGAGCTGTGTCGCCCGCGGCTGTGGCCGTGCGCTGGAAGAAATGGACAAGCTGGGCAATGTGTTTGCCTACGAGTAAATTGCGTTATCATGAGAACAGAATCAGGCCATGTCACGATGGCCTGTTTTTTATCATCAGGAGCTTCGCAGGTTCCGGAACACCACTAGCACACTAGACCAGACAACCATCACACACTCCTCATGCCACGCGCCTTAGAACACCAACACCACACTGGCTTCTTTGTTCGCGGCCCGAGCCCTACGGCGCGCTTATTCTTCTTCTCCGTGCTTTCCCTGGTATTGATTGCCACGGACGCACGACTGAACTACCTTGTCGAAGTCCGCCAGGGATTCATCGCGCTGCTGCATCCCTTGCAGATCATTGCCAACGCACCGCTCAATCTCGCCCAGGATGTGAGCGCATACCTGCATACGCAGACCACGCTCACCGAAGAGAACACCCGCTTGCGCCACCAGGCGCTGGAACATGCAGCGGAACTGCAGCGATTCAAGGCACTGGCGTCTGAAAACGAGCGCCTGCGCAGCTTGCTGGGAGCCGCCCAGCTTTCCAGCCAGCCAGCCCGCCTCGCTGAGATATTACATATGGGGCGCGATCCATTCAGCCACAAGATCGTCGTCAACCTGGGATCGCGCCAGAGCATCGTGGCAGGCCAAGCGGCAATTGATGAGAATGGCGTGATCGGGCAAGTCACGCGCGTTTATCCCTTCAGCAGCGAGGTAACGCTCATTACCGACAAGGAGCTTTCCATCCCAGTGCAGGTCGAGCGCAACGGCCTGCGTGCAATCGCATTCGGACAAGGCCGCAATGCCACGGTGGAATTGCCTTCGCTGCCAGCCAATGTCGATATCCGGGCAGGCGACAAGTTGGTCACCTCCGGCATTGACGGCATCTACCCTCCAGGACTCGCCGTCGCGGAAGTCGTCCAGGTGGATACCAATGCCGACTCGCCATTTGCCCATATTATCGGCAAGCCTCTTGCAGGCATCGAACACCACAGGCAGCTCCTGTTGGTCAGCATACCCCAGGCCGAGCGCCCGGCGGACAGCAATACAGTGAAGGCCAAGCCTGCCCCCAAAAAAACAACGCCGCCAAAACGCCATGTCAACAACTAGCTTCAAACCTGTATACCTGTCGTTGCTGCTGGCATTGATACTGCAAATCCTGCCATGGTCCGGCAGCCTGCTGACGGTACGTCCCGAGTTCCTCCTGGTGACCGTACTGTACTGGACCCTGAGGGCGCCGCACCTGTGCAACATCGGCACCGCCTGGTTTGCAGGATTGCTCATGGACCTGATCTCGGGCGGACTGTTTGGTCAGTTTGCACTCGCCTACTCCATCACGTCGTATTTCGCAGTGGCTTATCAGCGACGCCTGGCATTGTTCAATATCTGGCAGCAAGCCGGTTATGTATTCCTATTATTGCTATTTACCCAAGTCATTACGCTCGTGCTCAAGCTGTTCGCAGGCGGCGAACTGCCAGGCTGGCAATATTTCCTGCCCAGCGTCAGCGGCATCCTGCTTTGGCAGTTCGTCATCTTCTCGCGCCTTCGTATCGACAGCCGCTCCAACCAGGCCTGATCCCTGCCCATGAGATCCCGCCGTTCAGAACTCAAGAACTACCAGAAGGAGCAGCACGATTTCCGTGCGCGGCTGGCGGCCGGCGCATTGCTGGTCATCACGTGCTTCGGCATCCTCATCGGCCGCTTCGTCTACCTGCAATACGCGAAGTACGACCATTACCAGACCATGGCCGAGAACAACCGCATTTCGCTGGTTCCCATCGTGCCCAACCGCGGGCTGATCCTGGACCGGAACGGGGTGGTGCTGGCGCAGAACTCCTTTGTGTACACATTGGAAATCACGCCGGCCAAGGTCGCCAACACCGTGGAAGAAACCATCGATGAACTGGCGAAACTGATCGAAGTCAGCACCAATGACCGCAAGCGCTTCAAGAAGCTGCGCGCCCAGACCCATAGTTTCGAGAGCGTGCCCATCCGTACGCACCTCAATGAGGATGAGGCAGCCAAGATCGCCGTCCATCGCTTCCGCCTCCCGGGAGTGGAGATCCGCTCCCGCCTGTTCCGCCAATATCCGCAAGGTAAGTCAGGCTCCCACATCATCGGCTACATAGGCCGCATCAACGACCGCGACCTGGAGAACCTCAAGGAGTCCGGCGACCTCTCGAACTACAAGGGCTCGGACCATATCGGCAAGAGCGGCCTGGAGCAGTATTACGAGTCGCAGCTGCACGGCATCACCGGCTTCCAGCAAGTGGAAATCGACGCGGGCGGCCATGCCGTGCGCGTGCTATCCAGCACCCCGCCCATCCCGGGCAATAACCTGATCCTCTCCGTGGACAGCAAATTGCAGCGCATCGCCGAAGAAGCGTTCGGCGACTACCGCGGCGCCCTGGTGGCGATCGAGCCCAGCACGGGGGAAGTGCTCGCATACGTCAGCCAGCCCGGTTACGACCCCAATCTTTTCGTCGACGGCATCGATAGCGAAAGCTGGAAAGAACTCAACGAATCGCTGGACAAGCCATTGATCAACCGTCCATTGCGCGGCGTCTACCCTCCGGGTTCCACCTTCAAGCCGTTCGTCGCCATGGCCGGGCTCGAAGCGGGAAAACGCGCGCCCCCGTTCAGCATCAGCGACCCGGGCTTTTTCACATTGCCGGGCAATACGCACCGTTACCGCGACTGGAAGCCCAGCGGCCATGGCACCGTGGATATGCGCAAGGCCATTGCGGTCTCCTGCGACACGTTCTTTTACGGGCTGGCCATGGAGCTGGGCATCGAAAGGCTCGCTTCGTTCGTCAGCCACTTCGGCTTCGGCAAGCCGTCCGGCATCGACATCAAGGGTGAGATGAGCGGCCTGCTGCCGACCCCGGAATGGAAAGGCCGGCGCTTCAAGCAGAAATGGTTCCCGGGCGAAACCGTGATTGTCGGCATCGGCCAGGGTTATATGCTCGCGACCCCCATGCAACTGGCGCAGGCGACTGCCATTCTCGCCAACAACGGCAAGGCCATGAAGCCGCACCTGGTTGCTGCGATCCAGGAGAGCAAGGGAGGGCATGTCCATTCCCTGCCGCCTGAAGTCGTCGACCAGGTCACGCTCAACCCCAAAAATATCGAGATCGTGAAACAAGGCATGATGGACGTCACCCTGCCGGGCGGCACCGCGGCACGGCTGGGAGCCGACAGCCAGTACCTCATGGCATCCAAGACCGGCACTGCCCAGGTAGTCGGGATCAAGCAGAATGAGAAATACAATGAAAGCAGGATGCACGAGCGGCACCTGGACCACGCGTTGTTCATCACCTACGCACCGGCGGAAGACCCCAAGATCGCGATTGCCGTGATCGTGGAAAACGGCCGCCATGGCGGCTCCACCGCCGGGCCGATCGCGCGGCGCGTGATGGATTACTACTTGCTGGGCAAGGAGCCCCCATCGGAAAAACCAGCCGTGGAAGATGCCAGCGTGGGCGCGCCCGTCACTCCGGAGGCCCAAAGCCATGATGAGTAAATTGATGAAACGCCTGGTGAAGCATATCGACGGCTTCCTGATGAGCTGCCTGATCGTCACCATCGTGCTTGCCCTGTGCGTCCTCTATAGCGCTTCCGGGCAGAGCATGGGCAAGATCAGCAACCAATTGGTCAACATCACGGTAGCGCTCAGCCTGATGTGGATCGCCGCCAATATCTCCCCCCAGATACTGGAACGCATCGCTTTGCCCGCCTATGTGCTGGGCGTGCTGCTGCTGATCAGCGTTGCGCTGTTCGGCGAGATCAGCCACGGCGCCAGGCGCTGGCTGCATATCGGCGTCGCCAAAATACAGCCTTCGGAACTGATGAAAATCGCCGTGCCCATGCTGCTGGCCTGGTATTTTTCCCGCCGCGAATCCGCCGCGACGTTCAAGGACCATGTCATTGGCGCCGTGTTGCTTGCCATCCCGGTCGGCCTGATCATGAAGCAGCCCGACCTCGGCACCTCGCTGATGATCGCCGCCTCCGGCTTCTATGTCCTGTTCCTGGCCGGCTTGAGCTGGCGCATCCTGATCGGCGCGGCGGTCAGCGTGGCCGTCATGGCCCCCATTCTCTGGTCCATGCTGCATGATTACCAGCGGCGGCGCATTGAAATCCTTTTCGATCCGTACCAGGACCCATTAGGCGCCGGCTACCATACCATCCAGGCCAGCATTGCGCTCGGCTCCGGCGGCCTCGCCGGCAAGGGCTGGCTCAACGGCACCCAGTCGCAGCTCGATTTCCTGCCGGAACGCACCACCGACTTCATTTTCGCGGTGTTCGGCGAAGAGTTCGGCCTGCTGGGCAACGTCTTGCTGATCCTGCTGTTCACCGTCATCATCGGCCGCGGCCTCGTGATCGCGGCACAGGCGCAAGGCACGTTCAGCCGCTTGCTGGCAGGCAGCATTACATTGACCTTCTTCACTTATGTGTTTGTTAACATCGGCATGGTCAGCGGCATCCTGCCGGTAGTGGGCGTGCCCTTGCCGCTCATCAGCTATGGCGGCACTTCGCTGGTCACCTTGCTGGTCGGTTTTGGCATACTCATGAGTATCCATACGCATAAGAAGCTTGTTACCTCATAGGAAAGAAAGGAGCGAGTCGGGCCGTCGAAAGCCTGCAGACCTCATGAAACTGATACGCAACCTGATTCCTGGCATGATTGCCCTCACCCTGGTGGCCTGTGGTGGCGGCACCAGCGTCAAACCGGAAGCGGGCAAGCCTGCCCCGACGACACAGCCCGCGCCCAAGAAAGGCGGCTACTACCTGGATGACGGCCCTGGCGACAACCCGCCCGCCGACATCGACAGCATTCCGGATGCCAAGCCACGCGCCGAAACGCCGCTGCCGCGCGCCATGCGCCCGTACAGCGCGCTGGGACGCCGCTATACCCCGCTGACGGAGCACACCCCTTACAAGCAACGCGGCATCGCTTCCTGGTATGGCAAGCGCTACCACGGGCAAAAGACCTCGAGCGGCGAAGTCTACGATATGTACGCCATGACCGGCGCGCATACCATTCTGCCGCTGCCGAGCTACGTACGCGTCACCAACCCGGAGAACGGCCGCTCCGTCATCGTGCGCATCAATGACCGCGGCCCGTTCCATGACAACCGGCTGATAGACCTTTCCTACGCTGCAGCCTACAAGCTGCGCCTGGTCGAAAAAGGCAGCGGCATTGTCGATGTGGAGGCGCTGGACGAAAATGGCAGGCCGATCTCAAACCCAGCCGGGGCCACTGTCGAGCAACAGGCCAAGCCCGCTGCTGCGGAGGCAGGCAACGGCAGCCTCACCAACGCCATGAATGAAACCGTCACCAACCAGCCGATCACCGGCGCCTATGTGCAGGTTGGCGCCTTCTCGGTCAAGGCCAACGGCGACCGGCTGGTCGAGACCTTGCAGCAAAACCAGCTCGCGGACAATGTCCAGGTAGAGAATTGGTATAATGCCGGAACTTATCGCGTGCGCCTCGGGCCATATAGCAGCCGCCAGCAGGCCGAGGCAGCGGCGGCAAAAATCAAGCAAACACTCAATACCAACGCGATCGTGGTATACCAGTGAGTTTGTTGGCTACCGGCTTGAACCCTAAATCATTGAGTTAAAGAGATTCTATGTCCTATCTTTCCACCCGCAAGCCAGCGATCCTCATCGCTGCAGTGACCGCATTTGTGACCAGCGCCCTGACGGCGCAAGCGGCAGACATCCCCCAACCCCCGGCGCTGGCCGTCAAGTCCTACCAGCTCTATGACTTCAACAGCGAGCGCGTGATTGCGGAACAGGATGGCAGCTCCCGTGTCGAGCCGGCTTCGCTCACCAAGATCATGACGGCCTACCTGGCATTCAAGGCCATCAAGAACGGCCACCTGACCCTGACGCAGACCCTGCCGGTCAGCGTCAAGGCCTGGAAGGTCGAGGGTTCCAAGATGTTCATCGAGCCCAACAAGCCCGTAACTGTCGATGAACTGCTGCACGGCATGATCATCCAGTCCGGCAACGATGCCTCCATCACGCTGGCCGAAGGCATTGCCGGCTCCGAGGAGGGCTTTGCCGAACTCATGAACAAGGAAGCCGCGCGCCTGGGCATGCGCGAGACCCATTACGTCAACGCCACCGGCCTGCCCGACCCGCAGCATTACACCACCGCGCATGACCTGGCCCTGCTCGCGGCCGCGTTGATCCGCGACTTCCCCGACCAGTACAAGCGCCTGTATTCCATGAAGGAATACACCTATAACAAGATCAGCCAGCCTAATCGCAACCGCCTGCTGTGGCTGGACCCTTACGTTGACGGCATGAAGACCGGCCATACCAAGAGCGCGGGCTACTGCCTGGTCACCTCGGCCAAGCGCGGCGACACCCGCATGATCTCGGTCGTGCTTGGCGCCCCGTCCGATTCCGCGCGTGCGACCGAGAGCCAGAAGCTGCTCAACTACGGCTTCCAGTTCTACGAATCCAAGCTGGTGTACAAGCGCGGCGCGGAAGTCAGCAGCCTCAAGGTATGGAAGGGCGCGGAGAACAACGTCGTGGCGACCGTGGCCAGGAACGTCTCCATCACCTTGCCCAAGGGCGAATATGCCCGCGTCAAGGCCAAGGTGGTCAGCCAGCAGCCTTTGGTGGCCCCGGTAAGCGCCGGGCAGCAGGTGGGCACCATCCAGTTCATCCTGGATGACAAGGTCATCGCCGAACACAAACTGGTCGCCGCCAAGGGCGTGGAAGTGGCCGGCATCTTCGGCCGCCTGCTGGACACGATCAAGCTCTGGTTCGAGTAATCCCGCACCGCATGGATGAAACCGTCTACCTCAACGGCTCATTCCTGCCATTGGCTCAGGCCACGGTCCCGGTGCTGGACCGTGGCTTTATCTTTGGCGATGGCGTGTATGAAGTCGTCCCGGTGTATTTGGGACAACCGTTCCGCCTTGACGAACACCTCGCCCGGCTGGCCCAGAGCCTGGAAGCGGTCCGCATCCGCAACCCGCTCGATATGGCCGGATGGCATGACGTCTGCACGCGCCTGGTCGCCGCAAATGCCGGGCTGACCGACCAATCGCTCTATATCCAGGTCACGCGCGGCGTCGCACCTCGCGACCAGGCATTTCCCCAGCCGGAAGTCAGCCCGACCGTGTTGGCGATGAGCATGCCCCTGGTGACGCCATCGCCCGAGCTGGTGGAATCCGGCGTGAGCGCGATCACGGCACTTGATATTCGCTGGCAGCGCTGCAATATAAAAGCCATCTCCCTGCTTGCCAACGTATTGTTGCGGCAGGAAGCCGTGGATCACGGCGTGGCGGAAACCCTGATGCTGCGAGACGGCTATCTCACCGAAGGCAGCAGCAGCAATATCTTTATCGTGAAAGAAGGCGTATTGCTGGCCCCGCCCAAGAACCAGTTCATGCTCCCCGGCATCACCTATGACGTGGTGCTGGAGCTCGCGCAGGCAAACAGCATGCCGCTCAAGGTCGGCCCGGTAAGCGAGGCGCAATTGCGCGCGGCGGATGAAATCTGGCTCACCTCGTCCACGAAGGAAGTGCTTGCCGTGGTCGCGCTGGACGGCGTGACGGTCAATGACGGCAAGCCCGGCCCGGTATTCAAGCGCATGCATGCGCTGTACCAGGCATTCAAGAACCAAGTAATGAGGCCTGCGAGGTAAGCAATATGGCAAATGAGCGCAATGACAACAAGCCTGATGACAACAAACTCGATGATCAGGAAACGCTGATCGAATTTCCCTGCGACTTCCCCATCAAGGTGATGGGCGAGGCGCACGAGGAATTCGCCAACCTGATCCTGGCCGTGATCCAGCAGCACCTGCCGGATTTCGACGCCACGCGCATCGAGATGCGGGCCAGCACCGGCGGCAAATACGTCAGCCTGACCTGCACCGTGCTCGTGCACTCCAAGCCGCAGCTGGACGACATCTACCGCTCGCTCACATCGCACCCCAAGGTGAAATACGTACTTTGATGACGGCGGCAGCGATACCCCATGCAGCATGAGCGCATGAACCGGCCTTTGGTCATCCGTACACTGGGCCGCACCGATTACCTCGCCACCTGGCAGGCCATGCAGGCCTACACACAGTCCAGGACCGAATACAGCAATGATGAATTCTGGCTCACCGAGCACGCCCCCGTCTACACCCTGGGCTTGAACCGCAAGGCCGTGCGTCCGCCGAGCCGGGACGACATTCCATTGATCGAGGTGGATAGGGGCGGCAAGATCACCTACCATGGCCCGGGCCAGGTCGTCATCTATGTCTTGCTCGACCTCAAGCGCCGCGGTCTCACTGTCCGCTCGCTGGTCAGCGCGATGGAAGACAGTATCATCGCCCTGCTCGCAGAGCACGGCGTCACGGCAGTGGCGCAGGCTGATGCACCCGGCGTATACGTCAACGGCGCCAAGATTGCCTCTCTCGGCCTGCGCCTGAAGAACCAGCGCAGCTATCACGGCCTGGCGCTGAATATCGACATGGACCTGGCCCCGTTCCTCGCCATCGACCCTTGCGGCTACCAGGGCCTGCAGGTCACCCAGGCCCGCGACCTGGGAATATGCCTGGCACCCGAGGCGGCGGCACAAAAGCTGCTTGATAAATTGACATCACAGTTAGGCTATACTGAAGGCCCGGGGTCTGTTCCCGTTTTATTCGAGTCCGCGCCGACACCGGTTTTTGTGCGGAGCAAGGCATGAGGAGAGAAGTTTGGTCATTCCAAATGAACGACGAATAACGCAGTACCGTGCAAAAACCGGTGCCGGCCCTTTAGGGTTGTTGTGGCAAATGGCGCCATGCTGTGTTGCGGGACTTGGCAAGGGAGTAACCATTGCCTGCGTCCCGCGTCTTGCCTGACGCCATTTGCCACAGCAACGCAGACACGAATAAAACGGGAACAGACCCCACCGAGAACACCTTATGACAGAAACGACAGAACGCATCGTCCCGCCGCCGCGCAAGGTCGCGGGCGTGAAGGAAACCAGCGCCGAGAAGATGGCGCGCATCCCGATCAAGATCATTCCCATGCCGGCCATGCGCAAGCCGGAATGGATACGCATGAAAGTGCCGGATAGCGCTCGTTTCCGCGAAATCAAGCAGGTGCTGCGCGAGAACAACCTGCATACTGTCTGCGAAGAAGCATCGTGCCCCAATATCGGCGAATGCTTCAGCGGCGGCACCGCCACCTTCATGATCCTCGGCGACATCTGCACGCGCCGCTGCCCGTTCTGCGACGTATCGCACGGCAAACCGCTGCCGCCCGATGCCAACGAACCCGAGAACCTGGGCCGCACCATCGCCCAGATGCGTCTCAAGTATGTGGTGATCACCAGCGTGGATCGCGACGACTTGCGCGACGGCGGCGCCCAGCATTTTGTCGACTGCATCGCATCAGTGCGCACCCACTCACCCAATATCAAGGTGGAAATCCTGGTGCCCGACTTCCGCGGTCGCCTCGACCGCGCCATCAATATCCTCAAGGCCGCGCCGCCAGACGTCATGAACCACAACCTGGAAACCGTGCCGCGACTCTACAAGGAAGCCCGTCCAGGTTCCGACTACCAGAACTCGCTGGATTTGCTCAAGGAATTCGGCGAACTGCACCCGGAAGTGCCGACCAAGTCCGGCCTGATGCTCGGGCTGGGCGAAACCGACGAGGAAATCCTGGAAGTGATGCGCGACCTGCGCGCGCACAACGTCACCATGCTCACCCTGGGCCAGTATCTGCAGCCTAGCCCGCACCACCTGCCGGTCAAGCGCTTCGTCACGCCGCAGCGTTTTGTCGAATTCGAGCAGCAGGCGCTCGCCATGGGCTTCACCCATGCCGCCTGCGGCCCCATGGTGCGTTCCTCCTACCATGCCGACAACCAGGCGCAACAAGCAGGAGTCAGTTTCTAACGTTCCGCCATCATGGAAAGCAACCTTCTACTCATCTTGCTCGCATTCTTCCTGGTTCTGCTCAACGGCTTCTTCGTGGCGGCCGAGTTCGGGCTGGTCAAACTCCGGCAAACCCGTGTCAAGGCGATTGCCAAGACCCACGGCTGGCGCGGCCGCATCCTCGCCAAGGTTCATGGCCAGCTCGACGCCTACCTGTCCGCCTGCCAGTTGGGCATTACGCTGGCCTCGCTAGGCCTGGGCTGGGTAGGCGAACCGGCGTTCGCCCAATTGCTGGAGCCCTTGCTGTTCAGCGTTGGCGTCACCGCCCCCGAACTCGTGCACGGCATTTCATTCGTGGTCGCCTTCTTCACCATCTCCTACCTGCATATCGTACTGGGAGAGCTCGCCCCCAAATCCATGGCGATACGCCAGTCGGAAACGGTCGGCCTATGGACGGCCGCGCCCCTGTATGTTTTCTACTGGGTCATGTATCCCGCCATCTGGCTGCTCAATGCCAGCTCCAACTGGATATTGCGCAAATTCGGCCTCAGCACCGGCCATGCCAGCGACGCCCATTATTCGGCTGACGAGCTGAAGCTGATCCTGCGCAGCAGCCGTGCCTCGGAAGAGCTCACCAAGGATGAATGGAACATCCTCGCCCATACGCTGGATTTCAGCGACCTGGAAGTCGCCGACCTCATGCGGCCCTTCAACGAGGCCATTTCCCTATCGGCAAAAAACAGCTTCGAGGAAAACCTGGAAATCATCTCCCAGCACCGCTACAGCCGTTATCCTTTCGTGGAGCAGGACGGCAAGGTCAAGGGCGTCATCCACCTCAAGAGCCTGTTCCTCGCCAAGTTCGAAGAGGACGAACTGCAGGACCTGAGCCGCTTTGTGCACCCTGCCCCGTTTGTCGCTCCCGACCTGCCTGCGATAGAACTGTTCCGCCGCTTCCGCGAGGGCAAGGCCAGCCACTTCGCCATCGTCGGCCGCAAGGGACAGGAACCCCAGGGCTTCATCACCCTGGACAATATGCTGGGGGCATTGGTCGGCGAGATCCGCGACGAGTTCCGCCAGAGCCAGAACGACTGGACCAAACTCGACGACGGCACGCTGATCGGCAAGGGCAGCCTGCCTATCTTCACGCTGGAACGCGCCCTGGGCATCGAGATCGAGAACGACGACGAAGTCGATTCCGTCGGCGGACTGGTGCTGTCCAAGCTAGGCTACATCCCCAAGGAGGGCGAGAGCATCGCCTTCGAGCAATTCGATATCGTCGTCAAGAAAATGAACGGCCCGCGCATCATCCTGGTCCGCATCCACCCGAAGCAGAAGCATGATGAGTGATACAGTGGCAAAAGTAGACTACCCGCAAAAAGTCGACCTGTTCATCGTCGGCGGCGGCATGATAGGCAGCGCGCTGGCTGCCAGGCTCGCGCCTAGCGGCATGCGGATCGCCCTGCTGGAGAACCATCCGCCCGCCGCTTTTGACGCGTCAAGCACGCCCGATTTGCGCGTATCGGCCCTGAGCCCCGCCTCTATCGGCTTTCTTGAGCAAGCCCAGGCATGGCCGGCGATACAAGCCATGCGCACTGCGCCGTTCAAGTGCATGCAGGTCTGGGAAAACCGCCAAGACCAAGGCACCTTGTTCGATGCCGCGGAAGTCGATGCGCCCTGGCTCGGCCATATCGTCGAGAACAGGCTGGTGCAGCTGGCCTGCCTGGAGGCGCTTCAAGGTTACGACAACGTCACCTTACTGTGCCCGGACGAAATCGATCAGATCGCCTATCGGCCCGAAGGCAGCCACATCCGCCTGAAAAGCGGCCAGGCCTTCGAGGCAAGACTCCTCATCGGTGCCGACGGCGCCAACTCGCAAGTGCGCAAGGCCGCCGGTATTGCATTGGACAGCCGGCAATACCCCATGCATGCGCTGGTCGCCACCGTCCGCATCCAAGGCGGCGAACGCGACATCACTTGGCAGCGCTTCACCCCTGACGGGCCGCAATCGCTGCTGCCCCTGCCCGGTGACTATGCCTCGCTGGTCTGGTACCACCGCCCGAGCGAAGTGCGCAGGCTGTTGACGCTGGACGACGATGCGCTGCTGGACGCGTTCCGCCAGCACTTCCCCGCCGCATTGCCCGAGATCACGGGACTGGTGCAACGCGGCAGCTTCCCGCTCGCGCGCAGCCATGCGCAGGTCTACGCGCGCCAGGGCGTCGCGCTGATCGGCGACGCCGCCCACACCATCCATCCACTGGCAGGCCAGGGCGTGAACCTCGGATTCCAGGATGCCGCCGTGCTCAGCGAGATTCTGCAGCAAGCCTGGCAGGAAGACGGCGACCTTGCTTCATTGCCACGCCTGCAAGGCTACGAACGCCAGCGCAAGCTCGCCAACCTCGTCATGCAGCGCGCCATGGACGCTTTCAGCTACGGGTTCAGCAACGACATCGCTCCATTACGCGCACTGCGCAACCTTGGACTCAGGCTTGCCGATCACGACGGCCCGCTCAAGCGGGAAGTCATCCGCTATGCATTGGGATTGAATCCGCAACCTGCTTCCCGCTTGTTTTCCCCTTTGCAGAAACTCATCCAGCGGCATACATAGCATTATGAAATAGCAAGGTTAAAGATGACATGATGCACTCCCGCTGATAATATGACCTTATAGTCATAATTAACCAGTCAAATTGGAGGCCTCATGAAAAACATCTCGGTAGTGGAAGCCAAGAGCCGCTTTTCCTCACTGCTCGCAGAAGTCGAAGCCGGTGAGGAAATCGCAGTGACACGACACGGAAAGGTGGTCGCCCGCCTGGTGCCGGATCGGCCGCGCATGGCCGCAGAAGCCTTCCGCGACCTCTGGGCCGACAAGGAAAACGACCTGCAAGCCCCCAGTGACAATCCTGCCGAAGATGTCGCCTCGCTGGATGATTAATGCATGGCTGTCATTTACCTGCTCGATACCAACATCCTGATTGCAGCGCTAAAAGCCCATCCCACGGTCCAGCGGCATCTGGAAAACACGCCGCTTAGCAGCCTGCGGCTTTCCAGCATCGTACTGGGAGAGCTGGAGTTCGGTGCGGAAAAAAGTGTTTTCGCCGAACGCAACCACACCAGGCTGGCCGAACTCACCCAACGCCTGCAACCACTCGGCGTCGATCACGACACCGCACAACACTATGGCCGTATTCGCGCTCTGCTCGAACGGCAAGGCACACCCATAGGAGCCAACGACCTCTGGATCGCCGCCCAGGCCCTTGCAATTGACGCTACATTGGTCACCGACAACCAGCGCGAATTTCAGCGAGTGCCCGGCCTGTTTCTGGAAAACTGGTTAGCGGAATAACTTACGCAAAAAAGCCCGAAGGCTTGCCAGACTTCGGACTTTTGTGACAAAGATCAAGACAATATCTTGTTGAAGTTGATGTCGTCAGAAGTTATAGCGCAAGTTCAGCCAGGCATTACACGTCGGTGCATAAATAGCAGTGTGGAAGGTATTGTCTAACCCTTGCAGGTATTCCTTATCAAACACGTTGTTGACATTCAATGTGGCGGAGAGCGGCTCATTGATGTCGTAACGGGCCATCAGGTTGACTACAGTATAAGATGCCTGTTCTCCTTTCAGTGCCAGCCCTGAGGAAGTAGCAGTGTAATAAATGCTATCCTGCCAATTCACGCCACCGCCGAATGTGAGCTTGTTCCAAATTCCGGACATGCGATAACTAGTCCAAACCTTGGCCATTTGACGCGGAAAGGTGGTATTGATACGGTCTCCATGGGAATCCTCGGTAGTACTGTAGTTATAGCTCGCACTTATTTGCCAACCAGGATCAATCTCGCCATTGATCTCGACATCTATCCCTCGGGTCTTGGCGCCGCTGACCGCACGATAGGCTGGCTGTGCCGGCGATGTCCCCGGTACTGTCTGCCCAGCATCGACTTCGGCGAGATTGTCCTGACGAATTTCATAGAGTGCGATAGCACTGTTCAGGCGGCCGCCGAAGAATTCGCTCTTGAGGCCGATTTCATAATTGTCGCCATCACGCGGGTCAAGCACTACTCCATTGCGGTTACGCAGACTTTGCGGCTTGAAGATGCTGGTGTAGCTTGCATAGACCGAGTGCGTGCCGTTTAGGTCATATACAATGCCAGTGTAAGGGGTGAGCACTCCGGTTTCCTGCATGTTGGTGATACGATTGTTTCCCGCCAATGCAGCACTGGTGTATATCTGTGACAACTGGTACTGGTAGTTACTGATCCTCGCGCCGAGGATAACGGACAAGTCGTCACGCGGCTTCAGGCGTAGCGCGCCATAAGTGCCATACTGCTTCTGCCATCCATCGTAGTCCATCAGTTTTTGACCCGTGATGGTCGGGCCGGTCGTCTCGTTGCCCCATTCGTAGATATTGACATAACGGCCTTCGATTCCCGCCCCTCTCATCGGCTCGTGAAAGTTCTCGAATTCGGACCAGTTGAACCCCAACACCGCTTCATGCCTACGCCCAAGCCACTCGAACGGACCCCCAACCTGTGCATCAAACCCAGTCTGACGCTGCGTGGCACTGCCGACTCCTCCATAGAGGCGGGTGCCACTCCCTGTGGCCTGATCGGGGAAACCCCAGCCGGCATACGCCAAGGAGTAATTACGTTCACCATGTAAATGATTGGCTGAGAACTTTAATGTCCAATCATTAGTGAATGTATGTTCCAGCTTGAGGAATGCGTTGTAGACCTCAACCTCGTTTTTGCTCCAACGAGAAGCAGCATTCGCCTCAGGGCTAAAGTCAGTCTGTTGGCCGTTGCTGTAAAACAACGGCAATCCAGTTGCCGCAATACCACGCGGATCGCTCTTTTGATAATCCAAGCCCGCTGTCAGCACTGTCCGCTCGCTTAGGTCGGCCTCCAGGATTCCATAAAGCACACTCTTTTCTGTGTCATAGTAATCAATATGGGTGCCGCCTTTTTCATACGCACCAACGAACCGGCCACGCAAACTTCCGCTTTCGTTCAGCGGGCCAGCAACATCCAGTTCGACACGATGACGGTCCCAGCTGCCGATGCCTACACTGGCGTATCCCTGGAACTCATAGGTAGGTTTTTTGCGTACAAGATTGATTGTGCCGGAAGGATCTCCCGCGCCAGTCAACAATCCGGCAGCACCGCGCAGCACCTCCACTCGGTCATAGATGACAAGGTCGGCTTGAGCCTGTGGAATATTCTGCGATACAAGATCCATAGCGGTGAGGATACCGTCGAGCTGGAGATTATCTATGCCATAGCCGCGTGAAGAGATGCCGTAGCGGCTAGATCCGATGTTCTGCACAGAAATGCCGGGCATTCTGTCCAGCACGCTCTCTATGCTGCGCAAATTCTCGTCTTCAATCCGCTGGCGTGTCATGACGCTCACGCTCTGCGGCGTCTCGCGCAATGTCAGCGGCAGACGGGTAGCCGTAGAAACAGGCCCGTTAATGGCATAGCTGCGACTTCCTTCAGTTATCGTAACCTTTTCCCGTCTCGCATTGACGCTTACTTCAGGCAGAGTATTTTCGGCGCCTACCTTGAGCTCCTGCGCTTTGGTCAAGGAATAACTGCCATCAATCTCCTGCCTCACGGACAGCCCGCTGCCTTGTAACAAAAGCTCGAAGCCTTCCCTCACGGAATAACTACCGTTCAACCCTGCAGTAGTTTTGCCTTTCGTCATGACAGGATCGAACGAAAGCAGTACGCCAGCCTGGGTGGCGAACCTGGAAAGCGCAGCGCCCAGAGGGCCTGCTGCGATAGCGTAGGTTTTTGCTTCCGCCGCAGCTGGTTCGGCGGCATGTGTCATATGCATCGGCATCAATGCGCCTGTTGCAAGGCTGGCCTGCAACAGCAAGGCAATGGCGCTGCGCTTGAATGGATGGGTTTTGTTTTCTTTTGGCATGATGCTCCCTGGATAGTGATTAAACGTCTCTATCTGCTTTGCCAAACGAAAATCGAAAAGTGACAATCGAAAATGAAAATTATTTTGGCGGGTTTGCCCGAACCGGAGGTCAGGCTTTATGTTGCGCGAGGTTCCAGCAATACGATGTAGCGGGTGAACATGGTGATATTGACCGGCAGGGTCCTGGCAATGCTGTGCAATACGGCATCGGTATACTTGACCGGGAAAGAGCCGGAAATCTTCAACTCATGCAATTCAGGGGCCAAGCGCAGCCAGCCTTTGCGGTAGCGTTGTAGTTCTGCGATGAATTGCGGCAAGGGCAGGTTGTCGGCATAGATAAACCCATCGGCCCAGCTCGACGCTTGTGGCGACAACGGGCCCAGGGTGATTTGCCCATGGGCAGAAAACAGGCTGGCCATGCCTTCGCTGACGGTATAAGCCTGCCCAGGCGCGGACTGCGGCTCGACCTTGACGGCATGCGCCAGCACACTGAGCAAGGTACCGCCATCGGTCTGGCGCACGCTGAATTTCGTGCCCAACGCAGTCAGCAGCCCTTCGCTGGTCTGCACGACAAAAGGCCGGTATGGCCCGGCTTCCTGGCCGGTATCGACCATGATTTCGCCGCTGCGCAGGCGAATAAGGCGCTGCCGGGCATCGAACGCCACGTCCAGTGCGGAATCGGTATTGACGACCAATAGGCTGCCGTCGGCCAACGCCAACGTGCGCTGCTCGCCAACCGCGGTACGGATATCGGCATTCCAGCTTTGCCAAGGCAGTTCCCGATAGGCCTGCCAGCCTGCGCCGCCCACGGCAAGCAGTATGGCAAGCTGCTTGAGCGCCTTGCGGCGCTCCAGGCGCTTTTGCGGGGTCAGGGTCGCCATGCCGAGCTTGCCCGGCACATGCTCGAACTTGCCGGTGATAGCCTCCACGCGTTGCCAGGCGGCCTGGTGTGCAGCGCTTTGCTCGCGCCAGGCTTGCCATGCGGCATGGTCGGCTTCGCTGGCCTCGCCTGAACTCAACTGGGCATACCAGGCAATGGCAGCCTGCAAGGCGGCCTGTTCGGTTGAAGGCGGGATAATGGACATGCAGGGACCTAAACTGCGGGCATTTCAACGGAAAGGCAGTGGGCCAGGGCACGCATGATGTATTTGCGCACCGAGCTCACCGAGACGTCAAGACGGCGGGCAATGTCGGCATGCGAGGCGCCTTCCAGCTGCACCATGAGGAAAGCGATGCGCATCTTGGCAGGCAGGCCGTCCAGCATGGCGTCGATTTCCAAAAGGGTTTCCAGCAGCATGGCCTGCATTTCCGGCGAGGGCGCTTCACTGGCGGGCGCCTGCGCCAAGGCTTCGAGGTAGCTCTGCTCCAGCTTGCGCCTGCGCAACTGATTGACCATGAGCCCATGCGCAACGGTAGTGAGAAAAGCGCGCGGCTCACGCAGATTTTCCAGCTCGCGCTGCAAAGCGATCCGCACGAAGGTGTCCTGCGCCAGGTCTGCCGCCTCGAATACGCAGCCCAGCTTCTTGCGCAGCCAACCTTGCAACCAGCCGTGATGCTCGCTATAAAGCGTGCCAAGGATTTGCTGCCTGGAATCGGGGCTGGAGGACATGTGCTGCGCCAATAATTGAGAATATTTCTCATTTTAGATGAGCAGCAATTGCATCAGCAAGTAGCGTTGATGCGAAAACCGCTGTCAGCAAGGAGCGAAACAGCGGCTAACACTAGGGTCTGTTGACGTTTTGTTCGCGGCCGCGTTGCTGTGGCAACTGGTGCCAGGCAAGACGTGGGGCTTGGCAATGGTCACTCCCTTGCCAAGTCCCGCAACGCAGCATGGTGCCAGTTGCCACTGCAACCCGAAGGGCCGGGCCGGTTTTTGCACGGCGCTGCGTTATTCGTCGTTCATTTGGAATGACCAAACTTCTCTCCTCATGCCTTGCTCCGCACAAAAACCGGCTCCGGCGCGGTCGCGAACAAAACGTCAACAGACCCTAGGAATCGACAGCATTGCTAGAATAATTTCAGCAAGCGCAGGGTAGTGCGGAAATCCTCCTTGAAGCCTCCTTGCATATCGATATCTTTTTGCACCAGCCCCTGAACCTGGAAACTGGGCGTCAGAAACTTCGACACTTCCAGCCGCACCTGGTCAGCCTTTGTCGCCTGCCCATTCTCGATGCCGTCTATGCGTTGCCTGCCGCCCCAATATTTCGAGTAGCCGACGGCAAAGTTCCATGTCTTGTCGCTTGGAGGCGCATAGGAAAGCCAGCTCTGGAATTGATAGGTATTGTCTTGCTTGAGCGTGCCGACCCCGGTACCCATCGCATCGTCATTCTTGCCGTACCACATCACATCTCCCGATACGTGCAGGGTGAAATCATGGGCGATCACCTGGGTGCCGCCAAACTGAAAGTCGAATTTCCAGCGGTTTTCCCCGACATTCAAGGTGCGGCCTGCATCATACGACCCGACAGGCACATACAGGTAAGGCACGACGACCAAATTGGTGCTGGGATTGGTCACCAGCCAGACCGGCGCGGCGAAAATAGGGTCCGCCGACCCGCTGGCCGAATCAAGCGACACCCCGCCTAGCGAGCCGTTTGACAGCCTGCCGTACGGCAACAGCACCTGGGGGCCTACCCTGAAGCCACCCACATCCATATACCGGGCATAACGGAAGATACCGACGAATGAATCCAGGCTGGTGTCATGTCGGATGGTGCTGCCCCGGGTAGGTACAAAACTGTCGCGTGTTGTGTAGGTGAAATACCCCAACATCGCATTTGTACCCGCCGGCGCGGGTATAAAGTCCTGTGAATTGACATCTACGGCATAAGCAGGCCCGGCCAGAAGCAAGGCCATACAGGCCGAAAGATAGTCATGACGTAATTTTTGGGTAGGCATGGTTTTCCTTTCAACCTTTTTCGACTGGTTCCAATATGTCCTTGAAAACGGCGAAACTGCTTGGAGTGGCGGGCATGACGGGGAAATTGAACTGGCATTGCGGGCAAGGCTCGGCCAATGTCTTCTGCTCCTGCTGCAGTTCGTATGGCTTGTCCTCGACCAGGCCGCAACAAGGGCATACGCGCAGCAGTCGCGTATTCGTGAGCTGAAAGTTGGTGATGATGTCTTCCATGATCGCGCCGCGGGCTGCCCACTCTTTTGCATATTTGTGATAGGTGTTCATATGCCAGTCCTTCAGCGACTCGCGGCTGATCCAGAAGCTGACTTCGTTGAACCAGGTCGGGTCCTCGGGATGCACCCACCATGTGAGGTGCAGGAAACCCGGCATTTTCATGAGGTGATTGCGGGTATCGGCAAAAATAACCTTGAATTTCTCGTATCCGTCCGGACTGGAGAATCGCACGCGCTGCATGCTGAGATAAATGGACATTGCTGGCTCCTTCATTGGTTGCTTGGCTACAGCCCGACTGGCTGCAACGGCATTATCAGAAAGAGCTTGGCCCGTCCGTAGAGCCACAATCACAAAAGTTGATGAGGCCAGATAATTCGCTTGACATCCTTGGTAACAAAATACCAATGTAGAAAAAAGGGGTAACCTGCCAGAGGGCATTGCAATGGAATTACTGATCAATATCGACCGGCACGACAGCCAGCCGCTCCAGGTGCAGATTTATGAAGCTGTCCGGCGCATGATCCTGACCGGCACGCTGAAGGCCGGACAACGGCTGCCTTCGACAAGAAGCGTTGCCGCCCAGCTGGAAATCTCCCGCAATACGGTGGTCATTGCCTATGAGAGGCTCATGGCGGAGGACTACATCGCCTCACGCATCAAGGCGGGCATCTTCGTCAATGAAAAACTGCCCGAAGCCAGCGTGCTCGCGCGTAACAGCCGACCGGCAGTGGCTTCGCAGGGCAGCCGCATCCGGGTGGGGAAAATTCCGGGCTTTTCCGGGCGTGCCCCGGAATTATGGAAAGAAAAAAAGCTGCGGCCCCAATTCGATTTTTTTGTCGGGCGCCCGCACCCCAAGAGCTTCCCGACCAGCTTCTGGCAACGCGCCGTTTCAAGGCACTTGCCCTATGCCAACGGCATGCAGACAGACTATGGCGACCCGAGAGGGCTGGCCGCTTTGCGCCATGCCATTGCCGAGCATTTGCGCGCGACCCGCGGCATTGATGCGGAGGCGGACCAGATTATGATCACGGCGGGCATCCAGGGGGCATTGAACATGCTCGCGCGCATTTTCACCAGCGGCCGCTCCCAATTGAACGTCGCCGTCGAGAATCCCGGCTACCAGGGCGCGGCATTCCTGTTCAGCAGCTATGGCGCCCGGGTGTCTCCCGTGGAAGTGGACGAACAAGGGCTGCTCGTATCCCAGCTTGAAGGCTTTCCCGGCAGCCTGGTGTATGTAACGCCCTCCCACCAGTTTCCCACCGGCTGCACGCTCAGCCTGGACCGCAGGCTGCACCTGCTGGACTGGGCCTACCGTACAGGCAGCTATATCATCGAGGACGACTACGACAGCGACTTCCGCTACGACGGGCCGCCCTTGACCGCTCTTGCCGGCCTCGACCGCAAGGGACGGGTGATCTACCTGGGCACGTTTTCCAAGTCAATCGGCGCCGGCATCAGGCTTGGCTATGCCGTCCTGCCGAGCCATCTGCTCGACCAGGCGCGCATCGTCAAGGCGTTGCTTGATCACGGCGCGCCATGGCTGGAACAGGCCGTCATCGCGGACTTTTTGCAAGAAGGCGCTTTCCTGCGCCACCTGAAGCGTATCCGCAGGTCGTACATGGCGGCGCGCGACACGCTGATTGAAACGATTGAACACCACTTTCCCGGCGGCGCATTGCTGGGCAGGGAATGTGGCATGCATATGATGTGGACTTTGCCACCCGACCTGCCTGCCGCAGAAGAATTGCAACGGGTGGCGCGGCAGCATGATATCGGCCTGTATCCCCTGCAAGCCGCTGCCGCATACGAGCAGGGTACGCGCGGACGGTTCCGCGACCGTGCCATCGTGCTTGGCTACACCGGCCTGTCCACGGACGAAATCAGGCAGGCAATCCCACTCCTGGCCTCTGCCATTTGAAGATCATCCAATTCCACACCTGAAACCTGCCCACGAAGCCGGTTCTTAATGCACCGCGCAAGGTGCCATGTGCAACTGCGGCGCGCAAATGCGCGCGCCATATCCACCCTGATGCCGCTCTCAAGCCATTTCGCTGGCTCCAAATGAAATATGGCAACTGGCTCTATGGGATGGCCAGCCCGCTGCCCTATGCTCCGCCTGACATCGTCTTGAATGCCTGTGCCGGTTTTCAAGGCCATGCTCTTAAATTCACCCGTTTAACTTGACATAAAAGGCCGAGAACCATGACTAGTACAAGCGCTGTTAAAACTGCCCAAGAGAGTTTGAAATTAGAGACTGGCAGCAGAAATTTTAATCCTGAAACCTGGACGCCGTTCGAATGGGACGATCCCATTTATGGCAAACAGGTCAAAGGCGAAGTTGCCGTCATCCGCACCCAAGGCACCTCCGGCACCCTGATGGCCGGGCTCTGGCGCACGGGTCCGAACATTGCCGGCTGCAATCCGGACGGCACCTGCCATGTCGATTATTCCGCCCCACTGGGCGATGAAACAATGGTGATTCTCGAAGGGTCGGCGACCGTCACCATCAAGGCGACAGGCAAGCAATATCGCCTTGAGGCAGGCACCATCATCAGCCACCCCAAAGACGTGGAGCTTTGCTGGGATATCGATTCACCATTCCTGAAAAAATTCTGGGTCATTTGGGACAGCCCGAAACAAGCGACCAAAAGCGACGATGTCTTCGTCGGCAATATCAACGACAACCCTGATGTCTGGAACGCCTATGAATGGGTCGAACCTCACCATGGCCCGCAAGTCTGCGGCGAATTGTTCATGCTCCGCTCCACAGGCAGCACCGGTACCTTGATGTGCGGCCTCTGGCGCACAGGCGTCGGTATCGCCGGTTGCGAAGCGGATGGCTCATCCACTATTCCCTATACCGCGCCGCTCGGCGACGAAACCATGTTGCTGCTGGAAGGGCAGGCCCATGTCGTCAACGAGGAAACCGGGGAAGAATACGACTTCAAGGCAGGCGACGTGATCGCCCTGCCGTCGGGTCTGAATATCACCTGGACATCGAAGGGGCCGTTCGTGAAGAAGTTCTGGATCATTACCAATGAGAACCTTCCTGGATAAAGGCTTGTGACAACCGGCAGCCAGGATATCTGGCTGCCGGTTGGTCAGCATCGCCAAGGCAGGGCCACCATCCCTTCCCAAGCACTATTCCAGACATTGATAAAACAAGATCATGAATTCCCTAGACCATGCCCAGGAGCCTGCCATGTTCTCAACCCCATCGTCGCCCGAACTTCACCATTCCACTGCCCCGGTGGCAGCAAGCCGGTTAAAGCGCTTCTTGTTTCATGCCCTTGCATTAGTGAGCCTGGCCGTTGCCATGCTGGGACTGGTCGTGCCTGGACTGCCAAGTACCGAATTCATCCTCCTGGCCGCCTGGGCAGCCGCGCGCAGCTCTCCCCGGCTGCATGCCTGGATTATGCGCCATCGCCTGTTCGGGCCGCTGCTCGCCGACTGGCAGAAAGGCCGGTTGCCACGCCGCGCGAAATGGGCCGCCACCATTGCCATGACAGCGACCGCAACCATCATGGTTGCATTCGTCACACACCTTCCCAGCATTGTCATCTCCATCAGCTGCATGGCAATCGTGCTCATCTGGCTATGGCGCCGCCCGGAACAATAACCCATTACACAAGACAAGCCATACTCCGATCATTTATCCCCTGTTTCCAATCAAGAGTTTAGTTGACGCCAATTGCTGCTTATCCATACCATACGACTATACCGGTCAGTAAACACAATTATTCAATGGAGAAGACAACATGGGCGAATTTTATGGAGAACAGCACCGTACATGGCAGGAGCAGTTCGACGGGGTAGCGATGGCGGATCGGGTGCGCGACCTGATCGTGCTGCCCAGCATCCCGGAAGAGCATGCTGCCTTTATCGGCAGCCGCGATTTCTTTTTCCTCTCCACCATAGATCACCGTGGCTTCCCTACCTGCTCCCACAAGGGAGGCCAGCCCGGATTCGTGAAAATCCTGGACGACACGACATTGGCGTTCCCCAGCCTGGACGGCAACAGCATGTATCTCTCCATGGGCAATCTCTCGCTCAATCCCAGGATAGGCATGCTGTTCATCGACTTTGAAACCCCGCACCGCATCCGCGTTCATGGCACTGCCAGCATTACGCCGGACGACCCCTTGCTTGCGGAATACCAGGAAGCCGAACTAGTCGTGAGAGTCAAGATCGAGGAAATCTTCATCAATTGCCCGCGCTATATCCACAAGCACCAGCGCGTGCAGACCTCCCCTTACGTTCCGCAGCCGGGCTGCGTCACGCCGACGCCTCAATGGAAGCGCCTTGACGTCGTGCAGGATGTCCTGCAGCCGAAGGAT
This sequence comes from Methylobacillus draconifructus, assembly GCF_045984385.1. Classification (NCBI taxonomy): domain Bacteria; kingdom Pseudomonadati; phylum Pseudomonadota; class Betaproteobacteria; order Nitrosomonadales; family Methylophilaceae; genus Methylobacillus; species Methylobacillus draconifructus. The sequence goes on from NZ_JBJQIJ010000002.1 coordinate 216,264, forward strand.
CTCGCCAAGGTGGCCTCCATGGGCGGCACGATTTCACCCGAGCAATATGGGGAACTCGTGATGAAAGGCAATGCCTGACAGAGAAGCACAACCTCATAGGGAGACTGGTATGGCAAAGCTACTCGGGATTTCCGGCAGTTTACGCAAACAATCATTCAACACGGCGTTGTTGAACGCCGCCAAAACACTGGCGCCAGAAGGTGTGGAGCTTGAAATTGCCACCCTGCACGGCATACCGCTTTACGACGGCGACCTGGAAGGACGATCCGGCACCCCTGAAGCCGTGACGGCATTAAAGCAAAAGATCATCGCCAGCGACGGCGTCATTATTGCCACGCCTGAATACAACGGCAGCATTCCCGGCGTGTTGAAGAACGCGGTCGACTGGCTGTCGCGCCCGCCCGCGGACATTCCCAAGGTATTTCAGGGGCGCGCTTTTGCCGTGGTTGGCGCCACGCCCTCGGGCTTCGGCACCATGTTGGCGCAAAATGCCTGGCTGACTGTGCTACGCCAGCTCGGCGTCCAACACTGGAACGGTCGGAAATTGCTTCTTTCCCGCGCCCATGAGGCGTTTGACGATCAAGGCAGCCTGACTGACCAGCGCCACAAGGATGAGCTGGGGAAATTCCTCCAGGGCTTTGCGCAATTCGCGGCCCGGGCTAAATCCTCAAGCTAAATCGTAGACTTTCTGCCGGCGGAGCCCGGCTTGAAAACATAAAACAGGTTGGGCTCGCTAATCACGTAAATGCGCTTGTCCGGCCCGATGGCCAAGCCTTCAGCCTGCGACACGCTGCGGGAAAGGCCCTGGAAACCGCGCCACAACGCGAGCGTATCCAGCATTTTGCCCTCGGCGTCGTATTCCGCCACCATGCGCGAGTCGTCGCTTAATAATAGGACATGACCTGTGCTGGCGTCGTAAGTCACGGCGGACAAGTCCCTCAAGCCGCAGGAAGCGGTTTCCTGCAGTTTCTCGATATGGATATTCACAGGCTGGCCAGGCAATGCGTCGACGAAGCCATGAATGGCAATCACGCGCTTGGGGGAACGTTCCTTTGCCACCAGCAAGCGCTGGCGCTCCTTGTCCCAGACGATGCCCTCGAATCCCTTGTTGTCGTGGGCATACATCGCAAGCGTGAGGGAAGGCGACCCGCTGACATCCAGTTCGTCCACGCCGGCGTGAATGTCGGCAATCACCAGGCTATGCTTGGCCTCGTTGAGCAGGGCGAAGCGGTTGCCGCCGATATGGGCGATACCCTCCATGTCCTTGATGCCCTTGACATGGATTGTACGCAGCACTTCGCCCGTGAGGGATAATTCGACAATTAAGGGCTGCTGGTTGGAAACGGTGAACAGGGTATGGGTTTCGTGGTTATAGCTCAAATCAGAAAGGTCCGACCCGACTCCCGGTATTTCGATCGCCTCATGTTCGACGGTGTAATTCTTAAGGCCCAATGTATCGTGCTTGACCTGCTGCGTGCCCCACAAGTGCCATGCGATGGCTTCCAGCCTGAAAGCGTAAGCGACGGTCAGCAATGCAGCCATGATGATCAACAGCAAGCCCAAGCGCTTGCCCGGCAGAAATCTGGACATCCTGATTTATAATCCCTGAAAATACCTGCAGCCGCCGACTTGCGGCCAAAACGAATCCAATGCATGACTGTGCACGCGGGCACAAAGTTTCACATTGAATATCATATCCATACAAACACTCAGCATTAAACGTGCCAATATTTTAAGTCTCACAACCCCTCATGACCAGAACAATGCCCTTCCACAAGAATTGTGAACTCTGTACCACCGCCGGAGGCGAAATCCTCTGGCAGGACGAGCTCTGCAGGGTCGTGCGCGTGGAAGACCAGGATTACCCTGGGTTCTGCCGCGTCATCCTCAACCGCCACGTCAAGGAAATGAGCGACCTCAGGCCTGCGGAACGCGACCATCTCATGCTGGTCGTGTTTGCGGTGGAAGAAGCCGTGCGTGAAGTCATGCGCCCGGACAAGATCAACCTCGCCAGCCTCGGCAACATGACGCCGCACGTGCATTGGCATGTAATTCCCCGTTTCAAGCGCGACCGCCACTTTCCCAACCCGATATGGGGGGAAGCCAAGCGCGAGAGCTTGCCGCAGACACTGGACCACGGCAGTAGCGCCGCATTGAAGAAAGCGATTTCCGTCCGGCTGGACCAGGGCGAGCACGTTTTCATGGGCATTTAGAGCGGCTAGTCAGGATCGCTTTCCTGGGTGTTGTGAGCCGCTCTTAGTAGAAAGATAGCTATGCCGGATTTGTTTATTCGCTCTTAGAGCCTGTTCACGATCTTTATCATGAGGCATGCATGGCACCGCAACATACCAGCCCCCTCATCATACCGGCCCCTTGTCATACCGGGCTTGACCCGGTATCTCGCCCCATGCCCTGCCGCCTGGCCCATTCCTCAGCGCCACGGGATCCCGGCTCTGGGGCCGGGATGACGGTTTGCCATTGCCATGACAGGACAAGGTCTCCGGTAACAGAGATCGCTAAGCGCTCACTGGGTCGCCAGGCTGTCTTCCTTGGTGAAGGTCCAGGTGCGGGTGATGCCGATGATGTCGTACTCCTTGCGGATATCCTCGGGGAACGCCGCATAAGGCGCCGCCAGCTCCACGATCCGTTTGGCCGCGTCATCGAGTATCTTGTGGCCTGAGCTGCGCGTAACCTGGATCTTGTCTATGGAGCCGTCCGCACGGATATCGACCGACAGCTGCAACTTGCCGTAAAGCTTTTGTTCCTTGGCCGCCTCGGGATAATTGAGGTTGCCGATTTTCTCCACCTTCTGCCGCCACGCCTCGACATAAGTGGCAAAGCGGTATTCCTGCGTACGCCCGCCCAGTTCCTTGCGCTTGGGCCGCTTCTGGTATTCATCCTGCTGCTTGGCGATCTGCGCTTCCAGCCGAGCAATATCCATGCTGCTGGCAATCAGGTCGCGTGCATTGAGGTTTTTGGGCGCATCCTGCTGCTGTCCGTGGTCGGGCGTCGAAGTCGCAGCGCTTTGCGCAGGCGCGGACTCCAGCTTTTTCTGCTCCTTGAGCTGTGTCATGAGCTCCTGCGCCTGGCGCTCCAGTTCCGCCACCTTGTCCTGCTGGGTCTGTTCCTGCTTTTCCTCGCCCGGCCGCGAGGCGGCCGAGGCTTCTACCGCCTGCTTGGGAGCCACCTCGGTCTTCTTTTTCCTCGGCGGCGGCAGGGCAGTCTTCATCTGCCTGTCCTGGTCGGTATTTCCGCCCTTATCGAGGTTGGCCTGCGCCAGGGCATCGGCCTTCTTCGGCTTGGACTCGGTCTTGGCATTGACCAGGACCACCTCCAGCGGCGGGATTTTGTCCTTGAGGAACTTGAGGTCGGGCGCCTCGAAATTGACTGAAAGAATCAGGATGACGTGGAATACGGCCGAAAGCAGCAAGGCCCAGCCGAGGACGCCCATCTCTTTCAGGCCTTGCAGCTTCACTAGGCCAGCCTCTCCAGCAAGCGTTCATGAATGCCGCCAAAGCCGCCGTTGCTCATGACCAGGATATGGTCGCCCGGCTGCGCCTCGGCGGCGATCGCCTCGATCAGCACCGGCATGCTGTCGAACGCCGCCGCCTTGTGCTGGATCGGCTGCAGGGCCGCTGCCGCATCCCAGCCCAAATGCTCGCCATAGCAAAACACCAGGTCCGCGTCGGCCAGGCTGCCGGGCAATGCATCCTTCATCACGCCCAGCTTCATGGTGTTCGAACGCGGCTCCAGCACGGCAAGAATGCGCGCCTTGCCGACCTTGTCGCGCAAGCCGGCCACCGTGGTGGCGATCGCCGTGGGATGGTGGGCAAAATCGTCGTAAACCGTGATGCCGTTCGCCACGCCCCGCACCTCCATGCGGCGCTTGACGTTCCTGAACTGGGACAAGGCTTCTATCCCGGCATCGATGGCGACCCCGGCATGCCGGGCCGCGGCCAGCGCAGCCAGGGCGTTCATGCGGTTATGCTCGCCCAATAATTGCCATTGCACGCGGCCTTGCGCCTTGTCCTTGAAGCGCACCGTGAAGCTGCCTTCCGCATCGACATCCGCCGCCTGCCAATCGGTACCGAAATATTCCGCCGGCGTCCAGCATCCGCGCTTGATCACGCGCTTGAGGCTGTCTTCCTTGCCGTTCGCCACCACCAGGCCATTGCTGGGAACGGTGCGCACCAGGTGATGGAACTGGGTTTCTATCGCATGCAGGTCGGCAAAAATGTCGGCATGGTCGAACTCGAGGTTGTTGAGGATGACCGTGCGCGGACGGTAGTGCACGAACTTGGAACGCTTGTCGAAAAACGCCGTGTCGTATTCATCCGCCTCGATCACGAAAAACGGCGAGATGCTCTTGTCGTCCTGGCGCGGCACGCCGGGCAGCCGCGCGGATACGCCGAAATTCTCCGGCACCCCGCCAATCAGGAAGCCAGGCGCAAGCCCGGCATATTCCAGTATCCATGCCAGCATGGAAGTGGTCGTGGTCTTGCCGTGCGTACCCGCAACAGCAAGCACCCACTTTGCCTGCTCGCCTTGCCTGGCGTAGAGGATGTTTTCCGCCAGCCATTGCGGGCCGGAGATGTAGGGCAGGCCGCGGTTGAGAATTTCCTCCATCAACGGGTTGCCGCGCGCCACCACATTGCCCACGACGTAGATGTCGGGGTTGAGGGAAACCTGTTCCGGGCCGAAGCCTTCGATCAGTTCTATGCCCTGTGCCTCGAGCTGCGTGCTCATGGGCGGGTAGACATTGGCGTCGCAGCCGGTCACGCGATGCCCGGCCGCCTTCGCCAGCACCGCGATGCCGCCCATGAAGGTGCCACAAATACCGAGAATATGGATATGCATAACGCTAAATAAACTTTCGAATCAGGGTTGATTGTAGCAAGGCGGCAGCATCGTAAGCTTACGACAAATTCGGCGCCAGCCAGCGTTCCAGGTATTCGCGCGGCAATCCGCGCCGCTTGGCCATGTCCAGCAGTTGGTCCTCGCCGATTTTGTCGACGCTGAAATACTTCGATTCCGGGTGAGCGAAATAGAAACCGGAAACCGCGGCGCCCGGCATCATGGCAAACGAATCGGTGAGTTGTATGCCCACTTCCTCGCATTTCATCAGGTTGAACATGTCAGGCTTCACGGTGTGGTCCGGACAGGCGGGATACCCGGGCGCCGGACGGATGCCGCGGTACTGCTCCTTGATCAGCGCCTCGTTGCCCAAGGCTTCCTCAGGCGCATACCCCCACAAGTCCTTGCGCACGCGCTCATGCAGGTATTCGGCAAACGCTTCCGCCAGGCGGTCGGCGAGCGATTTCAGCATGATGCTGCTGTAATCGTCATGCGCAGCCTCGAAACGCTGCTCGTATTTCTCGATGTCCAGCCCGCCCGTCACGGCGAACATGCCGATATAGTCGGCAATGCCGCTGTCCTTGGGCGCGATGAAGTCGGCCAGGCACTGGTTGGGCCGTTGCTCGCCGTTTACCACCGGCTTCTGGGTCTGCTGGCGCATGCCGTAGTAAGTGAACGCTACCTGGCTACGGGTGTCGTCCGTGTAAATCTCGATATCGTCGTCATTGACGGTATTGGCCGGCAACAGGGCGATCACGCCGCTGGCCGTGAGCCAGCGACCGTCGATGATCTTTTTGAGCATGGCCTGGCCTTCGGCGAATAATTTGGTCGCCGCTTCTCCCACCACCTCGTCCTTGAGGATGGCGGGATAAGGTCCCGCCAGGTCCCAAGTCTGGAAGAACGGGCCCCAATCGATATATTGGGCGATGGTGGCCAGGTCGATATTCTTGAATACGCGGCGCCCGATGAACTTGGGTTTGACCGGGGCATATTCGCCGGTGAAATCGAGCCTGGCCTTGTTGGCCCTGGCCTCGGCCAGGCTGAGCATCGGCGTGCCCTTCTTGTTGGCATGCTGGGTACGCACCCGCTCGTAATCCTGCTCCAGCTCCGCGATATAGCTGTCGCGCTGCTCCGGCGTCAGCAAGGATTGCATCACGGAGACCGAACGCGAGGCGTCCGGCACGTAAATCACCGGGCCGTCGTAGTGCGGCGCGATCTTGACCGCTGTATGCGCGCGCGAAGTGGTCGCCCCGCCGATCAGCAACGGCATCTTGAGTCCGTGGAAATACGGGTCGCGCTGCATTTCCCGCGCCACGTAGGCCATTTCTTCTAGCGAAGGCGTAATCAGGCCGGAAAGCCCGATGATGTCGGCCCCGCTGGCCTTGGCCTGCTCCAATATTTCCGCGCAGGGCACCATCACGCCCATGTTGACCACCTCGAAGTTGTTGCACTGCAACACCACCGAGACGATATTCTTGCCGATGTCGTGCACGTCGCCCTTGACGGTGGCGATCACCATCTTGCCCTTGGGCTTGGACACGATGCCCGTGCGCGCTTCCTCGGCGCGCTTTTCTTCTTCGATGAACGGCACCAGGTGGGCCACCGCCTGCTTCATGACGCGGGCCGACTTCACCACCTGCGGCAGGAACATCTTGCCCTGGCCGAACAAGTCGCCGACCACGTTCATGCCGTCCATCAACGGGCCTTCGATTACGTGGATCGGGCGTCCGCCGCCATCCATGACCTTCTGCCGCGCTTCCTCGGTATCCGCGACGATGAATTCGGTAATGCCGTGCACCATGGCATATTCAAGGCGCTTTTCCACCGTCACCGGGCTATCCGGCGTGCCGCGCCAATCCAGCGTGGCTTCCTGCTTCTTGCCGCCCGCCGCCAGCGTGGCGGCAAACTCGATCATGCGCTCGGTGGCATCCTCGCGGCGGTTGAGCACCACGTCTTCCACGCGCTCGCGCAGCTCGGGGTCGAGGTCGTCGTACACGCCTATCATGCCGGCGTTGACGATGCCCATGGTCATGCCGGCCTGGATGGCGTGATAGAGGAACACGGTGTGTATCGCTTCCCGCGCGGCCTCGTTGCCGCGGAAACTGAAGCTCACGTTCGATACGCCGCCGGAAATGCGCGCATAAGGCAGGTTTTCCTTGATCCAGCGCGTGGCGTTGATGAAGTCCACGGCATAGTTGTTGTGCTCTTCGATGCCGGTCGCCACGGCAAAGATGTTGGGGTCGAAAATGATATCCTCGGGCGGGAAATCCAGCTTTTCCACCAGCAGGTCATAGGCGCGTTTGCAAATCTCGACCTTGCGCTCGAAAGTATCGGCCTGCCCGACTTCGTCGAACGCCATGACGATCACCGCGGCGCCGTAGCGGCGGCACAACGCGGCCTGGCGCAGGAACTCGGCCTCGCCCTCCTTCATGGAGATGGAGTTGACGATGGACTTGCCCTGCACGCACTTGAGCCCGGCCTCGATCACCGCCCACTTGGACGAGTCGATCATGATGGGCACGCGGGCGATGTCTGGCTCGGAAGCCACCAGATTAAGGAAGTGCGTCATGGCATGGATGGCGTCCAGCATGCCTTCGTCCATGTTGATGTCGATTACCTGCGCGCCGTTCTCCACCTGCTGGCGCGCCACGACCAGCGCTTCCTCGTATTGCTCGTTGAGGATCATGCGCGCAAAGGCCTTGGAGCCGGTGACGTTGGTCCGCTCGCCGACATTCACATACAAGGAGTTTTCATCGATCGTGAACGGCTCCAGCCCGGCCAGCCTGGTCGCCACAGGGATTTCCGGGATGCGGCGCGGCGGGATATCCCTGACCGTCTCGGCAATCGCGGCAATATGCGGCGGCGTGGTGCCGCAGCAGCCGCCGGCAATATTGACGAAGCCGCTCTCGGCGAACTCCTTGAGCAAGGCGGAAGTATCCGCGGGCTTCTCGTCAAAGCCGGTGTCCGACATCGGGTTGGGCAGGCCCGCGTTCGGGTAGATGCAGACGAAGGTATCCGCGATCTTGCTCAGCTCTTCGGCATACGGCCGCATCAGGGCAGCGCCCAGGGCGCAGTTGAGGCCTATCGTCAGCGGACGCGCATGGCGCACGGAGTTCCAAAACGCGGGCACGGTCTGGCCGGAAAGAATGCGCCCGGAGGCATCCGTCACGGTGCCGGAAATCATGATCGGCAGGCGCTTGCCGGCTTCCTCGAAATATTGGTCGATCGCGAACAAGGCCGCCTTGCAGTTGAGCGTATCAAAGATGGTCTCGACCATCAGGATGTCCGCGCCGCCCTCGACCAGGCCGCGGGTCTGCTCATGGTAAGCCGCCACCAGCTGGTCGAAGGTGACGTTGCGCGCTGCCGGGTCGTTCACGTCAGGGGAGATGGAGGCGGTCTTGGGCGTGGGGCCCAGCGCGCCCGCCACGAAGCGCGGCTTGTCCGGCGTGGAGTACTTGTCGCACGCCGCACGCGCCAGCTTGGCGGCCTCGACGTTCATTTCATAGGCCAGGTGGGCCATGAAATAGTCTTCCTGCGCCACACTGGTCGCGCCGAACGTATTGGTCTCGATAATGTCCGCCCCGGCTGCCAGGTATTGCTCGTGTATCTCCTGGATGATTCGCGGCTGGGTGAAAGTCAGTAACTCGTTGTTGCCCTTGACGAACAGCTCCCGCTCGCCCTCTGGCGCGGCAAAATCGGCAAAACGCCCTTGCGGGCCGCCGCGGTAATCCTCCTCGGTCAGCTTGTATTGCTGGATCATGGTCCCCATCGCGCCATCCAGAATCATGATGCGCTTGGCGAGAATCTCTCGCAGCAAGACCTCGGTGGGGGACATTTCGTAACGTTTCATGCGGAACCTTAATGCCGGCGAATCGGATAATTGCCAGGTGATTGAATATTCAGGGCGTGATTATAAAACAGGAGCGGCATGGCGCATAACATGCCCAGAATTCTGGCATGCCAAGTAAGACTCTCCTGACGCTGTTGCCTTGCCATACCTCTGCAGTGCCTGACCGGGATCGCTCTTGATTGCCGTTAAACAGGTATGCCCGAGCCCAGCAGGCTGCCGACCCAGTAAGTCATGCCGCCTGCCGCAGCGCCGATCAGCAGCATGCGCGCGCCGCCGTAGATCATGTTGCGCCCGCTGAACAGTGCAAGCAAGGCCCCCACCAGGAACAGGGCACCGCCGGTCAGGCCAAACGCCAGCGTCAACGCATGGGATGAAACATTCAGCAACCACGGCAGCAACGGGATCGTGCCCCCGACCAGAAACGATGCGAATGAGGATATGGCCGCCATCCACGGCGAACCCAATTCGTCGGGGTTGAGGCCCAGCTCTTCCCTGGTCAGGATATCCAGCCCCAGCTCCTTGTCAGCCACCAGCCGGCCGGCGAGTTGCCGCGCCTCGTCCTGCGTCAATCCTCGCGCTTCGTAGATCAGCGCCAACTCTGCTGCTTCCTGCTCCGGGTACAGGTCCAGCTCTTCGCGCTCCAACGCAATTTGGTACTCGAACAAGTCGCGCTGGGAACGCATGGAAATATATTCGCCCGCCGCCATGGAAAAGGCCCCGGCCAACAACCCAGCGACGCCTGACAACAGGATGACCGAGGCATTGCTTGCCGCCCCCGCCACCCCCAGCACCAGGCAGGCAATCGATACCAGGCCGTCATTGACGCCGAACACGGCAGCCCTCAATCCGCCGTTGCTGCCAGCCAGCTTGTGCCGGCCGCCCACTTCATTGGCCTGCATCGGCATGGCATGCGAGGACAATGCAATATTCTTGGCGCCATATGCCGAAAGGCCCCGCACCTTGCTTGCCGCCAACACCGGGCGGATACGCTTGGGCCCCAGGCTGCGCAGCAGCAACACGACCACTTTGGTTCGCAAATCCGGCCGGTAGGTTTCCACCACATGTCCTGCCGCAACTAGCTTTGCCTCCCAGATTCCAGCCTGCTCAGCGGCGGCTGCAGCCAAGCCCTGAAACATGTCGGCAAGCGCCTTGTCCGGCTCGCGCCGGGACAACTCCCTGTATAAATACGCGGAGCGCTGCTCTTCGCGCCAACCTTGCAATAAATCCACCGCAGCTACAGCCCCAGCCTGCGGTATTGCACCGCTTCGGCGATATGCGTGCTTTGCACGGCTTCGCTGGCAGCCAGGTCGGCAATCGTGCGGGCCACCTTGAGGATGCGGTGAAAAGCGCGCGCGGAAAGGTCAAGGCGGGTGATCGCCTGCTTCAGCAGCGCGCCGCCTGCTTCGTCCGGCTGGCAATGCTCGTCCACCTGCGGGCTTGTGAGCAAATAGTTGCAGACCCCCTGCCGATCCAGCTGGCGCTGCCTTGCCGCCTCGGCCCTAGACCTGATCGCGGCGCTCGCCTCTCCTGCCGGCGCGTGCATTAATTCATCCTCGCTCAACGCCGGTACTTGGATATGAATATCGATCCGGTCCAGCAACGGCCCGGACAGACGATGACGATACCGGGCTATCTGGTCCGGCGTGCATCGGCACTTGCCATTGGGGTGCCCGAAGTAGCCGCATGGGCACGGATTCATGGCGGCAATCAATTGAAAACGTGCGGGAAACTCCGCCTGGCGCGCAGCGCGCGAGACCGTGATATGCCCGGATTCCAGGGGTTCGCGCAAGACCTCCAGCACTTTGCGGTCGAACTCCGCAAGCTCGTCCAGGAACAAGACTCCGTGATGCGCCAAAGATATCTCGCCGGGCTTGGGAATCGCGCCGCCACCCACCAGCGCCACGCCCGAAGCCGTGTGGTGAGGCGCACGATAAGGCCGCTTGCCCCAATCGCCGGCACGGAAACCCTTGCTCAACGACTGGATGGCGGCAGATTCCAACGCCTCGGCCTCCGTCATGGCGGGCAACAAGCCGACAAAACGCGAGGCCAACATGGATTTCCCCGTGCCGGGCGGCCCGGACATCAGCACACTGTGCCCGCCTGCGGCTGCAATCTCCAATGCTCGCTTGGCCTGCAGTTGCCCCTTGACCTCTGCAAAATCGGCATCGACTGAAAAGCTTTGCGGGATATTGACCGGTTGCGGCACCAACAACTCACGGCCTGCCAGATGGGCGCATACTTGCAGCAGGCTAGCGGCAGGCAGGACTGTAGCGCCTTGCACCAATGCCGCCTCGGCGGCGCTCTCCTGGGGCAGGATGAAGGTACGGCCGCTTTCCCTGGCCTTGTACGCCATGGCCAATGCACCGCGTATCGGGCGCAGTTCGCCGGTCAACGCAAGCTCGCCCGCCACCTCATATTGATCCAGCCCTTTTGCGGGTATTTGCCCGGAGGCAGCCAAAATCCCCAGCGCGATCGGTAAATCGTAACGGCCGCTTTCCTTGGGAAGGTCTGCAGGCGCCAGGTTGACGGTGATCCGGCGGGCCGGGAATTCAAACTGTGCCGTTTGCAGGGCGGCACGCACCCTGTCCTTGCTCTCCTTGACCTCGGCTTCGGGCAAGCCGACGATGGTGAAGCTCGGCAAGCCGTTGGCAAGGTGAACTTCCACCGCGACCTCCGGCGCCTCCATACCGGCCAGGGCACGGCTATGCAAAACCGCCAGCGCCATGCTCAGGAAGACTGCCCCAGCTTCGTTTCAATCTCGGCTAATTGCTTTTCCAGATCAGCCAGTTGAGCCCGGGTCTTGCGTAGCACTTCCGCCTGGATATCAAACTCCTCACGCGTTACAAGCTCCAGTTTAGTGAATGCGCCCTGTAATAGTGCATGCAAATTGCGCTCTGCGCCATCGGCTGGCAAGGAAGAATATATTTCTTTGATTTTATTGGATAATTCATCAATAAACGGAGTAATCATTACGTAAAAACCTCCCAAAACATCCGCAGTTTAGCAGTTTTTCACCTGCAAAAATCCAAATTAAACATAACAAACTCAATCACTTACAAATAAAAAACAAGAAATGCACCATTCCAGACCGGGAAAATTCCCAAAAAATACCACTTAACCTGTTGTTTTATATGGATGTTGTTTTTATGGCACAGGTGTTGCTTATTACCCAACGCAGAGTTTTCGTTGCTGTTTTATTTTTAACCTTGAAAGGGTAAATCATGCGTAATTCGCTTCTAGTTGCCGCCATCGTTGGCACTTTTGCAGCACCTGCCGCCGTTATGGCCGAAGAAGCTGCTGAGGCTACATCCCCTCACACCATTACATACAACATCGGCCTCACAAGCAACTACATCTTCCGTGGTACCAGCCAATCTGGTGATCGTCCAGCTATTCAAGGTGGTATCGATTACTCACATTCCAGTGGCTTCTATGTAGGCTCATGGGCTTCCAGCATCAGCTGGCTAGCAGACACCGGTGCAGATGGTGCAGGTGGTGATCGTGCATACAATAGCTCAAGCATGGAATGGGACATCTACGGTGGTTACACTGCTGAAATCGGTGAAACTGGCATTACTTATGATGTTGGCGTGAATCAATACATCTACCCAGGTCGTAGAAATAGTGCCCCTAACACATACAACGCCGACACTACTGAAATCTACGGTGGTCTTGCATACAAGTGGGTTGCTTTGCGTTATAACTGGTCTCCAAGCAAGTCTGCATTTGGTTTCCAAGGTCGTGGCGCTAGCTATGTCGATTTGACTCTGGATATCCCATTTGGTGACAGTGGCTATAGCGCCATCGCTCACGTTGGTCGCCAAGAGTTCGGCAATGGCCCTAACGAATACGACTATACAGACTGGAAACTTGGCCTGAGCAAGGCTTGGGATAACGGTATCGTAGTGGGTGGTTACTACACCGACACCGATGCTGACCGTAGTGCATTCACTTACGGCCCTGTGTTTTCCGGTAAGGAAAACTGGACATTGTTCGTACAAAAGACTTTCTAAGAAGACAGACATGATAGAAGGCAAGGCAGATCGCCTTGCCTTTCTGCTTTTTATTAGAGGAGATAACCATGAAACTCGTATCCGCCATCATCAAGCCCTTCAAGCTTGACGAAGTGCGTGAAGCCCTGTCTTCCATTGGCGTGCAGGGGATCACCGTCACTGAAGTCAAAGGCTTTGGCCGCCAAAAAGGCCACACTGAGCTTTACCGTGGTGCAGAATACGTTGTCGACTTTTTGCCCAAGGTCAAGCTGGAAGTTGCGATTGCCGACGAATTACTTGACCAGGTAGTGGAAGTTATCGAAAAATCTGCCACAACCGGCAAAATCGGTGATGGCAAGATATTTGTCTTCGACTTGGAACAAGTCTATCGCATCCGTACTGGCGAAACCGGCACAGATGCGCTTTAAGGGGTTTGATATGAAAAAAATTCTTTCCATGATTGCACTGGTTGGCGCGCTGGGTTTTTCCGGCTTTGCGCTGGCTGAAGAAGAAGCTGTCATCGTCGATGAAGCCGTCGCCACTGAAATTGCACCCGCTGCCGCAGAAGCGGTAGAAACGACGGCTGAAGCAGTACTGTCGCTCAGCGCCGGCGATACGGCCTGGACCATCGTCGCTACTGTGCTGGTATTAGCGATGATCATTCCCGGTGTCGCCCTGTTCTACGGCGGCCTAGTTCGCACCAAGAACATGGTATCCGTCCTGACCCAAGTGTTCGTGACGACGGCGCTGATGTCCGTGATCTGGGTCGTCTACGGCTATAGCCTGGCCTTTACCGACGGCGGTAGCCTGAATGCCTATATCGGCGGATTCAGCAAAACCCTGTTGTCCGGCATCACGCCAGATACCTTGCTCGACGGCGGCACCATTCCTGAATACGTGTTCGTCACTTTTCAATTGACCTTTGCGGCGATTACCCCGGCGCTGATTGTCGGCGGTTTTGCCGAGCGCATGAAATTCTCCGCGGTGCTGGCGTTCCTCGCCTTGTGGGTGACGTTCATCTACATCCCGATCGCCCACATGGTATGGGGCGGCGGCTTCCTGGGCGACCTCGGTGCTGCTGACTTCGCAGGCGGCACCGTCGTTCACATGAATGCCGGTATTGCAGCGCTGGTAGGCGCCATCGTCGTCGGCAAACGCCTTGGATACGGCAAGGAAGCCATGCCTCCGCACAGCATCACGCTGACCATGGTAGGCGCTTCCATGCTGTGGGTAGGCTGGTTCGGCTTCAACGTCGGTAGCGAATTGGCTGCCGATGGCACTGCCGGCCTCGCGCTGATCAATACCCAAGCGGCCACTGGCGCCGCAGTGTTGGGCTGGGTATTTGCCGAATGGCTGTTCAAGGGCAAGCCTTCGCTGCTGGGTGCCGTTTCCGGCGCGGTTGCAGGCCTGGTTGCCATCACGCCTGCTTGCGGCTTCCTAGGCCCTGTCGGCTCCATCGTGTTGGGCTTCATTGCCAGCGTCATCGCTTTCTGGGCGGTCACCAGCCTCAAGGTCAAGCTTGGCTATGACGATTCCCTGGATGTCTTCGGTATCCACGGCGTAGCCGGCCTGATCGGCGCCATCGGCACCGGCATCCTCATGAGCGCTGATTTCGGCGGCATAGGCTACGAAGAGGGCGTGACCATGGGCAGCCAGCTTTATGCACAAGCGGTAGCCATTGGCGTAACCATTGTATGGGGCGGCATCGGCAGTTACATCCTGTTCAAGATCGTGGACTTGGTCATCGGCCTGCGTGCCAGCGAAGAGGCTGAACGCGAGGGCCTGGACACTTCCGAGCACGGTGAACGTGCCTATCACTACTAAGACCTTCTAGGTTCGATACAAACGGGCGCATAAGCGCCCGTTTGTATTTTTACATTCCCCTGCCAGCATCGCGCATAAAAAAATATCCAATTGCACCCAATCGGGGCAATCCTGCACCACTTCATCACAATGCCGGCGTTAAACCAGCCTAAACCGGGCTGATTCTAGCCTATAAAACTGGCACGGTGATTGCTTATGTATTAGCAAGCGTAATTTGATCTTTACGTCGCAAGACCAGGAACATCTTACTGCCTAGTTTTATGCATTATCTCCTCCTCCTCAGGGCGCTTTTAGCGCCCTTTTTTTTCGCCTCCACCCTGCTTTAGGCTAAAATCTCCGCCTACTCTTGGCTTATCAGGTGCCCCTTACAACATGATGGTTCCCCACCTTACGACTGCCCTCACCGGCCCATTGCTCACCCTGGAAAAGCGCCTGCTGGAAAACATGCCCCGCATCGAACACTGGTTCCGCAGCCAATGGCAGGAATACGGCGCGCCGTTCTATGCCTCGGTGGATCTACGCAACGCGGGCTTCAAGCTCGCCCCGGTGGACACCAACCTGTTCCCGGGCGGCTTCAACAACCTGAACCCGGACTTCCTGCCATTGTGCATCCAGGCCGCCATGGTGGCGGTGGAAAAGATCTGCCCTGATGCGCGCCGCCTGCTGCTGATCCCGGAGAACCACACGCGCAATACCTTCTACCTGCGCAATGTCCATGCCCTCACCCATATCCTGCGCCAGGCCGGCCTGGAAGTCCGCATCGGCAGCATTGCGCCCGAGATTACCGCACCCACCTTCCTGGAAACGCACGATGGCCACAGCATCCTGCTGGAACCCGTACAACGCAAAGGCAATCGCCTGTTACTGGATAACTTCGACAGCTGCGCCGTCCTGCTCAACAACGACCTTTCCGGCGGCGTTCCCGATATCCTGCAGGGCCTTGAACAATCGCTGATCCCGCCCTTGCATGCAGGCTGGGCCACGCGCCGCAAGTCCAAGCATTTCGCCGCGTATAACCGCGTGGTGGAGGAATTCGCCCCGTTGATCGGCACAGACCCGTGGCTGCTCAATCCCTATTTCGACACCTGTGGCGGGCTGGATTTCCACGCCCGCACCGGCGAAGAGCAACTCGCCGAAAAAGTGGAAGCCTTATTGGCTAGAATCCGCGAAAAATATGCGGAATATGGCGTCAACCAGGAGCCCTTCGTCATCGTCAAGGCCGACGCCGGCACCTATGGCATGGGCATCATGACCGTCAAAAGCGCTGACGACGTCCGAGACCTCAACCGCAAGCAGCGCAACAAAATGTCCGTGGTGAAGGAGGGCCTCAAAGTGAGCGAGGTCATCCTGCAGGAGGGGGTGTATACCTTCGAGCACCTCAATGACGCCGTGGCCGAGCCTGTCGTCTACATGATGGACCACTTCGTGGTGGGCGGCTTCTACCGCGTCCATACCTCACGCGGCGCCGACGAAAACCTCAATGCGCCAGGCATGCATTTCGAACCCCTGGCATTTGAGACGCCATGCTCCACGCCGGACTGTGCCGGCGCGCCGGATGCGGCGCCCAACCGCTTCTATGCCTACGGCGTGGTGGCGCGCCTGGCCTTGCTTGCCGCCACCATCGAGCTGCAGGAAACCGACCCGGACTTGCTGGACTGACTAGGGGCTAATTATGCGCATTGCCTTCATCCTCGACCCGCTCGACAGCCTCAAGCCGTACAAGGACACCAGCCTCGCCATCATGCGCGAAGCCGCGTCGCGCGGGCACTCCTTATTCGTGGCGTTGCAACACGGTCTTTTGCTGCGCCACCATGAAGCCAGGCTGCGTAGCCGGCCTTTCAGATTCATTGACGGCACCCCTTGGTATTCGCTAGGCAACATCCATGAAGAAGCTCCCGAAGCGTTCGATGCCATCCTCATGCGCAAGGATCCGCCGTTCGACAACGAATACCTATACAGCACCTACCTGCTGGAGCAGGCGGCCAGGCAAGGCGCACGCGTTTATAACAACCCAAGCTCCATTCGAGACTGGAACGAAAAGCTCGCGGTGCTCAACTTCCCGCAGTTCGCACCTGCGTTCCTGGTCTCCAGCGAGCAGGCACTGATCCGCGAGTTCCTGGCGGAACACCAGGATATTGTCGTGAAACCGCTGGACGGCATGGGCGGCAGCAGCGTGTTCCGCCTCCAACAAGGCGACCCCAACCTCGGCGTCATCCTTGAAACCATCACGCGCCACGGCAGCCAGACCATCATGGCCCAGCGCTACCTGCCCGACATCACGCAAGGCGACAAGCGCATCATCGTCATTGACGGCGAACCGCTGCCCTACGCCCTGGCCCGCATCCCGCAAAACGGCGAGACGCGCGGCAACCTGGCCGCAGGCGGCAAAGGCGTGGCCCAGCCGCTGACAGGGCGCGACTACGAAATCGCCAATGCCGTCGGCAAGGTACTTAAGGAAAAGGGATTGTTCCTGGTCGGCCTGGACGTGATCGGCGAGCACCTGACCGAAATCAACGTCACCAGCCCGACCGGCATGGTGGAAATTGCCGCACAAACAGAATGCAACCCGGCCGGCATCCTGCTAGACAGGCTGGAAAAATTGGCTCAGGAATAAATAAAAAAGCCAGGAAACAATCCTGGCTTTAAGAGGTTATTTCCCTCACTCGCTATCTGGTCAGCTCACGCCAGCCTGTACGTCTTGACACGCTATCAGATGCAGCCGTATCAATGCCTATAGTGGTTTTCCGGCCTTGCGCGTCGGTAATGATTGCCTTGAGCTGCCCGTTCGGCAAGCGGACAATCACCATCCCCACGGACAGCCCCGTTGCAAGCTTCTGACCGAAATGCGTCGCGCCGGGCACCATCAAGCCCGTCCTGTAATCAAACTGGTAAACCCGGGTTGTCCCGCCCAGTGAGCAACCATCTGAATTCACGTTGTCGATCTGCGGCGTATTGCTGTTGACCGTCAGCGTGCCTAACGCCAGCTGGGGATCAAGATTCACCCGTTCGCGCGATTCGGGCAAATCGACATACCAGCCTCCGCCTGCCCAATCCAGATCGCTGCCTGCAATCGAAGAGGTCGTATCGCCATGGGTAATCGTCCTTGGCGTCAAAGCACGCCCGTTATAACTTACGCCATTGTCACGGATTGCATAGACAGATTGCACCTGGGTATTCGTCACATCGCTTAACCCCAAATAACGGCCTGTTGCCACAAAAATCACTGGCTCCGCCACTTTGGGCAGTTTACCGATTTCCGGCCTTGTAGTAATGGGCTGTCCCAAGCCATTGGGATCAGTCAGCTTGGCCATCCGGACAGCTTGTAAAGAAGTTGCCTCAAGATTCACCTTCCATAAATTCCCTTCCAGATCGCCTCCATATACCGCTACGGAGGTTGCATTGATATCGGCATTGCCGTTGATGCCCGAACTGCTGGCCAGTTTGGCGAAACCGCTCGGGCTTTCCGCCGTCCCTACACCTGTGCCGACTTTATCAAGCAATTCGCCTGTAATGGCATCGACGATATACAAATACCCTTGGCCGTTGCCTGGCGAGACATTGTTGTAGCCCGACGTGAAAATCACCACCCAGCGGCCGGGACGAGCATTCCCCTCGGGCAGCTTGGTAATGATGGGATTGCCGTATGTCAGGCCCAGGTCCTCATCCCAACGGTTGCAATAGCTGTTGGTATGGCAGAATTCCCACAACGCCTTCGGATTGTCTTCATCGGTCACATCCAGAGCATAATATCCGCGCCCGCCAGCATTCAGCCCGCCGACAAGAATCGTGCGCCAGGCCGAAGTAGCGGCATCGTAAACATCCATGACCTGGGGCGACCCATCCACCAGGAACTGGTGATTGGCGCCATAGTTCTTGTCCGCCAGCTTGTACAAGTTCGGCATGACGGACTGCGGCACATAGGCCCAGCTCTCATTGCCGTTGGTGGTGTTGAACGCGTGCAGCATGCCGTCATTGCCGCCGACATACAGCATGCCATGGCGATCGGCATGATCATTCTTGAAGGTCTGATAATTAGGCGCCACGTTGTCAATGAAGTTGAATCGCGGCTGCTTCACGTATGCGGGCGCCGAATTCACGATATCGCCCAGCAAATGCGTGCGCAAACGGTATGCCTTGTCCGTCTGGCTCACTTCGCCGCTATTGACAGACTGCCCGCGCAGGTAATTCAGCAGGTTCTCGCCCGAATTTGCAATCTCTTTGAGATCTGCATTGAAACCATTGCATTGCGAGAGCAGTTCGCACTTGTTATTGAAATAGGCTTTTTCCTCAGTGCTCAGGTTGTCCCAGGCAAACGGCTCGATTGCTTTGGTATCACGGTTAAACTTGAAAATGCTCCGTCCGCCACTCAACTGAGCCTGCGCGCTCCATACATGCGCTTCGCTTACGGTGCCATCGGCCGGGTTGATCGTCTGCGCCTGCACATCGCCGTCCCAGTGCACGCTACGGTAAGTGGAGCTGAAGATATAGTTATCGGTTTGGGTAATATTGGGGCTACTGGTTGCAGATGCGGCCGCTGCACCCGTTCTATCTGATACGCCAGCCAATGCACTACGCAATCCAGATATCAGTTCTTTTGGCTGTTTGGCGCTGAAATACAAGCCACGGCCATTGACTGCGGCGTGCCAGAGATCGTCTAGGGCACTGGGAGCGTCAGCAGCAGGGATAGGCCAGTTGCACACTTCCCCCGGCGCCCAATGGCAATCCACGGCACCTTGCTTGATCATGGCAAAATCACCGTCATTGGCGATTTCATAATCAGAACGATAATTCATCTCGCCGTCCAGCCCCAAACCCAGCGTAAAAGTGTTCATGTGCTGTGCCGAAATCCTATCTTTACTCGTCGTCGGCACCTTGTTTTCCATGTCCTCTCGCAAATCAGTCTGGTAGTAATACATGGCGACATCAGCAAGTGTTTCAGCGGCCAATGAAACTGTTTTTTTATTTACAACCGTCGTTGGGTTTCCGTCATATGCTCCATCGGCTCGCCTAGAGTAGCCTCCATCTGTACTATCCTGTGTCCCGATTTCACCACCATCTTTCGTCATTCCCTTATTGCCATTCCAGTAACCATCCGTGGTCAAGATAGTGAAGTTCTGTTGGCAAGCAAATTGCACAGGATCATCTTTCATTCCCGCATTGATTCCAGTAGTTACTCCTGCAAAATGGCGACCTACACGGGATAGTGCTTCTCTGAGAGGCGTTCCTCCTGAAGCTTCTGAAGAATAAAACTTCTTATACCAGTTTGCTTTATGAGCAGACTCGAATGTATCAATCTTTAAATATTTATTAGCGCTCACTGGCGACCCAGGATTAATTGTGATGAACCCTACGCGATAATTATTATCAATTGTTGCAAATGCCTGCCCTGCTGCGCTTTTCATTGCGAAAGATCGGGTACGGTAATAGGCATACCAGTTGGCGAAATTGGTCATTTCTTCTGCATAACTGCACGAAGTGCCAGCGCAATCTATACGATCTGCATATTTCGTAAATGTTTTATCTGATGTGATATCAGTACGTACAAAATCGCCATAACGTGCATAACGATGATCACTATCATGTTTAGCTTGGCACGCATCTGTTCCACTCACTACAGATGTACTGCCAGCATCAGCAGCAGTTTTACAATACCTAACATATGCAGGCCTTGCATATGTTAGAGATGACGTCGATTGACAATCGGTAAGATTAACGTCCTGACAATACTCTTTAGGCGTTATCAGGAAATAATGAGGATTACTATTTCGAGTGCGCCCTGTCGAAAATGTACTATCGGGCCAATCATAACCACGAGTAGTGCCGGTTGTAGGCCCATCTATTCCATTTCGTTTGCATACCGTTTCATTTCTTCTAGTGCTAGAGTTGTAAACCGAACCGCAATATTCTCTCTCTGGATATTGAGTCAAAATATTCGCGGACGCAGAATTCTGTGTGCACGAGTTAGTATCAATAGCATGACCAACCACCCTCACTGCTTGCCAGCCATTGGTATTAGTACCATTCATGGTTGGCAATGTTTGTGATATATCACAAGGATTTATTGGCGGCGTGTAACTGATAGCAGGGTTGTAATAAATCGCATTAACCAAAGGACTGTAGACTGGAGGATCACCACCTGCAGTTGGTTTACTTTGACCACTTTGTGAAGTACCTGCACATGACGCACTCATGTTGCCATTACTTGCCTTGCATTTACCTGCTCGATAATTGCCGTATCCAAGGAAATCCGGCATAAAATTGAAGTTCATGCTCCCCGAATCATCCAATACAAACATCACGTTAGGACGCACTACCGTCCCTGAAGCTGTAGATAGAGGATTGCTGGAAATATCTGTAACTGCAGCCTGGGCAAACCAGGTATTCGTCATTAGCACCGCCGCAATTAGCAGAGCCTGCCACCATAATCCTTTTTGATTTTTTTGTTGCTGCATTGTCTTGCTCCCTGGAAATGCTGGGGTTCTATCTATACCGGCACCATGACCGTGGCCTGCACGATGCTGACGGTGTTCCTTGGCCCGAGCACGCGGACCGTGATGCGGTAGTACACGGACGGATTGGACTGGTAAACGGCCGCGCCGATCTGCAGGCTGCTGCCCAGCGAAGCATTGGTGACTGGCGCCTTGGATAACGAGGTGGAGCAGGAATTGGCCTGGCCTGTGCCGTCCTCGCCGTTATAGGCCCCTGTGGTACGGCAGAGCCGGTGGATCAGGTACTGCACGCGGTTGCCTGCCGCATCGGTGCCCAGGTCCACGGCATTGCTCCAGACCGCATTGCCATACCAGTCCGGCTCTGTGGTGAGGGTATTGGCAATATAGCCGTGGGAGGTGTTGTTGTCATTCAGCGCATTGCGGTTGTTGTCCAGCCAAACCAATGCCGCCTGCAAACCGCGGTCGGCGGACATGGTGGCTGATTGCTTGAAGGCAAGATTGCCGGCAATGACATTGCCGGAATCCACGGCGCGCCATAAGGCCAGGCCTGCCAGCGTCATGGCGATCAGCACGATCAGCGCCACCATGAGTACGACGCCGCGCTGGCGCATGACGCTCGAACTTGTTAGCAAGGACGTCTTCATGAAGGGGGCTTCCATAAGATGTTGCGGATCACCACGGTGGTTTCAAACACCCGGTAGCGATACTGCTGCCAATCCGCCAGGTTGGAGACGTTGCTGAAAGTGCCGCCTGCCCAGCTCGGCACTTCCGTCGTGACTGCGCTTGTTTCCTTTTTGCTGCTGCGGCTCACCAGCCCGACACGGATGGCGATGACTTTCTCCCATTCATCCCAGCTGACCACGCCACTGCTATCCAAATCCGGTGATGCGCGATACTCGTCCACGGTGTTTTCCGTATCGCCATCCAGGTTGAGGCCGTAATCGGCCTGCAGATCGACGATACCATCCGCCACCAGCTCCGCCTCGCCAGTGAGCTCGGAAAATACCTGCAATCCGCCATCCACGATGGAATACCGGTTGCTGACCGGGCTCCTGCCCATGTTGTATACCTGCGCACCGGAACTGAACACCTGGCTACCGCGATAACGCGCCGTGGTAGCGACCTGGATGTCGTTCTGGTAAGGGTTCGCTGGCGTAGCCGTAATCTGGGCCAAATCGCAATCCAGGCCAGGTGCTGCCACGACGACCACATCGCCGACGGTGAAGCCGAAACGATTGGTGACCGTGTATACCGTATTGGTGCCGGTAGCCGCTGAGTCTTTCATGAGCGCAGACGGACTGGTCACCATGCTGGCATTGCTATAGGTCAACTGGATCTCATCCGGAGCCGTGTCCAGACCCTGGGTAATCACCGTCGGGGTAAACAGGAAACGTACATCCCGCCCGGTGGTGCTATCGACGCCTGCCACTTGGCAGCCCAGGTTCTGCGATACGTTCATGCCGTAGCCGGATTGGCGGATATCGCGCTCTATCGCCAACAGGGCCAGCGCACCATTCTGCTGGGCTGTGCCGCCGCTGTTGGTCGTGCGGTTGCTGTCCTGCGATACGGACAACACCTGCGCGATCACCAGCAGGCCCAGCAGGCCGATGGTCATGCCGACCATGATTTCCACCAGGCTGTACCCGGCATGATGCTTCAAGATTGCGCTCGTCTTCATGGCGTTGGGTTGTTATTGATATAGGCCACGGTGGTATGGCTATGCGGCTCGGTTTCTGAAGGCGGCTGCCAGAATACGGTCACCGTCGCGGTATAGCCTGCGGTCGCGTCTCCCGCGATCACGACCGTGGGCGCTTTGGTCTCGGCACCGGGCAGACGCTTTTTCACGTCGGCCAGCCACTCCGCCAGCGTTTCTGAGCTGCCTCCCGGCAGGCCGTAGTTCGCGATCTGGGATGGCCCGGCGGTCCAGATGCTGGCAACCAGGCGATTGGCGAGATAGCTTGCCTCCAAGCGGTATTGCGCGTCGGATACGGTCCTCATGGAAGCAGCCTGCAAGCCGATGATCGCCAATATGCCCATGGAAAACACCAGGATCGCGATCAGCCCCTCCAGCAGGATGGAGCCGCCCTGGGCAGCGCGTAGCTTTTGATGTACAGGCCTTAGGCGCATACGCGTGGGTCTCCAACTGTCGAAATGCCAGGGTCGCAGAAATGTACGCTGCCGCCCCGGATCAGGATGCGCAGGTTCCGGCCGTTGCCTTCGTTCGCGGCAATATCCACCTGGCGCATGACGTTGCTGCCATCATTGTTGAACGTGACCCGGCCCAGCCCGTTGAAGGTCACGCTGGTGGCGCCTGCCGGCACCACTTCGACATTGACGTTGACCGCGCCTTCAGTGCTTTCCTTGCTCTGGATGACTTCGGGGCAATCCTCCACGCCATCGTTGTCGGCATCGGCCACCACCACCTGGCAGCCGATCGTCCAGGTGGCATTGCCGCTCAAGGTGAACACGACATTGACGTTGCGGCGGATAGCCTCGGCCCGCGCGAGTTGCAAGCCTGTATTCAAGCCTTCCGCGGCGGAGCGTATCTGGAAGTTCAGCAACATTTCCCGGAAGCTGGGGACGGCCACCGCCAATAGAATCGTCAATACCGTCAAGGTCACGATCAACTCCACCAATGTAAAGCCGCGTTGCTTCATGCCTCAGCAGCTCCCGCCGTGCTTGGTGATCCAGCAATTCGCCGGCACCGTGGCATCGGGAAACGCCGTCGTCCGGCGTGCATTATCCTGGTTGATGGTGAATTCGTAACCGGTCATGCCTTGCGCCGCCACACCAGTAGCCGTGATGAGGAAGGTCTGGTCTCCGTTGGGCGTGCCGCATGCGTAAGTAAAATACTGCACCGCAGGGGCGGCTGGCATGACGACATCCTCGCAGCTGTAACGGCGCTTATCCTGGTAGTTGCGCTCCATGCGGTTGCGGATATCGGACAATTGCGAGATGGCCTCGGCCACCTTGGCACGCGCCACGTAGCGCGAATAGGAAGGCACGGCGATGGATGCCAGAATGGCGATAATGGCCACCACAATCATCAGTTCGATCAAGGTAAAGCCCTTTTGCCCAGGTTTCATCAGAACTCCTTTTTTGCCCAGAATGCATCATGCAGTGCAAGCCCGCTCGTTTGCCAATTCTTCCGACAAACGGAAGCGCTGCACCGATAAACGGTATAACGATCGCAGCTCAGCTGAATTTAGCCATTTAGAGCGGCTGCCAAAAACTTTCCTGGCGTCCTTGTCCCGACACTTTTAGTGTGCCGGCACAGCCGCCCAGTCAGATGGCTTCACTGAGTTTTGTCAGACGTCTTTAGCAAACTTTAACAAGGGACTGAACATGCCGGAAGTTTGCCCCGCCCCTGCCGCTTGGGTAAAATACAGCGTTTCGTTCATTATCTCTCCCTTAAGGATACCCAGATGTCAAAAATCGTTTTCAAGGCTGGTGAAGCCACTATTTTCAGCGAAGGCAAGGACGTCACCGCGGCTATGCCAGAAATCGTGATCGGCGCTGTTGACGGCCCAGTCGGCCAGGCGTTTGCCAACCTGATGGCGCAGACCAAGGGCCATTCCGCCATGTTCGCCGTACGCGACATCAACCAGCTGGTACGTCCCGCCACCATGATGGTGCCTAAGGTGACGTTGAAGGATTCCATCAACATCGAACTGTTCGGCGGCGTAGTGCAGGCCGCTACCGCCGATGCGATCCTCGACTGTGTGATCGAAGGCATCATCCCCAAGGACCAGGTCAACGACTTGGCCATCATCAGCCTGGTCTGGATCGATCCAGGCTGCGGCCCGCTGGCGAAGGAAGGCAAGCTGGACAAGGCCGACATGTACAAGAACAACTACGAAGCCACCAAGCTCGCGATCAAGCGCGCCCTGAACGATGAGCCGACCATCGACGAACTGATCGCCAACCGCCACAAGATCAAGCACTGCATGTGGGAGGAAAGCTGGGGCGATATCTAAGCCTGGCTTCATTCTAAAAAGCCCGCTGAGCGGGCTTTTTTATTGCCTCATCATCGAAAGTAAGCGCTTACCAATAATAGGTGGCGCTGGCAATCACTTGCCTGCGCGGCCCCAGCCAGCAATCGCCCCGCGAGATGCAAGTGGATACATACTCCTTATCGAACAGGTTGCTGGCATTGAGCGCATAGCGCCACGACCCGTAATCCAGCCCGAGCATGGCATCGACCAGGGTGACGTCGGGCGCCTTGACCTGCTCGTTGGCATCCTGGCTGCTGCCGATGTAGCGCACGCCGAGCCCGGCGCGGAACCCGTGCAGGTCGCCCAGCGCAAAACGCTGCACCGCCCATGCAGAAGCCAGGTGCTTGGGAATGGTCTCGACCTGGTTGTCTCGCTCGGCCGGGTTGTTGGTCTTGTTGTAGCGCGCATCCAGGTAGCTATAGCTTGCAATCAGGCTCAGGTGGTTGGTCAAAGAGCTGGTCGCTTCCAATTCGAGGCCTCTTGTATGAATTTCGCCTCTCTGGACTGAATAGTTGGGGTTGACGGGATCGGGCGTCTGGCGGTTCTGGTCGCGCATATCGAACACTGCCGCAGTCAGGCGCGTGCGGGACCCTGGCGGCTCGTACTTCACCCCCAGCTCCCATTGTTTGCCGCGCTGTGGTTCGAACAGGCCGCCCAAGCGGTCTGTTCCGGCAACAGGCAAGAAGGATTCGGCATAGCTGACATAAGGCGCCCAGCCGTTCTCGGCCAAATAGGTCAGGCCGTAGCGTTCCGTGGTTGCGTAATCCCGCTTGGTCTCCGCTCCCTGGACTTCATTCTTGGCCTCGTCGCGGCGTATGCCGGCCGTCAGCACCCATTGCTTGTAGCGCACTTGGTCCTGCACGTAGACGCCGACCTGGGTCAGGCGCGAGAACGATGGTGTCAATACAAGACCGGACGTATCTACAGGGGTGTAAATTGGGTCGTAGACATTAATCGAGTTATTGGGATTGAGGGAAAAACCGGCGTTCTTGGCTTGGCGAAAACGTCCGTAATCCAAGCCCAGCAGCAAAGTATGTGAAAAATCGCCGGTATTGAAGCTGGCTTCCAGGTGATTGTCGAGATTGACGGTCTTGGAATTCGTCTCGGAAACATCCACGTACCGGTTCAGCACGCGCTGGTTGGCATCAATATAAGGGTTGGCGCTGAAACTGTCGGGGTAGAGGCTGCGGTAATCGTTCGTGCTGCTGGTGTAGCGGGCGTTTTGCCTGAACTTCAGGTGGTCGCTGAACGCATGCTCGAGTGCCCAGCCCAGATGGGTGGATTCGGAGACGTAGCGGTCGAAGCCGGGATCGCCGAGATAGGTGTCGAACGGAATATTGCCGTTCGGGTTGGGACGCAGCACGCCGGACCAAGGCAGGAATTGCGGCGTAGGCCGCCCGTTATTGCGCTGGTACTGGGCCAGCAAGGTAACGCTGGTGCGATCGTTCGGCTTCCAGGTCAGCGAAGGCGCAATCAGGGTGCGCTCGTCCCCTGCATGCTTGACCTGGCTCTCGCTATCGCGTCCCAACAATACCAAGCGGTAGAACAAACTGTCGCTGTCCGCGACCGGCCCCGTGAAATCGGCCTGCAATTGCTTGCGCTGGTAATTGCCGAGCAGGACGCTCATTTCGCGCTTGGTTTCCGTCTGCGGGCGCTTGGACACCAGGTTGACCACGCCGCCGACGCCGCCCGCCCCGTACAGCATGGAAGAAGGCCCCCGCAACACCTCGACGCGCTCCATGGCATAAGGGTCGGGACGTACGGTCTCGGAGTAGAAGGTGTTGATCTGGCGCAGGCCATTCAGGTACTGCGTGGCATCCATGCCGCGGATGGCATAGGAATCCGACCTTGAATCCAACCCGTACTGGTCGGACACGACCCCGGCAGTGTAGCGCAGGACTTCCTGTATCGATTGCGCGCGCTGGTCTTCAATCTGATCTGCCGTGATCACGGAGACGGATTGCGGCGTCTCTAGGATGCCGGTGTCCGTCTTAGTCGCCGTCGCGCTTCGCTTGGCGGTATAGCCGCGTACGGCGCTTGTGGGGGTTTCCTTTTCCAAGTGGCTGCTCACCTGCACTTCCGGCAATTTCTCCTCGGCAGCTTGTGCCTGCATGATGGCAAGGCTGACCAGCCACCCGCACATACGGTAATGTGTAGATTTGGGTTTCATGATGCTCCCGCATTGAATTCAGCAATGCCGGGCAAGCCTGCGAACGCAAGGCGTGGGACAGGGAATTGCCCAGCGGTGCAAATTCCCCGATCAGATATGGTGATACTGATGCAGCCAGTCGAAATTCCGGCCTACAAGATGCACAAAATTACTGTTGTGCTTGATTATTTTTAATAAAACTCATTATCTATTATATAAAATATCGACTTTTACCTCCACCCATTATTGCTTTTCAATGCGTAAATACCTGGTTGTCATCCATCGCTGGTTCGGCCTCGCCATGGCCGTGTTCCTCTTCATCGCCGGGCTGACCGGCGCCGTGATCTCGTGGGACCACGAGCTGGACGA
Organism: Methylobacillus draconifructus; assembly: GCF_045984385.1. Classification (NCBI taxonomy): domain Bacteria; kingdom Pseudomonadati; phylum Pseudomonadota; class Betaproteobacteria; order Nitrosomonadales; family Methylophilaceae; genus Methylobacillus; species Methylobacillus draconifructus. Next base: position 243,746 of record NZ_JBJQIJ010000002.1, read on the forward strand.
GTGGCTGAATCCCGCATTGTTCCACGCGTCCGGCGAAGGAACCGCGCGATCCCCGCTGGCGCTTGCCAACCAGTTGGAACAGGAGCGCCCGCAATTGATGGTAACGTATCTGCCGCTTGCCATAGAACCTGGCCATACGCTGGGCATGAGCGTCAGCGCCACACCGGATGCGGCGACTGGAAAAGCCAAACCGCTGGGTTACAACCAGGTGGCCCTCAACCCGGCCAATGGCGAAATCCAGGGCCAGCGCGAATGGGGCGCCGTGTCGCTGACGCGCGAGAACCTGCTGCCGTTTCTCTACAAGCTGCATTACAGCATGCATATCCCCGACGCCTGGGGCTTGGAACTCGGGGTGCTGTTCATGGGCATCATCGCCATCATCTGGGTGTTCGACAACCTGATCGCGCTGTGGATATCGTTTCCCAACTTCAAGTCCTGGCGCAAATCGTTCGCCTTTCGCTGGAAGCAGGGCGGCTACAAGCTCAATTTCGACCTGCACCGCTCCGGCGGCGTCTGGGTATGGCTGCTGTTGCTCATGCTAGCCGTTACCTCCGTCTCCATGAACCTGAATTTCCAGGTCATGCGGCCGCTGGTGGAAACCTTCTCCAGCCTCAGCCCCAGCCCGTTCGCATCCCGCATGCCGCAGCCCGAGGACGAACCGTTGCTGCCGGGCATCCGGCGCGAGCAAGTCCTGGAGATTGCGCGTGCAGAGGCCCGCAAACGCGGTTGGACGGCACCGGCTGGCGCCGTGTTCTACTCGCCCGCGTTCGGGCTCTATGGCGTGGGATTCTTCGAGACCGGCAACGACCATGGCGACGGCGGCCTGGGCAATCCCTGGCTCTATTTCGACGGCAAGGACGGCAGCATGGCCGGAGAAAGCATTCCCGGCACAGGCAGCGCAGGAGACATCTTCATGCAAGTCCAGTTTCCGCTGCACTCCGGACGTATCCTGGGATTGCCGGGGCGCATCCTGATTTCGGTCATGGGCGCGGTTGTCGCCATGCTGAGCGTGACAGGCATCATCATCTGGCTGCGCAAGCGGCAATCGCGACGACTGGACCAGAGGACCAGAAGAGCCGCCTAGACACCGCATTAAGCACAGCGACTCTGGCCAGGCTTCCGTAGACAATACAAACAACACGGTAAGGCAGGGCAACAACGACAGAAGGATAGCGGCTCTACATCAAACTAACGCCAGTTGCCGCTGGCCCGGGCTTGCAACCTGTTGCTGTGCAGCCAAGGCCTGCAGTATCTTGCGCACCGGCACCGGCAGCGCGGCGTCGATCGCCTCATCCAGCGCAATCCATTGCAGGCCCGGCTCCCGCGCCTGCAAAGGCAAGGCATCCACGGGCATATGGTTGGCGGTGATGTGCAACTTGAAATGCGTGAATACATGGGTCAGCTGCACAAGCGAAACCGGCGCAGCTCCCTCCACTCCGAATGCCTGCCTCCCCCATGCCCGTCCGTCCTGGCCGATCTCCAGTTCAGGCAGGCTCCATAGCCCGCCCCAGATACCGCTATCCGGGCGCTTCTGCAGCAAGACGCGGCCTTCATGCGTCATCACCAGCATCTGCACGGCTTTCTCCGGGATGGTCTTGCGCGGCTTGGAAGCAGGCAGTTCGCCAACGCGCTCCGCCAGCAGCGCGCCGCAATCCTCCTGCAATGGGCAATTGGCGCAACGCGGACGGCTGCGGACGCAAACCGTGGCTCCCAGGTCCATCAAGGCCTGCGCATAAGTGCCCATTTCCGCCTGGGGCTGCATTGCTTCGGCGATCTGCCACAGCTTTTTCTCGACGCTGGGCAGGCCCGGCCAGCCCTCGACCAGGAAATAACGCGCAAACACGCGTTTTACGTTGCCGTCCATGATCGGCTGCGGCAGCCCGAATGCGAACGAGGAGATGGCGGCCGCCGTGGAGCGGCCGATCCCCGGCAAGGCCTGGATGACATCGAAATCGCGCGGAAATTCGCCCGCATGCAGGCTCACCACCTGCTGCGCCGCCTTGTGCAGGTTGCGCGCGCGCGAATAATAGCCCAAGCCGCTCCAGTGCTGCATGACGTCATCCTGGCTAGCCGCCGCAAGGCTGGCAATGCTCGGGAAACGCCGCATGAACTTCTGGTAGTAGCCGATCACCGCCGCCACTTGCGTCTGTTGCAGCATGATCTCCGACACCCAGATGGCATACGGGTCGTACGTATTCTGCCAAGGCAGGTCGTGGCGGCCGTGCTGTTTCTGCCAGGCTACCAGCCTGTCGGCGATGGGAGGGTATTGCGTCAGGGTCATCTCAGCGAGATTCATTTCAACGGCCAAACAGGTTCTGGAGTTTCTGCTTCACCTTGTCTTCAGAGGAGGCAGGCGGTGCCTCGCTGCCGGCTTCGTCCTTGCTCTTGTCGCTTTTCTTGTTGAGCAGGGATTTCACCGCCTCCTCACGGTTGCCTTCCAGCAGGTTCTTGACCGCCTCGCCCTTGGCGCCGCCGGCGCCTTCCAACAACTTGTTCTTGGCCACGGCAGCAGCCAGCCCGGCAAAGTCGATGGCGTAGGCTGGCTTAGTGAAGGTCCCGGTGAGTTTGACCGGCACGGTGAGGCCGTTGAGCTCCTGCAGGCCCGCCCCGCCCTGGCCCTTGAGGGAGGCGACCACGGTAGGCTTGGCAAGGTAATCCAGGGTTTCGTTGGCAATGTCGACGCTGCCGTTGCCCGCAATGCGGAACAACGGCGCCTTCATGTCGAGGTCGTCGTTGTGCGCCACGCCATTCTTGATATTGAAGCTGGCGGACATTTCGCTGAAATCCGTCTGCTTGCTCTTGTCGCCCGCGACGCTGGTGCTGCCCTTGAGCGCATTGAGCTTGTCCTTGGCGCCGCGCAGCGTCCCGGCGATATCGATGCCCTTGACCGCGCCGTCCTTGAGGTTGAGCACAGCCTTGCCGTTCAGCCCTTTCTTGAGGGAATTCACGGTATCGCCGCTGGTGGTGATGTCCAGGTTCAGGCTGCCTTTGCCGTTGAGCATGTCGTTGTTGATGGCGTCTGTCAGCAAGGGGCCGATCGCGATGCTCTTCATGTCCTGCTTGATGGCGATATTCGGCGTGCTGCGGGCGTCGACCGTCAGGGCGCCGTTCATGGAGCCCTCGTAGAGGTTAGCGGAAAAAGGGGCGAGTTCGGCCACCCCCGAGTCCGCCTTTAGCTTGATGCGCACATTCGTGCTTTTGACGTTGGCCACCTTGAGCGAGCCGATGCGCAGCTCGCCGTCCGCATTCAATTGCCGCAATGCGCTCAGGTCTATGGGGGCGTCTTCCTGCGGCTTGCTCGCCGTGGCTGGCGCCGGTTTCGCAGGCTTCGCTTCGGAATCGGTGATATAGCGGTCCGCATCCAGCTTGTCGATATCGACGTCGAAATGGTAGATCGGCTGCTCGAACCGACTGATACCGAACTTGCCGTTGATCGTGGTTTCGTCGAGTCTCACGTTGAACGGGCTGACATTGAGCGCCTTGCCGTCGGCCTTGATGCCGAGCTTGAGCCCGGCCAGGCGGAATTTCTCGTAGACGATGCTGCCGATGTTCACATTGCCCTGCAACAGCAGGTCTTTCAATGCGGAAAGATCTGGCGCGGACGGCTCGACTGCCGGCTTGCTTGCGGTTTTCTGCGCCGGCTTTGTACTGGCCGCGTTATTGCCCAGCAGTTTGTTCAAGTCCAGTTTGTCGCCGCTGAGGTTGAAGCGGACATCGGGCCTGGCAAAGCCGGCCACGACCACGTCGCCCTTAAGTTTGGTGTCCTCGATATCCAGGCTGAAATCGCTGTCTACCTTTTCCTGCTTGACGTCAGCCAGCAGCTTGAAGGCGAACTCGCCCTGGGCAACGCCTTTCGGCAAGGCCTTGTCCTTGATGTCTATCTTGCCTGCCAGCTTGGGCAGCTCGAACACCAAATCTTCCAGGTTGCCCTTGAATGGCGATGAGAACTTGCTTTCCACGCTGCGGTCGGTTTGCTTGAGGCTGAACTCGCCATTGACGCCGCTGCTTTGCAGCTCCCTTGGCGAACCCTTGATGTCCGCCAACACCAGTTGGGCCTTGATGCTGTCGCCTGCTTTTTCCTGGCTGAAGGCCAGTTCGGCCTTGTCGCCAGACACTTCATCCTTACGCACTACCAGCTTGGGCGCAGCGAAATCCGCCACCAGCTTGGCATCGGCAAGCTGGCCGGAAAACGCGAGTTTGAGGCCGTTCACGAGGAATTCCATGTTTTCAGGGCGCGCATCCACATCGCCTGTCAGGCGGATGTCCGCATCCTGCACATCCGCGATATTGCCCTTGATCACGGCATCCAGCTTTTGCGCGGCAAAATGCTGGTTCTCGACATCGGCCATGAAGTTGCCTTGCAGTTTGACCTTGGCCTCCACCTTGGGCGCGCTGGCGCTCACTTCGAAATCGCTGGCAAGGTCGAATGGCGTGGCAAGCGCAACGCGCCCGGTCTTGAGGTTGAACTGCTTGACGGCATAGGTGCTGTCCGCGGCCTCGTCATGGAAGCTCACGGCGGAATTGCTGACGTTGATGCTGGAAATATCAAAATTGATTTCCTGCGAAGGCTCGTCCTTGTCCTCGCTCAGCAAATCGTCGAAATTGGTGCTGCCGTCCTGGTGGCGCACGATATTGGCACGCGCGCCGTCCACATAGACCGCATCGACCACCAGCTCTTTCCTCAATAACGGGATCAACGCCACGGAGACCTTGAGCCCCTCCACGGCGGCAAATTCCTTGTCGCTGTTGTGCTCTGACAGGGAAATCCTGCCCAGGTCCGCACCCAGCTTGGGCCAGAACGCCAACTTGATGTCGCCCTCGATATTGAGGATGCGCTGCTTCTTGTCCTGCACCAGTTTCACGATCATGGGTTTGTAATCGTTCGGGTTGAAGGTAGCGGCGAACACCGCCACGATGATGACCAGCACCAGAACGATTCCGCCGAGGCCAAACAAGGAATACTTAAGGATTTTATTCATTAACCTATCCTGTTTTGATTGCGCGCGAAGAGGATGAGTGTATCACTGCCGGCGCCTGACCGGCAGCGATACGGATGCGGGCGATTACCAGTAATAAGCCAGCACGATGATGCCGAGCACGATGCGGTAATAGGCAAACCCCTTGAAATCGTGGTTGGCCACGTAGCGGATCAGGGTCTTGATCGCCACCAGCGCTGCGAGGAAAGCTGTGATGAAACCGACGCCGAACATCGCCAGGTCTTCTGCGACAAACAGCTCGCGATTCTTGTAGACATCATAGACCGTCGCCGCCAGCATCACCGGGATTGCCAGGAAGAAGGAGAACTCGGTTGCCGTCTTGCGGTTGAGGCCGAAGATCATGCCGCCAAGGATGGTGGCGCCGGAACGCGACACGCCGGGCATGATCGCCAGCGATTGCGCGCAACCGACCTTGAGCGCCTGCCATGGCGTAATCTCGTTGAGGTTCGATGCCTTGGCGGCAGGGGCCTTGTCGTGCGAATAGAGATTTTCCACCAGCAGGATGACGAAGCCGCCGATGATCAGGGCGCACGCCACGGTAATCGAGGAGAACAGGTGCTCCTTGATGAAGCCGTGCAGCAGCAGGCCTAGGATGGCCGCAGGCAGGAATGCGACGAACAGATTGAGAATAAAACGCTGCGACGTATTGGTATGCAAGGTGGTCGCCACCGAGGTCAGGCGGCTGCGGTATTCCCAGCATACGGCGAGGATGGCGCCCAACTGGATGACGATCTCGAACACCTTGCCCTTGTCGTCGTTGAAATCGAGCAAATCGCCGATGATGATGAGATGGCCCGTGCTGCTGATGGGGAGAAATTCGGTGGCCCCCTCGATAACGCCGAGGATAAATGCCTTGAATAGTAATAAGATATCCATGTCCTGCTGTCTTTGTTGTTGATATTGGCGGCATTATCATGCCTCATGCTTGTGACCCTGCGATGAACCGCCCCCCCGACGCTTCCGCAGGAACCGCTATTCCTTAAGCAAGGAAAATGCCCGCGCCATCAGTTCCGCCTGGCTGCTCGGCAGCTTGCCGTCCGGACTGAGCTTATCGATCGCCTGCGGCAGGTATTCCGCCAGCTTGCGGCCGAAATCGTCGACAGGCAGGGAAAACTGCGCCGCCATCGACTGGATCAACTCTTGTCCGAAAACCTGCAATACCTGTTGCAGGTTCAATGGCAGGTTGCCGCCGGAGCCCAGCCATGACTCGACCTCGGCACCCAGGCCATTGGCACGCAGCTTGTCGAGCACGCCTTGCGGCCCGCCGGACTTGTTCATGAGCTCCAGCCCGGCCTGCACCATCGGGTTGCCGCTGCCGCCAGCGAGCTTGCCCATCACCGAACCTGCAATACTGTCAAACAATCCCATTTATGTTCCTCAATAAGGCAAGCTGCCTAGAAGCGCTCGCCAGGCCGCAAATAGCGCCAGGTTCCCACCGGCAGCTTGCCCAGGGCCACGCTGCCGATACGCACGCGCTTGAGTCCGACCACGGTGAGCCCGACCAGTTCGCACATGCGGCGGATCTGGCGCTTGCGCCCCTCGCGCAGCACGAAGCGCAGCTGATCCTCATTTTGCCAGGAAACCTTGGCGGGCTTGAGCTTGACCCCATCCAGGCTTAGGCCGTGATTGAGCTTTTTCAGCCCTTCCTCGCTGAGCGTCCCAGTGACGCGCACCAGGTATTCCTTCTCGATCGTCGAATCCTCGCCAATCAATTGGCGCGCCACGCGGCCATCCTGGGTCAGCACCAGCAAGCCGGTGGAATCGATGTCCAGGCGCCCTGCAGGCGCCAAGCCGCGTAAATGACCGCGCTTGAATATCGTCTGGGTCGGGTCTTCCTCCCACTGGTTGTCCGGGTGCACCAATACCACGGCCGGCTCATAGCCGTCCTCCGCCTGCCCGGAGACGTAGCCCACGGGCTTGTGCAGCAGGATGGTGACGATCTCCGACTGGTGCTTGTGCGCCTCCTTGCTGACCTTGATCTCGGCATCGGGCGATACGCGCGTACCCAGCACGTCCACCACCTCGCCATTCACCGTCACCCAACCGTTGGCGATGAACTCATCCGCCTCGCGGCGCGAGCACAGGCCTAGCTCGGCCATACGCTTTGAAAGCCTGGGCAATTCAGGCTGACTGGGAACCGGCTTGGGCGAAAACTTGGGATTGGTCTTCCTGTCCTGGTTGAACTCGCCAGGCTCGAAACCGTCACGTTGCTTGCCGCCGCGGCGCGGTGTGTCTCGGTCAGAAAACTGGCGAGGATTATCGTCTTTTTTGCCGTAAGGCTTCCTGGCGGATGCTGGCCGCTGCGCTGCTGTCTTTGCCGCGGATGTGGATTTACCAGCGGCATTACTCCTGCCAGTACGACCAGGCCCTGCTGCTCTTCGTCCAGTCGCGGGAACAGGTTTTGCTGGCTCTTTTTTTACCGGTTCTTTCGCTTCTGCAACGGCTGCCGGCGAAGCCTTCGCCACATATTCCGGCGCCGACGTACGCGAACGCTTGGCGGGGTCGGCCCTGCGTACCGGCGGCTTGCCAGGATTCTTCGGCGAAGTTGCTGCACCGGGTTTCAATTTAAGCGTGGTCATGGCGTGATTTTAGCATAGCAGGCTATCGCAATCAGGACTGACGCGCCAATGCATTGGAATGCCTGGGAAACTTGTGTATTATAACCAAAGTTATAACATTCATGAGGCAATCGCCATGTCCACACTCAAACTGACGCAAATCGGCAATTCGCTGGGCGTGATCCTGCCAAAGGAACTGCTTGGCAAGTTTAAGCTGGAAAAAGGCGATGAGTTATTCGTCACTGAAACGCCCGATGGCTTCAGCATTACCCCACACAATGAAGAGTTCGAGCAGCAAATGGAACTTGCACGCAAGATCATGAAGGAAAACCGCGCCGTCCTGCGTGAACTGGCAAAATGAACCAGCATGACTGGGTATGGATCCCCTTGCCTATCATCCTTGCCGTGCATGACGAGCAATTGGCTGAACATGGCGGATTAAGGGGTATCCGCGATCAGGGCCTGCTGGAATCTGCCTTGGCTCGTCCCGAACACCTTGCTGCCTATGACAACCCGGATTTCGCCGATCTTGCAGCGGCCTACGGTTATGGCATTGCACGTAATCATCCTTTTGCTGATGGCAATGAGCGTATGGCCTTTGTAGCAACATTATTATTCTTGCGTTTGAACGGTTTTGATCTCACGGCAACCGATGCAGACAAGGTATTCGTCATGCTGGATGTCGCTGCTGGCAACCTCAGTGAAAATGCATTTGCAGACTGGATACGTCTTCACAGCACTTCGCTGACATAAAAGCGGCCAGTTAAACTGGCCGTTGTCTCATGCATGGCAATTTAAGCCTGCCTGTGCCATCAAATCTTCTGGTAAACCTCGCTACCGCGCTTGACGAACTCAATCGCCTTTTCCTGCATGCCCTTGCTCAGCGCCGCCTGTTCGTCCATGCCCAGCTTGTCGGCGTATTCGCGCACGTCCTGTGTGATCTTCATTGAACAGAAGTGGGGGCCGCACATGGAGCAGAAATGCGCCTGCTTCGCGCCTTCCTGCGGCAGGGTCTCGTCGTGGAATTCCTTGGCTTTCTCGGGATCGAGGCCGAGGTTGAACTGGTCCTCCCAACGGAACTCGAAACGCGCCTTGGACAGGGCGTTGTCGCGAATCTGCGCGCCGGGGTGGCCTTTGGCCAGGTCGGCGGCGTGCGCGGCAATCTTGTAGGTGACGATGCCGACGCGCACGTCTTCCTTATCCGGCAGGCCCAGGTGCTCCTTCGGCGTGACGTAGCACAGCATCGCGCAACCGTACCAGCCGATCATCGCGGCGCCGATGCCGGAAGTGATGTGGTCGTAGCCGGGTGCGATATCGGTGGTCAAAGGTCCCAGAGTATAGAACGGGGCCTCGCCGCAATGCTCCAGCTGTAAGTCCATGTTTTCCTTGATCATGTGCATGGGTACGTGGCCAGGGCCTTCGATCATGGTCTGCACGTCATGCTTCCAGGCGATCCGGGTCAATTCACCCAAGGTTCTCAGCTCAGCAAACTGGGCTTCATCATTGGCATCGTAGATCGAGCCGGGACGCAGGCCGTCGCCGAGCGAGAAGCTGACATCGTAGGCCTTCATGATGTCGCAAATTTCCTCGAAATGCTCGTAGAGGAAAGACTCCTTATGGTGCGCCAGGCACCACTTCGCCATGATGGAGCCGCCGCGCGAGACGATGCCGGTCATGCGCCTGGCGGTCATCGGAATGTACTGCAAACGCACGCCGGCATGGATGGTGAAATAATCCACGCCCTGCTCCGCCTGCTCGATCAAGGTATCGCGAAAGATTTCCCAAGTCAGGTCTTCGGCCTTGCCGTTGACCTTTTCCAGCGCCTGGTAGATAGGCACGGTGCCGATCGGCACGGGTGAATTGCGGATGATCCACTCGCGCGTTTCGTGGATGTTCTTGCCGGTGGACAGGTCCATCACGGTATCGCCGCCCCAGCGGGTGCCCCAGACCATCTTCTCGACTTCTTCGCCTATGCTTGAGCTGACGGCGGAATTGCCGATATTGGCATTGATCTTCACGAGGAAATTGCGGCCGATGATCATCGGCTCGATTTCGGGGTGGTTGATATTGGCAGGAATGATTGCCCGGCCGCGCGCCACTTCGTCCCGGACGAACTCAGGCGTGATGATTTCAGGAATGGAAGCGCCGAAATGCTGCCCGGCATGCTGGGTCTGCAACAGTTCGCTCATGCCTTCGCGGCGCTGGTTCTCGCGGATGGCGATGAACTCCATCTCCGGAGTAATGATGCCTTGGCGCGCATAGTGCATCTGCGTCACGTTCCTGCCTGCCTTGGCACGCAACGGTTTGCGATGCAGGTTGAAGCGCATGTCGGCCAGCTTGGGATCGTGCAGCCGTTCCAGGCCATAGCTGGAAGTCGGCCCGTCCAGTTGCTCGGTATCGCCGCGCTCGGCAATCCAGCCAGCGCGCAGGGCCGGCAAACCGTTGCGGATGTCGATCTGCACATCCGGGTCAGTGTAAGGACCGGAAGTGTCGTAGACAATCACCGGCGGGTTCTTCTCGGCGCCGAATGCCGATGGCGTATCGGACAGGCTGATCTCGCGGAAAGGAACGCGGATGTCGGGGCGCGAGCCTTCGATATAGATCTTGCGGGAATTGGTAAAAGGCTGCGTTGCGCCCGGATCGACCTGGGCGGTGGCATTGAGGAAATTCTGCTGCAGGTTTTTGTCGGTGGCGTTCATTCAAGTCTCCAAAATGCGGGAAGCGTTTTTGGAGTACCGACAGGGGAATAAAAAAATAGAAACCACCCCATCAAACCAAACTGCGCTTCCCTACGGTGGGATAATCCACATCAGGTTCAAAGGGTAATTCTCACTGCCATTGCATGCCTCAGCGTGCAACAGCAGACCCCTAGCGATGGAAGGAATGTACGTTAAAACCCTGATTCGATCAAGATTATTGTGGACGATGCACAGTTGATGCAGAGCATCATGTGCCTAAAGCTGGCAGGTCACGCGATCCAGCTTGAAACTCTGCCGTCTGGCGCTATAATCGGCAAACCGATAGCCATGCGATGGATAAGGACAATTGCGATGCACCATGATGTAGAACAAGCCCGCTTCAACATGATAGAGCAGCAGATCCGCCCCTGGGAGGTGCTTGACGGCACCGTACTCGACCTTTTGGGCCGCGTGCCGCGCGAAGCGTTTGTCCCCGAGCAATATCGCGGCCTGGCGTTTGCCGATATCGAAATCCCCATCGGCTTCGGCCAGACCATGCTTTCCCCCAAGATGGAAGGCCGCATCCTGCAATCGCTGGAAATCAAGCCAACCGATAAAGTCCTGGAAATCGGCACCGGCAGCGGCTACTTCACCGCCCTGCTTGCCTCACTTGCGCAAGAGGTGCACAGCGTCGAGATCAACGCCGAGCTTAGCCACCAGGCAAATGCGAGGCTGCTCCAGCAGCAAATCAGCAATGTGACGCTGCATGTAGGCGACGGCGCGCGCGGGTGGCCGGACAACGGCCCTTATGACGTGATCGTTTTCACTGGCTCACTGGCGCTACCGCCGCTGGCAACAAAGCAGCTGCATATCGGCGGCAGGCTGTTTGCCGTCATCGGCGAACCTCCGGTGATGGAGGCCACCATCGTGCGGCGCATCAGCGAAGACGGATTACGGCAGGACGTGATTTTCGAGACCACGCTCCCGCAGCTCGAAAACGCCCCCCAGCCGGAAAAATTCAGTTTCTAGCCATGTTCTAAACGGGAGCTAGGCTCCCGTTTTTCGTTGTACTGCCAGGAATTATCCTTCCGCCTGCGTCGGCATCAATCCAAGCAAAACCAGCTTTTTCTATTTCTGATTTCCTTTCACTCAAACTATAAATTGACACCGTTAAGTTAACATCGTTTAATAATCATCCTCGATGATGTCAATGTTCCAGCGCATGCCTCCCAGAGTCAAAACCATAGAAGAACGCCGGCAACTGCAGAAGCTGATTCTCGACGCCGCCCGCGACCTGTTTGTACAGCATGGCGTGGAAGCCGTCTCCATGCGCGAGATCGCCAAACGGGTCGGCTATTCGCCCACCACGATATACTTGTATTTCAAGGACAAGAACGACCTGCTGCAAACTTTGTGCGACCACGACTCCCTGATATTGGCGAACGACCTGCGCAATATCAACGCAGACGCCGTGCCCGACGCAGTAGAGCAATTGAAGGTACTCTGCAGCGCCTATTCCCGTTTCGCCTTGGCCTATCCCAATCATTACCGCTTCATGTTCATGACGCCCAAGCCAAGCAACAGCAAGGACAAATCTAAGCTGCGCCAAGGCAATATCGAGCAGGACGCTTATGCCTACCTGCGCTCCATGGTGCAGCAGGCGTTTGAACAGCAGGCATTCCGTGCCGACCTGGTCAACATGGACTTGATCGCCCAGACATTATGGGCCGGCATCCATGGAGTATGCGCCCTGGAAATCGGCATGGCGGGAGACGACTGGGTTGACTGGCAACCAATAGACCAGCGCGTTTCCCTCATGCAACACGCCATGATCCAAGGCCTCACCAGGCCCCATTCCAAGCACTAGGTATCGATATGCCTCTACCATTCTCCCGAACACTAGTTAATCCCTGGCTGTTGACGCTCGCCATCCCGGCATTGGTTGCCTGCCAGAAGCCGTCATCTGAAGCGCCGCCACCGAGGCCAGCCCTCGTCATGCAGCTGGATGCCGCACAGCATAGCGACCATGGCCAGTGGCTTATCGGCGAAGTGCGTCCTCGCTATGAGGCAGCTCAAGGCTTCCGCATTGCCGGCAAGATCATCCAGCGTCACGTGGAAATCGGCGACCATGTCAAGAAAGGCCAAGTGCTGGCGCGGCTGGATGCCGAGGACAACAGGCTGTCGCTGGCATCCGCCCAGGCGGCATTGCATTCCGCAGAGGCGCAACTGGCACTGGCCGAGGCCGACAGCAAGCGCCAGCGGCAGCTGTTCGAGCAGCGCTTCATTTCCGCGGCAGCGCTGGATTCGGTGGAAACGCGCCTGAAATCGAGCTTGGCCCAGGTGCAGCAGGCGCAAGCCCAGGTGAAAGTTGCAAGCAACCAGGCTCAATACACCACGCTGGCAGCAGAGAGAGACGGTATCGTTACCGCGATCGACGCGGAGCCTGGACAGGTAGTGAATGCCGGACAGGTGGTTGCCAGGGTGGCGGTGCCTAGTGAACTGGAAATACAGATCGCCGTCCCGGAATCCCGCATGCAAAACATCAAGGTGGGAGAAAGCGCGGTCGTGCGCCTCTGGTCGAACCGCGACCAGACCTACCAGGGGCGCATCAGGGAAATCGCCCCCGCCGCCGATCCTGCGACCCGTACCTTCAAGACCCAGGTATCGTTACTGGATGCCGACGACAAGGTGCAAATCGGCATGACGGCAGGCATACGGCTGGGAGGCGATCAGCACGAATTCGTGCTGCCCAGCACCGCCGTATCGGAACAACATGGCCAGGCGCAGGTTTGGGTCGTAGAGGCGAACAATCAAGTGCATTCGCGGGCGGTCGGCATAGGCAGCTATAGCGAGCAGGGAGTCAGCATCGTTTCCGGGCTCAAGGGCGATGAAACCCTCGTCGTCACGGGCGTGCATACCCTCAACGAAGGGCAAGTGGTCACTCCGGTCAAAACCGAGGTCAACCAATGAACGACCAGCGCCAGTCCTTCAACCTATCAAGCTGGGCGCTGGAGCATCGCAGCCTGGTGCTTTACTTCATGCTGGTGCTGACCCTGGCCGGCATGCTGGCCTATACCAAGCTCGGACAGTCGGAGGACCCGCCCTTCACCTTCAAGGTGATGGTAGTGCGCACGATGTGGCCAGGCGCCAGCACCCACGAAGTGGAGCAGCAGGTCACCGACAAACTCGAAAAGAAGCTGCAGGAGCTGCCCTACCTCGATATCCTGCGCAGTTACTCACGCCCTGGGGAATCCCTGATTTTCATCCTGGCCAAGGACTCCACGCCGCCATCCGCCGTGCCGGATGTCTGGTACCAGGCGAGAAAAAAGATCGGCGATATCCGCAATACATTACCGGACGGCATTCAAGGCCCGTTCTTCAATGACGAGTTCGGCGACGTCTACGGCAACCTCTACGCCCTGCACGGGGAAGGCTACGACTATGCCAGGCTGAAGGAACAGGCCGAATCCATCCGCGGCGAGTTGCTCAAAATCAAGGATGTCGCCAAGGTGGAGTTTTTCGGCGAGCAACCGCAGCGCATCTATGTCGAGCTGGCCAATGCCAAGCTGGCGACGCTGGGCATCAGCACCAGCACCCTGCTGGAAACGCTGCAGCAACAGAACCAGGTCAATAGCGCCGGGGCTTACGACAGCGGGCCGGAGCATATCCGGCTTGCGGTGAGCGGGCGCTTCGACCGGCTGGACAACCTGCGCGAGTTGAAACTGCGCGCCAACGGCAACGAGTTCCGCCTTGGCGACATCGCCAAGGTCTACAGAGGATTCGAAGACCCGCCTACTGCGCGCGTGCGCTACATGGGCAAGGAGACCCTGCTGCTGGGCGTCGCCATGAACCACGGCGGCGACATCATCCAGCTCGGCCATTCGCTGGATCACGCCGTCGCGCGCATCGACGCCCGGCTCCCTGTGGGCCTCAGCCTGGATACCGTCTCGTCCCAGCCCCGGGCCGTCGTCCACTCCGTCGATGACTTCGTCCGCTCGCTAGTCGAGGCGCTGGTGATCGTGCTCGGGGTCAGCCTGCTGTCCCTGGGGCTGCGCACCGGGATCGTGGTCGCCATCGTGATCCCGGTCGTCCTTGCCATCACTTTCCTGCTGATGGAGATATTCGGCGTGGGCCTGCACAAGATTTCACTGGGCGCATTGATCCTCGCCCTGGGGCTGCTGGTGGACGACGCGATTATCGCGGTGGAAATGATGTCGTCGAAAATGGAGCAGGGCTGGGAACGCATGAAGGCCGCCTCTTTCGCCTTCACTTCCACCGCCATCCCCATGCTCACCGGCACGCTGGTCACCGTGACCGGCTTCCTGCCGATCGCTACTGCCGCGTCCTCCACAGGCGAATACACGCGTTCCATCTTCCAGGTGTCGGCGATCGCCTTGCTGGCCTCCTGGGTGGCCGCAGTGATCTTCGTCCCCTATCTCGGCTACTACCTGCTACCCGACTACAGGCAGCAGGCGGCCAAGCCACCGTCCCGCATGGCGCACTGGCTGCAACGCATCGCCCCGAGAATCAGCCGACGCCTCGCTGAGCGCAGGCAGCGCCACTTGCAGCACATGGCCGCGGGCGGGCACGCCGATATCTACGATTCTCGCTTCTACCGGCGCCTGCGCAGCCTCATCACCCAATGCGTGCGCCACCGCTGGATGGTCATCATTGTCACGGCATTGCTCTTCATCGCTTCGGTCGCGGGCTTCGGGCTGGTGCAACAGCAGTTCTTCCCGGATTCCACCAGGCCCGAGCTGATCGTCGACCTGCGCCTGGCGGAAGGCTCCTCCTACGCCGCCACCGATGCCGAGGCGAAAAAGCTGGAACAATGGCTGCAACGACAATCCGGCATAGAGAATTACGTGGCCTACATCGGCAGCGGCAGCCCGCGCTTCTATTTGCCGCTCGACCAGCAATTGTCGCAGCGCAGCTTCGCCCAGTTCGTCATCCTGACGGAAGGCAATGCCGAGCGCGAGGCGCTGCGCGGCAAGCTGCTGCATTTGTTCGACACCGACTTTCCCGCGCTCCGGGCTTCGGTATTGCGCCTGGAGAACGGGCCGCCGGTCGGCTTCCCCGTGCAGTTCCGCGTCTCCGGCCCCGACGTGGATAAAATCCGCGACATCAGCCATCAGGTGGCCGACATCATGCGCCGCAACCCCAACCTCAGCAATGTGCAGCTGGATTGGGAAGAGCCTAGCAAGGTGATGAAGATAGAAGTCGACCAATCCAAGGCCAGGCTGCTCGGCGTCAGCTCCACCGATATTGCCAACCTGCTCAATGCCGCCATGCGCGGGCTTTACGTCACCGAATTCCGCGAAGGCATCGAGCGCATAGACCTGGTGCTGCGCGGCGACACATTGGAGCGCACCCATCTTTCGCACCTGCCGGAACTGATGGTACCCACCAGCGCCGGCGCCAGCGTGCCATTGTCGCAGCTCGCGACCATCACCCCGGGTTTCGAGGATGCCGTGATCTGGCGACGCAACCGCACGCCCACGATCACGGTACGCGCCAACCTGATCGGCGACCTGCAGGCGCCGGTCGTCTCCGGCCAGGTTGAAAAACAGCTGGTCGAGCTACGCCGGCACTTACCCCTGGGCTACAGTCTGGAAACGGGCGGCGCAGTGGAAGAGTCGGCAAAGGGCGGCCAATCCGTAGCGGCGGGCGTACCGCTGTTCATCTTTGCCGTGCTGACCATCCTCATGCTGCAATTGCAAAGCCTTTCTCGCACCTTCCTCGTGGTATTGACCGCGCCGCTCGGGCTGATCGGCGTCACCATCGCCCTGCTCATCTTCAACAAGCCTTTCGGCTTCGTCGCGATGCTGGGCACCATCGCCCTATCGGGCATGATCATGCGCAACTCGGTGATCCTGGTGGACCAGATCGAGCAGGACAAACGTGCGGGCAAGCCCGAATGGGAAGCCATCGTCGAATCCGCCGTGCGCCGCTTCCGCCCCATCATGCTCACCGCCGCGGCGGCGATCCTGGCGATGATACCGCTCACGCGCAACACGTTCTTCGGCCCGATGGCGGTCGCGATCATGGGCGGATTGACCATCGCCACCGTGTTGACGATATTGTCGCTACCGGCACTGTATGCCGCCTGGTATCGGGTTAGAATGCCGGACAACCAACCCTGACAAGGTATTAACAGATACTCCAGAGATGACTGCCATGAGAGTTGCCCACATTCCATTATTCTTCATTGCCGTAGCCGGCCTGGCCTCGTTCCAGGCACAAGCTGCCGCCAATGGGCAGAACCTGCTCGACATCTACGAAATCGCCTTGACCAACGACCCGACGCTGGCTGCCGCACGCAGCGGCAACTTGGCGGCGCAGGAAAAAATCGAGCAGGGCAAGGCCTTGTACCGTCCCACCGTCAACTTCACGACGGATGCCAGCCATTCCGAGACCGACATCCGCTATCTTGGGCAGAACGCCATTTTCCGCAATGCGGGCCGGGAATCCTTCGACACCTTCGGCTTCGGCGTCAACTTCAGCCAGCCCATCCTGCGCAAGGAAAACTGGGTGCAGATGAAGCAGGCGGAAACCCAGGTGTCGCAAGCGGACAAGCAATTGATCCAATCGCAGCAGGAGTTGATGCTGCGCAGCGCCCAGGCCTATTTCGACGTACTCATGGCGCAGGACCAGATCGACCTCATCAACAGCCAGAAAGCGGCGATTGCCGAGCAGCTGGAACAAGCCAAGGCCAATTTCGAGGTGGGCACCGCCACCATCACCGACGTGAATGAGGCCCAGGCCAGGTTTGATCTGCTCAAGGCCCAGGAAATCACCGTGCTCAACGATTACGAGGTACGCAAGCGCACGGTGCAGGCCATCACGGGCCGATTGCCCGAGCGCCTTGCCACAGTGCGCCAGGACCTGAAAACCCGTTCGCCCCAGCCGCTGGACATGGAGCAATGGGTCAACCTTGCCGTACAGAACAACCTGGCGCTAAGCATCCAGCAGGAAGCGCTGCGGCTCGCCACGCAAGAAGTCGAGCGCATGAGCGCAGGGCACTGGCCCACGCTGGACATGGTGGGCAGTTATGCCGACACCCGCGCGAGCGGCAGCCCCAACGGCTTCGGCAGCGATCTGCAGAACGCCACCATCGGCCTCAGGCTGAACATCCCGCTGTACCAAGGCGGTGCTATCAGCTCCCGCGTGCGGGAAGCCGTCGCCAACCAGCAAAGAGCCCAGGACGAAGTCGAGGCGGCACGCAGGAAATCCGAACTGGATACGCGCCAAGCCTACCTGAACCTCATCGGCAGCGTGGCGCAGGTCCAGGCCTATGAACAGGCGCTTAGTTCCAGCCAGAGCCAGCTGGATTCCACCAACCTGGGCTACGAGGTCGGGGTGCGCAATAGCGTGGATGTGCTCAATGCCCAGCAGCAATTGTTCACCGCCAAGCGCGACCTGCTTCAATCGCGCTACAACTACCTGATGAATGTGCTCCGCCTGAGATATGCCGTCGGCCTCCTGAATGAGGCCGACTTGAGCGAAGTCAACGAGCGCCTGGTCCTGACCAGCCAATTGTCGGACTGAGCGACGATAGAGCCGGGAACAAGTCCATGCCTGCCACCGATTTAGCCGTCCGCTCCCTCAGCCAGCTCGTCGTCATCGACGTCCAGGAAAGGCTCGCCGCCGCCATGGACCAGGATGCCATGACGTCGGTGGCGCGTTATTGCGATATCCTGCTGCAGGCCTCCCACCTGCTCGACGTGCCCGCCATCTGCACCGAGCAATATCCCAAGGGCCTGGGCAATACGATCGCCGGCCTGCAAGACAGCTTGGGCCATGCCTGCAGGATAGAGAAAACCGCGTTTTCCTGTTACGCGGTGCCCGCGTTCCGCGAGCGATTGCACGCCGACCGGCCGCAAATCGTGCTTGCAGGCATGGAAGCCCATATCTGCGTGCTGCAGACCGCATTGCAATTGCAGCGGGACGGCTACCAGGCAATCGTGGCGGAAGATGCCGTGCTGTCGCGCGACCCGGCCAACAAGGCCAATGCATTGCCGAGGCTGCGCCAGGCGGGCGTGATCATCAGCAATACGGAATCCATCGTGTTCGAGTGGCTGGGCATTGCCGAAGGCGAAGCCTTCAAGGCGGTTTCCCGGCTGGTGCGGTAATCCGGCCCAGTCGGGCCGGGATTACCTATCGGGCAGGTAGCGCGACACCAAATCCGCAATGCGCTGCGTAGCGCCACCCGCACTGGCGCTGAATTCCAGCGCCTTCCAGCTCATGGACTGGCGCAGTTCCGGATCACCAAACAAGCGTTGCAAGGCCCGCGCCAAGTCTGCCACGTCTTGCACGCGCCAGGCAGCCTTGGCCGCAATCGCCATTTCAGTCGCCGCGGCGAAATTGAACGTATGCGGGCCGACCAGCACCGGCTTGCTCATGGCGCTGGCCTCGATCAGGTTCTGTCCGCCCAGCGGCTGCAAACTGCCGCCGATGAAGGCGGCATCGCAGGCCGCATAGTAGGCGAACATTTCCCCCATGCTGTCGCCCAGCACTACCTGCACGCGTGCAGGCACAGCCGAATCCAGCCGGGAACGCCTCAGGAAATGGACGCCGCGTTTTGTCAGCAGGTTGGCAACTTCGTCGAAGCGTTGCGGATGGCGCGGCACGATGACGGTCAATAACTGCGGTATTGTTGCCGCGGCAACCGCATCCAGGATCATGGCCTCCTCGCCGTCTCGAGTGCTCGCGGCAAGAAACACCGGCCGCGCATTGCCGAAATAGCCGCGCAACGCAGCACCCAATTCCGCGGCGGCTGCCGGCGGCGTGACGTCGAACTTGAGGTTGCCGGTCACTTCAACCGGCAGTTTCCCCAGCCCGCCGCCCGCCAATGCCTGCAAGCGCTCCTCATCCTGCATGGTCTGCGCCGCAATGGCCGTCAATTGCCGCAAACCATTGCGGGCCAGGCGTCCCAGCCGGGCATATCCTTGCGCAGACTTTGCGGAAAGCCGCGCATTCACCAACAGGATGGGGATATCGCGCGTCTTGCAGCCTGCAATCAGGTTGAACCACAATTCGGTTTCCATCAGCATGCCAAGCCTGGGCTGGAAATGCCCGAGGAATCGCGCGACCGCGCCCGGCGTGTCGTACGGCAGGTAACAGCGCAACACGCTGTCGCCGAACAGCTGCTCCCCCGCCTCGCGCCCGGTGGGCGTCGCATGCGTAATGAGGATTTGGTATTGCGGATATCGCTGTTGCAGCAGCTTGATCAAGGGCGCCGCGCCACGGGTTTCCCCGACGGACACGCAATGCATCCAGATGACGGGCTTGGTCACCGGCGTCTTGAAAAAACCGAACCTTTCCCCCCAGTGCCGGCGGTATTCCGGCTGGCGCATACCGCGCCACAGCAAACGCAAAGGGGCAAAAGGCAACAGGAGATAAATCAGGAAGGTGTAAATTAGGCGCGGCATCAGCCAATTTTCGCATGAATACAGGGCATAATCACGCTTCGTGATTTTTGCCTCTACCTGACAGCGGTGACTCCAAGAACCTTCGTTTTCCTCTTGACTGCTTTGCGTGGGCTGGATATCGGCCAGGTCCAGCAACAGGACTTCAGTTCCCACTCATCATGCATTGCTGCCTACCTGAAACTTCCATTGACTCGCCCAGCCAATACTTTCCAGGCAGCAAAATAAAGCGAAGCAAGGACTCACCCCGCGCCAAGACGCTGCAGGTAAAAGGCATTCGTCCAGCCCGCCCCTTTCCGATGCATGTCCATTCGCTCATGCACCAAAAAACACCCTTGACCAACACAATAAAATGACATAACTTTCCATTCACTCACTATATGTTGTGGTCGGCGGATATTCCGCAACATTTAAGCGGGTATTCAAAAAAACAGCGAATTCAGCCAGAAAACTAGAGAGGATCCCCCCATGCTCAAGGCCGTGAAAACTGCTAAACCCGCAACTCAGGAGGCCGACGTGCCAGAAGTCCCGATGCAGTCCGTTTCCCTGGACATCTGGGACAAGAAGTACCGCCTGAAAACCAAGCAGGGCAGTTTCATCGACCAGGACATGGACGACACCTACAAGCGCGTGGCGCGCGCATTGGCGGATGTGGAGGAGACCGAGGAAAAGCGCGGCCTGTGGTTCGAGAAGTTCCTCTGGGCGTTGCGCCGCGGCGCGATTCCCGCCGGGCGCATCACTTCCAATGCGGGCGCGCAGGAGCACAAGCCCGCCACCAGCACCATCAACTGCACCGTCTCCGGCATCGTCGAGGACAGCATGGACGGCATCCTGGAGAAAGTGCACGAGGCCGGCCTGACCTTGAAGGCCGGCTGCGGCATCGGTTATGAATTCTCCACCCTGCGTCCCAAGGGCGCTTTCGTCGCCGGCGCGGGCGCCTACACCAGCGGCCCGCTCTCGTTCATGGATATCTACGACAAGATGTGCTTCACCGTCTCGTCCGCCGGCGGCCGCCGCGGCGCGCAGATGGCGACCTTCGACATCTCGCACCCCGACGTGACCGATTTCATCAAGGCCAAGCGCGAGGCGGGACGGCTACGCCAGTTCAACCTTTCCACCTTGATCACCAAGGAATTCATGGAAGCGGTGAAGGCCGACGCGGAATGGAAGCTCGCCTTCCCCGTCACGGCGAAGGAAGCCGAGCAGGACGGACTCGACGTCGACAATGAAGAAGCCGTGGTCTGGCGCGAATGGCCGGTCAAGGACAAGTACCTCACGCGCGAATCCGACGGCAAGGTAGCCTGCCGCGTCTACAAGACCATCAAGGCGCAGCGCCTGTGGGACGTGATCATGTCTTCCACCTACGATTTCGCCGAACCCGGCTTCATCCTCATCGACCGCGTCAACGAGATGAACAACAACTGGTACTGCGAGAACATCCGCGCCACCAACCCCTGCGGCGAGCAGCCCCTGCCGCCTTACGGCGCCTGCCTGCTCGGCTCGGTCAATCTAACCAAGTTCGTGCGCCAGCCGTTCACCGACAACGCCTATTTCGATTGGGACGAATACCGCGAAGTCGTCGCCATCTTCACCCGCATGCTCGACAACGTCGTCGAAATCAACGGCCTGCCGTTGCAGCAGCAGCGCGACGAGATCGCCCGCAAGCGCCGCCACGGCATGGGCTACCTGGGGCTGGGCTCCACGCTCACCATGCTCAGGATGAAATATGGCGAGGCCGACTCGCTGCAGTTCACCGAGGAAGTCACCAAGGTCATGGCCGAGGTCGGCTGGGAAGTCGGCGTGGAACTCGCCGAGGAAAAAGGCGCCGCACCGATCATGGAGGAAGAATTCGAGATCACCGCCGACCTGTTGTCCAAGCGTCCGGAAATGGCGAAAGACGGCATCAAGCTCGGCGACAAGATCAAGGGCAAGGTGCTCATGGGCCTCTACAGCCGCTACATGCAGCAATTCCCGGAAAAACTGCGCAAGCAGATCGCCAAGACCGGCTCGCGCTTCAGCCACCACAGCTCGATCGCGCCGACCGGCACCATCTCGCTCAGCCTGGCCAACAACGCCAGCAACGGCATCGAGCCGTCGTTCGCCCACCACTACAGCCGCAACGTCATCCGCGAAGGCAAAAAATCCAAGGAAAAGGTCGACGTGTTCTCCTACGAACTGCTCGCCTACCGCGAACTGGTCAATCCGGACGCGATGCCGTTCTCCGACAAGGTTGAAGAGCAATTGCCGGAATACTTCCTGGATTCCTCTACCATCGCCGCGAAGGCCCATGTGGACATCCAGGCCGCCGCGCAGAAATGGATCGACAGCTCCATTTCCAAGACCATCAACGTGCCAACCGATTACGACTTCAACGACTTCAAGGACATCTACCTCTACGCCTATGAGAAGGGCCTCAAGGGCTGCACCACCTTCCGCTTCAATCCCGAAGCCTTCCAGGGCGTGCTGGTGACCGAGAAGGACCTCGAGAACACCACCTACAAGTTCACCCTGGACGACGGTACCGTGATCGAGGCCAAGGGCAACGAGGAAATCGAGTACGACGGCGAAATCCACACCGCCGCCAACCTCTACGACGCCCTCAAGGAAGGCTACTACGGCAAGTTCTAAACAATATCGCAGGCAACCGGATTAAGAGTCCGTTTGTCTGTCCCAGTGACGCACGCGCACAGGAGACGAACATGGCAATCAAGATCGACAAGAAAATCACCGGTTACAACGTCATTACCGAAGAAGACAAGCTCAAGGCGGAACAAGCCGCCGCCGAGCAAAAGGCGCACGAGCAGAAACTCGCCGAAATCGTCCAGCTGGGCGAACCGCTCAGCCGCCCGGAAATGCTCATCGGCAACACCTACAAGATCAAGACCCCGGTGACCGAGCACGCCCTCTACATCACCATCAACGACATCGTCATGAACGAAGGCACACCGCAGGAACACCGCCGCCCGTTCGAGATCTTCATCAACTCCAAGAACATGGAGCACTTCCAGTGGATCGTCGCGCTCACGCGCGTCATGTCAGCTACCTTCCGCAAGGGCGGCGACATCACCTTCCTGGTGGAAGAGCTCAAGAGCGTGTTCGAGCCCAGCGGCGGCTACTTCAAGAAGGGCGGGAAATACATCCCCAGCCTGGTCGCCGAGATCGGCGAGGTGCTGGAACAACACCTCTATCAGATCGGCATGCTGAAGAAATCCGGCCCCGACGAACACCAGCAGAAACTCATCAACGAAAAGCGCGCCGAGTACATGGAAAAACACGCCAAACCAGGCGCTGAAACCAATGCCGAAGGCTTCCCGCCCGGCGCGCAACTTTGCAATAAGTGCCAAACAAAGGCCGCCATCGTCATGGACGGATGCCTGACATGCCTCAATTGCGGAGACAGCAAATGCGGTTAAGGCAAAGCCCGCAAATGCGGGCTTTTTGTTGATTTACATCTAAAACCGCATATTTTTATAACTCTTTAATTTTCTGCAATACAGTTGGATGGATGAACGCTGAAACGTTTCATTCCAGCTTTCTTAAATCCAAAATGAATTATCAAAACTCGTGCGCTTTTCGTGCTGGCGATCATTGCAGTAGCCATATTCCGACTTTAGATCAGCCATGTTAACCATGTTGTACGGAAGCAACATTGAGAAGTTTTATGGCAACAAAAATAGATAACTCAACACTCGATAGCGTCAGACCTAAGCCAGGCAGCTTGGGATAGCAGGGCAGCAGTCTCGCAAGTATCCTTTAGCCAGAAAAGTATTCTGGCAGCTCAAGGTCACTCAGCAGCCCCAAGCCCCTTTTGGTTCCCAATTCGTATCTTCTTCGGCCCACCATAGAAATTCTGTCCGAATATCGGACAGGTTATTCAGCCACTTCCATTGACCCTGTCCTGTAATTCTTTATCCTCACGTTACCGAAGAGAAACTTCATAACTTGCCTATATGCACGGAACGGGACCGGACGGCATGCATCTGGCAAGGGGCAGGCTGATGAAGCCGAGCGGCATGAAGCGAGGATATCAATATGGGTAGCAGCCACCACCTGGACAGTTTGTACGGCGAACAGCATCTGGCGCTGCAAGAAGACTTCGAGACCCTGAAGCTGGCCGCCGCAGTGCACAGCAACATCGTCAGCCAGAAAATCGAGGAAATGCATAAACCATTCATAGAGAGCAGGGACATGTTCTTCCTGAGCACGGTGGACCACCGCGGCTACCCGACCTGCTCCTATAAAGGCGGCGACCGCGGCTTCATCAAGGTGCTGGACGAGAAGACGCTGGCTTTCCCCAGCTATGACGGCAACGGCATGTTCCTCTCCACGGGCAACATCAAGCGCAACCGCCAGGTAGGCATGCTGCTGATCGACTTCGAAGTTCCGCACCGCATCCGCATCCATGGCAAAGCCAGCATAGACCGCGACGACCCGCTCCTGGCCGAGTATGCCGGCAGCGAGCTGGTGGTGCGGGTGGAGATCACCGAGCTCTTCGTCAATTGCTCGCGCTATATCCACCGCTTCAAGCGCGTGGCGGACTCCGACTACATACCGCGCCACGGCGCCGAAACCAGGCTGCCCGAATGGAAGCGCATCGACAACCTGCAGGAATCGTTACCCCAGCGCGACAAGCATATCGCCGAGGCATTGGGCGGCACTATTACGCCGGATGAGTACGAGGTATTGGTCAGGACAGGCAAGGCCTAATTTTCATCGGGCATTGCGATCATGTTCAATTACCTCTGCAAAGGCATGTGTACTGTCCTTCATCGGCGGCTTCGTGGAAGTCGTCAGATTTTCCGTTCTGTCTGGTTGAATGAATAACACGAACATGAAGTCCTTCCTTAGAACCCGCATCATAAGCCAGGAAACCGCCGTATTGCTGACGGCGCTCCTGCTGGCGCTTTTGTTCGCCATGACCCTGGACGCCTTCGCCACCTGGGGCAACATGATGACCCTGCTACGCAGCGTGTCGGTGCTCGGCATACTGGCGCTCGGCATGATCCCGGTCGTCATCGTGCGCGGCATCGACCTCTCGCAGGTAGGCATCAGCATGGTGTCGTCGGCCATCGTGGTGAAGGGCATCGTCCTGGGATTCCCCTTGCCGCTATGCCTGCTGGCCGGGTTGGCATTGGCCCTGGCGATGGGCGCGATCAACAGCCTGCTGGTGGACCGCCTGCAGATTCCCGTGCTGTTCGTCACCTTGACCACCGTCTTCATCTTCGTCGGCCTAGCCAGGATTACCGTGCTGCCCTCGATGATCATCAACCTGCCTCCGGAAAAGCTGGAATTGACCGTGCTCTCGATGAACTGGCACGGCGTGCCGGTACCCATGCTGGTATTTGCCGCCTGCGCCCTCCTCATGCATCTGTTCCTGGCGCACACCACGCCCGGCCGCTTCCTCTATGCTTATGGAGACAATGCCGAGACTGCCAGGCTCTACGGCATGCCCATCCGCTCCATCCTGTTCATGGCCTACATGAGCTCGGCGCTGCTGGCCTTCGTGGCGGGCGTGCTCATGGTGTCGGGCACGGCCATCGTCGACCTCAAGACCGTAAGCTCCACGCTGATCTTCGACGTGATCCTGGTGGTGATCATCGGGGGCGCCAGCTTCTCGGGCGCGCGCGGCAGCGTGGCGAGCGTGCTGGCCGGATTGCTGCTCATGGGGGTGCTGCTCAACGCCATGACCATCATGGACATCAACAGCCAGTTGCAGAACATGATCAAGGGCACGGTGCTGCTTGCCGTGCTCATCGTAGACAAATGCCTGAACCCGCTGGACGAGGAATCCGCCCGGCAAAGTATTTGACCAGTTTGACAAAGAGGAGATGATTCATGAAAACCAAAAAAAACAACCCATTACGCAAGCTACTGCTCGGCGGCATGATGCTTTCGCTGACGGCGGGAACAGCGGCTTACGCCACGCCGCGGGACCAGATGCGGCTCGATTTCGACAAGGCGGTCAAGGGCAAGACCGTGGCATGGGTGCCGATCACCCTCGGCAACCCGATAGGCGACATGTGGACCGCCGCCATGCGGCAGAACTTCGAGAAGTACGGCGTCAAGTTCCTGGTGCGCGACCCCAACTTCAGCACCAGTGCCCAGTTGCAGGCGGTCACCAACCTCATCAACCAGAAGCCGGACGTGCTGATCGTCCAGAACGCCAATGTCACGCTGCTGACCAAGGAATTGAAGCGCGCCATGGACAACGGCATTTACGTGGTGCAGGTCAACCTGCTTTCCAACCAGCCGACCGATGCCTATGTGGGCGTGGATTACGTCGATGTCGGGCGCCAGATCGCCAGGGACATCGTCAAGGAATGCGGCGGCGGCAAGTCCTCCGGCAAGGTCGCCTTCGTGCAGGGCGAGGCCACGGCCACGGACAGCATAGACCAGCTCAAGGGCCTCATGGAAGTGTTCAAGCAGGACAAGAGCATCAAGCTGGTCTCCACCCAGTCTGCCAAGTGGGACAGCAACCTGGCCAACCAGATCACGGCCACCACCTTGCAGCAGCACCCCGACCTGTGCGCCACTTACGGTTCCTGGGGCATCATGCAGCAGGGCGCGGCCCAGGCCGTGAAGACCGCGGGCCTGCAAGGCAAGGTCAAGGTATACGCTTCCAGCGACGGCCCGCGTTCGGATTGCGACCTGGTCGAGCAGAAGCTCTTCCACAAGATCCTGTCTTTCCGCGCCGACGTTCAGGGCGAGCAGGTGTCGAACGCCGTGATCAGCCTGCTGCAAAGCGGCAACAAGCCCGGCAGCAAGCATATGACTATCCTTTCCAATAATTACTGGGTCACCGGCAAGCAGGAGCGCAACTATTGCTACGACCTGCCGAAATAAGCTCCTTGTACGGAAGGGCCGTGATCGGACGTGCAAGGACGGAGCATGCGTAAACCGGGCTGGATGAAACATGCCGACCCTGGCGCCTGGGCGCTGGCGGTTGCAGTGTTGGCCTTGTTCGGCGTGTTTGCCGCCTTGCTGCCGCACTACGCGAGCGCGATGAACGTCGAGCAATTGCTGCGGGATTACGCCGAGCCCGCGCTGATTGTCGCAGGCATGGCCATCGTCATCATCGCAGGGGGGATAGACCTTTCCGTGGGCGCGGTATTCGCGGTCGCCAACTTCACGGCGATTTTCCTGCTCAAGCTGCACGGCGTGCCGCTGGAAGCCGCGATTCCCCTGACTCTGGCCGTCGGCCTCCTGATTGGCCTGACCAACGGCCTGCTCATCGGCTATGTCAGGACGCCGCCCTTCCTGACCACCCTGGCCATGCTGCTGATCTTGCGCGCAGGTTACGAGTGGGTGTCGGATGCCTACGCCATGGACCTGGTGGATGCCTCTCACGAGAGCGAGGCCTGGGACTTCATCGGCAGCGGCGCGCTTGCGGGCATTCCGGTCAACATGCTGGTGCTGGCGGCGTGCGGCCTGCTGGCGCACCTGCTGCTGACACGAAGCCGGTGGGGCACCTACCTTGCCGCTGTAGGAGCCAGCAACAAGGCCGCGCGCCATGCGGGCATCCGCGTCAACCGGGTCGTCCTGCTGTCGTATGCCTGCAGCGGCCTGTTGGCGGCATTGGCGGGCATCCTGTATGCCGCGCGCCAGAACAGTACGGGCACCGATACCGGCATCGGCATGGAGCTCATGGCCATCACCGCCTGCGTACTTGGCGGCATCAGTCTTTCCGGCGGCAAGGGCTCCATCATGCGCGCCCTGCTCGGCACGGCCTTCATCTTCCTGCTCATCAACGGCCTGATCCGCTTCAATATCAGCGGCAGTTTGTCCGCCACGCTGACCGGCATCGTGCTACTGGGCGCGATTGCTGTCATGGGAAGGGCCAGGCAGGAAAAAGTGCTGGCCGCGCTGCCCGGCGCCGGCGTGCCCAGGCCGCTGGACGTGCCCTTGGATGCTGCATCCGGCCATGCAGCTGCCGGGATGCCGAGCAGCCGCGCCTGCGTGGTGAGCCTGCACGATATCGGCAAGCAATACGGCGGGCAGCATGCCTTACGGCATGTCAGCCTGGAGCTTTACCCGGGCGAGATCATGGCGCTGCTGGGGGAGAACGGCGCGGGCAAGTCCACATTGTGCAAGATCCTGGCCGGGGCGGTCATGCCGAGCAGCGGACAATTATCGGTCCGGCACTCGCCCATGACGTTCCGCACCCCTGCCGACAGTATCCAGGCGGGAATCGCGATGATCTACCAGGAGAGCAGCCTGATCGAGCATATGACGGTCGCGCAAAACATCATGCTTGGCCAGGAGCCCTGGCTTTACCCTACGCATGACGCCATGGAGCAGGTACGCAGCCTGTTGCGGGAATTCCGGTTGGAGCTCGACCCGGCTACAGAAGTCGCCGACCTCAGCATTGCCCAGAAAAAGCTTGTGGAAACCATGCGGGCCATCCGCCTCCAGGCCAAGGTGATGATATTCGACGAGCCCACGGCCAGCCTCAGCCAGGCCGAGTCAGATTATTTTTATTCCTTGCTGCGCCATCTGCGGCTGCAGGGGGTCGCCATCATATTGATCACGCATGCCCTGGAAGAGGTGCTGGCGGTCGCCGACCAGGTGACTATCCTGCGCGACGGGCGTTGCGTTCTGCAGCGGCAGCCGGTTGGCGGGCTTGATCGCGCCGCCCTGATCCGGCACATGGTGGGGCGGGAGCTTGAGGATAGCTACGCCGTGCCGGCGGCGCATGCGAAGCCCAGCGCCGCTGCGGGCGCCGGGCTGGCGCTGCGCAACCTCAGCCTGCCTGGCCTGGGCGAGGATATCTCGCTGGACTTCCCTCCCCACGGCATCACCGGCATGGCAGGCCTGGTCGGGGCCGGACGGACGGAAATCGCCAGGGCCGCGACGGGCACCTCGCGCGACCAGGCCAAGGTCAAGGGCCAGGTTTTGCTGCGAGGCAGGGAAGTCAGTCTGCGCAACCCCCGAGAGGCTATCGAGAACGGCCTGGTCTACGTCACCGAGAACCGCCATGAAGACGGCTTGTTCGCGACCATGGATGTGGCCGACAACCTCTACCTGGCCTTGCTCTCAACGCGCAAGGGCTGGCGGTTCTGGTATTCACGCCGCGTGGCGCGCGAGTTGGCCGCGGCATGGACGGCCAAGCTCGGCATCAGCGGCCTGCATGCCGAGCAGGCGGTTGCGACCTATTCCGGCGGCAACCAGCAGAAAATCCTCATCGCGCGGGCGCTCATCCTCTCGCCGCAGGCGGTCTTCTTCGACGAACCCACCCACGGCGTGGACATAGGCGCCATCGCGAAGATACATGAGGCGATACGGGAGCTGGCGGCGCAAGGGAAGATCGTCATCCTGATTTCCTCCTACCTGCCCGAGCTCCTCAAGCTGTCGGACCGCATCCTGGTGCTGCGCAAGGGCAAGGTGGCTGGCGAACTGGAACAGGCGAGCCAAGACGACATCCTGGACCTGGCGGCGCACTAGGGCCTGTTAACAGGCCCTAAATCAGGCTTCGCCTTTCTTCACCTTGTCCGCATATTCCTCCTGGCTAATGAGGCCGCCCAACGACTCCGCTATCCCATGGGCGCGTTCGGGCAGTGCGGACTGCAGGTCGTCGATGCGCTTCCACTGGGGTTCCGGCGTCGGCTCTTCGGCGCTGGGCACGTACTTCGAGCGCTCGATGCGCTGGTAACGGTGGATATAGCGCGGGCAATTGGTGAAGATATCCGTGACGTGGACGCGCACGACCACCTCCGCGCCCGCATAGGCGCTTAGCAAGGGATCGTCGAAATCCACCGAGGCGGTGCCGTGGATACGGATGCGGTTGGGGGTCTCGAAATCAATCAGCAGCATGCCGATCTTGTCGTTGGCGATCATGTTGCCTATCGAGAGGAACATGCCGTTGCCGTCGTAGCTGGGAAAGGCCAGCGTCTTCTCGTCCAGCACCCTGATGAAACCTGGGTCGCCGCCCTTGTAGGAACAAGTAGGGTAGCCCCGGTGGTCCAGCGTGGTCAGGAAAAACATATCCCTGCTTTCGATGAACTCGCGATGGGACGCTGTCATGCTCGACGCGACGATGTTCTTGCGTACTGCGTCGGCAAGCCGAGTGGTTTCGAACCGTTCTTGTACATGCCGATGCTGTTTACTATAGAAATCACTCATCTGCACTCTCTCGTTATGTATATCTCAGCCAAGGCTCTCACTCGTGCCTGGCTCGATCGCGGCTTTCAAGCGGCCTGTTGCTGAAAAGTGTTAACATAAACAGACGCCAAGTCAAGTCGGAGCCAGGGGTTCCAAACCGCATCACAATGCGCCAGTGATAATGAAACAAGAGTCCCAATTCCTTTTCAGCAGCATCGACGAATCGTCAGCCAAAGGCAGCCTCAGCCGCGCCGTCATCCTGCTCAAGGTGATCGCGCAGGGGTCCAGCAAAGGCAGCTCCCTGAGCCAGTTGGTCGCAAGGACTGGCTTGCCCCGTCCCACCATCCACCGCACCATGGATATGCTGATGGAAATTGGCTGGGCGTACCGAGATCCAGCCACGCAGCTATATAACCTGGGCCCAAGCCTGGCTGCGCTCGGCTACACAGCCATCAGCCGCCACGCCATCGAACGCATTGCCTCGATATACCTCAACGACTTGGCGCTTACCCTCAAGCAGGTCGTATACCTGGGCGTCCGTACCGGGCTGGATCATACATGCATCGGCCGCTACGAAAGCGAACTGACCATCAAGGAAGGAAAAGGGCGGGCCGGCCTGCGCTATCCGCTCGGGCTGACGCCAAGCTGCATGGCGATCTTGGCCCGCCTCCCGTTGCATGAGATCGAGTCGGTGATCAATCTCAACCTGCCGCGTTACTACCGTATCGAAGGTTTCGATGAACGCGGTTTCCGCAACGCGGTGAAAAAAGCGATCAAGGACGGTTACAGCACCTACGACGGCATCGTGCTTGACCGCTCCATGAGCGGCCTGGGAGTGGCGATCTGCGACCAAACCGGCTACCCGATTGCGGGCATAGGCACTACATTCCCCACCGGGAAACTGGACAAGAACCAATTGAATGCCTGCCTTGCCAAGATGCAGGAATCCGCCCAGCTTATTTCAGGCGTATTGCAGAAATTTCACATGATAGAGTCTTAGCGCCTATTCAATATCTGTTCATGAACATGCCGACAAGCCGCCATCAATACGCTATCGCCAGCCGATTGAGAGACGCGCTCAGATTTTCTCGAACTCGATCGCCAACCAATTATCTTGATGTCTTGCGCCTGTTTAAAGGATGCTCCCCTCCTGCCGGACTGCCCGGCCCGCATCAAGGCTGGACTTCTTCCTTGTGGTTAACGATCCAGTACAGCAAGGGCAGGACCAGCAACGTCAGGATCGTCGAGAACAATATCCCGCCAATGACGACGGTCGCCAATGGGCGTTGCACCTCTGCACCAATGCCGGTCGCTATCGCCATAGGGATGAAGCCCAACGAGGCGACCAATGCAGTCATCAGCACAGGCCGCAAACGCGTGACGACTCCGTCCTCGATGGCATTGAACAGGGGGACTCCGGCCTCGCGGAGGCCACGGATGAAACTGATTAGAACCAGGCCGTTGAGAACGGCAACCCCGCTGAGGGCGATGAACCCCACGCCTGCCGATACCGATAAGGGAATCCCTCGCAACCAGAGCGCCAGGATGCCGCCCGTCAGGGCAAACGGAATACCGGTGAACACAACCAGGCCGTCGCGCATGTTACCGAACATGGCGTACAGGAGCGCCATCACCAGCAGCAAGGCCACAGGAATCACGACGGCAAGGCGCTGGATGGCGGATTGCAACTGCTCAAAGGTACCGCCCCACACCAGCCAGTAAGCGGGCGGCACTTCCACATCCTGTTCTATCTGCCGCTGCGCCTGCTGCACGAACGAGCCGATATCCCGGTCTCTCACGTTGGCAGTGACCACGACCCTGCGCTTGCCGTTCTCGCGGCTGAATTGGTTGGGGCCGGGCGCGATGTCGATGTCGGCAAGCTCGCTGAGCGGCAGGTAGCTCCTCGCCGCAAGATCGGGCAATCGTATCGGCAGGCGCTTGATAGCCTCAATATCGACGCGGATATGCTCCGGCAGCCTGACCATGAGGCCGAAGCGCCTGTCGCCCTGGAACACATACCCGGCGGCCTGCCCGTTGAGTGCGGTCGCCATGGTTTGCTGCACGTCGTCCACATTGACGCCCAGCCTGGCGATTTTTTCGCAGTCGATCTGGATCGTCAGAATGGGCAAGCCGTTGGTTTGCTCAACCTTGACGTCCTCCGCGCCGGGAATCCTGCGCAGCACGCTCGCGATCTGGCCGGCAGTGTTCTGCATCACGCCCATCTCGTCGCCGAAGACCTTGATGGCGACATCGCTGCGTACGCCGGAGATCAGCTCATTGAACCGCATTTGAATCGGCTGGGTGATTTCGTAGTTGCTGCCGGGCACCAGCTCGACCGCATGCTGGATACGCGCAATCAAGGCTGCCTTGCTGAGCCGCGGGTCGGGCCATGCGCTTTTTGGCTTCAACATCACATAGGTATCCGCCGCGCTCGGCGGCATGGGGTCGCTGGCAATCTCCGCCGTGCCGACCTTGGAAAACACCCGCTCCACCTCCTTGAACTGCATGATGGTATGCTCGATTTCGCGCTGCATCGCCATGGACTGGCTCAAGCTGGTGCCAGGCATGCGGACGGATTGCACCAGGATATCGCCCTCGTTCAGATTGGGCATGAACTCGCTGCCCATCCTGCTGGCCATCAGACCGCCCAGAGCGATAGCTAGGGCGGCCGCCGTCAGGACGATAGCCCGGTTGGCTAGCGTCCAACGCAACATGTCCGGGTATCTCTGCTTCATGCCGCTCAAAACACGGCTTTCTTTTTCTTGCACGGAGCCGGTGATGAAGAGCGCGACCGCAGCCGGAATGAAGGTGACCGACAATACCATCGCGGCCAGCAATGCCGTCACCACGGTGAACGCCATGGGGTGGAACATTTTTCCTTCCGTCCCTGTCAGCGCGAATATCGGCAGGTAGACGATCATGATGATCAACTGACCATAGACCAGGGGGCGGCGGGCCTCTTTTGCTGCCGTAAATACCTCCGTGAAGCGCTCTTCCCGCGTAAGCGGACGGCCCAGCCTGGATTGCGCATGCGCCATATGCCGGATGCAGTTTTCGACGATGACGACCGCGCCGTCGATGATGATGCCGAAATCCAGCGCGCCCAGGCTCATCAGATTGGCGCTGACCTTGCTGCCCAGCATGCCGGTAAAGGTCAGCAGCATGGACAAGGGGATGACCAGCATCGTGACGACGGCTGCGCGGATATTGCCGAGGAACGCGAACAGCACGGCCACGACCAGCAATGCGCCTTCAACCAGGTTCTTCCTGACGGTATCGATCGCCTTGTCGATGAGGGCAGTCCGGTCGTAGACGGTTTTCGTGACGATGCCTTTGGGCAGCGTCTTGTTGATCTCCGCCAGACGCTTATCCACCGCCGCAGATACCTCGCGGCTGTTTTCCCCGATCAGCATGAACACGGTGCCGATGACCACTTCCTCGCCGTTTTCGCTGGCGGCGCCGCTGCGCAATTCCTGCCCGAAGCCCACATCGGCGATGTCGCGGATGCGGACAGGCACCCCCTGGCGGGCTGAGACGACGATATTGCCTATCTCATCCAGGTTGCGGACCTGCCCGGGTACGCGGATCAGGTACTGCTCGCCGGATTTCTCGATATAACCCGCGCCTACGTTGGCATTGTTTCTCTGTAGCGCCGAAACGACGTCGGCCATCGACAGCCCATGCGCAACCAGGCGGTCAGGCAACGGGGAAACCTGGTATTGCTTGGCAAAGCCGCCTATCGTGTTGATCTCGTTCACGCCAGCGACATTGCGCAATTGGGGCTTGACCACCCAGTCCTGTATTTCCCTCAAGTCCATCGGGCTATATGGCGTTCCGTCCGCCTTGAGCGCGCCCGGCTCCGCCTCCACCGTCCACATGTAAATCTCGCCGAGGCCGGTGGAAGTCGGCCCCATGGAAGGGGCGATTCCGGGCGGCAGGGATTCCCTGGCATGCTGGATGCGCTCGTTGACCAATTGGCGCGCGAAATAAATATCGACATGCTCCTTGAACACCACGGTCACCTGCGACAGGCCGTAGCGGGAGATGGAGCGTGTCTCCTCAAGCCCGGGGATGCCTGCCATGGCGGTTTCTATCGGGTACGTGATACGCTGTTCCGTTTCCAGCGGGGAATAGCCTGGGGCGGCCGTATTGACCTGCACCTGGACATTGGTGATGTCGGGGACGGCATCAATCGGGAGCTTCAGGTAGCTGTAGCCGCCCATGACGGCCGCCGCCACGGTCAGCAGCATGACGAACCAGCGCTGAGAAACGGCAAATCGAATCAATCTATCAAACATGCTATCAGCCCCTAATGGTCATGCTCGGCACCGGCTTTGCCGATTTCAGCCTTGACGAGATAGCTGTTGCCGGCAGCATAGCGTTCCCCTTGGCGCAGGCCGTCAAGCACCTCCGCATAACGCCCGTCCCTGCGCCCCAGGCTAACCCTGCGTACGTCGAAGGAATCTTCATGGCGCGCAAACACCACCGTTTCGCCCGCCATCGATTGCAATGCCTCGACCGACACGGCCAACGGCACCTCCACCTCCTTCATACTAAGCTCGACATTGATGGGCAAACCGGGCACCCACAAACCCTCCGGGTTCGGCAGCACCACCCGCGCGATGGTGGCCCGTGTATCCGCGCCGACCAGGGAGCCGATATATGACACCACCCCTGGGGCATGACCATCAAACGTAGCCGACTTGATGGTGACCTGCTGCCCTGCCTTGATCGAATTGATGTCCTTGGCATACACGGTAAGCTCGGCCCACACGCTGGAAAGATCGGAAATCATGTAGATCATTTCCGTGCCGTTGAACACCTGGCCGGTGGTGATGGATTTTTCTGTCACAACGCCCGCTATCGGCGCGCGGATTTCATAGCGGGTCAGGTCCCTGCCTTGCAGGCCGGTATTGATCGCGCGCAGTTTCTGCTCGGCCTGGGCCAGGACGATTTCCGCCTCCTCCAATGCCTGCTTGGCAATTAAATAGTTCCGTTCCGCCGAGACATGGGCCTCCCATAGCCGCTGCTCGCGCTCATAAGTGGCCTTGGCAAGCGCCAAGCGCTTTTGCGCTGCGAGAAGCTCGCCCCGTTGATCGGCAAGCGCCTGGCTTGACAGGACGGCGAGCAATTGGCCTTTCCGCACATGGTCCCCGGCATTGGCTGCGACAGACTCGACAATCCCCGGCAGGCGCGAAGTCACATTCACGCTCCTATCCGCATTCAGCTTGATCTGGCCGATGAGGTTCAGGCTGGTCTTGATGATGGCGGGCTTCGCTTCCAGTATCTCGATGCGGCTCAACGACAATTGCCTGTCGGTCATGGAAACATGGTCATTGTGCTCGGCGTGGTCGTGGCCATGCTCGATTTCTGCAGCCTTCCGTGCTGCGGTTACTTCGTCCTCGTCGCGGGGGGAGGGTTGACCGAAATGCAGGATGACCAGCGCCAATAGCGCGGCGATCAATACAATATTGGTGAATAACGAGACTTTTTTTAACGACATGACCACTCCTGATGTCCATTGGCAATGCTGGATATTGGCTTGCCAGATATCCTCCTAGTAGTGGAGGAAAAGAGCGCAGGTTCCGAAGACGTGAGCAAGGTAAAACGAATGACGACATAGGTTGTTCGCATTGAACTCTCCGATAAACATGAAGAATCCAGCGAAAAGATCGCATGATTTATTGCATGGGGAAGTTTTCGCTGGACTTAAAGCTGCTAACAAAACCCAGCGAAACGATTCTGGCTAGGCAGCTCTGCTGCAGACAGTACAACTAAGCACGGCAAGGCAGGGCAACAACGCCAGAAGGGTTGTGTCAGCAACTCTTAGGTTGCGAAGAACCAATTGGGGCGTTCGGGCAGGTCGGGGGATCGGGTTCGGGATATCAAGAAGGATTCGGGAGCAAGCGGCAGCGTCAAATCCGGGCTGACCAATCCATAGTTCAACATCAAGGATTTAACAGTACCGACATGGCAAAAGCCGCATTCGTTATCTGCAACAGAGTTGGCATTGCTCTGGTCCATGGAAATTGCCGCGGCCTGGATGGAGCCTTGCGCCGAGCCTGAAGCAGAAAGCTTGGCGGAAACCAACGGGTAAAGATCATGCTCGCAATACTGGGCCACTGCCGCACCAGAGGATTCCAGCAGGAAGACGAACACGAGCATTTTGATAAAGATTCTTATCATGGCGGTAGTGTACATGAAATGCCGGGATTTGCATGGAGCGGGAAAGTCTTTCCAGGCATTGCTTTCCCCTTCCAATTGAGAGGCCATTCAATCTGATATGCAATTCATCACGGATTCTGAATCTGTTACTTTTTCACCATTTTTCAGATAATGGCGGCTGATACCCAAATCGAAAGCGCCAGATCATGCCCATCCTGGATATTCAAGCCATCAACAAGCGTGATCAATTGATCACCCTCGACACCGGCACTGTGTTGAGTATCTCCGTCGAACAGATTTACAGGGTGAATTTCTACATGAATGGCCTGATCGTCGGCCACCTGTGGTTTGAATCTCTGTCATCCCAGAACAACCTTGAAATCAACCCGGTTTACAAAGTGCGTGAAGAATCGTTCGGACATCCCGCCCTGACCGGCGATGCCAGCGAGTTACGCGAGGCCGGTATCGCGCTATACCGTGCGTACACCAACGGCAAGATATTGAGGGACAAGGAAAACCAGGTCGTGCATTAACCGTCCCCGCCTGACTGTTTGCCTCGACGCTTCGGCACGGATACTCCTTGCGCAGTCCATACGCCTTGAGCGGGTAATGTTGCGGTTGTAGAAAAAAGGTGTAATCCATGCTTCCTCGCCGCTGCATGGGGCCGCTTATGAATGCAGCAGCGCTTTGTTGTGCCGTTTGGACGATGGCAAAGGGTTGCGCTTGAAATTGCGCATGGTCTACTGTTTATCCCGCGCCTGTGCCAGCTCGACGAAGGCCTTGACGTAATCGATGTGCGTATCGGCCTCGCGGATGCCTAAGAAAATCTGCTTGGCGATGCCGTCCCTGCCCAGGCGCACCGGCGTCACGTCGAACTTGGCCTGGTATTCATTGACCAGCCAGCGCGGCAACGCCGCCACCCCGCGCCCGCTCGCGACCATCTGCAGCATGATGTCGGTGGTCTCGATCGGCTTGTGGCGCTTGGGGCTGATGCCCGCCGGCAGCATGAACTGGGTATAGATATCCAGCCTGTCGATCTCCACGGGATAGGTGATCAAGGTTTCCTCCGCCAACTGCTCCGGCAGCACGAAACCGGCCTTGCGCAGCCCGTGCCGCGGCCCCACCACCAATACCTGCTCGTAATCGAACACGGGCTGGAAGTGCAGGCCGGGCTTGTAGAGCGGATCCGGCGTCACCAACATGTCGATCTCGTAGCCGAACAATGCGCCGATGCCGCCGAACTGGAATTTCTGCTTCACGTCCACGTCGACATCCGGCCAGGCCGCCAGGTAGGGCGACACCACCTTGAGCAGCCATTGATAGCAGGGATGGCACTCCATGCCAATGCGCAAGGTGCCGCGCTCTCCCTGGGCGAACTGGCGCAGGCGCTCCTCCGCCAGGCTCAGTTGCGGCAGCACGCGGTTGGCCACGGCCAGCAGGTATTGCCCGGCCTGCGTCAGGCGCAGGCTGCGCCCCTCGCGCAACCATATCTCGGTGCCGAGCTGCTGCTCCAGCTTTTTCATGCTGTGGCTCAATGCGGATTGCGTCAGGAACAGCACGTTGGCCGCCGCGGTCAGCGAGCCCTGCCGCTCGACTTCCTGAATGATGGTGAGATGGTTCCTGTCCAGCATAATATATGAATAAAATTCATCAATTCGTGAAATAAAACCATTTTACCTCATGGTTTCATCACTCTAACATGCCATGATCTCAAATTCAAAAGCTGGAGACCCGACATGACCACCATCCACAACCTTGGCTTCCCGCGTATCGGCGCCAAACGCGAATTGAAATTCGCGCTGGAATCGTACTGGAAGGGCGAATCCCCGCGTGACAAGCTGAAAGCGCTGGGCGCCACGCTGCGCAAGCGCCACTGGGACATCCAGTCCGGCCTGGATTTCGCTCCTGTCGGAGACTTCGCCTTCTACGACCAGGTGCTGGACATGAGCTTCACGCTGGGCAACCTGCCCGAGCGCGTCAAGGATTTCCACGGCGACCAGTTGGACAATTACTTCCGCGTCGCGCGCGGCCGCTCGGCGAAATCCGCCGAGGAGCATGCATCATGCTGCGACGGGGTGGCCGCGGGCGAAATGACCAAGTGGTTCGACACCAACTACCATTACATCGTGCCGGAATTCAATGCCGATACCGGATTCAAGCTGGACGCCTCCCGCCTGCTGGAACAACTCGCCGAGGCCAGGGCGCAAGGCGTCAAGGCCAAGCCGGTCATCATCGGACCGGTCACCTACCTGGCGATCGGCAAGGCCAAGGATGACTCCAGCAAGCTCAACCTATTGAGCCGCCTATTACCCGTATATGCTGAATTGCTGGAAGCGTTGGCGGCGCAGGGGGTGGAATGGGTGCAGATCGACGAGCCCATCCTGGTCACCGAGCTTGACGACGCCTGGCAGGACGCTTTCGAGACCGCCTACAGCTATTTCAAGAGCGTCCAGGTCAAGCTGCTGCTGGCGACCTATTTCGGCCAACTGCTGGAAAACCGCGAACTGGTGGCAAGCCTGCCGGTCGCCGGCGTGCATGTCGACGCGATCAATGGCCGTGACGATGTCGCTCCGCTCCTGAAACTGCTTTCCGCGGAAAAGGTATTGTCCCTGGGCGTGATCAACGGCCGCAACATCTGGAAGACCGACCTCAATGCCGTGCTGGACTGGATCGAGCCATTGGCGCAGCAACTGGGCGGCCGCCTGTGGATTGCGCCGTCGTGCTCGCTGCTGCACGTGCCGGTAGACCTCGACAGCGAACAGCGCCTGGATGCGGAAGTGAAATCCTGGCTGGCGTTTGCGGTGCAGAAACTGGATGAGCTCAAGCTGCTGGCGGCAGCCCTGCGCAACGGCCGAGCCTCGGTGAAAGCGGCGCTCGACGCCAACCAGGCCGCAATCGACGCGCGGCGCAACTCGAAGCGGGTGAACAACCCAGCCGTCAAGGCCGCCCTCGGCGAGCTGGATGCCAAGCTCGGCCAGCGCAAGAGCCCTTATGCCCAGCGTGCGGCCAGGCAGGCCGCATCCCTCAAGCTGCCCTTGTACCCGACCACCACCATCGGCTCCTTCCCGCAAACCGCCGACATCCGCCATGCCCGTAGCGAATTCAAAGCCGGGCGCCTGGACGAGGCCGGCTACAAAGCGGCAATGCATAAGGAGATCGAGCGCAGCGTACGCGAGCAGGAGAAGCTGGGCCTGGACGTGCTGGTGCACGGCGAAGCCGAGCGCAACGACATGGTGGAATACTTCGGCGAGCAACTGGAAGGCTATGCATTCAGCCAGTTCGGCTGGGTACAGTCCTACGGCTCCCGCTGCGTCAAGCCGCCCATCCTGTTCGGCGACATCAGCCGCCCGCAGCCGATGACCGTGGAATGGATCAAGTACGCGCAATCGCTGACCAGCAAGCCGATGAAGGGCATGCTCACCGGCCCGGTAACCATCCTCAACTGGTCCTTCGTACGCGACGACCAGCCGCGTTCCGTCAGTTGCTACCAGCTGGCCCTAGCCATCCGCGCGGAAGTGCTGGACCTGGAAAAAGCCGGCGTGCACGTGATCCAGATCGACGAGGCCGCATTGCGCGAGGGACTGCCGCTGCGCAAATCCCAGTGGAAGGAATACCTCGGCTGGGCGGTGGAATCGTTCCGCATCACGGCCAACGGCGTGGGAGACGACACCCAGATCCACACCCATATGTGCTATTCCGAGTTCAACGACATCATTGCCTCGATCGCAGACATGGATGCCGACGTCATCACCATCGAGACTTCGCGCTCGGACATGGAGCTGCTGGATGCGTTCGACGACTTCAAGTATCCGAACGAGATCGGGCCCGGCGTCTACGACATCCACTCGCCCAACATCCCGACGCAGGAGCATATCGTGCAACTGATGAAGAAGGCGGCCGAGCGCATTCCCGCCGAGCGCCTGTGGGTGAACCCCGACTGCGGCTTGAAGACGCGCCAGTGGGCCGAGGTCATCCCCGCGCTCACCAACATGGTGGCGGCAGCGAAAACCTTGCGCGCCTGAAGGCCATAGCCTTTTAGCACCTGTGCACGAAACAGCAGGAGAACGCAACTAAAACTGGACCGGGGTTCACTTCACGAACCCCGGTCCAGTTTTTTTACGTCATCAATCAATGTGCCTGCAAACGGCGGTTGAAGCTGATGCTGTACGCCACAGGGCGAGCATGCAGGATAGGGTCGTCGCTGGCTTCAATGCCGTCCACCAGGTTGAGCGGGCTGAACATCACGGTTTTCTCGAATACCGCGCCATCGGTGCGGAAACGGTCGATCGTCAATGTGCCCAGTTCCACGATGCCACGGCTGTCCGGCCAAACCGCCGTGGCATCGTTCACCTCGTCGCCGGGATCGGCCAGCTGCACGGAGATGCGGTAGCTGTACGCCGCTTGTTGCAGGCGGCGGGGCAGTTCGTGCATCAAGTAGTCCGCATCCACCGCCTTGGCAGCGTCGGCACTCAGGAATTTGGCGCCGCCGATCGGCTCGATGCGGTAGCGCCCGTAGCGCGTTTCTCCCTGGGCGTTGGTGAACTTGAACGCGTTCACGCCAAAGAAAGGCTGCGTGGCGAAGCTTTCCGGCACAGGCTTGGGTGTCGTCACGAACCTGAGCGCAGCGGGATGCTGGCCGAGAAAGGCCTCGATCGGCTTGGGCTGCGCCTGGCTATCGCGCGAAGCCGCGACGGCCTGCAGCAAGCCCAGGAACTCTTCCGGGGTAGCCGCAGGGAAGCCGTTCACCGAGATGCATACCAGGTCCGCGCTGGCCTCGTCCGCCAGTTGGAAGCGGATGGCGATTCCCTTGGGAAAGGCGCTGCCGTCGTTATCCGCGCTATTGGGCGCGCCGGTGGCGTTGGAATAACGCACCACGACCGGGTGCGGCGCGGTGAATATCTCGGCCTTGGTCACCTCCGCAGCACTGGCCGCAGGGGTGAAATGGCCTTCCACGACGATGCCCTTGGCATGGTTGGAGCGAAACCCGGGATGCGGCCCCCCGGCAAGCTCGGTCAGGGTATCCACCAATTGTTCCGCCACCGGCTTGGCAGGCGTCTCGGCAAATACGGTCGGCAGCATATTGAAAAGCAGCGTTATGAACAGCATGGATAGTACGGCAGGTTGCATGATGAAAGCTCCTGATTACGTAAAAAAGCTGGGCTGCAGATTGGTTAGGGCAATCCGATTAGCCTAATATCAATCAACCGCTTATGCAAACTGTCCAGCATGAGCCGCTGGCAGCTGCTACGGCCCTGATCCCCGGCGCCGTGTCCGGCAACCGGGAAACCATTTCGTTTCCGCCTATTTGGCTGTCAAGGTATCGTAGGCAGTGATCAGGTTGCGGTAATCGGGAATGTGGTTGGAAAACAGGGCGCCCAGGCCCGCGATATCGCGGCGCCAGTCGCGGTGCAGCTCGCAGGCCGCGCCGAACCAGGTCATCAATTGCGCGCCGGCCGCCACCATGCGCTCCCAGGCGGCATCGCGCGTCATGGCGTTGAAGGTGCCGGATGCGTCGGTGATCACGAAGACTTCATAGCCTTCTTCCAGTGCCGAGAGGGCAGGGAATGCCACGCACACTTCCGTCACCACGCCAGCGATGATCAACTGCTTCCTTCCCGTCGCCTTGACCGCCTTGACGAAATCCTCGTTATCCCAGGCATTGATCTGGCCCGGGCGCGCAATATACGGCGCGTCCGGGAACAGCTGCTTCAACTCCGGCACCAGCGGGCCGTTGGGCCCGGTCTCGAAACTGGTGGTGAGGATGGTGGGCAGGTTGAAATACTTCGCCGCATCCGCCAGCGCCAGCACATTGTTCTTGAACCTGTCCGGCTCGATGTCCCGCACCAGGGACAATAATCCGGCCTGGTGGTCCACCAGCAATACGGCGGCATTATCGCGGTCCAGGCGTACATAGGGCTTGGTCATGGTTTTCTCCTTTTCATGAATGATGTTGATGTTTCAAGGCGTTCAAACTTTCGTAGTCACGAAACGGCCATTGTTGTAGTCATCAATCGCTTGGTTGATTTCCTCCCAGGAATTCATGACGAAGGGCCCATGGCCAACCACCGGCTCATTCAGCGGCTCGCCGCTCAACAGCAGCAGCACGCTATCCTGCTGCGCCTCCAATACCAGCTCATTGCCTTCTCGCTGCATCACGGCCAGCTCTGCCGGGCGGATGGTATGCACATCGCCCACGCCGATGGCGCCATGCAGGACGAAGATCGCCGTGGTGTGGCCCTCAGGCAGGGCGAACCGTGCCTCGCTGCCGGCACTCAGCCGGACATCCCACACCTGCATGGGACTGAAGGTGCGCGCCGGGCCTTGACTGCCTTGGTACTCGCCCGCAATCACGCGCACCTTGCCCGCATTGTCCGGCAAGGCCGCCTCGGGAATCTGCTCGCTTGTGATGCCCTGGTAGCCCGGCTTGGCCATCTTGTCCTTGGCAGGCAGGTTGACCCAGAGCTGGATCATCTCGAACTCGCCGCCGGTCCTCGCATAGTCGTCGCCGTGGTATTCCTCGTGGACGATGCCGGAGCCTGCCGTCATCCACTGCACGTCGCCCGGGCCGATGGTACCGCCGGCATTGGTGGAGTCATGGTGCGAGACCTGGCCGTCGTAGACGATGGTGACCGTCTCGAACCCGCGGTGCGGATGCTGCCCGACGCCGCGCCGCTTGTCGGTGGGCTCGAAACGCGCAGGGCCGGCGTAATCCATGAGCAGGAACGGGGACATTTCCTCGTGGATGTCGCGGTAGGAAAAAATGTTCTGTACGGGAAAGCCGTCGCCTACCCAATGGCGGCCGTTGCTACGCTTGATGAATGCCAGTTTCTTCATGATGGTTCTCCTGAAGTAAATGTCGATAAGTGGATGTTGATGGGCCTACTATAAGAAGAAGACTTTTACGACACTAGATGGTTAAATATGAAATTACTTTTCAATTAATGGAACAATCGTGGATTTCAACGAGGCCGCCGTATTCGTCAAGGTGGTGCAGGCCGGCAGCTTCAGCGCAGCGGCCAGGCAACTGCAATTGCCCACTTCCACCGTCAGCACGAGGGTCGCCAGGCTGGAACAGCGGCTGGGCGTCACGTTGCTGCAGCGCACCACCCGCCGCCTGAACCTGACCGAGGCCGGCCAGGCCTATTTCGAGCACGCCGCGCTGGGGCTGGGGTATATGCTGGAAGCCGAAGCCGCGATCGATGCCACCAGGCAGGCGCCGCAGGGCAAGCTCAAGGTCTCGGCTCCCGCCGACCTGGGCGACAGCCTGCTGGCAGGCCTGGTAAAACAGGTGCAATCGCAATATCCCGCGCTGGAAATGGAGCTGGTATTGACAGAACGCTACGTCGACCTGGTCGCGGAAGGCATCGATGCCGCTATCCGCACTGGGGAACTGCGAGATTCCAGCCTGATCGCCAAGCCCCTGGGCAGCGTGTGCTGGGCGGCCTTCGCCCACCGGCATTATCTTGAGCATGCCCCGGCATTGCAGCACCCGCAAGACCTGAACCGGCATCACTGCCTGCAGTTCAGCCCCATGGGCCGGAATGCCTGGACGTTCAGTCGCGGAGACAGCAGCGTCACCGTGCCGCTCAAGGGCAGCACCATGGCCAACAGCATCGGCATCGTGCGCAACATGGCGCTAAACGGGCAGGGCGTTGCATTGCTGCCCACTTATATATGCAGGCCCGGCTTGATCATCGGCGAA
Organism: Methylobacillus draconifructus; assembly: GCF_045984385.1. Classification (NCBI taxonomy): domain Bacteria; kingdom Pseudomonadati; phylum Pseudomonadota; class Betaproteobacteria; order Nitrosomonadales; family Methylophilaceae; genus Methylobacillus; species Methylobacillus draconifructus. The sequence continues at coordinate 287,372 of NZ_JBJQIJ010000002.1, forward strand.
CTGGAGCGCGTGCTGCCGGAATGGCAGGCGCAAAGCGACTCGATCCACCTGGTTTATCCGCGCCAACGCTTCATGCCGCCCAAGCTGCGCGCATTCATCGACATCGCCCAGTCCGAGTTGAGGCCGTGGTTCGGCGACAACTCTTAAAACTAAACTGGCGGGGAAACCTGAGTATTACCGCCCCACGATCACAGCGCGCAACATAGCCTGACCGACTATACTGTATGCCTTATGCAAACCCCTGCCACCAGCCAAGCTCCGCTTTCGCCTCTCCTGCTCATCCTGGTCCTCTCGCTGCCGCCCCTGTTATGGGCCGGCAATTTTGTCGTCGGCCGCGCCGTGCATGCGGACATTCCCCCGTTCACGCTTTCGCTCGGGCGCTGGATCATCGCCTTCGCCTGCATACTGCCTTTCGCCTTGCCGGCCATCCGGCGTGACTGGCGCCTCTACTTGCAATACCGCTGGCGCCTGCTGGCCGTGTCGCTGGTAGGCGTCGCGGCGTTCAACACCCTGGTCTACAGCGGCCTGCACTACACCACCGCGACCAACGGCATCCTGCTCAATTCCTGCATCCCGATTCTGATCCTGTTGTTCGGCGCATTGTTCTACCGCCTGAAACTGCATTTTCTGCAGATACTCGGGCTCACGCTGTCATTTGCCGGGGTGCTTACCATCATCCTGCACGGGGAGTGGGGGCGGCTGGCGGCCCTGGACTTTTCCGGCGGCGACCTGGTGATTTTCTCGGCGATGATCTGCTGGGCGCTCTATACCCTCTGGCTACGCGGGCTGCCCTCGCATATCAACCGCATCGGCCTCATGGGCGTGCAGATATTCATCGCCATCGTTCTGCTGTTGCCGTTATATGCCTGGGAGTTGCACACCGGCCCGGCGCCGGCATGGAAGCATGAAACCTGGCTGGCGCTCGCGTATGTCGGCATCTTTCCTTCCGTGATCGCCTACACGCTCTACACCATTGGCGTCGCCAGGGCAGGAGCGGCCCGCGCCGGCCTGTTCATCCACCTGATGCCGGTATTCGGCAGCATGCTGTCCGTGCTGTTCCTGGGCGAGAGCCTGCACCTGTTCCATGCCGTCGGCATTGCCGCCATCCTCGGTGGCCTCGCATTGTCCACGCGAAATACGACCTAACCTTAACTGCCGGATTGTCAACGAATTAGTCATATTTTCCGCAAGGGCCGGCCCCAGCATTTCCGCCAACCCGTTCATTTTCAACAGAATCCGCCGATACAGGCATGGCATGCAATTCGCTTGTAAGCTACGCCAGATTGCGCATGACAGGAACCACCGAGAGCCTCCACCATGAGTACGCCCAACACCGACGACCCTGCCGTTTACAAGACCCTGCTGGAATCCACCAAGGCCATTCCCTGGAAGATCGACTGGAAGACCATGACATTTGCCTACATCGGTCCGCAGATCGAGACTTTGCTCGGCTGGAGCCAGGATAGCTGGGTGAGCGCCCAGGACTGGGCCTTTCGCATGCACCCCGACGACCAGGCCTGGGTGGTGGATTTCTGCGTCTCGCAATCACGTTCCGGCAACGACCACGAAGCGGATTACCGCGCCCTGACCAAGGACGGGCAATACATTTGGATACGGGACGTGGTGCACGTGGTGCGCGATGCCGCTGGCGAAGTGGAGTCGTTGATCGGCTTCATGTTCGATATTAGCGAGCGCAAGAAAAACGAGGAGCAACTGCTCAAGCTGCAAAAGGAGCTTGAGGAGCTATCCTTCAAGGACGGACTCACCGGCGTCGCCAACCGCCGCATGTTCGACTCCGTGCTGGACGTGGAGTGGGCCACGGCGCAGCGCCATGGCAGCCCGCTGTCGCTCATCATGTGCGACATCGATTACTTCAAGCAGTACAACGACCATTACGGCCACCTGCAAGGGGACGAATGCCTCAAGCGGGTGGCAAGGCTGCTTGCGAGCGGCGCGGTGCGCGCTAGGGACTTCCTGGCGCGCTTCGGCGGGGAAGAGTTTATCCTCATCCTGCCCAATACCGACGCCGAATCCGCTCAGGTAGTGGCACACCGCTGCCGCGAGCTCGTCCTCCAGGAACAAATCCCGCATGCGAACTCGCCCGGCGGGCGGATACTCAGCTTGAGCATGGGCGTGGGCACCATGGTGCCCACCCATCAGGACCAGGCCATGGCCTTCGTCGGGCAGGTCGACCAGCGGCTATATCAGGCCAAGCTGCGTGGCCGCGACTGCGTGGTCAACGACGGCTAGCAGGGTGGTAGGCGGCTTGGCTTGGCTTGGCTTGTCTAGGCCCTATCTAGCCCAGGACGTCATGCCAGATATTGGCCGCCCAGGAACGTGCCTCGCGCGCCTCGGAGGCAGAGCGGGCCTGCGAGACGCCGCCCCCCGGCGCCGGCTTCATCTCGCGGCTTTTCCCGTCGAAACGGTAGACGTTGGCCACGTGCATGGCCTCGTCTGCGCTGACATAGCTATAGCAGGTATTGGCGAACACAGGCGCAGGATCGGGCTCCTCGCCGGCCAGCAAGGCGATGATCGCGCTTGCGCACACCTTGGCTTCCGAAGTCGCGATATGCGCCGATTTCGGCAGGCCGGAATCCAGCGCGTCGCCGAGGATGTGCACATGGCGCGCCTGTGGCGATTCGTAAGTGACGTAATCGACATCGCACCAGCGTCCATCCGCATTGCCGAAGCCGTTGTCCAAAGCCAGCCGGCCCGCGGTCTGCGGCGGGATCAGGTTCAGCACGTCGAACTTGACGCGCTCGAAAGTGGTTTCAAGCGTACCTTTGCCCGGGTCTATGCCTTTCAATTCGCTTGAGGCGTGGTACTCGACCAGCCCCGGATAAAGTTCGGACCAGGCTTTCTCGAACAGCGCGCGCTTGGAAGTGATTGCAGGGTTAGCGTCCAGCACCAGCACCTTGGAACGCGGCTTGTGCTGCTGCAGGTAATAGGCCGCCTGGCATGCCCGCTCGTAAGGCCCGGGCGGACAACGGTAGGGCAGCGCCGGCACGGTGATCACGAACACGCCGCCGTCGGGCATGGCCTGCAATTGCTGCCTTAGAGCTGCCGTCTGCTGGCCCGCCTTCCAGGCATGCAGGAAGCGCTGTTGCAAATCCGTGCCTGCCAGAGCGTTGAGGTGGCTGTAGTCGAAGCTGATCCCCGGCGCGAGCACCAGCCTGTCATATGCGATATGGCTGCCGTCGTCCAGCCGGATGCTGCGCTTGTGCGCATCGATGCCGGCAACACTGGCCTGCCGCATCTGGACGCCGTGGCGCCGCACCAATTGGTCGTAAGAATGGGAAATTTCCTGCATCTGCCTGCTGCCGCCCAACACCAGGTTGCTCGCGGGGCAGGAGACGAAGGTCCTACCCGGCTCGATCAGGATGACTTCGATGCCGCCCTGGCTCCATACGCGCAGATACTTCGCCACGGTGGCGCCGGCAAACCCGGCACCCACCACCACCACGTGCGGCGCGCCTGCCGATGAGGCAAAACTGCGCAATGAAGTAGGGAGTAGCAGGCCGGCCAATGCCAGCTTGTTGAAGCTGCGGCGCTTCATTGCGTAACCGCCTGTTGCCGGTATTCACGGCAGGCCGCCGCCTCGGGAGCGGTACAGGCGAAATGGCCAGCCAGGCCGGCAATCTCCTCCCACTCCAGGCCCTTGGCATGCTGGTTCATCACACTGCCGTCATCTTGCATATCGCGGTATTGCCGCATCTTGTCGAGGAAATGTTCGGCAGACATGCCGGCCAGACTGGGAATCTCGCCGCGGCTCTTGCCCTCATACCCATGGCACGCCGCGCAGGAAGCCGCCAGCGTGCGGATATGGCTGTTGGCACCGGCCCATGCCGCCCCTGGTATGAGATAGCCCATACCCAGCAGGCCGATCAGGAAAAGCCGCATCAGGAATCTGCTGTCGTCGGGTCGATCATGCGCCTGATTTGTGAAATGCGGTTGGCAGGGAATCCGCCTTCGCTCGCGTGCTGGCGGATCAGTTCTTCAGATGGCGCGATATAGACGCAATAAATCTTGTCGTCTGTGACGTAGCTCTCCACCCACTGGATTTGCGGTCCCAGGGCCTTCAATACGCTGCATGACTTCGCAGAAACGCCTTGTAATTCCTCGGCGCCCAGGCTGCCAGCGCCTGGAATTTCCCGTTCGATGATGAATTTCGGCATTGCTCCTCCTTAATGATGGGATGATGAGTCGATTGAAACCGGCGCAGAGCCGCTAACGAAACCAGTGAGGCGAGAGTGTTGCCCGCCGCCTACAGCTTGACGGCCAGGCTTTGGGTGAACTCGTTGTCTTCATTGTCCTGGATGGTGACCGTGAGCGTTCCATCGCGCTTGGCGATGAATGGTAGACGGATATTGGGATCTTCGCTGATGCCGATGTAAGTATCCGCTTGCAGCACCGGCTCGCCGTTGTAGCGCACGTCGATCTTGCTGATGTAGAACGCGGGACGGAAGCCCTGCGACACCAGGTCGCGCTGCAGGCCCGTGAACATCGGATGCTTGATCTGCAGCTTGGCGTAGCGCAGGTCGCCCTCCGCAGCCTCGTTATCCAGGGCCAGGCGCATCTTGCCTGCGCTCTGGCGGGCCGCATTCTCGTCGCCGTCGATCGTGCCGCCGCACCCGCCGCTCGCCCTCACTGTCGCTGCATTGACATACCATTTGCCATCGCTGGTCTCTGCCACCACGTGCACCAGCGAATCCGTCTCCAGGCGGATGCGGGTCGCGACCTCGGCCTTGCCGCTATGCGGGTTGAAATGGAACACCGCGGCAAGCGGAACCGGGTTGGCATCCACGATCACCGAAACCGACTTCACGTACTGGCCGTCTCCCGGCTGGTCGACGGAAAACGCAAACGGCACCTGGGCGCCGCTTTCCGCACGCCTGGGCGCGGTGATCTTGACCACATCGCTTTGCTGCAAGGTCTTGCCCGGGAAGAAGTCGCGCTGCATGCTCTGCCACTTCTGGTCCGTGACTTCCGCCGTGGCGGCCATTGATAATGCCAACCCCAATGCGAGCAGTGCTCGTGAAAGCAAACGTGTCATCATTGCTTTATCCATTTCATCGTATAGAATACCAACCAGTTGGTATGTTATGCCAGTATACAGATTTGTCAATAGCATCATAAAGGACTTCGACGGAACATTCATATGCCCAGCCAGACCACTGCATCCACGCGTGACCGCATCCTGCATATTGCGAGGGACTTGATCCTCTCGCGCGGCTTTTCCGCAATGTCGATCGATATGATCTGCGCACAGGCCGACATCACCAAGGGCGGGTTCTTCCATCACTTCTCCAACAAGGAAGTACTGGGCGAAGCGGTATTGCAGCAGTTCTGGCAAGATGCGCTGGAACGGCAGCAGCACGTCATGCAATCGACGCACGCCTCCAGGCTGGAGCAGCTGGTGGCCTACCTGGACGATGCCATTGTTTCCTATCAGGACCCACAGCTCAGCCAGGGCTGCATGCTCGCCATCTTCACCATGGGGCTTGCCGAGACCAACCCGCGGCTGTTCGAGGTCTCGCGGCAATATTTCCAGGACTGGCGCAACCAGCTGACCGGCATGTTCGAGCAGATCAAGGCCGAACAGCATCTTGCCGCCTTTGATGCGGCCGCCTGGGCCGAGCTGTATATCGCCACCCTAGAGGGCGCCTTGCTACTTGCCAAGGCCATGAACGACACGCAAGTGATCGCCCGCACACTTTCGCTCTACAAGCGGCAATTGCTCGAGGTTGCCAGGCGGTAGCCAGGCCTCCATGCATAAAACCCATAAAATTTTTATGGAAATATCCATGCAGACTATTGACACTCATTATGGCACCTAACTATCATAATCCGTACGATGCTACTGATTAAAGAATTGCCGACCTCAGAGTCGCTGAAAAAATTTGCAGGCTATTACCCGGAAGCCGACATCGTCGCGATCTGGGAGTTCGTCAATATCTTGCGCGCCGCGTCCGACCTCTCGGACGCACTGGACAAAATGCTGGCACAACACGGCCTGCTGCAAGGGCGCTGGTGGGTGCTGGTGCTGCTGCTGCGCGAGGACAACCTCAGCTCGTCCCCGTCGGAGCTGGCCGAGAAGGCCGGCGTCACCAAGGCCACGATGACCGGCTTCATCGACGGGCTGGAAAGCGAAGGGCTGGTAAGTCGCCTCAGCGACCGCAAGGACAGGCGCAAGCTCAAGATCAAGCTCACGGCGGCAGGGCGCAAAAAGCTCGACGAGGTCATGCCGGTGTACTACACCAACGTCTCGGCCCTGATGTCCACCTTGTCGCTGCAGCATCGCCAGGATGTGGTGCGCCATATGCAGACCCTGGGCGCCAACGCCGACATCATCAAGTAACAAAAGCGCACCAAACCGTTTCTACATCGTTATCCTGGGCGGGAGTCCAACATGCATCGCAACACCTTAAAGCTTTCGGCACCGCTGTGATCGCGGTGTTTTGCCTGAATGCATGAGAAGGCGGACCCATATCGACGACTCCCCTGAAAACGCCGTGCTGGTCGCCGGCATGACCTGCTCGGTGATCGTGCATCCGGCCGCCCAAGCCACGAAAACAAGCGCAGGACCGCCTGCTTGATTTCTCCGACAACTAAACCCGGCATCGGCTGACTGCAACATGTCCTGATATCGCGCATACTGGTTCGACCTTAGTTCAAAGGAGAGCATCATGCCCGCAAAATCCAAGGCTCAGCAAATGGCCGCAGGCGCAGCGCTTTCGGCAAAGCGCGGTGAGGCCAGCAAGAAAGACCTGAAGGGTGCCTCGCGCAGCATGGTCAACAGCATGAGCGAGAAGGAGTTGGAAAAGCTCGCTTCCACCAAGCGTAAGGACAAGCCGTACAAGGTGGACAAGAACAAGCACCATTAAGCTATTTATTGAATGATCAAAAAGCCCGGCAAGGGATATTTTGGCTTGCCGGCGTTTTTATGTAGGACCCCGTTACCCTCCCTTGTAAGACAATTCCTACTTTGTATGAATTTACCGGTTTTTGCCGGAAATTCTCCCGATATTCGGCGATTTTGACGCCTGCAAACCCATCAGTTGCGCTACACTACCGCATCTTGAAATCTGCAGGATATGCACTCCATGACCGGTCAAGCCAATATCGATCAAGCCAGTTTCAAGCGCATCCTGCGCCGCAACATCATGCTGCCGCTCGGGGTCGGTATTGCAAGCGCAGCGCTCTTTGTCGTCCTCATCCTCAACTTGCTCGACTCCATGAACTGGGTGGAGCATACCGAACGCGTGATCGGCAAGGCACAAGAAGTGTCCAAGCTCGCCGTCAATATGGAAAGCGGGATGCGCGGCTACCTGCTGAGCGGGGATGACAACTTCCTCGCGCCCTACCTGCTCAGCAAGCCCAAGATCCAGGCCGAAATCTCGGCATTGACGGTATTGGTCAAGGACAATCCCACCCAGATCGACCGCCTCAAGCGTACCCAGGCCTACATCGACCAATGGGATGCCTATGCCAACATCATGATCGACAAGCGGCGGGCGAAGGAAGACTTTTTACCCACCTTGCGCATGGGCCACGGCAAGCTGCAGTTCGACGAAATCCGCAACGAGCTTGGCAATTTTGTCATGGACGAGCAACGCTTGCTCAAGGACAGGAACGACAATGCGCGCAAGACCATCGCCTTCTCGCTCACATCCTATCTGCTGTTCGTACTGGGACTGACCGGCTTTTTAGGCTATTTCGGGCGCCGCGAGCTGCTGAGCCTGTCGAACAACTATGAGGAAACCCTGCAGCGCCAGCAGGAACACGCGGACACCCAGCAACAGCAGGCCTGGCTGCGCACAGGCCAGACAGCCCTGGCCGAGCTAGGCATCGGGCAAATGGCGTTACCGCAACTCGGCCGCATCTCCCTCGACTTCCTGGCCAGCTATATCGGCGTGCAGGTGGGTGCTATATATGTACGCGATGACGATGGCGCGTTACGCCGCTTTGCAACATACGGCTTCAGCCCCGAACATGAGCAGCGCGACTCCGTATTGCGCGAACATCAAGGCCTGCTGGGCCAGGCCGTGGCAGAAAACCGCCTCATCGACCTCGACAGCCTGCCGCACGACTATATCAAGGTCAATTCGTCCCTGGGCGACGCAACGCCGCGCCATCTGGTTATCGTGCCGATCAACAACGACGGTCGCATCAATAGCGTGATTGAACTGGGCTTCATGCATAAGCCGGAACCGCTGACCATAGAATTCCTCTCTTTAATCTCAGGCAACCTCGGCATCGCCATCGAGGCGGCATTGTCGCGCCAGCGCCTGCAGGACCTGCTGGCTGAAACCCAGCAGCTCAACGAGGAACTGCAAGTGCAGCAAGAGGAACTGCGCACCAGCAATGAAGAACTGGAAGAGCAGTCCCGCGTGCTCGAGGAATCCCAAGCCACCCTGGAAAACCAGAAGGCCGAGCTGGAGCAGACCAACGACAAGCTGGCCGAGCAGGCGCTCAGGCTGGATGAAAAGAACGCTGCCCTGCAAGAGGCTCAAACCCAGTTGCAGGAAAGGGCAGAGGACCTCGAACGGGCGAGCCAGTATAAATCCGAGTTCCTGGCCAATATGTCGCACGAGCTGCGCACCCCGCTCAATAGCTCCCTCATCCTCGCCAAGCTGCTTGCCGACAACCGGGAAGGCAACCTCAGTGAAGAACAGGTGAAGTTTGCGCAAACCATTTATTCCGCGGGCAACGACCTGCTCAACCTGATCAACGATATCCTCGACATTTCCAAGGTTGAAGCGGGCAAGCTGGAATTGAAGCCGCAGGAACTCGCCCTCCAACACTTGGCGAGCTCGTTGGAGTCCGTGTTCGAGCCGCTGGCGCAGCAGAAAAAGCTCGCCTTCAAGATCGAGGTCGATCCGGAAACGCCGAACACGGTCTACACGGACCGCCAGCGCCTGGAACAGATACTGAAGAACCTGTTGTCGAATGCCATCAAATTCACCGACCGCGGCAATATTTCCCTGCGCATCTCGGCCAATGAGCACGACCAGGTCAGCTTCACGGTAAAAGACTCCGGCATCGGCATAGACCCGAGCATGCACGAGGCCATCTTCGCGCCTTTCCGCCAGGTGGACGGGACTTCCAGCCGCCGCTATGGCGGCACCGGCCTCGGCCTGTCGATTTCGCGCAACCTGGCCGCCTTACTGGGCGGCTCCATCAGCGTGGAAAGCGCCCGCGGCGAAGGCAGCAGCTTCACCTTGCTGGTACCGCGGGAATGGCAATCCAACGCCATCTTGCTGCCGCCGGAACCTGCGCCATCCCATACGGCCGAACCCGCGCAACAGCAGGAGCCCCCTGCCAAGCAGTTCACCGGCCCGGCATTCCCTGATGACCGCGAGCAAGCCCAGGATTCGCAGCGCCTGGTGCTGGTGATCGAGGATGAACCCGCATTTGCGCGCATCCTCTTCGACCTCGCGCACGAAATGGGCTACCAATGCCTAGTGGCCCACGCCGCCGACGAAGGCCTGCACCTCGCGGCAGAGTACCAGCCGCAGGCGATCCTGCTGGATATTCGCCTGCCGGACGAATCGGGGCTCAGCGTGCTGCAAACCCTGAAAAACAACACCCGCACCCGCCATATCCCCGTGCATGTGGTTTCCAGCGAGGACCATACCGAAGCCGCGCTCCACCTGGGCGCGATCGGCTACGCGCTCAAGCCCACGACGCTGGAAGAGCTGAAGCAGGTGTTTGCGCGCCTTGAGGAAAAACTGTCGCAGAAAATCAAGCGTGTATTGCTGGTCGAGGACGACGCACGCCAGCGCGAGAGCGTGCACCAGTTGATCGCCGACGACGACGTGGAAATCGTCGCGGTGGAATTCGGCGCGCAGGCGCTGGAGCAATTGCGCAGCAATATCTTCGACTGCATGATCATCGACCTCAAGCTGCCGGACATGCAGGGCAGCGAGCTGTTGCAGCGCATGTCCAGCGAGGACATCTGCGCCTTCCCGCCCGTCATCGTCTACACCGGCCGCAACCTCAGCCGCGATGAAGAGGCGGAACTGCTGAAGTACTCGCGTTCCATCATCATCAAGGGCGCGCGCTCGCCCGAGCGCCTGCTGGACGAGGTCACCCTGTTCCTGCACAAGGTAGAATCCGAGCTTTCCAGCGAGCGCCAACGCATGCTGCAAGCCTTGCGCAGCCGGGAACGCGTGTTTGACGGGCGCCACATCCTGCTGGTGGATGACGATGTGCGCAACGTCTTCGCCCTGACCAGCGCGCTGGAGCAGAAGGGCATGAAGGTGGAAGTGGCGCGCAACGGCCTCGAGGCCATCAACAAGCTGAACCAGATTCCCGACATCAACCTGGTGCTGATGGACGTCATGATGCCGGAAATGGACGGCCTGGAAGCCACGCGCCGCATCCGCGCAGACGGCCGCTTCGAGCGCCTGCCCATCATCGCCATCACCGCCAAGGCGATGAAGGACGACCAGGAGCAATGCATGAAGGCGGGCATGAACGACTACCTCGCCAAGCCTATCGAGCTTTCGCGCCTGTATTCATTGCTGCGCGTCTGGCTGCCGGCCGGGCTCAACCATATCGAGTAAAACGCGATGCAACAAAAACCTGGACACCCCCCGGAACAGCCGCACGCTCACATGAGCACGCTGGATATCGAACTGCGCTTGCTGGCGGAGGCGATCTACCTGCGCTACAACTACGATTTCCGCGATTACACCGGCTCGTCGCAAAAGCGGCGCGTAGTACAGGCCGTGCGCGCCTTCGACTGCAAATCCGTCTCGGAGCTGCAGGCGCGCATCCTGCATGACGCCGACCTGTTCATGCAATTGCTGCAATTCCTCACCATCCCGGTGAGCGAGATGTTCCGCGACCCCGGCTATTACGCCAGCCTGCGCGAGGAAGTCCTGCCCATACTCAGGACCTACCCTTCCCTCAATATCTGGGTCGCGGGATGCAGCACCGGGGAGGAGGTCTATTCCCTGGCCATCCTGCTGCGCGAGGAAGGCCTGCTGGAACGCACCATCATCTATGCGACGGACATCAACCCGGTTTCGCTGGACAAGGCACGCAAGGGCGTTTTCCCGTTGTCGCGCATGCAGCTTTACACCAAGAACTATCAGGAGGCAGGCGGGAGGCAGGCGTTTTCCGACTACTATACGGCGGCCTACAATGCAGCGCTATTCGATCGCTCCTTGTGCGAAAACGTCACCTTCGCGGACCATAGCCTCGCCACCGACAGCGTGTTCTCTGAAACGCACCTGATCTCCTGCCGCAACGTGCTGATTTACTTCAACCGCAAGCTGCAGGACCGTGCGCTCGGACTGTTCCATGAATCGTTGTGCCATCGAGGCTTCCTTGGGCTGGGCAGCAAGGAAAGTATCGATTTCTCCGATTACAGCCAGCATTTTGAAGCGGTGCAGAAACGTGAACGTATTTTCCGCAAGCTAGGATGATGCAGAAAAAACTCATTCAACCCTTGAAACAGCGCACGATCCAGGCGGTCGTCGTCGGCGCTTCCGCAGGCGGCGTCGACGCCATGCTGAAACTCTTCCATCGACTGCCGATGCGCTACCCCATTCCCATCGTCGCCCTGCTGCATATGCAGAACCTGCGCGAGAGCAAACTGGCGGAACTGTTCCAACACTATCTCAGCCTGCCGGTGAAGGAGGCCGAGGACAAGGAGGAGATTGCTCCCGGCACCCTGTACTTCGCCCCGCCAGGCTACCACCTGTCGATCGAGCACAACCTGCAGTTCTCGCTGAGCTGCGAAGCGCCATTGCACTTTTCGCGGCCTGCCATCGATATCCTGATGGAATCTGCCGCGGACGCCTATGAAGCCGCCCTGCTGGGCATCTTGCTCACGGGCGCGAACCAGGACGGTGCCGCCGGCCTGCAGGCAGTCAAGCAGGCCGGCGGCCTCAGCGTCGTGCAGGATCCGGATGAAGCGGAAATAGATTACATGCCGCGCGCAGCCATCAGTCTGCAAAAGCCCGACTTGATACTGCGCCTGGCGGATATCGAACAACTATTGATTACATTGGGGGAAAGACATGTCCACTAATACAGAGCTGCTGCCCAGCAAGTTGCTGATTGTGGATGACTTGGCAGAAAACCTGCAGGCGCTCGCTGCCATCATCCGTGGTGAGGACCGTGTCATTTATGAGGCACGATCGGGAGAAGAAGCCTTGGCGCTGATGCTGGAGCACGACTTCGCACTGGCGATCCTCGATGTGCAAATGCCGGGCATGGACGGTTTCGAACTTGCCAACTTCATGCGCGGCACGGCCAAGACGCGCGACATCCCCATCGTATTCGTCACTGCCGCCGCCACTGAATCCAACTTCGACTTCCGCGGCTATGCCACCGGCGCCGTCGATTTCCTCCACAAGCCGCTCGACATCGGCGCCGTCAAGAGCAAGGTCAACGTCTTCGTCGCGCTACACCAACAACGCATGGAAATCCAGCGGCAGGTTGCCGAGCTGGAAGCCAGCAGGAAAAAACAGGAATCGCTGCTGGCGGAACTGCGCCACACGCAAGCCGAGCTGGAGAAATCCATCACCGTCCGCGACAACTTCATCTCCATGGTCGCGCACGAACTGCGCACGCCCCTCAACACCCTGTTCCTGGATGTGCAGGTGCGCACCTTGCAGCTGGAGCGCGACAACCTCGCGGCCTTCACCCAGCCGGAACTGCAAAAGATGACGGAACGCGACCGCCGGCAGATCAAGAACATGATCCGCCTGATCGACGACATGCTGGACCTCACGCGCATCTCCAGCGGCAAATTGTCCGTGCGCCCGATCAGCACCAACCTGACCGAACTGCTGCAACGCCTGGTGCACGACCTGACGCCGCAGGCAAAGACGCTGGGCTACACCCTCGAGCTGGAAGCGGAGGAACATATCCATGGCGAATGGGACGCTTTCCGCCTGGAGCAGATCATTGCCAACCTGCTCACCAACGCCATGCGCTATGGCAATGCAAAACCCATCCATATCTCGCTGCAACAGCAAGCAGGCCATGCCTTGATTGCCGTCAAGGACCAGGGATTGGGCATCTCGCCCGAAGACCAGGCCCGCATCTTCCTCGCCTTCGAGCGCTGCCAGGGCAACCAGGTGAGCGCGGGGCTTGGGTTAGGACTCTATATTGCACAGCAACTGGCAGAAGCGCACCAGGGCAGGATCACGGTGCAAAGCACTCTCGGCGAAGGCTCCACGTTCACGTTGCATCTGCCGTTGCAAATCCAGCAAACGGCGCACCACGCTTAAACACATAAAGTCCGCGATGGCTGCGTGCGGAATATTAAGTCCCGGCAGCAGGTGCGTGGACCGGCACCTGCTTACAGGCCAAACATATGTGTTACAGGAACATTCCGCCGGACGCCTCGATGCGCTGGCCGTTGACCCAGCCGCTCTCTTCCGACAGCAACACCGCCACCAACCCTCCAATGTCGTCAGGCAGGCCTACGCGCCCCAATGCGGTCTGCTCGGCGACGAAACGGTTGATATCCTCATTGTCGCGCACCGCGCCGCCGCCAAAGTCGGTCTCTATGGCCCCGGGCGCCAGCACGTTGACCCGGATGCCGCGCGAGCCCAGCTCCCTGGCAAGATACTTGGTCAGCACCTCGATCCCGCCCTTCATTGCGGCGTAGGCGGCATAGCCCGGCAGCGAGAAGCGCGTGAGGCCGCTGGAGATGTTGAGGATGTGCCCGCCGTCCCGCAGCAAGGGCAGCAATGCCTGGGTGAGGAAAAACACGCCCTTGAAATGGATATTCACCAGTTCGTCAAACTGCTGCTCCGTGGTCTCGATGATCGGGCTATGAATGCCTATGCCGGCGTTATTGACGAGGAAATCGAAATCCGGCCTGCCCCATTGCTGCAATAGTGGGCGCACGCTCCCGGCAAAGGCCGCAAAGCTGCTGCTGTCGCCCACGTCCAATTGCAAGGCGGCGGCTTTCGCCCCCAGTTGTTCGATCTCGGCAACCACCGCGTCTGCCTGTTCCCTGCCGTTGCGGTAGGTAATGATGCTGTCCACGCCCTTGCGCGCGAGGTGCAGTGCCATATTGCGCCCCAGTCCGCGGTTGCCGCCGGTGATAATCGCGATCTTGCCCATGATGCTGCCTCCTTGGTAAATGAATGTGGACACAGTCTATTGCGATAACAAATCGTGATAAATACTCACCAAATGATTACACTGTTCAAATAATTTGAACAAAATGGAAATCACTTTATGGACAAGCTGCATGCCATGACGGTGTTTGCGCGCGTTGCGGAACTCTCGAGCTTCACTCAGGCCGCCATCAGTCTCGGCCTGCCCAAAGGCAGCATCTCGATGGCGGTGCAGAACCTCGAAGCCCACCTCGGGACCAGGCTGCTGCAACGCACGACGCGCAAGGTGGTGCTCACCCATGACGGCCAATTGTTCTACCAGCGCTGCAAGGATTTGCTGACCGACGTGGATGAGCTGGAATCCATGTTCCTGCTCGACGAAAAAGGCATTCAAGGGCGCATCCGCGTGGATGTGCCGCTTGCCGTCGCACGCGAAGTGCTGATGCCGCACCTGCCTGCGTTCCTGCAGCAGCATCCCGGCATCAAGATCGAGCTCAGCAGCACCGACCGCCGGGTAGACCTGGTAGCGGAAGGCTTCGATTGCGTGCTGCGCGTCGGCAGCCTCGGGGACTCCGGCCTGGCCGCGCGCCAGATCGGCATTCACCCCATCGTCAACTGCGCCAGCCCGGCATACCTGCAGCGGCACGACATACCGCTGTCATTGGACGACCTGGAACGGCACTTCATGGTGCATTACGCGCAGGTGCTGGGTTCGGAGGAAGCGTACTGGGAATACGTGCAGGGAAACGACACCAAACGCATGAAGATGCAATCCATCATCACCGTCAACAACAGCGATGCCTACACCCAGGCCTGCCTGGCCGGGCTGGGCATCATCCAGGTGCCGCAGGCGGCAGCCAAGGCCCATATCCGGGATGGCAGGCTGGTCGAACTGCTGCCGGAATACCGCGCAGCGCCGATGCCGGTTTCCATGCTATACCCGAACCGACGCCACCAACCGCGCCGGGTCCGCGTATTCATGGACTGGCTGGCGAACCGGTTACAAGACTACCTTGCCTAATTCAATTGCTCGCCAGGCAGGAGGCGAGGTAATTACGCCGCGTATCCCCGTCCAGGTTCATCGCCGTGGCACTGATCTGGCACTGCTTGCGGGCCTGGTGTGCCGCCTCGCTCGCATAGGTTTTCGACAGCACGCAATTGTTGAGGTAGTGCTCACGCACGTGCCCATCAAGGTTCATGGCGGTCGCATTCACATGACAAGCCTTCATGACCTGGAACTCGTCTTCTGCCACTGATTTGGCGATGGCAGGCATGGTGGCAAAGAGGGACAAGGATAGGATAGCCAGGGTTTTCATCATGCTTTCTCCATAGTGTTGAATCATATCGTCGACAAGTCTGGCGCCTGTCTTGGTATCTATTCTCAGGGCGGTACACGCCAGAACGATATTACGCCTTTTGCGCTTGCCCGGCACCAATGAATTTAGTACCGTAGGCTGCATCGTTCCTACATGATTGAGACCGACAATGACGCTGCTAGATCCCGTGACCCATCCGCACCCGGAGTCGCTTCCTGCCGCCTGGGTAGAAGCCGTTCCCGAATTGCAGGCGCTGTACAACAGCATCAGCGCCAGCCTGGAGACGGTGGAGGATGTACGCCCGCGCCGGGGATTGTGGTTCGAGGCATTGCGCCAGGTAGAGCCGGCAAAGGCCAGGGTGGTGTTGCTGGGACAGGACCCTTACCATGGCGAGGATCGCGGCATCCAGCAAGCCCATGGTTTGTCGTTTTCCGTACCGGAAGGAGTCAGGCCGCCGCCATCATTGCGCAATATGATCAAGGAGATGCAAACGGACGTGGGCCAGACCCTGTCGAGCGGCAACCTGATGCCGTGGGCGAAGCAAGGGGTTCTGCTGCTCAATGCCTCGCTCACCACGCGCGGCGGCGTCGCTGGTGCACACAGCAAGATATGGCAAGCATTCACTCACGCACTGATCCGCTATTTAGGCCAACGTGAAACATCTTTGGTGTTTATATTATGGGGCAATCATGCCCAACAATTCCGCCCATTGATTGCAGCACATCACCCAATCATTAGCTCGGTACATCCTTCCCCACTCTCTGCACATCGTGGTTTTTTTGGCAGCCAGCCTTATAGCCGCGTCAATGCAGCGTTGCGTGAATTAAACCTGCCAGAAATTACCTGGGGAGAAGCACAAGTTTAAGAGCCTGGACTTTTGTCTTGCTGGCGAACAAGATGGGGGACACGCCTCAGCTTGCTCAGGTCATAACCATAACTTTCCACCAGACTACGTAATCGTTGGTAATCTTCGTCATCCAAGCTGGGGGTGCGCGCCATGATCCAGACATAATCGAGCTTGTCGCGGGTAACGATGGTGCTGGAATAATCTTCAGCCACATAGCTGATCTTGTATTGCGCTTTGATCGGCCAGACAAACTGCATTCCCCATAGGGCATTATCAGTGCCTTCAACGACAAAACCAGTTGGGTGATATACCTTCATCGGGCCATGCATGCCACCTTCATTGAAGGTAAATGTCGTTGCTATCGTGCCATCGGGATTGAGCGTATAGGTTTCAATAGCATTGTAAGAGTCCTTTTCCACCCAGGTCGGGATATGGGCAATGACATACCAACGCCCCATAAAGCGATCAATGTCCACTTGATCAGCCAGTGGCAATGCAGTTTGTGTAGCACATGCGGATAATCCAAAGACACTCATTAAAGTGGCAAACCAGGTCTTGCATGACATAGTCTTATCCTTTGTGATGACGACTTATGGTCTCGGTGGCAACGGAAAAAATGCACTAGTACGCTTGATGTAGTCTCGATATTGCGGCCTACGCTCATGTATGGTCTGCTCCAGCAGGCTCACACCACTGACACGCAGCAGCAACACCATCATCAGGATAGGACTGAAGATGGTCCACCATCCTCCAGCAGCCAATGCCACCAGATAGAATCCCCACCAAGTGACAGCTTCACCAAAATAGTTGGGATGTCGGGACCAGGCCCATAACCCATGGTCGAGCACCTTGCCTTGATTTGCCGGATTGCGCTTAAAACGATAGAGCTGCCAATCCGCAATACTTTCATAGGCAATGCCCGATACGATCACTGCTAATCCCAACACATCCAGCCATGACCAAGGAGCAGTTCCATGTAAACCGGCGACGAGAGGCAATGCAATGATCCAGGCCAGGATCAATTGCAATCCAAAAACGATATACAGACTTTTGAACCAGAAGTGGGGAGAGTTATTGGCACGTATCTGCTGATAACGGTAATCCTCTGGCTTACCCCAGTTCCTGATTGCCAGATATAGCGACAACCTGATTCCCCATACCATCGCCAAAAGCAGCAGCCATACGCCGCGCTCAGTCAAAGGCTGGCTAGAGGCGACACACCATGCCGTGATGAGGAAATAGAGGCTCCACATGCTATCTATAATGTGAACATTGTGGCGATAAATGCTGTACAACCAGCCCAGTAAACCAAAGATGGTCAAGGGGACGAATGCATGCAGCCAAGGTTGCCAGAAAGCAGCGTCGAATAACATTATCAAGGCTCCTGATCAGTTGCTTTAAGCGAGAAACCATCGTATCGACGAGCAAGATACAGTCCGAAAGGCATAGCAAGGCTCCAGTTGATGGCAATCGCCATTAATGCCCACTCTCCGTGCAAGTGAATCGCCCCGAGTTTTTCTCCCGCTTTATAGGCTAATGCAGCACCCACAGCGCCCAATATGACACCAAGCCAGTAATAAGGTTTAAGCCAGCGCAGGCTGACATTCAATGTTGTGGCAAATAATATCCACAGACATAACATCCATGGAGGTAACCACGCCCCCGGCCACACACTTGCCGGGAAAGAAACCAGCTGCAAAGCAAGCAATAACTGGTCAAGCAACGCGCCAGTCAAGGAAAACAGCACGATTAACTTAAGTTCTACCTGCCATTGTGTTGCTTGATGGAAATGCCATGACAACACAACCATCATGACTAGCAAGGCAATCCATGGCAGATGATTTGCTGCACCATACACACAGATAAACCAGCCCACCTGGAAGAGCACAAAGTTCTGTACCACCAAGCTACGCGGCATATTAGTTTTGCACTGGCTGACGTTCAAACAGGTAATGACTTACCCACCACTCCTGCCCATTGTCATAGCCAAACAACTCGGCACATGACATATAGAAAATACGCCAGCGGTTAAACCATCGCTGTGCGTCCTCGCCATAAGTGTCGCGAAAAACCTGCATGATGGATGCGCTATTGGCATCCATTTTTTCCAACCAGGCATTAGCAGTTTTCTCGTAATGCCCGCCATTCCAACGCCATTGCTGCACGATCTTGAGATGCTGCTGGAAATGCAATGGCAAGGCATCGCTAGGCATCATGCCACCTGAGAAGAAAAGCTCACTCATCCAATCATCATTGCTTTGTGCGACAAAAGCATAAGGCGTGAGCCGGTGCACAAAGATATGCATGAAAAACCTACCCTGTGGCTTGAGCCAACCAGCCAGGCGTTCGAACATGACTGCGTAATTGCGCATATGCTCGAACATCTCTACAGAAACAATACGGTCAAATTGCGCTTCAGCAACGAACTCATTCATATCCGCAGTCAGCACACGGATATTGCTCAACCCAGCCAACAAAGCAGCCTTCTCAATGTATTGTCGCTGGGAATGGGAATTTGAAACCGCAGTAATACGACTGGAGGGAAAACGGCGAGCCATATACAAGGTGAGTGAGCCCCAACCGCAGCCTAACTCCAGGATATCGTGACCATCTTCAATTTGGGTATGGGCAACTGTTTCCGCCAAGGCTGCTTCCTCGGCAGCGTTCAAGCTGGCAATGCCTTCAGGCCAATAACAACAACTATATTTAAGCTGCCTGCCCAGGCTTTTAACAAAAAACTCGCTGGGTAATTCGTAATGTTGATCGTTGGCTAGCTTAGGCAGCAAGGCAATAGGTGCCTGCCGCATCTCCTGCAAAAAGTCATGCTGCAACACTACACTGGCTGCAACATCATGTGCCTTGACCTCATGCAACCTGGATTTGAGTAGATGACGAATGCCAGCACGGATCAAGCTGTCAGGCATATGTCCCTGCTCAGAAAGCTCTATTGCATACTTGATCAACTGCATCGTGTCTCTCCTAATCGCCTATTGGTTGCTTCACATATCACGTTGACTGCAAGCCGTTAAAACACGTGGTGACAATCGCATCAACAATTTCGTCATCAGTAAATGCCCCTCCCATCTTGAGGAAATCCGTCACCGGATCGCATGGACGGGCATAAATCGTGTACAACACTACTTCACTTGGCAGCCTGGGATTGATCTGTCCAGTTTGCTGTGCGGCAAGAATCCAGCCACCCAGTATTTCCGTCAGCTGCTCCAGCTTTTGTACATAAGGCTCGTGACGCATCATGAACTCATGAATACTGGAGCGAGTAGAAGGCAATGTTGGCATGCGCCCTTCCAAGTGCTCGCGCACACTCCAAGCCACCAGCATCTTAAGGTTGTCAAAAGGCGTATCCTCATTGGCACGCTCGACAACCACATCCAAAGTACGCTCCAGCAGCCGCGTCATCGTCGCAGCAGCCAGCAATTCCTTGGAGTCAAAATGCTTATAAAGGCTGGCTTTCGAAATGCCCACCTCCTGCGCAATCTCATCCATGGTCATCATGTCAAAGCCCTTACGCGCCAATGAGCTATCCACAACATCAAGGATAGCGCTCTCGCGTAGCGCAAACTGCCGCTCTTTCAAACTGGGTTTTGTCATCTTACTCACGCTCTAGTACCTACTATTTTGAGCAATTATATACCAAACAGTCATTTTGTAAACTGATTAGTTTCAATTTTAAACTTTTATGTTATATTTGAAACCAATCAGCAACAATCGAGACACCCATGCAGGCAATCCAGGACTTCTTCAGCAGTCAGAATAGCGACAATAGCCTTGAATGGCACATGCAGGGCTCCGGCGTCCTCACATGGAGCGTGTTCTCGATTTATCGCGCCACGCTATGGACGGCAGGCCCCTTGAAACTGCACAACAATCAACCAGCCAATAGCGCTTTTGCCTTGCAATTCGAATACCTGCGCAATGTAAGTGCAGACTATATTGCTGAAGCTAGTCAACGCGAGCTTTTAAGATTGGCTGAACATCCCGAGCAACTAGTGCAATCCTGGATGCAGGGGCTACGAGAAATATTGCCGGATGCAGGACGTGGAGACCTGCTGTGGATACTGTTTCGCCCCGCACTTGATGTAGGTTTTTATAAGGATGGGCACCGTCTAGGCGAAATCGTTGATCCTGCATTCTGCCAAGCTTTTTCAGGCATCTGGTTTCATGAGAATTGCCACAACCCGCGCCTGCGCAAACAGTTGCTGAAGGAAGCATAATGACAAACCGTCACAAAATTGCGGTAGTCGGCTCGGGGATTTCTGGATTGGCCTCAGCCTGGCTGCTCGCACGACAACATGATGTCACCTTGTATGAAGCCAACCATTATTTTGGTGGCCATACCAACACTGTAGATATCACGATTGACAACATTACAGCACCCGTTGATACCGGCTTCCTGGTGCACAATGACCTCACTTATCCCAACCTGATTGCGTTGTTCAACCACTTGGGCATCCAGACACACGAAAGCAACATGACGTTTTCTGTCGCGGTAGAGTCGGCAGGGCTTGAATGGGCTGGCACCGATCTTGATAGCGTATTCTGTCAGAGACGTAACCTGTTGCGCCCACGCTTTTGGTGGATGCTCAAAGATATCCTGCGCTTCAACCGTCATGCGCAAACCTATTTAAATAGTATTCCCGATGAGCATTACACCCTGGGTGCACTGCTGGACCAACACGGATATGGCAATACCATGCGCGAATGGTATCTGCTGCCAATGGCAGCGGCTATCTGGTCATGTTCAACGCAGTCAATTGAGGCGTTTCCTGCCGCGACTTTCCTGCGCTTCTGTCTCAATCATCGTCTCTTGCAGATCAATGACAGGCCACCATGGAAAACCGTGCTTCATGGCGCCAGGGAATATGTAAATAAAATGCTGGCAGGCATACCAGATGCACGCCTGAATTGTGCCGTTACCGCAATCAAACGTACCCCTGAACAAGTCGAGGTTCACACTGCTCAAGGTATTGAGCATTTCGACCATGTGGTCCTGGCCTGTCATGCCCCCACCAGCTTGAATATATTGGATTGTGATAGCGAAGAACGCAAAATATTGCGTGCATTCCACACCCAGCCTAATTTGGCAGTGTTACACATGGATGCATCATTGTTGCCAGTCAATCAAAAGGCCTGGGCTGCCTGGAATTACACCATGCCAGTACGCCACCGCCCGCAATATCCAGTGACAGTGAGCTATCTACTCAATCGCTTGCAGCCATTGCCGTGGCATCAGCCAGTGCTTGTGACCCTTAACCCGCATGTTGATATCCAAGAGGACAAAGTACTGGCGCAATTCGAGTACGCTCATCCCATCATGGATGCCGCCGCAATTGCAGCACAACGTGCCTTGAATGACATCCAGGGCCGCAACCGTGCTTGGTTTTGCGGCGCATGGAGCGGATATGGTTTTCATGAAGATGGCTTGAAATCGGCATTGCGCGTCGCCCTGGCTCTAGGCGTGGAACCACCATGGCAGGCTGTATATGACTGAGGCAGCCTCAATATGGGTAGGTGAAGGCCAGGTCATGCATACAAGGACACGCCCGGCTCACCATCATTTTATCTACCCGGTATTCTGCCTGCGTATTCCCTTGCGCCAACTCGCCACATTGCGCACGCAAAGCCATTGGCTGTTCGGCATCAATCGCAGGCGCTTGTTGTCTTTTCACGAGCGAGATCACGCAGACAAGCAACCACATGGACAAGGCAATTTGATTGGCTGGCTGGAAGAGCAATTATCGGCAGCTAATATGACATTACCAACAGGTGAAATCTGGCTGCAAACCATGCCCAGGGTATTGGGATATGTCTTCAATCCAGTCAGCTTTTGGTATATGCATGACCAAGAAGGTGGCCTGCGTGCCATTCTCGCAGCAGTTAACAACACATTTGGCGAACATCACCAATATTTACTGAGCGCTGAAGATCATGGCCCGATCACGTCAGATACACCATTGCTGTGCCGTAAGGCTTTCCATGTCTCGCCATTTTGCAACGTAAGTGGACACTATCGCTTCCGTTATCATGGCCATGGCAACCGTCATTTGATGGCCATTGATTACTTTGATGACGATGAGCATACGCAACCCTTGATTGCCACTTCAATTTGTTGTCAGTACAAGCCTGCCACCCAACGTAACTTATTCATGGCATTTTGTCGTATGCCCTTGCTCACGTTAGGTGTTGTCTTCCGCATTCATTGGCAAGCATTGCAACTATGGCTCAAGAAAACACCGTTTTATCGTAAACCAGTCCCTCCGTTCAATTCCCTGACCCATAACCAGAGGAAACATGGCAATGAAAAGCAAGTCTAGCCGCGCCCTTGCCCTGCAAAGCACACCACGGCTTCCCCTCACCGGCCAGCTCTTGTTCAGTATGCTGGAAAAACTGCAATACGGCAGATTAAGTGTTACTACTCCGGAAGGATGGACACACAGCTTTGGTAAGCAGTCAGGCGGGTTAGATGCCGAGCTTCACATTCATGACTGGCGCGCTGCCCGCCTGATCATGGGTCAGGGAGATATCGGCTTTGCTGATAGCCTGCGACAAGGTTGGGTAAGTAGCAGTTGCCTACTGTCTTTGTTCCGCCTTGCTATCCAAAACCAGCAAGCACTTGAACAAGCAATTCATGGCAAATGGTGGGCCTTGCTGGTGCGCCGGTTTACTCATTTATGGCTGCGCAACAATAGCCGCGCGGGCAGTCAACGCAATATTCAGGCGCACTACGATCTTGGCAACCATTTTTATCAGCTATGGCTAGACGCCAGCATGACCTACTCCGCTGCCTGGTTTGGCGATCAGCCAGATCAGCCACTGGAGCAGGCACAGCATGCCAAATATCAGCGCATCCTTGATGAACTCAATGCACAGCCAGGGCAACAGATTCTAGAAATTGGCTGCGGTTGGGGTGGATTTGCTGAATATGCCGCAAAGCGTGGATTACGTGTCTATGGCATCACCTTGTCGCCAGCACAGTTGGCGTTTGCCCAACAACGCCTGCAAACGCAAGGCCTTGACCATTTAGTCAGCCTGAAGCTACAGGATTACCGCGATCTTCAAGGCGAGTATGACCATATTGTCTCCATCGAAATGCTGGAAGCCGTAGGGGAAGCGCATTGGCCTACTTATTTCAATATCCTGCAACGCAGCCTGAAAACAAATGGTCGCGCTGTCATCCAGTGCATTGATATTGCTGATGAGCACTTTGACCACTATCGCAGCAGTACAGACTTTATCCAGCAATTCATTTTTCCCGGTGGCATGCTGCCTAGCCCCTCCATATTGCATCGCCAAGCCGACAAAGCTGGCCTCAAGATCGCCAAACAACAATCCTTTGGCCTGGATTATGCCGCCACCTTACGTCGCTGGCACAGCGCATTCATGTCACAACTGGCAACCGTACATGAACAGGGATTCGATGATGCTTTCGTCAGACTGTGGGAGATGTATTTGAAATATTGCGAGGCAGGCTTCATGGAGCACCGCACTGACGTCAAATTATGGACACTGCACCACTGAATGGAGAAACCATATGCGGACTTTGTTATTGGGATTATTGTTACTCAGCAGCCTAGCAAAAGCTGAAGAGGTACCCGCATACATCGTTACCGACATTCCACAAGCAACCTTGGTGGGACAAGGCGTGCTACGTTGGTTTGGCATCAAGGTATATGAAGCGAAATTATGGGCTGCGCAGGGACATTACGATGCGGCCAGTCCGCATGCCTTGCAATTGATTTATGGCCATGATTTTTCTGCCAAGAACCTAGCAGAGGAAGGCGCAAAGCAAATGCGCCAACAAGGTGTTGAAGAGTCACATGTCACGCGTTGGATTCCAGTGATGCAACATGCATTTACTGATGTTAAGGCGGGCGATAGTCTTACCGCATTACTATTGCCCGACCAGAGCTTGCGTTTCTTCAGCAATGGGCAAGTGACAACAACAGTGAAAGACCCAGAGTTCAGCCGCCATTTTCTTGATATCTGGCTAGGTAACAAAACCAGCGAACCTAAATTGCGACTGAAACTTCTCGGTCAATCACCTTAATAAAAATAGCGCTAATGCACTCCAGCATCACCTGGAAAGCAGATCAATCGCACTCAGTATGACATACGTTGCCGGGTCATACACCACGTTATATCCCTGATAGTAACCAATCACATATCCTGGAGGAGGAGGTGGCAAGGTACGCAACACATGCACAGGTACCGGTGTGATATGGGGCCTGTAGGCATGCTGCATGACATGACCTGGCACAAAATATGGTCGATGATGATCATGCGCAATCACCTGCAGATGACGATGATAATTGTCACGCAATCGAAGTCGGTCACCATCCCGGAAATGATAATGCACATTCTGCACAATCATAGGACGCTGACCGCGATCCCAACGCCTGTCTTGCTGCCGGTACTGCCGGTCGCCATGACCACGGTCATGGCCTCTATCCCAGCGCTGCTCCTGACGCTGCCCCCGATCATGCCTGTCGCCCCGGTCCGCATAGGCGGCCGTCTGGCCGAGCATGCTGGCAATCAATACCATGCCAAGGACTGACCAAAGTCTGTTTTTATTCACCTGTTTCATACTGTCCTCCTGATCCTGCGTTCTCGAACGCGCTGTCTATCCCCGATACATGCAAACAACTTGAAAATGTTCTATTCCCGGTAATCCGGCGGTACGCCTGCCGACAACGGCTCGCCGCGATATCCCGGCGGCGGGGGCGGAGGCGGCACGCTGCGGCGCACAGGGGCCGCCTGCTCGCGAACCTGGGCCAGCCTGCCCGACACCGCCACCTTGTGCCCCTTGGCGTACATGCATTGCGTATAGGCATTGTCGTAACGCGCTTGGGAAGCCTGGTAAGAGTCCGCCGCCATGCCGGTACCAGCCATGGTGCCGACCAGCAAACCGGAACCCGCGCCGACGGCAGCCCCTTCATGCCCGCCGACCGCGGCGCCGAGCAAACCGCCCACCACCGTGCCCACTGCGGCACTCGTCACTGCGCTATCCTGGGCCGCGGTCTTGGCAGAGCCGCTTTGCTCCAGGCCGAACTGGCGGCAAATGCCGTCGTCATAGCGGAATTGGTCGAAACTCTTGGTGCTGCCCGGCAGAGCCATGCGACTCGGGCCGTCCGGGGGCAAGGTGGCGCAGGCGCTCAACAACAGCAACGGAATCAATGCGGCAACGCGTTTCATGATGCTTCCTTCCATTACCGTGCCGGCTGCGGCGCAACCTTTTGCCAGCCCGCAGGGCATTCCTTCACGTAGGGGTAGTAGCCTTCCGGCTGCTTACAGTAATACCAATACCCGCTATCCGCCGCCTCGGGCGCGGCGCTTTGCTGCGGAACCTGCTCGATGTAGACCGGCGGCGGCACGGGCGCCGGCGCGGGGGCGACGATCACGGGCGGGTAATAGGGATAGGTAGGCACTGCGTAGTAGGGGCGCGGATAATAGGGCCCCCAGCCGGGTCCATAGCCTGGGCCAAAATAAAACCCGATATTGGGGCCTCCGCCATGACGGTGCCCGCCCCGCCATGGGTCAGCCTGGGCACTGACGCTCATCAGCAAGCTGCCGGTCAGTGCCAGAAGTATCATCGACCGTTTAGAGATTGCCACCATACACCTCGCTTCGTCCCTTGTTTGGAAAGTAAACGTAAGACTGGCAAGGCTGAGCCTAAGTTTGTAGGGCCAGTGTAAAGTTAGGTAATTCTGGGTAAACAATCCCCTGACAGTCATATCCCAGCCAGCAGGCTCTTTTCTCAGTCGGCTGACTGGCAGACACGGCAGGCAAAAAACAACCACAGGCTGAGAAAAACCGCCGGTTCCCCGTGTCATAAAATTGCAACACAGTTGCTCCATGCCACGCATTGGGCTAGAATCCACATTCGTTAACCTCTGCAACTGTGGTGCACATCATCCGCCTCACCGATCCAAAATTCCTTAGCTGGGACAAATTCGGCAATTTCGTCTCGCTGCTTTGCCTGATCCACTGTACCGTGCTGCCCTTGATCGCCATGATCCTGCCGCTTTCCGTGTTCCTCGATGAGGCTGTGCACGTCTGGCTGTTCATTGCCCTGCTGCCCGCAGCCATTTTCGGCGC
The DNA here is from genome assembly GCF_045984385.1 of Methylobacillus draconifructus. Lineage (NCBI taxonomy): Bacteria > Pseudomonadati > Pseudomonadota > Betaproteobacteria > Nitrosomonadales > Methylophilaceae > Methylobacillus > Methylobacillus draconifructus. The sequence continues at coordinate 313,738 of NZ_JBJQIJ010000002.1, forward strand.
ATGGTCGGGTTTGCGCCATCACGGCGATGGCAAGCCCAGCCTGTTGCTGGCCGCCGGGCTGGCCTTGGTAGGCGCCGCCGCATTCGTGCCCATGAACACCGCTGCCGAAATCGCACTGACGATACCGGGCAGTTTGCTCCTGATCGCAGGCCATACCCTCAACCGCCGTCTCAAGCTCATTTCCCACCTCGCCGGCACAAGCCCGGCAAACCCATAAAAACCATCACAATTTCCAAAATTCCCGGAACTTTGGCTTTGAAGGTTTTTCCATAAAGGTCTATAGTCTGGCTTGGGAGCCGTTTTACAGAGTTGTATATTTACCGAGTTATATATGCTCGCGCGTTGGTTTTGGCTCTCGTTTCTATCCACCCTAATTAACAAGAAGCAATCATCATGAGTACAAATACCGCAGATATTGGCCTCATTGGTTTGGCAGTCATGGGGCAGAACCTAGCACTCAACATCGCAGATCACGGCTACACGATCTCCGTTTATAACCGCGACCCGGAAAAAACACGCAAATTCATCGCCCACTGCAAGGACAACGAGCCTTCCGCCGGCAACCTCAAGGGCTTTGAAGACCTCGCCACCTTCGTATTGAGCATCAAGCGTCCCCGCAAGATCGTATTGCTGGTGAAAGCCGGCAGCGCAACCGACGTCACCATCAATGCATTGATCCCGTTCCTGGAGGAAGGCGACATCATCATCGATGGCGGCAATGCACTCTGGACGGATACCATCCGCCGCGAGAAGGAACTCAAGGCCAAGGGACTCGAATTCATCGGCTCGGGCGTATCGGGCGGCGAGACCGGCGCGCGTTTCGGCCCGTCGCTCATGCCCAGCGGCACGCGCAAGGCATGGTCGTCCTTGGAGCCGATCTGGCGCGACATTGCTGCCAAGGTAGACCCGCGCACCGGCAAGCCTATCGAGGGCGCCGAGCCGGGCAAGCCGTTGCAGGGCGGCTTCTCCTGCGCCGAGTACATCGGCCCCGACGGCGCGGGACATTACGTCAAGATGGTGCACAACGGCATCGAATACATCGACATGCAGCTGATCTGCGAAGCCTATTGGCTCATGAAGAATCTGCTCGGCATGCGCGCAGACGAAATCGGCAAGGTATTCGAGGAATGGAACAAGGGCGAGCTGTCGAGCTTTCTGATCGAGATCACCGGGGACATCCTGCAGCAGAAGGACCCTGCCGGCGACGGCTTTCTCGTGGACAAGATCATGGATGCCGCAGGGCAGAAGGGCACCGGGCAATGGACCGCCGCCAACGCGCTTGAGCTGGGCTCCCCGGCCAATGCGATCGCCGCGGCCGTGTTCGCGCGCGCATTGTCGACAGTCAAGGATGAGCGCGTGGAAGCCAGCGGCATCCTTAAGGGGCCTGCAATCAAGCTGGAATCCGACCGCGAGAAGCTGATCGAGGCGATCCGCAATGCCTTGTATTGCTCCAAGATCTGCGCCTACGCCCAGGGCTTCCAATTGATGGACAAGGCCCAGGTCGCTTACAACTGGAAGCTCAACTTCGGCGAGATTGCGCAAATCTGGCGTGGCGGCTGCATCATCCGCGCCCGTTTCCTGCAGAAGATCACCGATGCCTATGCACTGGATTCACGCCTGAAGAACCTGATGCTGGACCCTTACTTCACCGAGGCGCTAGACGAAGGTCAGGAAAGCTGGCGGGAAGTGGTATCGCTCGCCGTGCGCAACGGCATCCCGGCCCAGGCGTTCTGCGCAGCGCTTTCCTACTACGACGGCTACCGCAGTGCGACATTGCCTGCCAATCTGCTGCAAGCGCAACGCGACTACTTCGGCGCCCATACCTACGAACGCACAGACCAGCCACGCGGCGAATTCTTCCACACCGACTGGCCTGAACCGGGACGTCCTCAGTTCAAGGTGTAAACACGACTTAAGACGGGAAGTTTCAACTCCCGCCTTTCAATACTGTGGCAATCGCCCGCAACTCCGTCTTGGGATCGGCATACTCCTCATATGCGTGCGGAGTCCGCCGGTACCAATAACGGCTGTTCCACTCGTCGCCCTCAATCTTGTGCAGCACAGCATGGATCCAATGCGCAACCACCTCGTTGGAATCCTGCGCAATCTCATGGGCAGCATCCCAATCGTCATTTAATGCCAGCTCCACGGCTTGTAGCAATGACTGCTGCATGGTCTCACCCTCCGTCAATCAACGACTGTATTTATGTGGATTTTGCAGGGCGGATGACATTCCCCGCAAGGGTTTAAAGCCTTGATCTCCCTCCGTATTGATGTTTTTCCAACGCCGATCCATGTACGCGTTTCGTCGGTTGGCACGGCACCGGTTTTCGGATCACATCATTGTCATACTGTCGAGGGATGATGGCGAGGAATTTCATGAATCAGGAAACCGCCATGCAACTCCTCAGCCAGCCCCTGCTGCGCCTGGCCAACGCCCTGGCGCTGGGCGTCATTTACGTGCAGCATACCTTGATGGACATTGTGGAAGAATTGTCTTAGTCAACAATTGTCATTTCACCGCTCCACAGCGACCCCGTGGGTGGAATTGGCAGTAAGATAGGCATTGCAGTTCCCAACAAGCCAGGACTTGGCTCAACTACCCGACGAGGAGACCTTTGCAATGAAACCGCTCATCAGCGCCCTGTTGTTATCTATCCTCTGTATCAGCACCGCCCAGGCCAACCCGCAGCAGGACAAGATGAAGTCCTGCAATGCCGAGGCTGCAGCCAAGAGCCTGAGCGGTGACGCCCGCAAGGACTTCATGAAATCGTGCCTGTCCGCCACCGCCGATACGCCGGCCAACACCCAGCAGGAGCGCATGAAGTCATGCAACGCCTCCGCTGGCGAAAAGAACCTCAAGGGCGACGAACGTAAGGCGTTCATGAAGAACTGTCTGTCCGGAACGCCTGAGCTAGCCGGCAATTCCCAGCAACAGAAAATGAAGAGCTGCAATACCGAGGCAGGCAAGAAAAACCTGAGCGGCGACGCTCGCAAGGATTTCATGAAGAGCTGCCTGTCCACCAACTAACCCGCCATCCAGCCAGCCCCGGCGCCTGTTCAATGCCGTTTCCGGGGCTGGCCTGCCTGATTTGCCCCGCATCCGCTTGATATCCCTGCATGAATTGCGCCTGGCGCGATAGAATATAGGCAGCCATTGATAATTTATTTTGTGGGAGGAGCCACGTAATGCTGATTCAAAGCCATACCGTCGACCTGGAGACCCCAACCGGCACCATGCGCACCTATGTGCATCGCCCTGCCGGCGAAGGCCGTTTCCCTGCGATCCTGTTCTACTCCGAGATATTCCAGCAGACCGGCCCGATCGAGCGTGCCGCCCGCTTCCTGGCAGGCCACGGCTATGCTGTGCTGGTGCCGGAAGTCTTCCACGAACTCAACCCGATCGGCACCGTGCTCGCCTACGACGATGCGGGCCGCGACAAGGGCAATGCCGACAAGTCGGCCAAGGACGTGCAGGGCTACGACAGCGACAACCGTGCCTTGATCGAATGGACCAAAACGCAGCCCTGGTTCAACGGCAACATTGGCGCCGCAGGCTTCTGTATCGGCGGCCACCTGGCATTCCGCGCCGCCCTGCAACCTGAAGTCAAGGCTACCGCCTGTTTCTACGCGACCGACCTGCATACCCAGGTCATCCCCAACAAGCCGGGCCAGCACAGCATGGAGCGCCTGGCCGACATCAAGGGCGAACTGCTCATGATCTGGGGCAAACAGGACAACCACATCCCGACCGCAGGCCGCGTGCAGGTGTACCAACAATTGACGGACGCAGGCCTCAGCTTCACCTGGCACGAGTTCAACGGCCAGCACGCCTTCATGCGCGACGAGGGCGAACGCTACGACCCGCAGCTTGCCGCCACGGGCTACCAGCTGGCCTTGCAGCTGTTCAGCAATACGCTGTAAGCAAAACTCAAAACCGCAGCTTCATACCTGCGGTTTTTTATTATCTGCATTTTCCAATTTGATCATCGTCTCTAACCCCGACAAGCTGCATATTCGAATCCCATACTTGCGGCCATTTGCAAATCGATAACTGATAAAATCAAACAAAAATTAAGGTAGGCTTAACCACGGGAGAAACAGATTGGCAAGAATGTGGATGATACGGGGAGATGGCGGAAGCCTTTACGAGGCCTTCAGAGAAAACAATATCGCCGCAATCGGTTGGAGCCAATTCGCACAGCATGCAAAACCCGGCATTTCCCGCAAGCAATTAATTGCCCTTTACGAACAAATAGAGCCTCACGCAAAACCAGGCACCATTATTTCTGGCGCATCGCAGGTCTGGCGATTTGTGAATGAAATCAGTGTCGATGACTGGGTTATTACCTACTCTCCCATCAATCGCACTTACCTAGTCGGAAAAATTCTCAGCCAGTCTGAATATCGCCAGGACTTGGCAGATCAAGGCATGGCCTTGGTGCGCCAAGTAAAATGGCAAGCTCAAGAATTGGCACGTGATGATTTAAGCACGCCAAGTAAAAACAGCCTCGGCTCGACCATGACTGTTTTTGAAGTTCCTGCAATAGTGACAAACGAAATCCTCGGAATATTGCAAGGCACATCTCAACCCACCGAAGCTGCAACAGATGACATCATTGATGACCCGCTTGCAGATATTGACTCCCAAGCCCTTGAGCGAATCAAAGACCTGGTCAATAAGCTGGATTGGGATGAAATGCAACAACTCGTTGCAGGCATCCTGCGCGCCATGGGCTACAAGACCCAAGTATCGCCACCCGGCTCTGACCGGGGCAAGGATATCGTCGCCTCACCAGATGGTTTTGGTTTTGAGCACCCACGCATCGTCGTAGAAGTTAAACACCACAAAGGACAAATTGGCAGCCAGGATATTCGCAGTTTTCTGGGTGGCCGTCATAAAGATGACCGAGGCCTGTATGTCAGTACAGGTGGCTTCAGCAAAGATGCTCAATATGAAGCTGATCGGGCTGCCATCCCTTTAGCCTTGTGGACATTGGACCATGTAGTGCGAGCGCTGACGGAGCACTACGACGCTACCGATGCTGAAACCAAACGCATCGTTCCTTTAAAACGCCTGTATTGGCCCGCCTGAGTTAAACCATTATTCAATAGACTCTTATGCATCTTATCGAACAACAATTCTTCAACGACCTGGAAAAGAAGCTCTGGACCGCCGCCGACAAGCTGCGCTCCAACCTCGATGCCGCCGTCTACAAGCACGTCGTGCTCGGGCTGATCTTCCTCAAGTACGTGTCCGATGCCTTCGAAGAACGGCAACGCGAATTGCGCGAGCAGTTCACCAACCCGGATCATGACTACTACATGGACCCGGACGAGTACGGCGGCGCAGGCACCCAGGAGTACGAAGACAACATCGCCGCAGAACTGGAAGTGCGCGACTACTACACCGAGAAGAACGTGTTCTGGGTGCCGGTCGAAGCGCGTTGGCAAACCCTGCGCGACTGCGCGCAACTGCCGCCCAAGGCAGCGCTGCCGTGGAACAAGCCGGGCAAGGACGAACCCGAGGAAATGCGCTCGGTCGGCTGGCTGATCGACAACGCCATGGAAGCCGTCGAGCGTGAGAACGCCCGCCTGAAGAACGTGCTCAACAAGGACTTCGCCCGCGTGCAGCTCGACTCCAGCAAGCTGGCCGGGCTGATCAGCCACTTCTCGGATACCGACTTCAGCGCCAAGGAATACAAGGGCCAGCCGCTGAACCTGAAATCCAGGGACATCCTTGGCCACGTCTACGAATACTTCCTCGGCCAGTTCGCCCTGGCCGAAGGCAAGAAGGGCGGCCAGTACTACACGCCCAAGAGCATCGTCACCCTGATCGTGGAAATGCTCCAGCCATTCAAAGGCCGCGTCTACGACCCGGCCATGGGCTCCGGTGGTTTCTTCGTGCAAAGCGAGGAGTTCATCGAACAGCACGGCGGCAAGGCAGCCAACGGCAAGAGCGGGCAGATCAGCGTCTACGGGCAGGAGAGCAACCCCACCACTTGGCGGTTGGCCGCCATGAACATGGCCATTCGCGGCATCGACTTCAACTTCGGCAGCGGCCCGGCCGATACCCTGCTGAACGACCTGCACCCGGATCTGCGCGCCGATTTCGTCATGGCCAACCCGCCCTTCAACATGAAGGAATGGTGGAACGAAAAGCTGGCCAATGACCCGCGCTGGATCGCCGGCACGCCGCCGCAGGGCAACGCCAACTTCGCCTGGCTGCAGCACATGCTCTGGCACCTGGCGCCTACCGGCAGCATGGCGCTGCTGCTGGCCAACGGCTCCATGAGTTCCAACACCAACAACGAGGGCGAAATCCGCAAGCGGCTGGTCGAGGACGACTACGTCGAGTGCATGGTCGCGCTGCCCGGCCAGTTGTTCACCAACACCCAGATTCCGGCCTGCATCTGGTTCCTGACCCGCGACAAGCAGAACGGCCTTGCGCTGGACAAGAAGAAGCGCGACCGGCGCGGCGAGTTCCTGTTCATCGACGCCCGTCAGATGGGCTACATGAAAGACCGCGTGCTGCGTGACTTCATTCAGAACGACACTACGGACGAAATCCAGACAATCGCCGATACCTTCCATGCCTGGCAGCAGGGCGAGGGATATAAGGATGTGCCCGGCTTCTGCTATTCCGCCAAGCTGGACGAAATCCGCAAGCATGAGCATGTGCTGACGCCGGGCCGCTATGTAGGTGCAGCGGAACAGGAAGACGACGGCGAACCCTTTGCAGACAGGATGCAGCGGCTGACCTCGCAATTGGCGGAGCAGTTTGCAGAGAGTGCCAAGCTGGAAGAAGACATCAGGAAGAATTTGGTGGGGTTGGGATACAGCCTGGAAAAACAGGAGAGCGCGCATGAGTGATATTCGACTTGACCTTTCCGCGTTACGGGATGCTGTGGGATCACTTGAAGATGGGTTGGAGGTAGTCAGCGATGGCGAATGGTTTAATCGGCAGTCCGAAAAGGTGCGGAACACGTTGATTGCAGGCGTTATTCAGAACTTCGAGTTTGTTTATGAAATCAGTATCAAGATGGTCAGACGCCAGATCGAACTGGAATCAGCAAGCCCAACCGAAGTGGATGAAACCAACTTTCGTGATGTATTGCGCGTCGCCGCCGAGAAAGGCTTGATCGCCGATGTGGAGGCTTGGTTCAAATATCGCAAGATGCGCAATATCACTGCCCATACCTATGACCATGAAAAAGCGCAGAAAGTCTATCAGGACACCTTGATCTTCATTGATGACGCACGGGCGTTGTTGCAAAAACTGGAAAGCCGCAATGCCTGAACTGCCCAAGATCGACATTCGCCCCGATCACTGGGGCATCGTGTGCGACATCCTGCAAAAACACGTGCCGCAATATGCCGTCTGGGCGTTCGGCTCCCGCGCCAAATGGACGGCCAAGGAATATTCCGACCTTGATCTGGCCGTCATCACCGATAAACCCCTCTCGCTGGATGTGAGTGCCAGCCTGAGCGATGACTTCTCCGAATCCGACCTGCCGTGGAAGGTGGATATTGTCGATTGGGCCAGTACCAGCGAATCTTTCAGAAAAGTAATTGAGCGGGATAAGGTGGTGGTGCAGGAAGTTAGAGTGGATCGTAAATGGATAATAACTACGGTAGGTGATTACTGCCCATTTACCTATGGTAAAGCTGTTAAGAAAAATGATCAGGTAACTGATGGAACGCCAGTTTATGGTTCTAACGGAATTTTCACATTCACTAATAAACCATTAGTAAAACAGCACGCTGTAATTATTGGCAGGAAGGGTAGTGTTGGTAAAGTTCACTTTAGTACAGTGCCGTGCTGGGTAAGTGATACGGCTTTTTATGTTACAAAGGACAGTATTCAGGAAACATATTTTTCGTATTACCTTCTTTCTTCTTTAGGTTTAGAGGATATGAATACTGATGCAGCCGTACCAGGTCTTAATAGAGATAATGCGCATCGGTTGGATATTAAAATACCAGGCACGGTTGAAGAGCGAGTTTCTTTAATTGAGCCGTTAGTAATAATCGACAAAAAAATCGACCTCAACCGCCGTATCAACCAAACCCTCGAAGCCATGGCGCAAGCCATCTTCAAATCCTGGTTTGTCGATTTCGACCCGGTCAAGGCCAAGATTGCCGCCATCGAACAAGGCGAAGACCCGCTGCGCGCCGCCATGCGCGCCATCAGCGGCAAGACCGACGCCGAACTCGACCAGATGCCCCGCGAGCACCACGACCAACTCGCCGCCACCGCCGCGCTGTTTCCCGATGCAATGCAAGAGTCGGAGTTGGGAGAGATTCCGAAGGGATGGGAAGTAAAGCGCGTTGGTGATCTGATTGAATTGGCATACGGCAAAGCTCTCAAATCAACCGACCGTAAACAAGGCTCTGTTCCTGTTTACGGGTCTGGCGGCGTCACTGGCTACCACAATGAAGCACTGGTACCACACGGCGCAATCATTGTTGGGCGCAAAGGAACTGTGGGTAGTTTGTACTGGGAAGATGATCCGTTTTTCCCAATCGACACGACCTTTTACGTCAAACCCAAAGCAGTGCCGATAACTTACTGCTTCTATGCCATGCAAACGCTCGGGCTGAACAAAATGAATACCGATGCGGCAGTTCCCGGGTTGAATCGTGAGAACGTGTACCGGCTTGAACTGGTCGCACCGCCTGCCCTGGTTTTGGATGCCTTCGATGGGCTGGTTGAGCAGATGAGGAAAACAATGCGTGCAAACGAAATTACAAGTCAGTCGTTAGCCGAACTCCGCGACACCCTTCTCCCCAAACTCCTCTCTGGTGAGCTGCGCGTTCCGGATGTAGAGGCTGCCAAATGACTTTTCCCGTCAACGCAGCCATTCGAAAATCCATTCTCGAACTTTCGCACGATGAAGCACGGAACTTTCTGTTGAAGCCAGAAAGCTATTGCAACCTAGACTTTCCACCTTACCTGAAGTTCGATGGTTTGCTGAGAGATACCGCCAGTGTGCTTGATAGCAAAAAGCTGTCAAGCATGGTGCATAAAAACAAAGTGCGTGACTACGACGATGTGAATTACACCATCCTGCATAACAAGGATGGGCGATACGCATGGCGGCCATTTCAGTTGATTCATCCTGCGCTCTATGTCTCCCTTGTTCAGGAAATAACAGAGGAAGCAAAGTGGCGGCGCATATGCAAGCGATTTAAAATTTTTTCTGGAAACGCGAAGATTTGCTGCTTGAGTTTGCCCGTGGTTTCGACATCAAAGCAAAAAGACCGCGCAGAGCAGGTCACGGAGTGGTGGCAGCAGGTTGAGCAACGCTCCATCGCACTCTCGCTTGAATACGACTATGTGCTGGAAACCGACATAACGGATTGCTACGGCGCGATTTACACACACTCTATCGCGTGGGCCTTGCACACGAAGGCGGTAGCAAAGCGCAAAAGGCGGGATGGTTGCTTGATAGGCAATGTCATAGACAACCACATTCAGGACATGCGGCACGGGCAGACCAACGGGATACCGCAGGGTTCGGTGTTGATGGACTTCATCGCGGAGATGGTGTTGGGGTTTGCCGACCGGGAACTATCAAAACGGTTGAAGCGGGAAAATATTTCGAACTTCCAGATTCTGCGCTACCGCGATGATTACCGCATCTTCGTCAATAACCCACAAGACGGCGATGCCATCATCAAGGCTATTACCGAAATCACCACAGATTTGGGACTGAAGCTCAATCCATCGAAGACGCGTGCGAGCGCGGATGTGGTGCGCTCATCCATCAAGAGCGACAAACTGGTATGGACAGGGCGGAAGCAGCACGAAAAGGACTTTCAAAAGCACCTGCTCATCATCCACGACCATGCGAATGATTACCCAAACTCCGGTAGTTTGGCGCGCGCATTGGGCGACTACAACAGGCGCCTTTTGAGGGCAAAGACGAAGCCCAAGCAAGAAAGTTTGATGCCATTGATTGCTATCGTGGTGGACATTGCTTATCGGAATCCGCGCACTTATGCGATTTGCGCCGCAGTGCTCAGCATACTTCTGGGGCAAATGGAAGATGACAACGAAAAATTCGCTACAGTGCGACGAATACAGCAGAAATTCGGGAAGCTCCCCAACACCGGTCACATGCAGATATGGTTACAGCGTGTGACGCTGCCAATCAACAAGAATATTGAATACACCGAAGCCATCTGCAAGCTGGTTACTGGATCGAATATTTCACTATGGAATAACGAATGGATTACTTCCAGCGATCTCAAGGCTACGGTGGATTCGGCCAAAATCGTCGACAAGGCAGTTCGAGATCAACTAGCACCGACCATTCAGTTGGATGAATTCGAGTTGTTCTTATCAAACATGGAAGGCTATTACGGATGAACAGTGCACTGCTTCCCGCTTGGCCTGTCTCCGGAGAATCTGACTCTCTGGATTTCAAGAAAGGCCGCGGCAACATCGTGTCGCAGATCATTACCGCGACGATCGAGCAGGGCTTGGTCAAGAACGATCCCAATGCGCCGGACTCGCGGCGTTATGCCAGGTACATTCCGGCATGGGCCTGAGTTATTTCATGGCAAGTTTGACAAGAAGGCCAAGAATTTCACAGTTGATTGATTTTTATATATTTTTTTATTTCATCGCAAACCGAAGCTCCTGCCACGCCAGGAAAACAGAAGCACCGACACATCACATTGCAAGGGCTTAAATATAGTCAATGAGCAGTGCTGATTGTATCGGGTAGGTACGGGGGAACCATATTTGTGAGCATCACCGAACAACAACTCGAAAATGCCGCGATCGGCTGGTTCAACGAACTGGGCTGGCGTTACGTCGACGGTCCGGCCATCGCACCCGATGGCGATCAGCCCGCCCGCAACGACTACCGCCAGACCGTACTACACGACCACCTGCTGGCAGCACTGGCACGCATCAACCCGCACATCCCCGCCGCCGCGCTGGAACAGGCAGCACACGAACTGCTGACGGTGAGCGAGCCACTGCTGATCGCCCGCAATCGCCGCGTGCATCGACTGCTGCTGGCCGGCATCCCGGTCGAATTTGCCGTGGGCGATGAAAAGCGCACTGAGCTGGTCAACCTGATCGACTTCGCCAATCCACGCAACAACGATTTCCTGCTGGTCAGCCAGTTCACCGTGACCGGCACCAAGCAGCCGCGCCGCCCCGATCTGGTGGCCTTCGTCAACGGCCTGCCGCTGGCGGTGATCGAGCTGAAGAACCCGGCCAACGAGCAGACCGACATCTGGGATGCCTTCAACCAGATCCAGACCTACAAGGAAGAGATTGGCGACCTGTTCAACACCAACGTGGCGGTGGTGGTCAGTGACGGCTTCACGGCGCGGCTGGGTTCGCTCACGGCCGATCAGGAACGCATGCAGCCCTGGCGGGCGATTGCCAACGAGGATGACCGGCCGCTGCTGGAATTCGAGTTGGAAACGCTGGTGCGCGGGTTCTTTGAGCCGGCGCTGTTTCTCGACTATGTGCGTCACTTCGTGCTGTTCGAGCAGGATGCCGACCAGATCATCAAGAAGATCGCCGGCTACCACCAGTTCCATGCGGTGCGCGAGGCGGTGGCCGCCACGGTCATCGCCGCCAGCAATCCGAACAAGGGAATGCTGGAAGTGCAGGAGCCGCGCGCCACCTATGGCAAGGAAGTGCAGCCCGGTAGCCGCAAGGCCGGTGTGGTGTGGCATACGCAAGGCTCGGGCAAGAGCATCACCATGGCCTGCTACGCGGGCAAGCTGTTGCAGCAGCCGCAGATGAAGAACCCCACGCTGGTGGTGGTGACCGACCGCAACGATCTGGACGGGCAGCTGTACGGCACCTTCTGCGCCGCCGAAGACCTGCTGCGGCAGACGCCGGTGCAGGCTGGCAGTCGCGAGGAACTGCGCGAGATGCTGGCTTCGCGCGAGGCTGGCGGCATCATCTTCACCACGGTGCAGAAGTTTGCCCTGTTGGACGATGAGGAACAGCACCCGCTGCTGTCGGGTCGCAGCAATATCGTGGTGATCTCCGACGAGGCGCACCGCAGCCAGTACGGCATGAAGGGGCGGCTGGACACCAAGACCGGCAAGTACGTGTTCGGTTACGCCAAGCACATGCGCGACGCGCTGGCCAATGCCACCTTCATCGGCTTTACCGGCACCCCCATCGCCCTGGAAGACAAGGACACACGGGCGGTGTTTGGCGATTACGTCAGCATCTACGACATTCAGGACGCGGTTCATGACGGCGCCACCGTGCCGATCTTCTATGAAAGCCGCCTGGCCAGGCTGGACGTGAACCAGGCCGAGATCGACGCGCTCAATGCCCAGGTGGATGAGGTCATCGAGGATGAGGAAGACCTCACCGCCCGCGAGAAGACCAAGAGCGATTGGGCTGCGCTGACCAAGCTGGTGGGCGCCCAGCCACGGCTGGAACAGGTGGCTGCCGACCTGGTGCAGCACTTCGAGACGCGCACCGCCACGCTGGAAGGCAAGGCGATGATCGTCTGCATGAGCCGTGACATCTGCGCCGAGCTGTACAAGGCCATCGTGGCCCTGCGTCCGGATTGGCACGACGCTGACCCGGAAAAGGGCGCGATCAAGGTGGTGATGACTGGCTCGGCAGCGGACAAGCCCTTGTTGCAACCGCACCTGTACAGCCAGCAGGTGAAGAAACGCCTGGAAAAGCGCTTCAAGAACCCGGCGGATCCGTTGAAGCTGGTGATCGTGCGCGACATGTGGCTGACCGGCTTCGACGCGCCCTGCTGCCACACCATGTACGTGGACAAGCCCATGAAGGGCCACAACCTGATGCAGGCCATCGCCCGCGTCAACCGGGTGTTCCGCAACAAGCCCGGTGGACTGGTGGTGGATTACATCGGCATTGCCAACGAGCTGAAAGCGGCGCTCAAGACCTACACCGAAGCCAAGGGCAAGGGCGACCCGACGCACAACGCGAGCGAGGCCCTGGCCGTGCTGCTGGAAAAGCTGGACATCGTGCGCGGGCTGATGCATGGCTTCGACTACAGTGGCTTTGAGACTGAGGCGATGAAGCTGCTGGTGCCGGCGGCCAACCACATTCTTGGGCTGAAGGACGGCAAGCAGCGCTTCCTCGATGCCATGCTGGCCGTGAGCAAGGCGTTTTCCCTGTGCAGCACGTTGGACGAGGCCACCGCCTTGCGCACGGAGATTGCCTTCTTCGCCGCCGTCAAGGCCGCCATCGTCAAGTTCACCACGGTGGACCGCAAGCGTTCCGACGCGGACAAGAACAGCGCGCTCAAGCAGATCCTGGACAACGCCATCGTGGCGGATGGAGTGGCGGATATCTTCGCCCTGGCGGGCCTGGACAAGCCCAACATCGGCCTGTTGTCGGAAGAATTTCTGGAAGACGTGCGACAGATGAAGAGCCGCAACCTGGCGGTGGAACTGCTGGAAAAGCTGCTGCGTGACGAGATCAAGGCGCGGGCGCGTAACAACGTAGTGCAGGAGAAGAAGTACGGCGACCGCCTGCTGGAAACCCTGCGCAAGTATCACAACCGGGCAGTGGAGACGGCGCAGGTCATCGAGGAATTGATCCAGATGGCCAAGGACTTTCAGGCCGCGCTGGAGCGTGAAGCAGCGCTGGGGCTGAATCCTGACGAGATCGCGTTCTATGACGCCCTGGCCAACAACGAAAGCGCGGTGCGAGACCTGGGTGACGACACCTTGAAGAAGATCGCTGTCGAAATCACCGAGAAACTACGCAGCAGCACCACGGTGGATTGGCAGGTGCGTGAGAGCGTCCGCGCCAAGCTGCGGATTCTGGTGCGGCGCACGCTGAGGAAGTGGAAATATCCCCCGGTAGGTGAAGAAGCTGCGATCGAACTGGTACTTACGCAAGCAGAATCACTAGCGAATACTTGGTCACACTAAGTTTCGTACAATCTCAATTACAAAATAATTGTGAATTAAAAAGGAAACCGCACTGAACATTGATTAACTGACATAAGGGGAGCAACCATGAAAAGGATCGCGATCTTTGCCGACGGCACCTGGAATTCGCCCGAGCAATCCCAACCCACCAACGTGCTGCATATGGCGCAGGCGGTCAGCCCGAACACGGGCGGCACAGAGCAGGTGGCGTTCTACGACTGGGGCATAGGGTCGGACGGCAACAAGATCACCGCGGGCATCACCGGCGCCGGGATAGACAAGAACATCATGGATTGCTACCGCTTCATCGTGCACAACTACGATCCAGGCGACGAGCTGTATTTCTTCGGCTTCAGCCGCGGCGCCTACACCGTGCGTTCGCTGGCGGGCTTCATCCGCAACAGCGGCTTGCTCAGGCGGGAGCATGCGGGCCGCATCGGCGAAGCCTACAAGCTCTACCGAAGGCGCTCGCGCAACAGCGGCCCAAGCGCGCCGGAAGCGACCGCATTCCGCCAGGCCTACGCCGTGGCGGATATCACCTACATCGAATTCGTCGGCGTCTGGGATACGGTGGGAGCGCTTGGCATCCCCATCCCGTTCTGGGGCACGCTGGGCGAGCGCGAATTCCTATTCCACGATACCGAGCCCAGCAAGATCATCCTGCATGCCCGCCATGCCGTGTCGATTGATGAAAACCGCAAGGATTTCGAGCCGACATTGTGGAGCGAGAAACCTGGGCTGGACTTGAAGCAGGTCTGGTTCGCAGGGGTGCATTCCGATATCGGCGGCGGCTACCCTCAGCCTGGTTTGAGCTATTGCGCGGCCCAATGGATGATCGCGGAAGCGGAACAAAGCGGACTAATTTTTGAACCTCACCTCAAGAATGCCATCCAACCTGATGCACATGACCAGCAACATAATGAGCGCAAAGGTATCTATCTGGCCCGCGAAGAGCATGTCCGTACCATCTCTGGGCCAGTTCACAAGTCGGTCAAGCAACGCTGGGAAGCCAATACAGACAACTACCGTAGCAAGAGCAAGGCCCTTGCGCGGCTGCTCGATGGAGCAGGCGGCGACTGGAGCAAGATAGCCGTAGTCTGACTCAAAACGCTAACCGCTTGCCGCGCGTGAAAACGCCTTGCGCTCAGAACAAGCGACTCACAAAACTCAGCCTGGCAGCCTAGCCAGCCGATCGTCAACGGCGGGAAGGCAATGCGACCGATAGTTTTGTCAGCCGCTCTACATAATAAATAAAGGAGCAGCAGTGGCATTACCTCAACGCGACTTCAAGAAAAACAACGGCCATGCGGTTGCCATTTTCGGCGAGGTGCTCGCCGATGTCTTTCCCGACGGCAGCGTGCTGGGCGGTGCACCGTTCAACGTAGCCCGCCACCTGCAGGCCTTTGGCCTGCATCCCGTCATGATCACCCGCATTGGCCAGGATGACCTCGGGCACGAGCTGCTGGACGAAATGCAGCGCCTGGGCATGGATACCAGCGGCGTGCAGGTAGACCCTTTCAACCCCACCGGGCAGGTCAAGGTCCACATTTCCCCCAAGGGGCATCAGTTCGAGATCCTGCCTTCCCAGGCCTATGATTACATCCATGCCGGGGTGACGCACATGGTCACCATGGCAACCAAACCCGACCTGGTGTATTTCGGTACATTGGCCCAGCGCAATATGGAATCGCGCCTGGCCGTGGACAACTTCCTCAACTACGGCACCAGCCCGCGCTTTCTCGACATCAACCTGCGCGACCCCTGGTACGACAAGCATACGGTGCGCCGTTCCCTGTTGCGCGCCGACCTCGTCAAGCTCAACAACGAGGAACTGGCCACGCTGGTGAAAATGCTGCGGTTGCCTGGGCGCACGCCGCATGAACATGCCGCCGCGCTGATCAAGCGCTTCAACCTCGATCTGCTGCTGGTGACGGAAGGCGAGCAAGGAGGATGGCTGATGAACGGGGCCGGGCAGGTCATCACCGTTGACGGCACCGAGCCGCCCAAGACTTTTGTCGATACGGTGGGTGCCGGCGATGCGTTCGCCTCGGCCTTTATCCTCGGCATACTCAAAGGATGGCCTGCCGACGTGACCCTCGCGCGCGCCAACCAGTTTGCAGCCGCGCTGTGCGGGGTACGCGGGGCCGCGCCGTCCTCGATGGAGTTCTATGCGCCGTACAAGCAGGAGTGGCAGCTATGAGCGCTCCGGACGAACGCCCTATCTACATCCTCATGATCAGCATGCATGGGCTGATCCGCTCGGAAAACCTGGAGCTGGGCCGCGATGCCGACACCGGGGGCCAGATCACCTATGTGGTCGAACTGGCGCGCGCGCTGGGCAAGCACCCGCTGGTGGAAAAAGTCGACCTGCTCACGCGCCGCATCGATGACGACAGCCTGCCGGAGGACTACAGCATTCCCGAGGAGCAGCTCGAGCAGAATGCCCGTATCGTCCGCCTGCCTTGCGGCCCCAAGCGTTACCTGCGCAAGGAATCCCTGTGGCCGCACCTGGACCAAATGGTGGACCAGTGCCTGCACTTCCTGCGCAACCAGGGCGGGCGGCTGCCAGACCTGCTGCATACCCACTACGCCGATGCGGGTTATGTCGGGCAACAATTATCCCTGCTGCTCGGCATCCCGCAGGTGCATACCGGGCACTCCCTCGGCCACACCAAGCGCGAACGCCTGCTCGCCTCGGGCCGCAAGGCGTCCAGCATAGAGCGCCAGTTCAATTTCGAACGCCGCATTGCCGCGGAGGAATCCGTGCTCGAACACGCCTCCATGATCATCACCAGCACGCAGCAGGAGATTGACGAGCAATACAGCCTGTATCGCCACTTCGACCACCAGCGCTTCCGTGTCATTCCGCCCGGTACCGACACCACGCGCTTCTCGCCGCCCGGACGCAGGAAAATCTCTTCCGGATTGCAAGAGAGCATAGACCGCTTTTTTTCCGACCCCGATAAGCCGCTGATCCTGACCATTTGCCGCCCCGAGGTACGCAAGAACCTCAAGGGCCTGATCGCCGCCTTTGGCGAAAGCGCGGAACTGCAGCAGCAAGCCAACCTGCTGATCGTGGCGGGCACCCGCGACGACATCCGCGACCTGGAAGAGTCGCAACAGCAAGTCATGCAGGAATTGTTGCTGGATATCGACCGCTACGACCTGTGGGGCAAGGTCGCCATTCCCAAGCACGTATCCCAGGACGACATCCCCGAGCTTTACCGCCTCGCAGCGCGCCGCCGCGGGGTCTTCGTCAACGCGGCCCTCACCGAACCGTTCGGCCTTACGCTGATCGAGGCCGCCGCCAGCGGCCTGCCATTTGTCGCGCCGGACGATGGCGGCCCGCGCGACATCGTGCAGAACTGCCGCAGCGGCCTGCTCGCCAACACATTGGAGAGCGGCGCGATCGCCGAGGCCCTGCAGGAAGTACTGTCGGACAAGAAGCGCTGGCGCACCTGGGCCAAGAACGGCCTGGCGGGCATCAGGCGCCACTACAACTGGCCGGCCCATGTGAACACCTACATGAAGCAGGTGCGCCACGTGCTGCGGCGCGACCGCAAGCGCTGGCGCCGCCAGCTGGTCATTACGCTGGATTCGGGCAAGGCCTATATGCCGCTGGTCAATTCCGCGCTGATCAGCGACATCGACAATACCTTGCTGGGCGACAGGCGCTCGTTGCGCCAGTTGGTGAACTGGCTCAAGGAGCGCAAGGGCAAGTTCGCTTTCGGCATCGCCACGGGCCGCACCATCGATAGCGCGGTCGATATCCTCAAGCAATGGCAGGTGCCCGTCCCGGAAGTGCTGATTACTTCCGTCGGCAGCGAGATCCACTACGGCGCGCGCCTGATCCCCGATACCGGCTGGGCCAACCATATCCGCCACAAATGGCGGCGCGACGCGCTGGAGGAAGCCATGAAGGAATTTCCGGGGTTGACGCTGCAAGCGCAGGAGAACCAGCGGGAGTTCAAGCTCAGCTACATCGCGGACCCGGACAAGATGCTGCCGGTCGAGGAAATCAACCGCCGCCTGCACGACCAGCAATTGTTCGCGCAATTGATCTATTCGCACAACGAGTTCCTCGACCTGTTGCCCATCCGCGCCTCGAAGGGGCATGCCATCCGCTACCTGGCCTACAAGTGGGGCGTGCCGGTCCGGCACTTCCTGGTGGCAGGGGATTCGGGCAACGACCACGAAATGCTGGTGGGCGACACGCTGGGCGTAGTGGTCGGCAACCACAGCGAAGAGCTGGACGAGCTGCGCGGCATGGAGCAAGTCTATTTCGCCCAGGGACGCTATGCGGCCGGCATCCTCGAGGGCATCGCCCATTACCGCTTCGATGAAATCGAGCCCATTCCCGTTAACGAGCACTAGCATCATCGTCACCGCAAGAAAGTGAACCGGCATGTATGAACAAGTATCCCACTCGTTGCTGAACGATATCCTGATCGGCCTCGACCCCAAGGTAGGATGTGAAGACCTCAAACACTTCTACATCCGCCTGGGCGCCAATTTCTACGCCATCCATTCCTTGTTCCACCAGCTTTATGGCGACCGGCGCGATTTCCGCCTGCAAATGCACAAGCTGGTGGCCGTCATGGCGAAGCAATACGTCAACCGTCCCCAGGAATTCCGCCAGCGCGACCTGGCGCGCGAGAAGGACCATGAATGGTTCCTGAGCCAGAAACTCGCGGGATACGCCCTCTATTGCCAGGAATACGCGCAAAGCCTGAAAGGCATGCACGAGAAACTGGATTACCTGCAGGAACTGGGCATCAACCTGGTCCATATCATGCCCATCCTCGACGGTCCCAAGGGACGCAACGACGGCGGCTATGCCGTGCGCGATTTCCGCAAGATCGACGAGAAATACGGCACGCTGGACGACCTCGACGCCCTGAGCGCCGACATGCGCAGCCGCGACATGCTGCTGGTGCTCGACGTCGTGGTGAACCATACCTCGGATGAACACGAATGGGCGCTGAAGGCGCAGAAAGGCAACAAGAAATACCAGGAGTACTACTACACCTACGAAGACCGGAAAATCCCCGACCTGTTCGAGCAGACCATGCCCGAGGTGTTTCCCGAAACCGCACCCGGCAATTTCACCTGGAACGACAAGATGGGCCGCTGGGTGATGACGGTGTTCAACAATTTCCAGTGGGACCTCAACTACAAGAACCCCGCCGTCTTCATCGAGATGATCGACATCATCCTGTTCTGGGCCAACCATGGCGCGGACGTGGTGCGCCTCGACGCCGTGGCCTTCCTCTGGAAGAAGATCGGCAGCGCCAGCCAGAACGAGCGCGAAGCGCACCTCATCCTGCAGCTCATGAAGGACTGCTGCCAGGTCACCGCGCCGGGCACCTTGTTCATCGCCGAGGCCATTGTCGCCCCGCTGGAGATCATCAAGTATTTCGGCGAGGATGCGGTCAACGCCAAGGAATGCGAGATCGCCTACAACGCGACCTATATGGCGTTGTTGTGGGAAGCCGTCGCCACCAAGAAGACCTTACTGCTCAACCGCGGGCTGCGCAGCCTGCCCACCAAGCTCGACAGCGCCACCTGGCTCAACTACGTGCGCTGTCATGACGACATCGGCCTGGGGTTCGACGACAACGACATCCGCGCCTCGGGCTACGATCCGCAAGCGCACCGCCGCTTCCTGGTCGATTACTATACCGGCGCCTACCCGGGCTCCACGGCCACCGGCGTCGCCTTCGGCGTCAACCCCAAGACCGGCGACGCGCGCATCTCGGGCTCGCTGGCCTCGCTGGCAGGGCTGGAAACCGCGCTGCTGCAGAATGACGAGCATGCCATCGACGTCAGCATCCGCACCATCATCCTGCTGCACAGCATGATCGCCTCGTTCGGCGGCATTCCCTTGCTCTACTATGGGGACTCGATCGGCACCCTCAACGACAACACCTACCTGGACGACGAGAACAAGCACCACGACAGCCGCTGGGTGCATCGCCCCGCCCTGGACTGGAACAAGGCTGCCCGCCGCCATGAGCCGGGCACGGTGGAAAACCGCATCTTTACCGCCATCCAGAGAATACTGGCCGTACGCAAGCAAATTCCCGCTTTTGCCGACCTCAACAACCGCGAGATATTCGAGACCAGCAACCCGCACCTGTTCACCTTCCTGCGCTTCACATCGCGCGGCTTGCACTCGCGCGTGCTCGTGACCGCCAATTTCGACGTCTCGCCGCAAACCATGAACCTCAGGGAGCTCGAGGCGGTCAACCTGTTCGAGCGCCGCGAGGCCAAGGATCTCTATAGCGGGAAATCCCTCTCCACCAGGAGCGGCACCCTGGAAATCCCGCCGCTCGGCTTTTATTGGCTACAGCTCTAACCCAGAAAAGGAAACCCATGCCATCATTCCTCGCTTCCCTAGGCGTGCCCGAGAACATCATCCCGCTGATCCTGTCCGGCCTGCGCATCCTGTTCATCGTCCTTGCAGCCATCATCCTCGTGCAGCTATGCAACAAGGCGATCCGCCTGCTCAAGGGCAGATTGCGCGCGCATGCTCAGCAGAACCTGGAGGAGCTCAAGCGCATCGAGACCCTGGGACGCGTCATCAGCTACATCGCTTCCACCGTGATCGGCAGCATTGCCGTGATCGAGGTCCTGCACGAGTTCGGCATCTCGCTCGCGCCGGTGCTCGCCGCTGCCGGTGTCGTCGGCGTGGCCGTCGGCTTCGGCTCGCAGAGCCTGGTCAAGGATTACTTCAACGGCCTGGTCATGCTGCTGGAAAACCAGATCCGCCAGGGCGATTCAATTGAAGCCGCAGGCAAGAAAGGCACAGTAGAAGAGGTCACCCTGCGCCACATCCGCCTGCGCGACTATGAAGGCACCGTGCACTTCATCCCCAACAGCGTCATCACCACCGTGAGCAACATGAGCCGCGGCTTTGCCTATGCCGTGATCGACATCAAGGTGCCGATCGCCAGCGATTTCAGCCGCATCCTGCAGACCATGCGTGAAATCGGCAAGCAATTGCGTGCGGAAGAAGCCTACCAGAACAAGATTGAAGGCGACCTCGAAGTGGCCGGCGTCGACCAGATGGACCACGAAACCGCCGTGCTGCGCGCCCGCTTCCAGGTTAAGCCATCGGAAAAGAGCAGCGTGCGCAGGGAATTTATCTACCGCTTGAAACAGGCACTGGATACACAGGTACAAGAAGCCTGACATGCGCTTTCCGCCGGGATATGCAGCATTGCTGATAGAGCAAGCAAGATTGCAACGCTGGGGAATGCAATAACCTTCTGGCTACTCAGCTTTCAGTAGTAGAATCCCGTTTTTGTTTCCAAAACACCATCATGGGCTTCGAACAACTCGCAGAACTGAAAAAACAACTGGCAGCCAAGGCCAAGACGGAACGTCCGGCCAAGCCCCAGGCAAAGCCAAGGACCGCCGCGCCGCGCAAGCCGGAGAAGGAGAACCCGGTCGACCCCGTGGTGCTCAGCATAGGCAGGCTGCAAAGGCACTTTCCCAAGACATTCCCCAAGAACCCGGCGCCCAAGCTGCCGCTCAAGATCGGCATCCACCAGGAACTGTTGGCGAAAGCCAAGGAAATCGGCCTGGAAGAAGCCGCAATCACGGATGCGGTGAAGACCTGGTGCCGCGGCACGCGCTATTGGGCCAGCATCGTCGAGGGGGCGCCTCGCGTCGACCTCGAAGGCAACCAGGCAGGAGAGGTCACGGCACGCGATGCCGCACAGGCACGCTCCCTGGAAGCGCGACGCAAACAGCCGCGCAAGCCCAAGCCGGAAGCAGCGCCAGCCGCCACTCCTCCCGAAGAGAATCCCGCAGAACCGGCCGCCTGACGCATCCTAGTGAGACCCGCCGACCTGCATGACGTCCCTGCCAATCCATCCCCGTCGCGTTGATGCCTTACCCGGTTCCCGCCGCCATCGCCGTCGTCGCCCATGACCGTGAGGTATTGCTGGTAAGGCGCGCCAACCCGCCTGATGCGGGCTATTGGGGATTTCCGGGCGGCAAGATCAACATCGGCGAGGGCATCGAGCAGGCCGCCACCCGCGAGCTCCTCGAGGAAACCGGCATCGAGGGCAAGGCGATCAGTGTCCTGACGGCGCTGGATGCATTCTCCGGCGATGCTCAGCCTTCTAGCCTGCAGCATTTCATCTTGATCGCGGTGCTATGCCGGTGGATTTCAGGCACGCCGGTTCCCGCCGACGATGCCCTGGAGACAGGGTGGTTCTCGCTCGACGCGCTCCAGGACGCTAAGCTGCTGTTGAGCAAGGATGTGGCCGAGGTCGCCCGCCTGGGCATATCGCATATGGCTACCGACGGATGTTAGGGCTGATACTGGGCAGGACATGAACGTTACCGGCATCCTGCTCGCGGCCGGCCACTCCCGTCGCTTCACCCATGGCAACAAGCTGCTTTACCCGTTACAGCCGGGACAGCCGACCGCAATCGTTTCCGCGCAACACTTCCTCGCGGCCTTGCCCGAGAGCCTGGCCGTGGTCAGGCCTGAGACTCCCGAGCTTGCCGCCTTGCTTGCAGGCATCGGCTTGGAAATCCTCGTCTGCCAGCCCGAGCAACAGGAAATGGCCGACAGCCTGGCTGCCGCCGTGCGGCATGTCCTTTTACGGCCTGCGCCTCCGGATGCCGTCGTGGTAGCGCTGGCGGATATGCCGTTCATCCGCCCGGAGACTATTGCCGCCGTTGCCGGACAGCTCGCGGCAGGCGCCCATATTGCGGCGCCTGCGTACCAAGGGGTACGCGGACACCCAGTAGGCTTCGGCAGGCGTTTTTTTGCAGAGCTGGCGGGCTTGACCGGCGACGAGGGCGCACGCTCGGTGCTGCGCCGCCATGCAGACGAGATACGGCTACTGGAATGCGAGGACCCGGGCATCCTACAGGACTTCGACACCTGGGAGGAACTGCAGCGCTTATTGCCGCAACCCTGACCGGACAAGCCTGCAGGAAGAAAGTAAAAGCAATGTAGCGGCTTGGTTTAGGATGTCCCAGAGCGGCTGACAACTCAGCGAAGCGGTCCTGGCAAGGCGTTCCGCTTCAGGTAGTACAAGAAGCAGTATGGCAGGGCAACGACGCCAGGAAAGTTTTGTTCGCCTCTCCGCTCTTAACTGGCGCAAGCGCTGCCTGCCGACAGCGCATTTGCAATCGACTGGCTGGTGATCGCCGCTGCACGCTGCTGCGAGCGGATCTGGATGATCTCGGCCAGGATCGCGACCGCGATTTCCGCAGGGGTGCGGCTGCCGATCGGCAAGCCTACCGGGCCGTGCAAGCGGCCGATTTCCTCCTCGTTGAGGTCGAACATGCGCATGCGCTCGCGGCGCTTATCCTGGTTGAGCCTGGAGCCGAGCGCGCCGACGTAGAAGGCTTCCGAGCGCAATGCCTCCAGCAAGGCCATGTCGTCAAGCTTGGGGTCGTGCGTCACCGCCACGATCGCGGTATAGGCGTCAGGCGCAATCTCCAGCACCACGTCATCGGGCATGCCTTCGCACCATTGCACGCCATCGACCTGCCATTGCGCGCGGATTTCCTCGCGCGGGTCGCACAACAGCACATTGAATTCCAGCGCCTGCGCCATGCTCGCGAGCATGGCGCCCAGCTGGTTGGCGCCGATGACGAGCAAGCGCCATTGCGGCCCGAAATAATGGTGGAACCAGCCATCCTCCAGGCAAGCCACTGCACCCGGCATGGCCTCGCCAAGCATAACTTCATTGGTGCCGAGCCGGACGGAGCGACGCAGCAATCTGCGTTGCCGCAGGCTGTCCAAGACCGGCAGCAAAACACCGGTGTCCGTCACCTGCTCGACGAAAATCTGCAGGCGGCCGCCGCAAGGGATGCCATACCGCTGCGCCTCGTCGCGGCTGACGCCGTATTCGAGCAAGCCGTTCACCTCCGGCAGGCGGCCGTGGCGCGCCCGGTCGATCAGCTCGTCCTCGATGCAGCCGCCGGAAACGGAGCCCAGCAACTGTCCGTCGTCACGCAATGCCAGCATGGCGCCCGGCAGGCGCGGCGACGAGCCCCAGGTGCGCACCACGGTGCACAGATGCACGCGATGGCCCGCCTGCAACCAGGCGATGGCGTGCTCCAGCAGTTCCTGCTCAGGGGCATGCATGAGCTTATGCCTTCAACTGGTCGCGGATCGGCAACGTGCGGATGCGCTTGCCCGTCGCGGCAAAAATGGCGTTGCAGATCGCAGGGGCGATCGTCGGCGTCACAGGCTCGCCGATGCCGCCCAGCGGCACATCCAGCTTGTGCTCGACCAGATGCACGCGAATCTCGCGCGGCGCCTCTTCTATGCGCATCACCTGGTACTCATGGAAATTGCTCTGCTGGGCAACGCCGTTCTTGAAGCTGATCTCTCCCGTGAGCGTCAGGCTGGCGCCCATGATGCACGCTCCCTCCGCCTGCGAGCGGATACGGTCCGGGTTGACCTGCGGACCGCAATCCACGGCGATGTCCACGCGCGGAATGCTGATCTCGCCGTCATCGCCCACCACGACCTCGACCACGGCGGCAACATAGGTGACGAAGCTGTAGCAGAACGCCAAGCCCAGGCCGTGACCCTTGGGCAGCTTGCGTTCCCAGCCGGCTTTCTGCGTGGCCAGTTCCACCACGTGGCGCATGCGCCCGGTATCCAGCGGGTAGCGCTCGGGCGACTCGCCGTAGTTCCAGCTATCAGAGATGCTGTCCGGGGCGACCTTGCGCGCGGGGCCGAGCAGGTCCAATAGGTAATCGCGGTGGTCGCGCTTGGCCTTGTGCGCCAGCTCGGCCACGAAGGACTGGGTGGCAAAGGCGTGCGGAATATTGGACACCGAGCGGAACCAGCCGATACGGGTGTGCGCGGGCACTTCAGGACTCTCGACCCGCATGTTGGGAATGTTGAACGGCAGGTTCACCGCCCCCATGCCGAGCTCGAACGGCGCGCCGCCCTTGGCGTTCTCGACGAAGGTCGAGGCGATGGTGGGCGCCGTCGTGCGGTGCAGCCATGCTGTCGGCACGCCCTTGGCATCCAGTGCGGCCTCGATGCGCTCGAGCGAGACCGTATGGAAATAGTCGTGGTGCAGGTCGTCCTCGCGCGTCCAGGTGACCTTAACCGGCTTGCCGTCCATCGCCTGGGAAAGCAGGGCGGCTTCCACCACAAAATCCGGCTTGGATTTGCGGCCGAAACCGCCACCGAGCAGGGTGACATTGACACGAACATTCTCAGGCTTGAAACCCAGGTGACCTGCCACGGCATTCACAGTCGCCTGCGGGTCCTGCACACAGGCCCAGGCCTCGCACTTGCCATTGGTGATGCGAACCGTCGCGGCTGGCGGCTCCATAGTGCTGTGGGCAATATGCGGTTGGTAATACTCCGCTGCAAATGTCTGCTTGGCCTTGGCCAGCACATCCACGGCATCGCCGTTGTTACGCACCGCCTTGGCTGGCTTGCGCGCAGCCTCTTCTAGCGTCTTGCGGAAAGCCACTGAGTCATAACTGGCATTAGCACCGTGATCCCATTCTATCTTCAGTGCTTCGCGTCCCTTGATAGCTGCCCAGGTATTGCTCGCTAACACGGCAACACCACCCAGCGGATGAAACAGTGGCGGCAAATTGCTGCTTTTCAGCTCGACAACCTTGACCACGCCCGGTACCTTGAGCGCAGCACTGGCATCAAACGCCTTAACCTTGCCGCCGAATACCGGCGGCCGCGCCACCACGGCATACAGCATGCCTTCCAGCTTGGTATCGATGCCGTAATGCGTGGTGCCGGTGACGATTTTCTGGCCATCGATATTGCGCGTGTTCTGTTTGCCGATGTAGCGGAACTCCGAAGCCGGCTTGAGCTTTAATTGCGCTTTCGCAGGCACGGGAATCTTGGCCGCTGCCGTCGCCAGCTCGCCGTAACCCAGCGTCTTGCCGCTAGGCTTGTGGATGACCTGATGCTGCCTTGCCTGCACTTCGCTGACAGGCACGCCCCAAGTGGCGGCAGCGGCGGCTTCCAGCATCATGCGGGCCGTTGCGCCGATGCGGCGCATAGGCTCGAAGTGGTGGCGCATGCTGCGCGAGCCGTCGGTGTTCTGATTGCCATACCGCGCCTCGTTGCCCTCGGCCTGCACCACGTTGACCCGCGCCCAGTCCGCCTCCAACTCGTCAGCCACCACCAAGGGCAGGCTGGTACGCACGCCCTGGCCCATTTCCGAGCGGTGCGCGACGATGTTGACGATGCCGTCCGTACCGATGGAGACGAATACCAGCACGTCTTCCTTGAGGCCGCCCGGCATGGCGTCGCCGCCGTATTTCTTGGGCTCTTCCACTGCGGCTCGCACCAGGCCGTTGAGGCCGATCGTGAGGGCGAGGCCGGTCGCCAGGCCCATGCCCTTGAGCAGTCGCCGGCGGCTGAGGTCCGGTAGGTCCAATACCAGTTCCTGGCTCATTTCGCACCCTCCTTGGCGGCAAGCTTGATCGCCGCGCGGATGCGGGGATAAGTGCCGCAGCGGCAGATATTGCCGCTCATGGCTTCGTCGATATCCTCGTCCGTGGGATTGGGCGTGGAGCGCAGCAACGCGGTCGCCGACATGATCTGCCCAGCCTGGCAATAGCCGCACTGGGCGACGCCCAGTTCCAGCCAGGCCGCCTGCACCGCCTTGCCGACCTTGTCCTCGCCCACGGCCTCGACCGTCGTGATTTTCTTGCCCACCGCGGCCGAGACCGGGGTGACGCAAGCCCTGACGGGCTCGCTGTCCAGATGCACGGTGCATGCCCCGCACAACGCCATGCCGCAGCCGAACTTGGTCCCGGTCAACTGTGCGATATCGCGGATCGCCCACAGCAAAGGCATATCGTTCGGCACATCGAGCTGCTGGCTTTTGCCGTTGATGTCCAGCGTTACCATGTGAATTCCTTTCTTTTTTTGCAACCGGCAAACGCTATATACGATTAAATATACCGTTTGCTATCAATGGGATATGCCGAGTATGCGCAAATTCCCCTATTCTATAAATGGAAATATGCTTATTTTAGAATTCCATTTTATGGAATAATTAGGGCTGGACTTTCAACCGGAACCGTTATGCTCAACCGCCTGGAAATGATGCGTATCTTCTGTGCCACCGCCGAGGCCTCCAGCTTCAAGGAGGCCGCCGCCCGGCTCAGCATCTCGCCGCAGGCGGTAACCCGCGCGGTCAAGGAGCTGGAATCGCTGCTGGGAGAACCTCTGTTCTACCGCAATACGCGGCAGATACGCATCACCGAGTTTGGCGAGCAGTTGGCCCTGCGCGGGCGCGACGCCATCAGCGGCGTGGATGATTTGTTCATGACCAGCGGCAAGCGGCAGGAGCGGGATATAGGCGGCGTGGTGCGCATCACCGCCCCGGTCGTGATCGGCAGGCGTTTCCTGCAACCCATACTAGGACGTATTGCAAGGGAGCATCCGCATATCACCATCGACTTGCGCCTCTCCGACATGCACAGCGACGTGGTCGAACAGCAGATTGATATCGGGGTGCGGGTGGGATTGCTGCGCGACAGCAGTTTTGTCGCCCGCTCGCTCGCCAAGGTATCGTTCCTCGTCGTCGCCACGCCGGAGCTGGCGGCACGCGCAGGCACGCCGCAGCAACTGGAGGATTTGCATCACGTCCCCACCATCGCCCTCGTCGACAAGAGCAGCGGGAAGAACTGGCCCTGGTTCTTCGCCGACGGGCAGCAGATCAACCCCCGGCAGGCCAGCTTCATCACCGACGATTCCGATAGCGAGGTGTCGCTTGCCCTGGACGGCGTCGGCTTCGCCCAGATCGGCGCCCCGCTGGTGATACCGCAGCTCGAAAGCGGAGAACTGGTGAGCGTGCTTGACGAGTTCGTGGCGCCGGCCTGGGACTTGAATGTCTACCGTCCGCGCCGCGGCCCGGTGCCGGAGCGTATCCGCCTGGTGTATGACGAAATTGTCCAGGCATTGAGCGACCCGGCGCATTTCCCTACTCAGCGTTAGGCGGCTGCGGTCTTAAATAGGTCAATGCAAGTCGCGCATATTGAGGCGGCGCAGCTTGGGCGCAAAACGCGCTACTGCGCCCACTACCGCAATTGTCATCGCCCCGCCGAAAATGACGGAAGGGATCAAGCCCATCAGCCTGGCCGCCATTCCCGATTCGAATGCGCCCAGCTCATTGGAGGAGCCGATGAATATGCCGTTGATCGCGGAGACACGGCCGCGCATTTCATCCGGGGTGACCAGTTGCATGATGGTCGTCCGCACCACGACCGACACGCCATCGCAAATACCGGAAATCAGCAGCAGAAACCATGCAAGCCAGAAATTCCTGCTCAAGGCGAAGGCAATGATGCTGAGCCCGAACCCTGCCACTGCTACCAGCAATATCCGCCCGGCACGGCGATTGACCGGGTGGTGAGTCAGCCAGATGCCCGTGGCTATCGCGCCGACTGCGGGGGCGGCACGCAAGATGCCCAGGCCTTCAGGCCCGTGCTGGAACACGTCATGGATAAACATCGGCAGCATGGCGACTGCGCCGCCAAACAACACGGCAAACATGTCCAGCGCCTGCGCACCCAGCATAACCTGGTTGCTGAATACAAAGCGCAAGCCCTGGGCGATGCTGGCAAAGATTGGCGCATCCGCCTCGACAACCGGCGTCTTCACCTGCAGGCTCAGCATGGCGGCGACGGCGACCCCTGCGAACACTGCGGAACAGGCGTAAGCCGTGCTGATTCCCGCGAGGGCGATCACCCCGCCCCCGATCGCCGGCCCCAGCACCAGCCCGGTCTGCAGTACCGAGCTGCCGATGCTGGCCGCCCGGGCGAATTGCTGGCGCGGCAATACCAGTGCAAACAGGGCGCTATAGGACGGGCCGATGAAAGCGCGCGCAAAACCGACGCAGGCAATCGAAAGATAAATGAATTGCGACGATTCGCTGGGATGCCACAACCACCCGGCCGCGATCCCCGCCAGCACGAGGGCGTTGATCACCAGCACGATGCACGCCATCACGCCGAACATGCGGCGCGAATAATGGTCGACGGCATAACCGGCGAACAGGGCAGTACAGAAATAGGGGACCACCTCGGCCAAACCGATCAGGCCCAGCGACAGGGGGTCGCGCGTGATCTGGTAGACATGCCAGCCCACCACCACCGCCATGATCTGGTAGGAAAACGTGATGCTGACGCGGAAGGCCAGCAATTTCAGGAACGCAATATTGCGTAGCGGATAAGGTGAAACGTCAGGGGTCATGTCGGTATTGTAAAGAATGCGCCGCCCTCATGACACTATGGCACAGATTAAGACTATTTCCCCAAGGTCACGAATATTGGCCCAGCCAGCGCCGCACCAAGGCAAGCACCGGTAATGCGGCCAAGCCTCCCAGTGCATCTGCCAGCAAGTCGTCCAGGCCGGCTTGCCGCCCCTCAATATACAACTGGTGCAGCTCATCGGCAGCGCCCAGGGCCACGACGATGATCCAGACGGCAGCCAGCGGCAGCCGTAAAAACGCCAGGCCCGCGAGCACCCCGATAGTGCCGAAGACGAAGAAATGCACGACTTTATCCCAAGGCGACGGGAACAACGATCCTGCCCCGGGCGCTTCCCCTCCGATAAAAATGCCGGCAACCAACAGGATGAGCATGCCCAGTGCCAGGTACTTCAGGCGTTCAGGTGTAATCAATTGCTTTGTATTCAGGCCAGTAAAAATGATATGCGGCGAACCGCGGTGACAGCGCCACGCCTCATGGCAGCGGATGCGTCATGCTAGCACGGCAGGGCTCCAGCAGCCATCATTAACCCATGCACGGGTCATGCCAGCAGCTTATACATGCAGCGATGAGGGATGCCCACCTGCTGGAATACAGGGCCATCGACACGGTATCCTAACGACTGGTAAAAGCCGATCGCGGTTTCGCGCGCATCCAATACGACTTGGTCGAATCCGGCCTGCCGCAGCCACAGCTCTGCGGCATCCACCAGCAGCCTGCCCAATCCTCGCCCCTGCATGGCGGGGGCTACGACCATTTGCCGCAGCTTCGCCAATGGCTGCTGCCCGGCCTTGATCACCAGGCAAGCCAGCAATGCGTGTTGTTCGACGATACCAAAATGTTTTTGCTGATCCTCTCCGGCCATGTCCGAGGCGCTCAGCGTCAGGCCGAGCGGGATGCGCAACACTTGCTCCCGCAAATGCAGGCTCTGCCGGTAGAGGTCGGAACCATAGGCAATCTCGGTGAACATCACTTGGCGATATCGGCCGCGCCGGCCACCAGGTTGCGGCCCGCCTGCTTGGCGCGATAGAGGGCCCTGTCCGCCCGCGGCAGCAACGACTGAGCCGGTTCGTCCTGCTCGCGCTCCGCGACGCCGGCGCTGAAGGTGATCAAGACGCGCTCATTGTCGTGCATGAAGAAATTGCGCGTGAGGTCGCGCTGCGCGCGCTTCATGATCTCCACGGCCTCGGCCTCTCCCGTGCCCGGCAGGATGATGATGAACTCCTCGCCGCCATAACGCGCCAGCACATCGGTGCTGCGCAAGGATTCCTTGATCACCTTGGACAGATGCACCAAGGCCTTGTCGCCCGTCGCATGGCCGAGCTTGTCGTTGAGGCGCTTGAAATGGTCGATATCCATCATCGCCAGGCTCAAGCGCGTGGCATGGCGGTTCGCCCGGTCGAACTCGCGCTCCAGCGCCTGCTCCATGCCGCGCCGGTTCAACGTACCCGTGAGGAAATCCTCATGCGCGACTTCATTCACATGCTCCAGCTTGGCAGTCAGCTCCTGCACCAGGCGTTCGGACTCCACCACGCGCTGCTGGGTTTCTGTCAGTATCTCCCGCGATTGGCGGATATTGAAGCTGATGCTGCGCGTATCTTCCAGCATGCGGTCGATCAGCGCATTCAGCTCGACAATATCTTCAGCCTCGGTGATTTTCTGCTTGTAGCCGTCGATTTTCTCCTGGTATTCATTGGTGCTGTCCACCAGGTCCGCCAGGCGGCCGACAAAGACCTCCGCCATTTTCTTCATGGAATCCCTGGCGTCCAGCAAGCGGGGCTTGAGCTGCCCCTGCTTGAAAATCAGCTCCTTGAGGCTGCTTTCCGCGTCGTACAGCATATCCAGCGACAACGGCTTTTGCAGCAGTTCTTGCACGATCATGGCCTGCCCGTGCAGCCATTGATCTTCCATCACCAGCTCGTTCATGCTGGTGACCACCAGGCGCAGCAATTGCAGCAGGCCTTCATGGGTGCGCTGCTGGGTATCCCCGTGCATTTCCAATGTGAACAGGACAGCTTTCAGGCTTTCCGCCTGCTTCAGCACATCGTTTTCCGCATAGGCGAGGCGGATATCCTCGAGCAAGGCTTCCGCCTTCTTCGCCATTTCAGGCCAGGCCGCCAATTGGGGGATCACGATCAGGTTGATCGTGCGCATCAGCATATTGCGCCAATGGTCGGCGATCCTCGCATAATAGGTGCGTGCCGGTTCCTGCTCATTGCCGGCCTGCATTGGGGATGATTCCTGTACTGCCGCCCCCTCCTGCTGGGCGCCGTCCACCAAGTCCTCGCTGATGCCTGCCCCCCATGAGCTCGCCAGTGCGTGGATTTTCTGCGGCAATGCAGGATCTTGCTCGAAATTGTTCAGCAAGCGCTGCAAGCCCTCGCGCTTGCGGCTGAGAGTGATGCCCCTGTGGCTGCTTTCCAGCTGCTTGAGCAAATGGCGCAATGCCGCGGGCCAGGTGACATCGTCCTTTGCCGCCGCCTGCGGCAGCAGGTTGCCCAACTGCTCCTTGAAGCGCGGCCAGTTGCGGGCATCCACCGACTGCTTGATCGCCTGCGCCGCAGCCAGGTATTTCGGGCTCTGCACGCCTGCGACGAGCAGCACCTCATCCAAGGCATTGGCAAGCTCGGCAGCGCTATCCATGGATTTCACCCCGGCAATTTCATCATAGACGATACGGAAATTGTCCGGCGTGGGCGGTATCTTGCGCGAGGAAAGTTGTATCAGTGTTTGACGCGCAATCTCAATGGCAGAAGCGGATTCTTGCATGATTGCTCAATCTTCAGACAAATAGTGAAGTTGGCCGAGACGGCCGTCAGGCTGCCCCATGCAACCCTGGCGATTAGCATAGCGCTAATCCGGAGGATTCAATATATGGATCAAGCAGATTTTTACCCCGGCATTCTGCGGATGCAGCGTCATGGCAGGCAATGTCCCTGGCAGAGTAAAACAGGCCAGGTCCGGGCAGTCATCAAGCGCATTGCTGGGACTCGATGCAAGAAGGCAAATCCCGCGGCTTGATGACTGGCGCCTCAAGCAACCTCATGGCAAGGTTGCGTTACTTGGCACACTTTTCCTTCTTCTTGGTTTCGATTTCCTCCACCAGCCCGTCCTCGATTTCAACCTCTACACAGGCGCCGACGACCAGCGGGCCATGCTTTTCCTCAAGCTCGGTCTTCTTGGTCACTTCCAGCTTGCGCCCGGATACCACCCAGGTGCCTTCCGCTGTTTGCGGACGGCTTTCAAGCACGCCGTAGAACTCTTCTTCCGCCGCCTGCACGCTCAATGCCGATCCGGCAAGCACAAGCATAGCAACACCCGAACATAGTATTTTTTTCATGGCACTTCTCCTCGTGTGAATACAGAAGATATGTGAAAAATTGCACACATCCAGAGGAATAGTTCCCAAAAACCGGCCTGATGTCAATTTCTAGCCAGGCCAAACTCGCGCTCAAGCTGTTCGACCGGTTGCGGCTTGCCGAAAAGATAGCCTTGATACGCCAGGCAGCCATGCTCCGCCAGGAACAGCTGCTGCTCGCGGCTTTCCACGCCTTCCGCCACCACTTCAATCCCCAAGCCCTGACCCAGGGCGATGATGGTTTGCACGATGGAGGCGTCATTGCTGTCGACCAGCACGTCCCGTACGAACGAGCGGTCGATCTTGAGCTGGGACAACGGCAAGCGCTTCAAGTAGGCCAATGATGAATATCCCGTACCAAAATCGTCCATGGAAAAGCTCACTCCCATGGCCTTGAGGGTATTCATCTTGACGATCATGTCCTCGATATTTTCCACCAGGGTGCTTTCCGTGAGCTCCAGCTTGAGGAGTTGCGGATTGGCTCCCGTCTCCTTGAGGATCTCAAATATGTGGTCAATAAAATCATGCTGGTGCAGTTGGCGTGCGCTCACATTGACAGACAAGCCCAAGTTTGCAGTTTCCGGACGCTCTGCCCAAGCCACCAGCTGCAGGCATGCGGTCTTGAGAACCCACTCGCCAATCGGCAGGATCAGGCCTGTTTCCTCGGCGAGCTCGATGAATGCTGCCGGGGAGAGCAAGCCTTGTTGCGGGTGCTCCCAGCGTATCAACGCCTCTGCGCCCTGCAATTGGCCGTGGCTGTCCACCTGTGGCTGGTAGTACAGGCGCATTTCTTCCCGCCGCAAGGCCTGGCGCAAGTCTTCTTCCATGGCGGCACGCTTGGTGATCAATGCCTGCATCGCCGGGTCGAAGAAACGGAAGGTATTGCGCCCGGCGGCTTTTGCCTCGTACATGGCCAAGTCGGCCCGTTTCAACAATTCATCCACAGTGACCTGTTGCTCAATGCAGAACAAGGCGACCCCGATACTGCAGGACGAATAATGCTCATATCCCGACAACCCGAACGGCTGGCTCAACGCCAGGAGAATCTTGTCGGCGACCAGGCTGGCCTCCTGCGCCGCGTCGCCGCTTTGCTCGCTCAAGTTCTCCAACACCACCACGAACTCGTCCCCGCCCAGGCGCGCCACGGTATCGGTAATGCGCACGCTGCCGAGCAGGCGTTGCGCCACCTGCTCCAACAGCATGTCGCCGAAATCGTGGCCATGGGTGTCGTTGAGCGTCTTGAAATTGTCCAGGTCCAGGAACAGCAGGGCACCGGAGCGCTTGAGCCGCATGCTGTTGAGCAGTGCCTGCTCGAGCCGGTCCAGCAACAGCAGCCGGTTCGGCAGGTTGGTCAGCATATCGTAGAACGCCAGATGCTGGATCCTGCTCTCTGCCGCCTTGCGCTCGGTAATGTCGCGCTCGACCGCGACCCAGTGCGTGAACACCCCGGCGTTGTTCGCTATCGGCAGGATATCCATTTCCAGCCAGATCTCATCGCCGTTCTTCCTGTAATTGATCAGCTCGGTGCGCACGGATTCGCCCTGCTTGAGCAGGGCCTTCACCCTGCGCATTTCATCCATCTGCGTGCCTGGCCCGTCGAGCAGGCCGGGGTCCTTGCCCAGCACCTCCTCGGCCGTATAGCCGGTCAGCCGCTCGAACGCCTTGTTGACGAAAATGAGGCGCGGGCTTTGTATGCCCTCTGGATCGGCCTCGGCGATCAGCACGATGTCGTTGAGCCGGGCAATGCTGGTTTCCAGCAGTTTGAGCTGCTCCTCGGAGTGATGGCGCTCGATCGCGATGCCGACGATATGCGAGCATGCGCTCACCAATTCCATTTCACGCTGTTCGGGCACGCGCACCTCGCGGCCATACACGGCGAATGTGCCCAGCACCTGCTGGCTGCTCGACAAGATCGGCATCGACCAGCACGCCCTCAGCCCGTAGCGCTTGGCCAGGTCGCGGTAATCCGTCCACAACGGGTCCTGCTGAACGTCCGCCACCACCACCGTGCGGCGCTCGTACGCCGCCGTACCGCAAGAGCCGACCGAAGGACCGATCTGCAAGCCCTTGAGCTTGTCCAGATAACGTTTCGGCAAGCGCAGCGCAATGCTTCTGCCGAACGTATCCGGCTTGTCCAGCAACATGATCGAGCACAGCACGTCCGGATATTGCTCCTCCAGCAACGCCACTGTCGCCACCAACACGTCGTCGAGGACGGCGCCGGCGGCAATGCGCTCCAAGAGGTGCCGCTGCTCGACCTGCAGGCTTTCCTGGCGCTTTTGCTGCTCGATGTTTTCCACCACCTTGATCAGGTTGCGCGGACTGCCGTCCGGGTTCTTGACCAGGGTCGCACTGATGCGCACCCAGACAGAACGGCCGGACTTCGTCCTGTAGCGCTTTTCCACTACCGAATGGTCGATCTCGCCCTCCAACAGGCGCTGCCGGTTTTTCCATGCCTCCAGGTCATTCTGCCCATAATCCAGGTCATGGCAGTGCAGGCTCTTCAAGTCATTCTCGGAATAGCCGACGATGTCGCAGAAAGCCGGGTTCACCAGCAGAAACCGTCCCTCGATGGAAATCATGGCGATCCCAGCGGAGGCGCTGTGGAAAGTCAACCTGACTTGCTCCTGGCTGGATTCCAGTTCCATCTCGACCAGCTTCCGCTGATGGATTTCCGCATGCAATGCCTCCGTGCGCTCCCGCACCTTTCTGCGGATTTGCAGGTTCCAGAGCAATACCAGGCCCGCAGCCAGACTCACCAGCAACGCGCCGCCCGCGAACCACTTGACCAGATGCGTGGTGTCTTCCTCCTCTTTCAAGAGGAATCCATTAAGTGAATAACCGGGCTCGATCAGACCGAGATCGACAAACATGCGGGCAATGAATTCCCAGCGCGCACGCGTCATACGCCCCAGCTCAACCACATCCGGCAGAATGAAGCGCTCCATCTCCCTGGCTTCGTACATCAGCTGTTTCAAGCTGGGGGCCGGTTTCCTGGCGGAGGGCATGTGCACGATCAGCTGAGCGATTTCATGCGGATTGGCCAGCGCATATTTCCAGCCCTTCAGGCTCGCGCGCAGAAAGGCCTCCACCCGGTCCGGATGCGCGTTGCGCTCGGACTCGGTGGTGAACAGGGTGTCGCCGTAGAAATCGACGCCGAAATCCATCGCCATCAGCATCGAGGTTTCGACGCCTAGCTCCGCCATGCGCAAGGGCTCGACGGTGGCATAGGCGGAGATGGCGTCCACCTTGTCCTCCAGCAAATCCTCCAGCCTGCCGCTGTGTGGCAGGATGGTGACTTCCTGCATGTCAATGCCATGCTTGCGCAGCAATGCCCGGTGCTGGGCGTCGCGCCATTCGGTATTCGCCAGCATGATGCGTTTGCCCACCAGGTCCGCAGGGCTGCGGATATGGCTGGACTTCTTGCTCAGCAGTACGTGGGGAGGATGCTGGAAGATCGAGGCGAGTGCCACGATCGGCTTACCGTGCAGGCGGGCGATGGCGATTTCGGCATCCCCGATGCCGTATTGCGCCGTGCCGGAGACAACGCGCTCGATGGAAGAGTGCGCCATGTCCGCTTCCACGATCTCGACATCGAGGCCTTCCTCACGGTAAAAGCCTTTTGCCTGGGCCGCGTAATAGCCGGCGAACTGAAACTGGTGATACCACTTGAGTTGCAGCCTGACCTTTTCCAAAGGCTCGGCAAAGCCTTGCCCGCTCACCAGCAGGAGGCTCAATAACAAGAAACGCATCACAATATGATGAATTGAACAGTCCATATTCCTTCACTTTCGCCGACAGAGCAAACTGCTGCCGCTCAGCGAAATACTCTCAATACTGCACCCACCAGGTTCAACAGGAACACGAACACATCCCTTTCAGGACTTAGGGCCGCCAACGAAACTCAGCGAAGCGTTCCTGGCCAGGCACTCTGCAACGGGGAATACAAAACAGCGCAGTACAAAATAGCATGGCAAGGCAGGACGACAACGACAGATAAGAGCGCTGTTAGCTGCTCTTATCAGTAAACGTCACCACCAGGACGTCGCGGTATGCCGCCATGGCGGGGTCGATCTGCTCGACAGGCGTCACGCCATGCATACATCGCCGGTCGTCCACCAGCGCCCAGTCCAGCGGGTTGGTGAGGGTGAAGCTGTCCAGCACGACTTTATCCAGGTTGTGCAGGGTCGTGGTGCCGCTGGAAATATTGACGCGCTTGACCATCATGACCAGCACATAGTCCACGCCGTCGCGATGAACGCCTTCGGGCGCAGGCTGGCCATGCTCCTGCTGATTGGCCTCTATGCGGAATTGGTGCGCTTCGATATGCCAGCGCGCCTGCGGGCGCAGGCGGCTGAATAAGTCGCGGCTGAGCTGCAAGATGCCCTGCATTGTCTGCCCATGGATCAGGCTGGAGGGTATGGGTTCGTAGATGCGCGCAATCCCGCCATTGAGCGAGTTGTACTCCCGGCTCTGGTAATGCGGCTGGTGCGGCTCCAGCACGATAGGGCCTGCGGCTTCGGCGCTCAGCGTGGCAAAGCGGCGGCGGCGGTAGCGCCCGCCATCCGCCATGTATTCATCCAGGGGCATCCCGTCCCAGCTGGCGTCGAATGCTTGCCAGTCTGATAACGCGTCAGGATTGGAAGCCAGCAGCCATGCTTTTATTTGTTGCCCCGGGACAAAGCTGAATCCATCGCCCGTGATCTTTTCACAAAGGCTTACCGTATCATTTACCTGCATCAAAAGCTTTTCACTCACTTAACACCGCCAGGGGTTGGTTCTCATTATTCTCAAGCATCCACAGGCATCAACATGTCCTGCGAACTACACCAGCATATTAGCGAATCGCGAACGATCTTTGAAAAAAACTTATTGACAATCATCACTACATAACTAATTATTTAGTTATGAAAACGCCCGTCAATATCCCAACCGAATGGCAGGACATTTCCGATCTATTCGTCGCGCTTGGCGATGCGCACCGCCAGCGCATCCTGCTTTCGTTCGAACCCGGCGAGCGCTTGAGCATCAGCCAGATCGTCAGCGCCTCGGACCTGAGCCGGACCGCCATCACCCATCATCTTAAGGTGCTGCAGCAAGGAGGAGCATTGAAGAGTGAAAAAGTAGGTAAAGAGGTGCTTTTTTCCATAGACAAAGACTACATGCAGACCGCCCTGCAAAGCGTGCTGCATTACATCCAACAAGAAATCTAACGAAAGAGATTCCCCAATGTTGCTGTCATTGACCAAGACCATCACCCGCCTGCTGTTCCGCATTGAAGTATTCGGGCAGGAACACATCCCATCGCATGAAAAGCTCCTCATCATCAGCAACCACGATTCCTTTCTCGATGGCTTCCTGCTCGGCCTGTTCCTGCCGATCCGCACCACCTTCGTCGTGCATACCACGGTGCTGGACAACTGGTTCTTCCGCTGGATACTGGGCCATGTCCCCCATTTGGCCGTCGATACCGCCAGCCCGCTGGCGATGAAGAAAGTCATCCGCCTTCTCGAAGCTGGCGAATCGGTGATGATCTTTCCCGAAGGCCGCATCACCCTCACCGGCAGCCTCATGAAGGTCTATGACGGGCCTGCCTTCGTTGCCGCCAAGACTGGCGCCACCGTCCTGCCGGTACGCATCCGCGGCGCGGCAAGAAGCTGGTTCAGCCGCCTGGAGCGCGACTTCCCGCGCCAGCTGCTGCCCAAGATCACGCTCACCATCCTGCCGCCTACCGCCCTGCCTCTGCCTGACGCACCCAGCGCCAAGCAGAGGCGCCGCCTGGCAGGCGAACAGATGCAAGGCATCATGCAGCACATGATGTTCGCCTCCGAGCCCACCGATACCCTGTACGGCGCGCTCCTCAACGCGATTGATACTTATGGCCGCAAGCGCAAGCTGGTGGAGGATATGCAGCAAGTGGAGGAGGACTATGGCACCGTGCTCAAGAAAAGCCTGGCCTTAGGCCGCATTGCCAGCAAGGTCAGCGCCGAAGGGGAGACCGTCGGCGTGCTGATGCCCAATGTCACCAACACGGTTTGCCTGATCTTCGGCATGAGCGCTCTTGGCCGCATCCCCGCCATGCTCAACTATACGGCCGGCACCAGGGGCATGCAGAACGCCTGCATTGCCGCCGGGATCAAGACCGTCATCACCTCGCGCAAATTCCTCGAGACCGCCAAGCTGGTCGATGCCGTCACCAAGCTGAGCCATATCGACGTGGTGTACCTGGAAGACATGCGCAGCGAGTTTGGACTTGCGGACAAACTATGGCTGATGGCGTATGCGTTACGCTTTCCCAAGCGCATTGCGCGGGTACGCAACCCGGACGCGCCCGCCGTGGTATTGTTCACGTCAGGTTCCGAAGGCAAGCCAAAGGGCGTGGTGCACAGTCACCGCAGCATCCTCGCCAACATTGCGCAGATCCGCGCCGTGATCGATTTCTCGCACCGCGACAAGTTCATGATGGCATTGCCCTTGTTCCATGCCTTCGGCTTCACCTGCGGCGGCATCATGCCGTTGGTATGCGGCAGCAAGGTGTTCATCTACCCGTCGCCTCTGCACTACCGCGTCATCCCGGAAGTCATCTACGACCGCGGCTGTACCGCGCTGTTCGGCACCAGCACCTTTCTTGGCAACTATGCCAAGTTCGCGCATCCATATGACTTCTACAAGATGCGTTATGTGGTGGCGGGAGCGGAAAAGCTCAGCAATGAAGTCCGCAAACTGTGGATGGACAAGTTCGGCATCCGCATCCTGGAAGGCTATGGCGCGACCGAGTGCGCGCCTGTGCTGGCAGTGAATACCCCCATGGCGAACCAGGCCGGCAGCGTCGGAATGCTGCTGCCCGGCCTGGACCATCAACTGGAGCCGGTGCCCGGCATCGACGGCGGCGGCCTGCTCAAGGTCAAAGGGCCCAACGTGATGTTGGGCTACTATTTCTACGACAATCCCGGCAAGTTGCAGCCGCCGCAGGACGGCTGGTACGACACGGGCGACATCGTCGGCATGGATGCCCGCGGCTTCGTCACCATCCAGGGGCGGGTGAAGCGCTTTGCCAAGGTCGCGGGTGAAATGGTCTCGCTGGAAACCGTGGAGCAAATCGCCCACGCCGCGTCGCCCGACCACCAGCATGCCGCGACTACACAAAGCGACACACAACGCGGAGAGAATATCGTGCTGTACACCACGGATCCCGCGCTGGCCCGCGATGCCCTGGCGCATGCCGCACGCCACACCGGCAACATCGAACTCGCGGTTGCCCGCAGGATCGTGGCCGTCAAG
This sequence comes from Methylobacillus draconifructus, assembly GCF_045984385.1. NCBI lineage: Bacteria > Pseudomonadati > Pseudomonadota > Betaproteobacteria > Nitrosomonadales > Methylophilaceae > Methylobacillus > Methylobacillus draconifructus. Next base: position 353,534 of record NZ_JBJQIJ010000002.1, read on the forward strand.
GCGCTGCCGCTGCTCGGCACCGGCAAGACCGACTACGTCACGCTCAAGCAAATGGCTGAAAACGAAAAATAACCATGACAGCTCACAACCCGACCGTCCCGCAAACTTCGCTGCTCAGCCGCGGCATGCTGGCCGTCATGCTTGCCCAGTTCCTCTCCGCTTTGGCCGACAACGCGCTGCTGTTTGCCGCGATCGCCCTGATCAAGGCCGGTAGCGCCCCGGCATGGCAGGTTCCACTATTGCAAGAATTCTTCGTGATTGCCTATATCATCCTGGCGCCCTTTGCCGGGCCGTTCGCCGATACATTGCCAAAGGGGCGCGTGATGCTGATAGCCAACAGCATGAAATTCCTCGGCGCCGCCGCCATGCTTGCGGGGCTCAGCCCTTTGCTCGCCTACGGCATGGTCGGCCTCGGCGCGGCCGCCTATTCGCCCGCCAAGTACGGCATCCTGAGCGAACTGGTGGCAGTGGATAAGCTGGTCAAGGCCAACAGCCTCATGGAAGGTTCCACCATTGTCGCCATCCTGCTAGGCGCGGTGGTAGGCGGCTGGCTCGCGGACTACTGGCTGGCCGGCGCATTGTATGCCATCGCAACGGCCTACCTGCTTGCCGCTGCCATCAACCTGCTGATCCCCCGGCTGCCGCCCTCCCATGTCCTCACCAACTTCGCACCGCTCGCCATGTGCCGGGACTTCTTCCATGCAACCCGCACCTTGATGCAGGACCGGGATGCGAAGTTTTCCATCGTCGGCACCAGCATTTTCTGGGGGGCGGGCAGCACCTTGCGCTTCCTGCTGGTGGCCTGGGTACCGGTCGCGTTGAACATCCACGACCTGAGCACGCCGGCCAACCTCAGCGGCGCCGTCGCCATCGGCATTGCGCTAGGCGCGATCGCCGCCGCGCGCTGGGTGAACCTGCGCACGGTCAACCGCGCCTTGCCCGCGGGCGTCCTGATCGGGCTAGCGATCATGGCGTTTGCCTATAGCGGCAACATCGCCACCGCGATCGCATGGCTGCTGCTGATCGGCTTTCTCGGCGGTTTCTACGCCGTGCCGCTCAATGCGTTGCTGCAGGAAAGGGGCCACGAATCCGTGGGCTCCGGCCACGCCATCGCGATCCAGAACCTGTTCGAGAATATCAGCATGCTCTTGATGATGGGACTCTACATCCTGCTCAGCAAGCAACAGTTGCCCGTCATCCCGATTACCGTGACCATAGGCGGGTTGGTGTTCCTGGCGATCGGCTGGCTCGCCTGGTCCCGCATCCGCCAGGAAGCCAGGTAGGAGCCATCCTACATATCATTCAGCCGATGCCTGAATTTGTTGCTGAGCTAAAGCCACTATATTGCTAAGACCTGATCATTTACGAGGAGAGCACCATGAAGAAATTGACTGCGTTCCTGATGTTGTGCGGGTTTATTGCCCTGACTGGCTGTAATACCATGAAGGGCGCCGGGCAGGATATCCAGCGCGGCGGCGAGAAGCTGGAAGATTCGGCAGAACGCCATAAGTAAGCTCAAGCACATTCATGCTCATGAAAATCATGAGCTGGTTTTAATGGCTTGCACGCATGCCAAACCTGTTCGAGAGGCGTAGAGTTTGATCCACGTTCTGCAGTTTGCAAAACGGTTACAACCCCGAAATCATCTACTAAGGAGGTTTATCATGTGGACCAAGCCAGAAGTGACCGAAATGCGTTTCGGCTTTGAAGTGACAATGTACGTTTGCAATCGCTAATCGATTGCCTAGGTACATCAAGTGAATGGGAGCTTACGCTCCCATTTGTTTTTCCGGCCATTGCAACGCCAGCTATGACTACGCCGCCTCGAACCACTTCTGCAAGAAATCGGCAAAAGTGCGCACCATGAGCGAGGCTTGCCTGTGTTGCGGATACAGCGCATAGACAGCGCCGATGTCTGCGGTGTACTCCTGCAGGACTTGTACTAGCTCGCCTTTCTCGAGCGCCTCCCGCACATAAAATTCAGGCAGGCCTACAATGCCCAGCCCGGCAATCGCCGCCTCGCACATCACCTCCCCATGGTTGGAACGCAATACCGGATGCACCTGCAGTTTGAGCGGCTCGCCCTCATCGGTGAACAGCCACTCCCCGGCTCTTGCCGTGATGCAGCGGTGCCGGCCCAGCTGCGTCGGCGATTGCGGCGCTCCATATTGCGCCAGGTAGCCCGGACTGCAGCAATAGACCAAGGCCGAATCCGTCAGCTTGCGCGCGACCAGGCCTTCGTCCGGCTGCTTGGTGATGCGGATCGCCATGTCGTAACCCTCGCCGACCAGGTCCACCAGGCGGTTATCCACATCCAGCGCCACTTCCAGGTTGGGATGCAGTTGCATGAATTGGTTGAGCGCGGGCGAGAGCACCATGCTGGCGAAGGACACCGGGGCGGAAAGGCGCAGCAGGCCGCGCAGTTCCCCCGTGCTGCTGGATATTGCCTGCTCGGCTTCATCCACTGCTTGCAGGATCGCCAGGCAGCGCGTGAAAAACACCCGGCCCAGCTCGGTCGGCGATAACTTGCGCGTCGTGCGTTGCAGCAAGCGCGCACCCAAGCGCTCTTCCAGCTCCATCACGCGCCGGCTGACGAGTTGCTTGCTGATGCCCAGATGTCTGGCGGCCGCAGTGAAATTCCCGCTTTTCACCACTTCGGCGTAAATGCGCATTTGTTCCAGTTGATTCATATTGTCAACTATATAGGGACAGTCTTACCAATAAAAACCTGATTATCAATATTTTGTTCACAAAATACAATGCATTCATTCTTTCACTTCACCCAAAAAGGAAACATCATGAATGCCGCAAATATCACCGCATTGCTCGGCCGCGCGCTGCTGGCCGCCATTTTCATCATTAGCGGATTCGGCAAGCTGGCCGACCCCACCGGCACCATCGCCTTCATCGGCAGCACGGGCGCGCCCTTGCCCGAACTGGGTTATGCCATCGCGTTGCTGGTCGAATTGGGGCTGGCTGCCGCGTTGCTGGTCGGTTATCGCGCACGCATCTCGGCATTGTTGACCGCCTTGTTCACGCTGGCTGCCGCGTTCATGTTCCACTTCGACTTGAACAACCAGGTCCAGACCATCATGTTCCTCAAGAACCTGGCGATCGCGGGCGGCCTGCTGCAGATCGCCGTCCATGGCGCAGGCGGCCTGAGCCTGGATGCCTATCGCCGTTAACAGCGGCCAACAAACTATCCTGGCGTTCTTGCCCTGCCTGACCGTACTGCTTGTACTGTCGGCGGCAGAACGCCAACCGATCGTTGCGCTGGGTTTTGTGACTGCTTTCAATATATCTGCAGAACTCGAGAACATTCATCATGCTTCGGCATGACGGATGCAATAGACACAAGCAAAAACAGGAGCACTCCATGAGCACATTGTTCATTTCGCATGGCGCCCCCAGCCTGGTGCTTGAGCCTGGGAAAACTGGTGAAATGCTCGCAGAGCTGGGTAAATCGTTGCCCCGCCCGGATGCCATCGTGGCGGTTTCGGCGCACTGGGATACCCAGCAACCCCGCATCAGTGCGGCAGCGCGTCCCGAGACCATTCATGATTTCGGCGGGTTTCCGCGCGCCATGTACGAGATGCAATATCCGGCGCCCGGCGCCCCGGAATTGGCCCGCACGGTCGCGGAAGGACTTGCGGCCCAAGGCATTGCAGTGCAAATAGACACGGTACGAGGGCTGGATCATGGCGCATGGGTGCCGCTGATGCTGATGTATCCGGAGGCGGACATCCCCGTCGCCCAGCTCTCGATACAAAGCCATGCCGGGCCACGCACGCATTACCGGCTGGGACAGGCGCTGGCAGGATTGCGCACTCAGAACGTCATGCTGCTGTGCTCGGGCGCCATTACCCACAACCTGCATGATTTCTTCAGCGCGGACCGCGATGCGCACGTCCTCGACTATGTTCCAGCGTTCAGCGGCTGGATGGCGGAAAAAATTGCCGCGGGCGACACCGAGGCGCTGCTGGACTATCGCCGGCAAGCGCCCGGCGGCGTACGCGCCCACCCGCATGAAGACCACCTCATGCCGCTGTTTGTCGCCCTGGGCGCCGCCAGCGGAAAAGCCATCCGCTATCAACCCGAAAATACGTTCGGCATCCTGGCGATGGATGCCTATGTCTGGGATTAAGAACGGCTGACAAAACTCTCCTGGCGTTGTTGCCCTGTCTTGTCGTGCTCCTTAGTATTGCCTACGGCAAGGCGTCTAGCCAGGACCGCTCCGCTGAGTTTTGTTATGCGCTCAAACCGTGAACAGGCTTTTATACTCCATCCGTCTGCAACAGCACGCGGCTATTGGAGATGACCGCTACTTGGCGACCGGCAGCGGGAAATTTTTCGGCAGAAGCACCCACATGCGGCCTTCCTGTTTCATGGCGCCAGCCTGCTGGCCGGCTGCGTCTCCCGCCCCCCAGAAGAAATCGGCGCGCACCCCGCCCTTGATCGCCCCGCCGGTGTCCTGCGCCAGCACCAGGCGGTTGAGCGGCGCGCTGCTGTTGGGATAGGTGGTGGCGAGAAACACCGGCGCGCCCAGCGGGATGAACTTGGGGTCCACCGCGATCACCCGCTCTGCAAGGATGGGCACGCCCAGCGCGCCTAACGGCCCCGGCAGGTTGGGAGGCAGCTCGCGGAAGAAGACGTAGCTGGGATTGGTATTCAACAGCTCCTGCAGCTTGGCGGGATTCTGGCGCCCCCATTGCTTGATGCCCTGCATGGAGGCCTTGTCCAGCGTCAGCTCCCCGCGCTCGACCAAGGTACGGCCGATAGACTGGTAGCTCATGCCGTTCTGGTCCGCATAGCCGACGTGCACCGCCTCGCCATTATCAAGCTGGACCAGGCCGGAGCCTTGCACTTGCAGGAAGAACAATTCCACCGGGTCGTTGACCCAGAGCAATTCCCGACCGGCCACCGGCGCCATGCCATTCTCTATTTCGGCGCGCGTGAAGTAGGGCACCAGCTTGTTGCCGACGACACGGCCGCGCACGCGCTTGTTGGCAAGCTCGGGAAACAGGCTCGCCAATTCGACGGTAATCAGGTCATCAGGACGGCCGTACAATGGGTAGCGGTACTTCGCCGACTTGACCCGGCTGCCCTTGAGCAGGGGCTCGTAATAGCCCGTCACCAGGCCGGTATCGCCGCCGTCCTGGTTGGCGGCCTGATAGACGTTGAAATATTGCTGGAAGTAAGCAAGCACCTGCGAATCGGCGGGGCGCGGCGGCAAATGCGCCGCAGCCTCGCATGCCGCCTGCCACGGCTGGCGGTTCTTCAGGGTACTGCAACCCAGCAGCCAGGCGGGCCAGGCCGCGCCCAACTGCGCCTGCTCGAACCCGGCAAGGTCCTGCCAATGGGCCGGCTTGAGCAAGCCGTAATCAGGAATCTTGCTCGCGGGCGCTTGAGTGGCGGGAGGCTGCCTGGGCTGTTCCGGAACAGGCACGGATGGCGCGAGCAATTCCGGGCACTGGCAGGGCTGCTCTACCTTGACGTGGCGATGGCCGCCACACGCCGCCAACAGCAAAGCCAATAACAACCACGACTGCTTGCGCAGGCTGTAAAAAGGCATGTTCATGGATCAGTGCAGCACGCGCGGCATGTTGAGCTTGAAAGGCGCGATCTCGCTATCGAACTGCGTGCCGTCTTCTGCCGTGATGTGGTAGAAGCCGCGCATCTCGCCCACGGGCGTGTTCAGCATGGTGCCGCTGGTATATTGAAAGCGCTCGCCAGGCTGGAGCAGGGGTTGCTGGCCGATCACGCCCAGGCCGCGCACTTCCTGCGTCTTGCCGGCGGCATCGGTGATGATCCAGTGGCGGCTGATCAATTGCGCGGCCACGTTGCCGGTATTCTCGATATGGACCGTATAGGTGAACACGTAGCGGTTTTGCTCCACGTCGGACTGGTCAGGCACAAACGCTGTCTCCACCTTCACTGAAAATGCATAGCGCTTGTCCTTGGTCATCTGTCTTCCTTGTCCTGGCCCGGCTTATCCAATCAGGCCGGTGGTTGGCGAGCTGGGCGATGCGGAATAAAGCTTGCGCGGCATGCGGCCTGCCAGGAAAGCCTCGCGGCCCGCCTCTATCGCCTTCTTCATCGCGCCCGCCATCAGCACCGGGTCTTTCGCCGCGGCAATCGCGGTGTTCATGAGCACGCCCTGGCAGCCCAGCTCCATCGCGATCGCGGCATCGGAGGCCGTACCCACCCCGGCATCGACCAGCACCGGGATCTTGGCGTTCTCGATGATGATCTGCAGGTTCCACGGGTTCAATATGCCCATGCCGGAACCGATCAGCGACGCCAGCGGCATCACCGCGGCACAGCCCATGTCTTCGAGCTGCTTGGCGATAATGGGATCGTCCGAACAGTAGACCATGACGTCGAAGCCGTCCTTGATCAGCGTTTCCGCCGCCTTGATGGTTTCCAGCATGTTCGGGTACAGGGTATTGGGGTCGCCCAGCACCTCGAGCTTGACCAGCTTGTGGCCGTCGAGCAGCTCGCGCGCGAGGCGCAAGGTGCGCACGGCGTCATCCGCGCTGTAACAGCCCGCAGTGTTCGGCAGGTAGGTGAATTCTTCCGGCGGCAAGTATTCCAGCAATGAAGGCTCGCCCGCATTCTGGCCGATATTGGTGCGGCGGATCGCCACCGTGATGATTTCGGCGCCGCTGGCATCGATGGCCGCCCTGGTCTGCTCGAAATCCTTGTATTTGCCCGTACCCACCAACAGGCGCGAGTTGTAGCTCTTGCCTGCAATATTCAATGTATCCATTCAACCGCCTCCTACTGCGCCCACGATTTCAAGTTTGTCGTCACTGTCGAGCACCGCCTCGGCAAAACTGCCGCGCGGCACGATTTCACCGTTGCGCTCGATGGCAAGGCGCTTTCCGGCGAGTCCCAGCTTTTCTACCAGCTCTCCCACCGTCAGGCGCTCAACATCGAACTGTCGTGGATTTCCGTTGATGGTCAGATGAATCAATTGATACTACCCTAATGAATTTACCCAAAGTGAAATGAACGATTTAGAGACAGGCAGGAACCGCTGCCGATAGAGCGACATTTTACGTAGGTTCATGGGCAATTAGCAAACCAGGGATATGGGATGATATTTGAAATGCTTGAATAACAAGCCATTTACCCTGCTGCTCTCAACATTGCAGCCGAATAACCGATAGTAAGATAGAAGCATGGGCAAATGCCCGCAACAGCCCTGCTTGACTGGACATGCCGTGCCATATAGGCTTCGGCAGATTATACAGGGTGAACACTACGAGAATAAGACTAGGCAGAGAAATTGTCATATCAGCCATCCGCACATTCACAGGCATTGTTCAAGGCCGGCCTAGCTGCCGAGGCTGAGCACAACTACCTGGATGCCCTGTCGAAATACACCGCCTCGCTCGAGGCCGGGAGCGGACAACTCCAGACCTGGCTCAAGATCGGCAACCTGTTCCTGCGCACCATGAAATACCAGCAGGCCGCGGAAACCATGGAGTTCGTGCTGGGCATGGAGCCACAGAATATCGAAGCGATCTACGGGCTGGCTATTGCCTATTTCTACCTGGGCCGCCACGAGGAAGCCTGCGCCTTCATCGACCATGCGGTGGAAACGCAGCCGGACAACAATACCTATGCGCTGGATCGCGCCAATATCCATTCGCTCGCCAAGCCCGATCCGGCCCGCAAACGCCAGCTCTATGAAGAATGGGGTCGGCGTTTTGCCGACCCGCTGGGCAAGAACCCCATCGCGTTCGGCCATGACCGCGCGCCCGACCGCGTGCTGCGTATCGGTTATGTCTCCGGCGACTTGCGCGACCACGCGGTGGCTTATTTCATGGAGCCGGTATTCGCCCATCACGATCCAGAGCAGGTAGAGGTTTTCGTCTACGCCACCAGCAACCAGCCGGATGCCGTCACGGACAGGCTGAAAAAGCTGGTGCCGCACTGGCATGATGTCTCCAGACTCAACGACCAGGCGCTCCATGCCCTGATCCGCAAGCACCAGATCGATATCCTGGTCGACCTTTCCGGTCATACCCAGGGCCACCGCCTGTTCGTCTTTGCCCGCCGCGCGGCCCCGGTGCAGGTCACATGGCTGGGTTACGTCGGCGGCACGCTGGGCATGCAGGGCATGGACTACCGCCTCACCGACTGGGGCATGGACCCGGTAGGCAACGAACAGTTCTACGTGGAAAAGCTGTTCCGCCTGAACTGCATGGCCTGCTACATCCCGCCCGCCGACGCGCCGCTAGAGCCGTCACCTCCCATGCTGCAAGGCAACCCGCCCACGCTGGCCTCGCTCAACAGCTCGCGCAAACTCACCGATGCCGCCCTGCTGGTGTGGAAACGCATTCTCGAGGCCCGTCCCGATGCGCAGCTGCTCATCCACGTGCAGGAGCAAAGCGTAGAAGACGCCGTCAACACCATAGAACCCAGGCTGATCAGGCTAGGGCTGCCGCTGGAGCGCATCATCGTCTCGCCCATGGTGCCCATGGCCGAATTCATGACGCGCGGCCAGATTGTGGATGTCGCGCTCGACAGCTTCCCGGTGTCCGGCGGCACCACCACCTTGCATACCTTGTGGATGGGCTTGCCCGTCGTCGCCATGGATGCCACCGATGCGGTGTCCGCCTCCACTGCAGCCACGCTGAAAGGATTGGGACTGCACGACTGGGTTGCGCGCGATGAGGACGAATATATTGCCAAGGTGCTGCACTTGCTCGACCATCCTGAGTTGTTGACTGAACAACGCGCCAGGGCGCGCCGGCTGATGCAGTCATCCGCGCTCATGGACTATGCCGGCCGTTGCCGCGAGCTGGAAACCGCGTACCGCCAGCTCTGGATCAATTACTTGCTCGGGCGCCCCAAGTTCCTCAGGGTGGGCGCCACGTATTCGGAAGACCTTCATCAACTACGCAACGCCTATGACCAGAAGCAAGGGCAACCCATATGAGCCAGCATGCCGCCATCCCGCTATTGACCCCGCTATTGCCTGACCGGGAGGCGCTCGCTCCATACCTGGCCAAGCTGGACCAAAACCGGCACTACTCCAATTTCGGCCCGCTCAACAACGCACTGGAAGCGCGGCTGGCCGGCATGTTCGAAGAACACGGCGCCTATCCGCTGCATGTCACCACCACCAGCAGCGCCACGCTCGGGCTGGAGCTGGCGCTTAGCAGCCTCGACCTGCCGGCCGGCAGCAAGGTCATTGTGCCGGCGCTGACTTTCGTCGCCTCGCTGACCGCCATCATCCGCGCAGGGTATATCCCGGTCATCGCCGACATCGATGCGCAAAGCTGGCTGCTGACGCCGGAAATCGCCACAGAAGCCGCCATACAGACCGGGGCGCGTGCCGTGCTGGCCGTCGCGGCATTCGGCCAACCCCAGGATACCAGGCATTGGAGCGACTTCCAGCGCAAATCCGGCATCCATGTCGTGATCGATGCCGCAGGCGCGTTCGGCAGCCAGTGGGTGGAGGCGCCCGACATTCCGGTCGTCTACAGCATGCACGCCACCAAGTCGCTCGCGGCGGGCGAGGGCGGGCTGGTCGTCAGCGGTAATAGCGTCATCAACGTCCATATCCGCCAGCTCAGCAATTTCGGCATCAACCTGGACTCGAACGCCGGCTTCCCGGTCGGGCACCTATCGTTTGTAGGCAGCAACGCCAAGCTGTCCGAATACCATGCCGCCGTCGCCCATGCCAGCCTGGACCAATGGGACGCGCAAGCCAGGCTCAGGCAGGACATTTACCGCGCTTACCGCCAGGCGTTGGAAAACGCCTGCGGCGACCTGCTGCAATGGCAGGCCGGCATCACGCTGGCCGCGCCGACGATTTTCTGCCTGCGCATGGCCGCAGAAGCGCGCGACCGGCTGGAAACAATCTGCCGGCAACGGCAAATCGCCACCCGGCGCTGGTACCAGCCGCTGCTGCACCAGCATGCCGCGAAGGTGGCCCCCATCATCAAGCAGCCGACGCCTGTGGCGGAAGCCGTGGCGTCAGGCCTGATCGGCTTGCCGTTTTCACCGTTCCTGACCGGTGAAGACATTGCCCGCGTCACCAAGGCGGCCAGCCTGGCCACGGCCAGCTTAACTTTAACTCATCAAGCCTAGAACTCATCAACCCTAGCGAGAACGACCATGGACAACATCGAAACCTTCATTGAGAAATTCATTACCGCCGTCGACTTCCAGGAAGCCGTCGAGATTAATCCCGACACCAGGCTTGCAGACTTGCCGGAATGGGATTCGCTCGCGGCGCTGGGCGTGATCGTCATGTTCGATATGGAATACGGCAAGACCATCACCGGCGAACATCTGAAACAAGCCTCTACCGTGCAAGACCTCTATCAACTGCTTGCCTGAGATCGATATGGCTACCTCCACGCTCAACAATGTACGCTTCGCAGGCATGGCGACCTGCGTGCCCAAGCATGTGGTCCACAATGTGCATGACGTGCCGCCGCACCTGCGTTCAGAGCGTGAGCGCCTGGTACGCAATATCGGCATAGAAACCCGCCGCGTCTGCCCGGACTGGCAATGCTTCTCCGACCTGGCATACGATGCCGCGGACAAGCTGCTCAATGAACTGCAATGGTCACGCGACGAGATCGGTGCCTTGATTGTGGTGACGCAATCCCCGGATTACCTGGTGCCGGCTACCGCCATCATCCTGCAAGATCGGCTAGGCCTAGCCCATTCCACGATTGCCTTTGACGTCAATCTAGGCTGCTCCGCATACCCGTTTGCACTGCAACTTCTGGGCAGCATGATTGCCTCTGGCGCGATCAAGAAAGGCTTGATCCTGCTCGGCGATCGTTCGAGTTACAAGCATAAAGACCCGCTGAAAGACCCCTTGTTTTCCGATGCTGGCACTGCCACCGCACTGGAATATCAGGAAGGCGCGGCGCCCATGCACTTCGACCTCAACAGTGACGGCAGCGGTTACAAAGCCATCATCGTGCCGGTCGGCGGGCACCGCAACCCATTCCAGCTTGAACACGGCATTGCGCGCAAAGGCGATGACGGTTTCTGGCGTTCAGACCTGGACCTGCTGCTGGATGGCCCTGCGGTGATCAGCTTCTCGACGCAGCGCGTGCCGCCGATGGTGGAAAACCTGTTTGGATACTCTGGCGTTGCCGAGGATGACATCGACTACTTCATCTTTCACCAGGCCAACCGCATGATCAATGAAACCATCCGCAAGAAACTGGGCCTGCCGGAAGAAAAAGTCCCATCCACCCTACGCGAGTTCGGCAACACCAGCGGCGCTTCGCTGCCTGTCACCGTCACCGCCCGCCTGCGCGATGCATTGGCCGCCGGCAAGAAACGCCTGCTGTTCTGCGGCTTTGGCGTAGGCTTGTCCTGGGGAGGCGCGATCGTGGACGTGGAAAATGCCGTATTCCCCGAACTGATCATTTCATGAGCTCAGCACAAGACCCATTCTCACTAGCCGGCAAACGCGTGCTGGTAACCGGCGCATCTTCCGGCATCGGCAGGCAGGTTGCCATCACCTGCTCGCAAATGGGGGCCGAAGTGGTCATCACCGGACGCAACCCGGAACGCCTGCAGGCGACCGCGATATCATTGCAGGGCACAGGGCATAGCGCCATCCCTGCGGATATATCGCAGCAGGAAGGCATAGACCTGCTCGCGGAGCAGGCCGGGGTATTGGATGGCGTCGTGCATGCCGCGGGGATCTCCAAACTGGTGCCTTTCCGGCTCATCAATAAAAGCCACCTGGCCGAAATCTTCGACAGCAATACCTTTGCCCCGTTGCTGCTGACCAAGGGGCTGCTTGCCAAGAGGCGCATCGCCCGGCACGGTTCCATTCTCTTCATTTCGGCCCTGGCCTCCCACAGCGGTGCCATTGCCACGGGCGCCTATGCCGCCAGCAAATCCGCGTTGCTGGGCGCGATGCGCACATTGGCCATCGAAACTGCGAAACAAGGCATCCGCGCCAATTGCATTGCGCCAGGCTATGTACGCACCCCCATGCTGGACGGCCTGGCAGAGGGAGGCGCCAACATGGATGAGCTGATCGCCCGCACCCCGCTCGGCATAGGCGAACCGGAGGACGTGGCTTATGCCGCCGTATTCTATCTCTCGGACGCCAGCCGGCACATTTCCCGCCACTACGCTTTCGTGGACGGCGGATTGAGCATACCGCTGGATATTCACGCATGACGTCGCAGGCAAAGGCATTCTCGCTGCAGGGCAAAACCATCCTGGTGAACGGCATGGCGTCGGGTGTGGGACTGGCGATTACGCAGGCGTGCGAGCAGCGCGGAGCCGACATCCTGGCAACATCCCAGCCAGGCCAGCAATTTCACGGCTTGGTGCATTGCGTGGACCAACAGCTCGCATGCCCGGTGTCAGACTTGAGCGAATCCGACCTCATGCAAGTTTTGCAGTCCAACCTCATCAGGCCCGTCATGCTGACGCAACGATTGCTGCAGGCAGGGAGCCTGGTGCCCAACTCATCCATCGTGTTCCTGCTCTCCGCTGCCGCCCATCAAGGCGCCAAGGGGCAGGGTGCCTATGCGGCAAGCAAGGCGGCATTGTCCGGCCTGATCAGGTGCCTGGCCCTGGAGCAGGCAGCCAACGGCATCCGCGTCAACGGGGTTTCACCTGCCGCGCATGAAGCGCTCTGGCCTGATGTAGCCAACGGCGTCATTTTCCTGCTCTCCGACGCCAGCCGCTGGATTACCGGAACCAGCTTGCCGGTTAACGGAGCAGGGACGGAACTGGCTTCATGAAAAAGCTCTACATCATTGGCGCAGGCGGCTGGGGAAGGGAAGTGTTGATCCTGCTGCGGGACCACACGGATTGGGGCTCGGTCTGGGACATTGCCGGTTTCCTCGATACTCGCCCGCATATGCTGGACGGCACCGGTTGCGATGTCGGCATCGTAGGCGACCCGCTGACGCACCTGCCGAAAGAGGACGAACTATTCGTATGCGCGGTCGGCTTGCCCAATGGACGGCAATCCTTCGCGCAGCCCATCCTGGAAAAGGGCGGCAGGTTCTTCACGTTGCATGACGCCCCCCTGGGCTGGATCAGCGTACGGGTGCAGATCGGCCTGGGCGCCATCCTCTCGCACCGCGTGCAGGTCAGCCCCGATGTGCAGATCGGCGATTTCGCCAACATCCACAGCGGCAGCATCGTCAGCCATGACGTGCGCATCGGCGATTATGCGCAGATCAGCGCCATGGTGTTCCTCGGCGGCGGGGCACAGATCGGCAGCAAGGCGATCATCTATCCCCATGCCACCATCACGCCCGGCATCAAGGTGGGCGAGGGCGCCACGGTGGGCGCAGGGGCAGTGGTAGTCAAAGATGTTCCACCAGGCGTCACCGTGTTCGGCAATCCAGCCAAAGTTATTTTCTGATCTTCAAACCGGACGGCAAACTCCATGCAATCACCTACGTACCACTGGAATCACGGCCTGCAAGGCTTTACCGCTGTCACGACTAGATACTTGCACTCGCATCTGGATCATTGAACTCTGCATATGCATTTCCCCAGGAAGACAGAACATCATGAATTTCGCGCACCTTGTTTGCCTACCCGATTTATTGCAGCCATCGCGTTCTGCATATGAAGGCATTTTTGACTTAATACGGGAACCCATCCGGCAAGGATGCGGCGCTAGCATTGGCTACCCGCCAGGCGGAAAAAAAACGCATGGGCTATTGCCCAGATTCGATTTACAACGTTTTGAGGATCTCGCGTCACAGGGAAAATTAAGCGCTCCGGATATGCTTTGGGCAAAAACATTTCACCACATGCCCATTCCAGCTATGGAGTATCTGTTCGCCAACCTGCCTGAAAACTCACTGCTGCTGTCGTATGACATTCCGCCTTGGTTGCGGCGCGCCTGCATTTCCAGAAACATTCATTTCCTCGACATCCGACAATCCCCGCTCGGTTTCGGACGTGATATCCATATTGCACTCGACACCAACCATACTGTTTTACGTGAACGTCTGGCTTCCTTGGCTATTACCAATGAAGAACTGCGTCTAGAAGCCTCACTACTCTCGGCCAACCTGCGCTCGCATCGCGCACGGCTTAATGAAAGCATGCGCCACACATTCCAGCTGGATGGCACATTGATTTACGTCAGTCAGCCCCCCAAGGACATTACCTTGCTCAACGAGGAAGGTAATTTCCAAAATCCGGACGATTTTTCAGAGCAGTTGCAAACACTGAGTACAGATCGCGAATTGCTGTTCATGATCGACTACTTTGGCCCCTACTTGTCCACCTTTGCAAACCAGCAGCGCAATGCCCTCGCCCGTCTGCTGGGGAAACCTGTCCGCGCCTGCCCTCAAAGCACTTATCAGATTCTGAGTGCCTATGATGATATCGAACTGGTTGGTATTTCCGCGGCCATGCTGCAAGAAGCAGCATGGTTCGACAAAAAGGCGCATTGGCTTGGCCAGCCTTTCACACCATTGACCGTATCCGCCCCCACACAGGACACTGGTTATTTTCAGGTTCATTTTCAAGATATTCTGGCGCCTGCGTTCTGGCATCAGGTACTTGCCCCCGAAGCGCCCACACCTCGTTTGCCGCGCCTGCCGCAACTGGACCGACACTTCGGACGTGAAACGCTGGACGAATGGAGAGAATACGAAAAGGTACTCAATTGGGAACGCCCCTTGCCGTGGCGCGCATTCGAACGATCCGGCGGCATCGTTTTGCGCAACCGCATCAATGCGCTGGAGAAAATGCAAGTATCCGTCCCCCAGACCATCGCCGAGGAACATGGCGCAGAAGATGGAATGCAAAAACGCATTCGACAACTGAAGGATACAAAGCGCGGACAAACCGCCTACATTCTGGGCAATGCCGCAACGCTCATGACCCTTGACATCGATGCTTTGATGAACCTGGAGTCCTTCTGGTTCAACAAGGCATTCGCATTGGAGGAGCAAGGGTTTTCATTCCGTCCCAAATATTACTTCTTGCGTGACCCGATCGGCCTGCACAAATGGACCAGAGAGGTCATGAACATTGAAGCGGGCATCAAGTTCTTCAGCAGGGAAACCTACAGCCTTGTCGAAAAAACCTGGCCAGAAGAATATCTGCAGCAGGACATCATCGCGCTCGATGTCAGCCAGACGCCCGGCAACTGTATGTTCGAAAGCGACGATCATTTTTCCTACGACCCATCCAAGATCATCTACTCGGGTTACACCAGTGTATTGGATGCTGTTCAGATCGCTTACTACATGGGTTATGAACGTGTGCTGCTAGGTGGCGTGGAACTTGATTATTCGCAACCATATTTTTACGGTGAAACGGTACCGAGTAGAAATGGAGTTCAGGACTGGCTTTCCGAATGCACACGAAAATCCTTCCTCGTCGCAAGAAAGCATTTCGAGAAGAACGGAAGAATATTGGCCAAGATCACGCCTTCGCCGCATCTGCCACTGGAATATATCAATGCCCCGGAAATACAGCGTTAAACAATCACGTCAATAGAGATGCCCATGCACAAGCTGAAGGAAACACTAAAGGAAAAGTTGCTGGCCATTGCCAACGAGACGACGGCACCTCATATCGAGCAATTGGACTCCCGTCCCGTTTTTTTGCTGGCGACTTCCTCCAGTTACGGCACCCTTTATACAAGCAGGATCGCCCCGCACTTAAAGAATCTCATTGCGGTCATTGACGATTTTTCTTCCGAGGCCACGCTTCATGGCGCACCTCGCTGGGATAGTGCGCAATTTCTGTCGCACGCACGAAAATATCCTCATGCCATCGCGCTCGATTTTTCCTGCGGTCCGAACGCACGCGGATGGGTAAAGAAGCTGTGCGCCGAAGCGAATATCGAAAGACGGGATTACATGCAGGCGCGTGCGCAACTCGGCCTGAATGCGGTTTATGAAACGGTAACGGAACATCGTCAAAAAACAGTGGCGCATCTGGATGCATTCATCCGCCTCGCAGATCGGATGGACGATGACTTCAGCAAAGCGACGCTCTATGCGAATCTGCTGTTCCGACTCACCTATGATCGCGAATATCTGATGCAAGTCTGGTCCAACCCTTCCGATGAATATTTCTCGGCACTTCCGGACACGACCACCTTCAGCCTGGGGAAAAACGAGCATTACTGCGATTGCGGCGCCTATCAGGGGCCGATCATCAAGAAGTTTCTCGGGGCCGCAGGCTATCAATATAAAAGCATCGCCGCATTCGAACCGGACCTGGACAATTACAAGTCTCTTTGTGCCATCAGTCACCCGTTGCTGCCCAATATGCGGTTCATCAACAAAGCGACATCAAACAAACAAGAAACCTTGCGCTTCAACTCATTTGGCACCATGTCGAGTCATGTCGAAACGAACGGCAATGTGGCAATTGAAAGCACACGGCTGGATGATGAACTGGCAGACCTGACATTTCTGAAAATGGACGTGGAAGGCTTCGAAGGTAAAACGCTGGAGGGAGGCGCAAACCTGATCCGTGCCACGCGGCCGCGGGCTGCCGTGGCGGCGTATCACTATGCGACCGACCTGCTGGAAATCGTGGCTCGCTTCGACGAAATCGTCCCCGATTATCACTTCCGACTGCGTCAGCACAATCCCAACAACTTCACCGACCTGATCCTGTACGCTTCCCCCGTACACGGCATTCATCCTCCCGAATGGGCAAGATAGTCATGCACCACCGGAGAACCATCGCCCTGGTCCCGCTGCGCGGCGGCTCCAAGAGCATTCCGCTGAAGAATATCAAGCCGATTGGTGGCAAGCCGTTGTGCGGCTGGGTGCTGGAGGCGGCGGCTGCCTGCCCGGACATCGATGCCGTTTACGTCTCGACCGATTCCGCAATCATCCGGCAGGCCGTCATGGAAATGGGGCTTGACGTACACGTCATCCAGCGGCCGGAAGAACTGGCGACAGACGAAGCATCCACCGAATCCGTCATGCTGCATTTTGCCGAGCAATTCCCCTGCGAGCGGCTGGTCACGATACAGGCCACCTCCCCATTGTTGACGGCGCGACACCTGAGCGAAGCCTTGAAGCAGTTCGACATGGAAGGCCTGGACTCCATGCTCAGCGCAGTACGCGTCAGACGTTTCTTCTGGAGCGACGATGCACAGCCGATGAACTATGATCCATTGCACCGTCCACGCAGGCAGGACTTCAACGGGACCTTGATGGAGAACGGCGCGTTCTACATCACGCGTCACACACTGCTGCTGCAAACCCGCTGCCGTCTGGGCGGCAGGATCGGTGTGCATGAAATGCCCGAACACACGGCCCTCGAGATCGACGAGCCGGCAGACTGGGAAGCCGTCTCCCGTCTGCTTGCCGCAAAACGCGGAGACGACATCTGACCATGCGTATCGTAAAGAACCTCGCCAAACTGGTTGTTTTTGCGGAGGACAGCCTGATTGCCGCCATGAACAAGATGAGCAGCAATCGCGCCCGACTGATCTTCGCCGTTTCCGAAAGCGGCATCCTGGAAGGCGTGCTGACCGATGGCGATCTCAGGCGCTGGCTGCTGCAGGCCACAGAGATCGACCTCAACGTTCCCGTTTCCGCCGTCATCAACCGCGACTGCATTCGTGCCGCCGAAGGAGACGCGCCCGAGCGGATTCGCAGCCTGCTGAGCAGCAAGGTGCTGGCCGTTCCCCTGCTGGACGACAACCTGCGGCTCAAGGCAGTGGCTCTCAGCGACAAGCCGCATATCGACATCGAGGGACATGTCATCGATGAACAATCGTCGAGCTTCATCATTGCCGAGATCGGCAACAACCATCAGGGTGACCTTGCCTTGGCGAAAAGGCTGATCGACGCGGCAGCCGCCAGCGGCGCCGATTGTGCCAAGTTCCAGATGCGCGACATGCAGTCACTCTATCGACCTGCAAGCGTCCAGCAAGACGCCAGCATGGATCTGGGTACGCAATACACGCTGGATATCCTGTCACGCTTCCAGTTGAGCGATAGCGACCTGTTCGAAGCGTTCGACCATTGCCGCAGCAAGGGGCTGGTTCCGTTATGCACACCCTGGGATCAAGCCAGCCTGCAGAAACTCGAACGCTACGGCATGTCTGCCTATAAGGTCGCTTCTGCGGATTTCACGCATCACGACCTGCTGGATGCCATTGCCGCCACAGGCAAACCCATGATCTGCTCGACCGGCATGTCCACCGAAGCGGAAATCCGCGATGGCATACGCCATCTGCAGCAGATTGGTGCCGACTTCATCCTGCTTCATTGCAATTCCACCTACCCCGCCCCTTTCCGCGATGTCAACCTGCATTACATCCGGCATCTGCAGGACATCAGCGGGGGACTGGTCGGCTACTCGGGGCATGAACGCGACATCCACATTTCCATCGCAGCCGTCGCGCTGGGTGCGAAACTTATCGAGAAGCACTTCACGCTGGACAAGACACTCGAAGGCAATGACCACAAGGTCAGTCTGCTGCCCGATGAATTCACCAGCATGGTGAAAGGCATTCGCCAGGTCGAGGAGGCACTTGGCACCGATGAAGAGCGATCCATCTCGCAAGGCGAGATGATGAATCGGGAGAATCTTGCCAAGAGCCTGGTGGCATTGCGGGAGATTCCCGCCGGCATCGCCATCACGATGGACATGATCGGCGTTTGCAGTCCGGGACAGGGATTGCAGCCCAACCGCAAGCACGAATTGATAGGCAAGGTCCTCACTGTCGCCAAAAGAAGCGGCGAATTCTTCTTCCCTGCAGATCTCGACCAGGGCAGGACGGAAGCACGCGATTACCATTTTCCGCTTGCATGGGGAGTGCCGGTGCGCTATCACGACCTGCAGGAAATGCGCGTGCAATCCAACATGGACCTGCTGGAGATCCATCTCAGCTACAAGGACATGGAACTGGACTTCCGCCCGTTTCTTCCCGAACCGCTGGATCTCGGCCTGGTCGTTCATGCGCCCGAATTGTTCGCAGGCGATCATACGCTGGATCTGTGCTCGGACGATGACACCTATCGCCAGCGCTCCATCGCCGAACTGCAACGGGTGATCGACCTGACACGTTCGTTGACGCCGCTCTTTCGCCGCACTGCCCGCCCATGCATCGTCGTCAATATCGGCGGCTTTTCCCGCACCACGCATCTGCCGGCCGAGGTATTGCCAGCCCTTTATGCGCGGCTGGAACAAAGCCTGGCGCAGCTTGACATGGACGGCGTGGAAATCATCCCGCAAACGATGCCACCCTTTCCCTGGCACTTCGGCGGACAGCAATTCCACAATCTGTTCGTGGATGCCGATAGCATCGCCGACTTCTGCCGCCGCAACGCCATGCGTATCTGCCTCGACGTTTCCCACTCCAAACTCGCCTGCAACCACTACAGGCAATCGTTCGAGGAGTTCGTACGAAAGGTCGCCCCTCATACCGCACACCTGCATCTTGCCGACGCGCGTGGCGTGGATGGAGAGGGTCTGCAGATTGGTGATGGCGATATCGACTGGCCGTCATTACTCGCCCAGTTAGCACACCTGGAGAGTCGCCCGAGTTTCATCCCCGAAATCTGGCAGGGACACAAAAACGGCGGCGAAGGCGCGTGGAAGGCACTGGACCGGCTGGAGCCGCTGATGCCTGCCGCCATTTACCCGTTATCACGCAACAAAGGTCGTCAGAGATGACAAATGAATTTCCCCTGGTCAGCATCGTCATGCCCGCATACAAGTTCCAGTATCTGGAACTTGCACTGGACAGCGCGCTGTCCCAGAGTTACCCCGCGCTGGAACTGGTCATTTGCGACGACAGCAAGGACGACCGCGTCACCGAACTGATCGAACGGAAGAAGGCCGCCGCAGGTTCCCCCATCCGGTATTTCCGCAACGACACGCGCCTTGGCGAGCTCAGCAACACAGCCCGAGGCATCCGGCTCGCCGAAGGAAAATACGTCAAGCTCCTGCACGACGACGATGAACTAGCGCCCGACTGCGTCGCCTCCCTGGTAGCCGCACTGGAAAACGAAGCCGACATCGCGCTGGCCTCTTCGCGTCGCCAGCGTATCGGCGATGATGGCGAGCCATTGCCGGATATCCTGCACACCTGCTTCCCGTTTTCCGGTGATGTGATCATCAACGGCAAGGAGCTAGTTTCCTTTCTCGGCGATCACACCATCAATTTCATCGGCGAGCCCAGTTGTATATTGGCGCGGCGTGCAGACTTGCTGGAAATCGCTGATGACCTGATGTCGCTCAATGGGCAGGTCATCCATTGGGTTGGCGATCTGGCGCTATATGCCAAGCTGTTGCAGCGGGGCAACCTGGCGTTTCTTGCCAAGCCTTTGACCAAGTTCCGGGTCTCCAGCGCGCAGTTCAGCCAGATAGGCCGCGACCAGGTCGGCATTGGCGACAAGGGCCATGCGGACTTCCGCAAGGCGATCCGCGAGCTGGGCTGGTATCGCACGTCAGGCGACAACAAGCTGGTCGGCGTCGCGCCCATTACGCAATTGAAGGCGCGGGTGTTCAAGCCGGTCAACCTGCTGGCCGCACTGCACCGCGCAGCAGGGCTAGGCAGTGTGTCGTTGGCAAACTGGATGGGCATACGCCGCCCGACGGCGGTACAGCAGGCGCTCATCGACCAGCACCTGGCGGCGCAACAGGGCGGCCCGCGCATTGCCGTCATGCTGCTCGATCACTCCGGCTCGGCCGAGGCTATTGAGAATACGCTGTCCAGCCTGCAAGAAGGCAATCTCTACCGCAACCTGGAAATATGGGTACTCTCTCCCCTGACTCTGCCCGATCTTGCGGACAAGGCCAAGGTCGTGGCGCTCGATCCAGGCGGGAACAGCGCCATCGCCATCAACGGCGCCATTGCCGAAACGCAGGCGGAGTGGGTCCTGCTGGCCGAGGCCGGGTCCGACTTCATGCCCAGCGGACTGTTGATCGCCGCGCTGGACTTGCCGACGCTGCCGGCATCCTGCCATGCCGCCTATGCCGACGACATCATCCGCCTGGAAGACAACGAGCTGGGCCTCAACCTGCGCCCGGACCTCAACCTGGACTTGCTGCTCAGCTTCCCCGCCAGCATGTCGCCGCATTGGCTGTTCCGCAGGACGACCCTGATTGAGCAAGGCGGCTTCTCCGCCACATCGGGCCGTGCCTTTGAGCTGGAATATCAATTGCGCCTGATCGAGCAATTGGGCTTGGGCAGCATCGCCCACGTCAGCGAGCCGCTGCTGATCGGCAAGCAGCTGGACCTGCAGGCATATCCGGAAGAGCAGGCCGTCATCGCGCAGCACCTGGCCGCACGCGGCTATAAGCAGCCTGTCGTCCACAGCCACTTGCCGAGGTGCTATGCGATCGATTACGGCCATGCGCAGCAGCCCTCAGTCAGCATCCTGGTCCTCGTCAAGGACCGGCTGCCGCAAGTGCAGCGCTGCCTGGAAACCTTGCTCGAGCACACCAGCTACTCCAATTACGAGGTGCTGTTGCTGGACCACGGCAACCAGGCTGCGGACATTCGCAATTGGCTGGCGGGCATTGAATCCATGGCCTTGCCGCAATTGCGCGTCCTGCGCTTCGATGCTGGGATCGCGCGCGAGGCCCTGTGCAACCAGGCAGCCCAGCATGCCCATGGCGACTTCCTGCTCTGGCTGGGAGACGGCGCCGGCATCCTCAACCAGGACTGGCTGCAGCAGCTCCTCAACCACGGCTTGCGCCCCGAGGTAGGGGCTGTCGGCGGCAAGCTGCTTTCCGCCGACGGCAAGATACGCCATGCCGGCTTGTTGCTCGGCCTCAACGGCCCGGCAGGACGTGCGTTTGAAGGCCTGTCCCACGACGAGGGCGGCTATATGCAACGCTTGCAGGTCGACCAGCAGTACTCTGCATTGAGCAGGGAATGCCTATTGCTGCGCCGCGAATTATTCCTGCAGGCAGGAGGTTTCGATGAGGACCCCTTGCTCTCGCGCTGGTGCGATGCCGACTTGTGCCTGAAACTGCAGCAGGCGGGCTTCCTCAATGTTTGGACGCCGCGGGTGACGCTATTGATGGACATGCCGGCCGCCGCTACCGCCAGCGCACGGGAAGAGGATGCCATGTACGCCCGCTGGCTGCCCGTGCTTGCGCGCGACCCTGCCTACAATCCCGGCTTCTCGGTCAAAGCCGAGCCAGGCTTCAAGCTTGCCGAGCCGTCATTGTCGTGGCGACCGTTGCAAGCCTGGAAACCGCTCCCGGCCATCCTCGCCCATCATGCCGATCCCTACGGGTGCGGCCATTACCGCGTCATCCAGCCCCTCATCGCCATGCGCGCAGCGGCGCTCATCGATGGCACGATATCCGGAGACCTGCTGTCGCCGGTCGAGCTTGAGCGCTACCAGCCTGATGCCGTCGTACTGCAGCGCCAGACCACGGAAGACCGGGTCGAGGCGATACGCAGGATCAAGGTGTTTTCCCAGGCGTTCAAGGTCTACGAGCTGGACGACTACCTGCCCAACCTGCCGATGAAAAGCATCCACCGCAAGCACATCACCAAGGATGCCGTCAAAGCCCTGCGGCAGGGGCTGGGCTTCGTCGACCGCTTTGTCGTCTCCACCCCGGCGCTGGCCGAGGCATTCTCCAATCTGCACGCCGATATCCGCGTCGTCAAGAACCGCTTGCCGGTCGGTTGGTGGCAGGGTCTGCAAAGCCAACGCCGCATTGCAGCGAAGCCTCGCGTGGGCTGGGCCGGGGGCAACAGCCATACCGGGGATCTGGAATTGATCGCCGATGTGGTCAAGGAACTGGCGGACGAGGTGGAGTGGGTGTTCTTCGGCATGTGTCCCGAAGCGTTGCGCCCCTACGTGCACGAATTCCATGGCGGAGTGGCCATCGACAAATACCCCTCAGCCCTGGCCGGCCTGAACCTCGACCTTGCCCTGGCACCGGTGGAGCAGAACCTGTTCAATGAATGCAAAAGCAACCTGCGCCTGCTGGAATATGGCGCATGCGGCTTTCCTGTCATTTGCAGCGACATCCGCTGCTACCAGGAGGACAACCTGCCCGTCACCCGGGTGAAGAACCGCTTCCGCGACTGGGTGGATGCCATCCGCACGCATATTGCAGACCTGGATGCGGCAGCCGAGGCGGGGGATGCGTTGCGCCAGGAAGTGCTCAGCAACTGGATGCTGGAAGGAGAGCACCTATACCACTGGCGCCGCGCCTGGTTGCCGGACGGCGATTAACGTCGGCGCATCGTTGCATGTCAGTGCATGCTGACATGCAATTCATCCTCATCCCGACTCTCTCCGAGCCGCACGTGCTCTACCATGGTTACCAGATGAATCGCCATGCGATTTTCTACCTGAACAACTCAACAAGGAGTAGATCATGAACTGGGATCAAGTAGAAGGTAACTGGAAGCAACTTAAGGGCAAGGTGCGCCAGCAATGGGGCAAGCTTACCGACGACCAATTCGAGCAAATCAAGGGCAACCGCGAAATGTTATCCGGCAAGTTGCAGGAGCTTTATGGCATCTCCAAGGAAGAGGCCGAGAAGCAGATCGACTCCTTCAACAAGAGCTGTACCAAACACTAGTCAAATAGTGTGATTTGATTCTCCTCTAGTAATACTCCCTCCACCGGCCTGTTGGCCGGTTTTTTCTTGTTGGTGGTCTGGGTTTTGCTTAAGTATCATCATAAGAATTTACCGAGTCTTGCCCATGGCCTTGCCCAGCTTCAGCTATCTACAATGCAGTTTTGCCGGAATGGATTTCATCCTGCGTATCGAGTCCAGATTGTTGTCGCCCGCGATCCTTTCCGGCAACCGCATTCTCAAGACCATGCCAGCTCCCGCATTCTGCCAGGCCGTTCCGGCAGAATATTTCGAAGCGATCGAAGGTAATAAACTCTACAAACTGGCTTATTGCCTGGAAAACCTTGCGTCGCTGCCGCCTGCCAAACGCATCTGGAGTTATGGCTCAGCCCAGTCCAATGCCATGCTGGCCTTGAGTGCACTCGCACAACTCATGGGCACGGAATTTCATTACGTGTTGCCATATATCGCCGACGAGCTGAAAATACATCCCAAGGGCAACCTGGCCTTGGCATTGGATCGCGGCATGCAGTTGCATATCGACAGCAAGCTGTACCGCCGCATGACGCAGCAGGCGTTCGTGCCCAGCGAGAATGAATGGATATTCGCCGAGGGAGCCAACCATGCGCATGTGGCGCACGGTTTCGGATATCTGGGCGCTGAAATCAGCGAGGTAGCCGGCACGTTGGGATTCCAGCAGGTATTCCTGCCATCAGGCACCGGGAGCAGCGCCTGCCACCTGGCCGCCTCGATGCCAGGCATGGAGGTCGTGACGACGCCGGCATATGGCGATACGCCTTATCTGCAGCAGGTGTTCTCAACCGTGCAACAGCAATGCCATCCCGTCATCCTGGCGCAGGAGCCGCATTACCGCTTTGGCTCTCTATACCGCGAGCTGTGGGAATTGCAGGCCGAACTGGCGGCAGAAACCGGCATCAGTTTCGACCTGCTGTACGACCTGCCTGCCTGGGCCTGCATCCTGCAACACCGCGAGCATTTCAAGCAGCCCTGGCTGTACCTGCACCAGGGCGGCATGAAAGGCAGCGTCACCATGCGTGAACGCTATATCAGGATGTTCGGGGCGGAACGGCCCGTCAAGGTAGGCGCCTGATCAGAAATCCAGCGTCAAACCGACATTGACTGAACGGCCCATGCCAGCCAGCGCGCTCATCGGGCCTGCCGCATTCTCCGCTTTCCAATTTGCATAGTTCACGCCACCAGTGGGCAACAGATAGTAGCGGTCAAACAGGTTGGTCACGCTGAAATCGAGACGGGCCTTCTGCCATTGGTAGCTGCTGCGCAGGTCCACCAGGGTATAGCCGCCTGTTTCAGGCTCGAAACGCGCATCGTCGACGCGTGTCTTGCTGTCGATGAACTGCACATCGATGCTATTCGACCAGGGCCCTTTCTTCTGCTCCAGGCCGATGCGCGCGTTGAGCGGCATGATCTGGTAGAGCGAATCCCGGTTGGTGCGCTCCCCGCGCGTCCAGGCCAAGCTGCCGCGCAGCCGGCCCTCGCCCCAGGCACTGTCCTGCCAGAGTTGCTTGGCGGCATCGGCATTGATGCCATAGAAGCGTGTATCCTGATTGTCAAAACGCAGCAAAGCATTGGTGGTGCCGACGCGACTCAGAGGATTGAACGTCCCGATACGCTCGACACCGATGTAATCCTGCACGTAGGTGAAATAAGGCGTCACCCGCACCTGCCAGGACTTCTCCCCGGCATCATGCCAATCCAAGGTGGCGCTTACCGTGTTCGCTTTCTCCGGGCGCAAATCAGGGTTGCCAACATAGCCATTGGCATCGCCAAACCAACCAATCATGGTGCGCGCCATGATGCCAGCTCCCCAGGAGTAGCGCTCATATAGATTTGGCGAACGTGTCTTGCGTGCATATCCAAACTCCACGCTGGAACTCTCGGAAATCTCGTATTTCCCTGTCGCAGTCAGGTCGAAGTGATTGTCGCTGGCAGAACGGCTGCCCGCGTTGAACGCGCTCGCAGCGGCAATATCCGCCATACCCATCATGCCGCCATAGGCCTGTACCTCGCCGGTGCTGGTGCGCACATGGTCAATACGGGCACCCAGCAGGGAACTCCAACGGCTGTCCCATTGGGATTCCACCTCCGCAAATATGCCGACGCGGGTACGCCGGCCGTCATTGATATTCACATAAGTGTTAGGCCCCATCATCATGGTATCGCCGGGTATCGCAGGCCAGAAATCATCCAGCGTATTGCGATGCAGTTCATTCCCAAGTCGCAGGATATGGACATCGTCGAGCGGAATTGTCGCCTTCAGGCTATAGCCCATATCCTTGCCATGCGTCTTCATCGGCATGGCGCCGGTCTTCTCGGATGTGAAGAAACCCATTTCATGGCGCACCTCCTGCCAATAGACGCGGGTATCCAGATCGCCCCAGGCAAAACGGCGGCTGTAGCTCGCATTGATGGAGTCCGCCTTGTTGTCGACCAGGTCCATGTATTGATTGGGGAAGCCTTGGTGGGGCACTTCCTGGTGGCTGAGGCGCAGCACGAAATCCTCATTCTCGCCTTTGGCGCCGATCGTCAAGGTCTGAATATGGCGCTCGAACTGGGTCGCGCGCACCTTGTCGCCGTTACCGTCACGGTAGCTCTGCCCATGGTCCATGGTGCTGGTGAAGTTCAGGCTGAGGTTGTCGCTGGCTGCAGTCGCATTGAGCGCAGTGCTCAAGCCGTTGTTGTTGCTGCGGTAGACCGTGGAGAAGCTGCCCTTGTATAGCCATGCATCAGCATTGGCGGCATAGATGGGCTTGGCGGAATCCACGGCGATCGTGCCGGCAATGCTGTCGCCTCCCATGCTCACGGGCGTAATGCCGGTCAGCACGCTGACATTGGCCACCGCGGCTGGCGAAATATAGGTCAGCGGCGCATTCATGTTGTTGGCGCAGGCGGCCGTCAATTCCGCACCGTCGACCAGGATACGGATGCGGTTGTCGTTCATCCCGCGAATATTGGGCAGGGCGGAGATTCCCCCTGCCTGGTAGGAGTACACGCCCGTGTAATCCTGCAGCAGGCTGGCTGTGTCCGCGCTGTTAACCATGCGTTTGTGCAGGTCGCTATTGCCCTCGTGCGCATGCGCCGTCACCTCGATTTCCGGCAAATGCTCCAGATGCTCATGCTCCGCATGCGCAACACTGCTGAATACGGATGCCAGCACCAGCGCCGTCCATTTCAGCGGCATTGCCTGATGCGCTCCCGCGCGTGCTCTTACCTTGACCTTCATTTCCACTCCCGAATCCAAAACTAAACAACCATATATCGATGCAACGGCGAAACGGTGGATTGTAGTTGGAATGGTGTCTCTCAACGATGCGGCATAATGTCGCACCTCGAGTATGCTCCGGATGGGATAAACAGGTATAATCGCTCGCCTGTGCGGGCGTAGTTCAATGGTAGAACGCCAGCTTCCCAAGCTTGATACGCGGGTTCGATTCCCGTCGCCCGCTCCAATACCTCGCAATTTCCCGGTAGACCGGAGTCTTTCGGCAAGAGGTGAAGTATGAATCCCTTGGTCGTCATTCACTTAGCCAGGCCATTGCAGCATCGAGAAATTTCACGGCAATAACATTTTCTGTGGCAAAGGCAATGTTACGATGCCCAACTGATTTCAAGGCCCTGGTTTTTTTAACCTTGGTCGCTGTCAACCGAGCGGGTATTGTCCTGTACGCCTATATTTATCCATGAAAACCGCAATACACCGCCGCCAGGCATTATTCGCATTTTTCCTGCTGACCGGGCTGGCCGTTGCTTCCTGGGTCACACGAACCCCGGCGATTCGAGATCAGCTTCAAGTATCAATCGCAGAAATGGGCTTGATCCTATTCAGCATATCCGTAGGTGCCATGACTGGTATCCTAAGCTCGGGCAAACTGGTACGACACTGGGGCACAAAGCCCGTGATCCACGTGGGCATGCTGACCCTGCTGGTCGGCCTGGGCGTCATGGCGGCGGGGTTGGCATTGACGCTGGCGCTATTGGTCGCACTGGGCCTCATGGTGTTCGGGTTGGGCATCGGGCTAGGCGAGATCGCCCTCAATGTCGAAGGCGCCGAAGTCGAGCGCATCACCCATAAGCCTGCGCTTGCCATGCTGCATGCCGGTTTCAGCCTGGGCACCTTCCTGGGAGGCATCGTGGGTATTGGCCTGGCCAGCATTGCGTTCCCGGTGACATGGCATGTTGCCCTCACTGCGCTGGCGGGAGTCCCGGTTGTCTTGTGGGGATTGCGGGCTATTCCAGCCGGGGTAGGAATCGAGTCGCCTAAATCCGGCCAATCCATACTGAGGCAAGAGACGGCCCAGCCGTTCAAACCATGGCGCGACCTACAACTGATGTGCATCAGCCTGATCGTGCTGGGCATGGCGCTGGCAGAAGGCTCGGCGACGGATTGGATTCCCATCCTCATGGTGGATGAGCATCATTTCAGCGCCGCCATCGGTTCCATGATCTATACCGGCTTTGCCGGCATGATGGCGCTGGGCCGCTTCAGCGGCCACTACTTCCTCGAACGCTACAGCAGGGTGTCGGTGGTCCGCGCAAGCGCGCTGCTGGGAGTCATTGGGATCGGCATGGTCATTTTTGCCAATCATCCTTATGTCGCCGCGGCGGCAGTCCTGTTCTGGGGCTTGGGTACTTCGCTTGGCTTTCCGCTGACCATTTCCGCGGCCGGCGACACCGGGGACGGCGGCCATTCCACCGCGCGCGTCAGCATCGTCGCGACGGCTGGTTATGTCGCTTTCCTGGCAGGCCCGCCGTTGCTGGGATTTATTGGGGAACATTATTCCTTGCGCCATGCCTTATTGGTGGTACTGTTCTTCGTAGGGCTGGCGTTCTTCCTCGCGCGTGCAGTATCCCCGCGCAGTTGAGGACTTCATATTGATAGGACCGTTAATTGAGCGGAGGTTTTACCAAGTTTTACAGAAATGGAGGTAATTGCCGATATTCTGCTATTTACAGCCTAACAAAATTCAGTGAGGCGCTTCTGGCTAGGCGCCATACCGCAGGCGTTACAAGGGCCAGGACAAGCAGAGCAACCACGTCATGGGAGTTTTGCTGGACGCTTTTTAGTACGGCATTAAGCCTAATTTCCTGCAATAGCTTGCTGGGATTTGATCTTGGTGAATATGAATCAATGTCATCAATGCTTCAATCTTTTGCATCTGGCTGTATGATAATAATGCAACTGATCCTCTGCATTAACGATTGTCCGTCATTCGAAGCGATTGTGGAGGCTGTGCCTAGTACCCCCCCCTGGACTAAGAACATAGGTAATTATGAAGACCCTCAACCTCGTTGATACCGCCAAGGTGCTGATACTCGATGACCAGGCCGTCAGCCGCTCTATCCTGTCCAAAATTGTCAGGAACCTCGGGCGCGGTATCAAAACATTCGAGTTTTCCTCGCCTACCGAGGCATTGCTCTGGGCGCAAGACAACACCGCAGACCTGCTGCTGGTCGATTATGAAATGCCGGGCATGAACGGCCTGTGCTTCATCAATGAAATCACGCGCCTGCCCCAGTACCAAACCGTGCCCACCATCATGATCACGATCAAGCAGGACGTGGAGATCCGTTATGCCGCGCTGGATGCGGGCGTCACCGATTTCCTCACCAAGCCGGTCGACATGCACGAGTGCATGGCGCGCTGCAAGAACCTGATCACCTTGCGCCAGCAGCGGCTGACCCTGGAAGACAAAAGCCGGCTGCTGGAGAGCATGGTGCGCGAGGCCACCGAGAACATCCTCATGCGGGAAAAGGAAACCCTGATGCACCTTGCCCGCGCCGGGGAATACCGCGATTACGACACCGCACAGCACCTACTGCGCATGTCGCTTTACAGCCGCGTGCTGGCAGAGGCATTGGGCTTCCCTGAAGACGAGGCAGAGCTGATCGAGCTGGCCGCCCCGCTGCATGACATCGGCAAGATCGGCATCCCCGATAGCGTGCTGCTCAAGCAAGGCCCCTTCACGCCGGAAGAGAAAAAGGTCATGCAGCGGCACCCGCTGATCGGCTATGAAATCCTGCAGGGCAGCCCGTCCAAGTACCTGCAGAAAGGCAGCGAGATCGCGCTCGCGCACCACGAGAAGTTTGACGGCTCGGGCTACCCCTATGGCATGTCCGGCCAGGAAATCCCGCTATCGGCCCGTATTGTGGCGGTAGCGGACGTATTCGACGCCCTCACCAGCCGCCGCCCCTACAAGGAGGCCTGGAGTGTGGATAAGGCGATCGAATACCTGATTGCAGAAAACGGCAAGCATTTCGACCCGGAATTGATCAAGCTCATACCCGATGTGCATATGCTGTTCGAGGAAATTCACAAGCGTCATGCTTCCTAAGAGCCTGTTTAAAAGTTGCAAATTCCCCTTCAGGGGACTTGAATATAACTTTATCTAAGCGCAACCTAATACACGCACCGGAATAATAGAAGCTGCAATCTCGATTGCAGCGCTTTCCAACTTTTAATACTCGACCAGCCTATGTCATTGATGCAACCCTTCAAGCGGGCCAGGCAGTACTGGCTGACTCTGAGCAGGCATTGCGACCCGCTGGAGCTTGAGCAGGCCATCATCCGCATCTGGCTGTGCATGGCGTTCCTGTCCTTCCTGATCTACCGCGAAGTCACCGGCCTCAACACCATCAGCCATGCCTTCCCGCTCGCCATCCCGATGACGGTGGTGTTCCAGGTGCTGTCCTTCGTATTGATCGGGCTAATCCTGTTCACGACAAGCCATGCCGCCTTGCGCAGGCTGTCCGGCGCATGGCTGGATATCGGCCTGCCCACCATGTTCATGGCGATGACCGGCGAACTAGGGGTCATCCTGGTCGGGGTATACCTTTGGGTGACCTTCGGCAACGGCTTCCGCTTCGGCAAGAAATACCTGCTGCACTCCCAGGCGCTGAGCGTGATCGGCTTTCTCTATACCATCAACGTCAACCCGTTCTGGCTGGAACACAGGGCCATCAGCTACAGCCTGTTGCTCATGTTGGTAGCGTTGCCGCTCTACGTCGCCACCCTGATCACGCGCATCGAGGAGGCCAGGCAGAAAGCCGAGGTCGCAAACCATGCAAAAACCCGCTTCGTCGCCAACATGAGCCACGAAATCCGCACTCCGCTCAACGGCATCATCGGTATCAGCACCCTGTTGCGCAACACGCAGCTCAACCATGAGCAAGACGAACTGCTGCGCACGCTCGAGAGCTCGTCCAAGCTGTTGCTCTCCCAGCTCAACAACGTGCTGGACTTTTCCAAGATCGAGCAAGAAAAGCTGCAAGTGGAAAAAACCGAGC
This sequence comes from Methylobacillus draconifructus, assembly GCF_045984385.1. Taxonomy (NCBI): domain Bacteria; kingdom Pseudomonadati; phylum Pseudomonadota; class Betaproteobacteria; order Nitrosomonadales; family Methylophilaceae; genus Methylobacillus; species Methylobacillus draconifructus. The sequence continues at coordinate 384,377 of NZ_JBJQIJ010000002.1, forward strand.
TTTCCCTGCGCGAGCTGGCCGAGCAAACCATCGAGGTGTTCAAGGGCCAGGCGCTCAACAAGCGCATCACCCTGGAAAAAAGCATCGACCTCGAGGAGGTACGCGTCAAAAGCGATCCCTACATCCTGCAGCAGATCCTGGCCAACCTGGTCGGCAACGCCGTCAAGTTCACCGAGCGCGGCTCGGTCACGCTTGCCGTGCACACACTGGAGTCGACCGCCGACCAAGGCATATACCGCATCGAGGTTATCGATACCGGCATCGGCATTTCCGACGAGCAGCGCGAACGCATTTTTGAAAGCTTCACCCAGGCAGACATCTCCACCACGCGCAAGTTTGGCGGCAGCGGCCTAGGCCTCACCATCGCCAAGCGCCTGGTCGAAGCATTGGGCAGCGAGCTGCACCTGAACAGCGGCCTCAATGTCGGCAGCCGGTTCTGGTTCGACCTCACGCTGGAAATCGTCGCACCTGCGCCTGTCGTTTCGCTTGCCGCGGTCGACAATAATCCCCAGCCCTCCACCAAGCCGCTCAAGATCCTGGTTTGCGAGGACAATGTCACCAACCAGACCATCATCGTCAAGCTGCTGCAATTGCCCGGCCACAATGTCGCCGTGGTCGACAATGCCGATGAGCTGCTGGACAGGCTGGAAATCGAGCAATTCGACCTTGTGGTATCCGACCTCAATATGGCCGGAATGAATGGGATAGACGCGCTGAAGCTGTATCGCTTCCTGCGGCCGGACGACAGGGAAACCAAGTTTATCCTGTTCACTGCCGACGCAACGGTGGAAACCAAGTCTGCAGCCGAAGTGGCGGGCTTCGACGCCTACCTGACCAAGCCGATCGAAACCAAGCTGTTGTTCGACACGATAGCCAGCCTCAAGGGCGGCCTGCCGGTTTCGGGCCAGGTGGCCCAGTTTTATGCGAAAAAGAATGCGGCTCCGCCGCAGGAAGCGGCAAAGGCAAACGACGTATTGTCGCCTGCGACGCTGTCGGAACTGGAACTGCTGGGCGGGCAGGACAGCATGTTCGTACCCCGCCTCCTAAGCAAGTATGTCACCGACTGTGGAGCGTTGGTCAAAGTCATCAAGCAGAATCTCGGCGCCAAGCGCTATGGCGAACTGCACGAGTTTTGCCATGCGCTCAAGGGGAATAGCCTGAGCGTCGGTGCGGTCACCGTGAGCAAACAAGCGGATATGATGGACAAAGCCAGTCCTGAGGAGCTGCGTTTCCGCGGCACCATCATGCTGGATCAACTCGAGAAAGAGTTCGAGGCAGCCACGCAAGCCATTAACGACTACTTGAGTAGTCGGCAGGCTGCCTCGAGCTAGCTGTCATCCTGCTGCCCTGACGGCTTCTTCCTGATCTCCCACCTTGGTGTTCTGGGCGCGCACCAGGCGCTCCATCACCTTGAGGTTGCGCTCGGTCAGCCGCAATGCCGCATCCACCCAGATTTCCGTGATGTCGAGCAGCTCCTGCTTGGTAAGCGGGTTGACGCGCTGCTTGGCCTTCTGGATCGCCTGGAACGAGTTCAGCGACTTATGCGTCTTGCGCACCCAGTCATGCAACGCTTTCTCGCCCTGGCCGGTTTCTGCCAGCACGTCCACCACCCCCATGTCGTAAAGCTCTTCGGCGGTGTAGACCTTGCCCGAGCGGATCATCTTATCGGCGGCGCTCAATCCGATCCGGCGCGACAGGAAGCTCATCGCCCCCATGCCGGGGAACAGGTTGAACAACACCTCGGGCAAGCCCATGAGCGCGCCTTTCTCGGCGATCAGCACATGCGCGGACAAGGCAGCCTCGAATCCGCCTCCCATGGCCTGGCCCTTGACCAGGGAAATCGTGGTGATCGGAGCCTGCATATTGTAGAAGGTCCAGAGGTTGTCTATGCACAAATGGGCATATTCCAGCAGCTTGCTCCTTTCCTTCTTCTCGATGGCTTCCTTGAATGTTGCTAGGTCGCCGCCCAGGTTGAACACGCCTTCCACATCGGACGCCAGCACCAGGTAGTTTGTAGCCTGCTGCGGACGGTGAAGCGGATTGGCATGCGATGCCTCGATCTGCGTCTGGTTCATCAGCAGTTCGCTCATGCAAATCCGGTTGAAGCACGGCCGCGGGTTGGGCTGCATAAACAGCCATGTAATACCGAACTCGGGCTCATAGTGGGCACGTACTTGCTCAAATTGAACAGTGTTTAAAGGATTGAAATCAACAACGGCATTCATAAAGAACTCCCCATAAAGGTTAAAAAAATCACACTACACGCGCAGACGTAGCACAATTGTATTGCAAGGTAAATGCCTGATTGATTATTAGAAATTCAACATTCTTTAAACTTTGCCGTTAATATCCACTCTTGACGCCAAATACCACCGATGGAAATAAAAAAAATGATCAAGCGCTTATGCTTTTTGTCGATTTTGGGAATCAGCAGTGGAGTGAACATGACGGCGCATGCGGCGGGGTTTGCCCTGATTGAGCAAAGCGCTTCCGGGTTCGGCAATGCCTATGCGGGCATGGCTGCCCGCGCCGATGACGCCAGCATCCAGTTTTTCAACCCGGCCAGCCTTTCATGGCTGCCTGCAGGCAGGCAGATCGTGTTGGGCGGCAGCGCCATTCTCCCCAGCGCCAAGCTGAGTAATGCAAATGCCAGCAATCTAAACACTGGCACGGCGATTTCCGGCAACAATGGCGGTGATGCCGCATCCTTGGAACTGGTACCTAATTTCTATTTCGCCAGCGACCTGAGCACTGACCTGAAGTTTGGTTTGGGGATTACGGTGCCTTATGGGCTGACCTCGGAATACGATAACGGCTGGAAAGGCCGCTACCAAGCCTTGAAATCCGAATTGATAACCGTCAATGTTAACCCGGCGCTTTCATTCAAGCCGTCAGAGAAATGGTCGATTGGCGGCGGCATCAGCCTGCAATACATTAAGGCTGAACTCACGAATGCAATAGATTCAAGCTCACTTTGCTTAGGTAGTCCGTTAAATGGGTTGGGGGTATGTTCGGCTAGTGGCTTGGGCCAAGCCGGTAATGCAGCCGTCGACAGTTATAGCAAAATGAAGGGCGATGACATCAGCTGGGGTTTTAACTTGGGCGTTATTTACAAACCATGGGAAAACACCACCTTGGGAGCCAGTTACCGTTCCCATATCAAACACAGGTTGGAGGGCGAGGCGAGCTTCCGACGGTCCGCTGCGATCAACCAAGTCGCACCACTTGCCTCGCGCTTGAGTAACTCCGACATTACTGCCAAGCTCTCCATGCCAGAAACCGTCTCGTTCAGCCTGGCACAACAATTGAACGACAAAGTGGAATTGCTGGCGGATGTTACCTGGACCAACTGGAGCCGCTTTAAAGAATTGCGCATCCAATTTGACAGCGGTCTGGATGACAATGTCACAACCACCAAGTGGAACGACAGCTACAGGATTTCGCTAGGCGGTAACTACCGCTACAACGACCAGCTCACCCTGCGTGCAGGCGTCGCCTATGATCAGACGCCTGTGCCCGATTCCAGCCACCGCACCCCCCGCATCCCGGATGCCGACCGCACCTGGTTCGCGGTTGGCGCAAGCTGGAAGCTGGACTCCTTCAATACCATCGATGTCGGTTACGCCTATCTGCGCATGAAGGACTCCAGCATGGATAACAGCAGCGAAGGGGCTGTGCGCCACAACATCCAAGGAGAATTCTCCTCCAAAGTCAACATCCTGAGCGCACAGTGGAGCCACTCATTCTGATCACAGGCCGTGAGCTAATCGCTAAAAATTATCGCTAGCTAAACTTCTCCGGCAATGGGGTAGTGGACCAATCCTGCATCGCCTGCTTGCCGGGGCGGTCGACCGTGACTTCCGCATTGTCGGTAGCAGTCACCCAGCTAACGGGAATGTAGTGGTGCTGGCCGTTTTCATCCTTCTGCAGCTTGATCTGGTTGCTGCCTTCCATATGGTCCACCGTGGCGAACTTGCCGCCCTGGGAACAGATGACCGGCATACCGGGCAAGATTCCATGGGAAAGACTCATGATATTGCTCCTTGCAAAATGAGCTTACAGCTTACGGGTGCGCCACGTCTGGCTGGATAGGCAATGCTCTGAAAACCCTGTCAGAATTACCTAAACAGCGGCTAATAAAACCTAACAATACATTGGGTAAAGCAAGCAACCCCAATCCGTCTGGTCAAGCCCCCGATCATGACCGGCTCAGCTCCGCACAATCAGCACATCGCAAGCGACGCTATCCAGTATGCGTATGGCGACGCTGCCCAACAATACGCCTAGCAGCCCGCTGCGGCCGCGGGTTGCAGCGACGACCAGGTCCACCTTTTTGTCCTGCACATATTTCTCCAGCAGCAGGTCTGGTTCGCCATATTCCACCACCACTTCGATGCTGACGGCAGCCGCGCCGCCCGCCACGTCGCGGATAAAGTCACGGCAGTTCTGGATGGCGTCGCTGCGTAGCTCGCTCTCATACGCCACCCGGTCATCCATGCGGCTGGCGAAATGGGCGAAGGAGGCATGGAACACCACCAGGTTTTCCGGCCCGAACAAGTCCACTGCACGAGCCAGCGCCGCACGCGACAATTCGGAAAGGTCGGTTGCCACGACGATCTTGCCGTAAGGCTTGCGCAAGCGCTTCTTCACCACCAGCACCGGCACCTTGGACTGTCGCGCCAGCTCCGTCACGGTATCGCCAAGCAGGGCCTTCTCGAAGGCTCCGTCGCGCTTGACCCCGGTGAGGATCAGCTCGGCCTGCACTTCCTCGGCCACATTCAATACCACCTCACTCGGTTTGCCTTTGAGCACGCGGACGGTGATGCCGGGCAAGCCGGTCGCATCCAGCTCATCCTCCAGTTCGGCCTGGATCGCCAGGGCGGCATCTTGCGGCTGGCGCCAGCCGGGCTCGTCTGCGATCGGTTCTATCTGCTCGAAGGCGTGCACCACCGTCAGCGGGGCATGCCATTCCCGCGAAAGCTGGACCGCGCGGTCCAGCGCACGGTCGCAACGCGCGCCGAGATCGGTAGCCAATAACAACTGGCGTGGCCGTTTGGTCTTGAATTCTGTCGTCACCAGGGTTTCCTTCCTTAAGATTCTGCCAGCACGTTGGTTTTGCCGCGTTTTCGCATCAACATTTTCTCGAATTCCAGCACCAGCATGAAGGCAATACCGATCAATATGATCACGAGACCATCTTTCCAGTCAATCGGCGCGCTAGCGAACAAGGCGTGCAAGGGGGCGGCATAGGTGAAGGCCAACTGCGCCACGATCACCACGGCAAGCGCGATCAGCAGTATCGGCGTGCCGACCAGCCCGCGCCAGCTGAACGACCGGGCATTGAGATAGCGCACATTAAACAAGTAGAAGATTTCCAGCACCACCAGGGTATTCACCACCATGGTGCGTGCCACTTCCTCGCCAAGTTCGCGCCGCATGGCATATTCGAAAATAATGAAAACGCCCATGGTGAACAAGACCGAGACAAAACCCACGCGCCAGAGCAGGAAAGGGGAAAGCAGGGCGGCATTGCGCGGGCGCGGCGGACGCTCCATGACGTCGGGCTCGGAAGGCTCGAACGCCAGCACCAGCCCCAGCGTCACCGTCAGCACCATGTTGATCCAGAGAATCTGTGCCGGCGTCATGGGCAAGGACATGCCCAGCAGCAGGGCCACCACCACCGCCAGCGCCTCGCCGCCGTTGGTCGGCAGTGTCCAGGCGATCACCTTGCGCACGTTGTCGTAGACCGTGCGTCCGGCATGCACCGCAGAGACGATGGTGGCGAAGTTGTCGTCCGCCAGCACCATTTCCGAGGCCTGCTTGGCCGCTTCCGTGCCTTTCTTGCCCATGGCAATGCCCACGTCGGCCTGCTTGAGGGAGGGCGCATCGTTGACGCCGTCTCCTGTCATGGCGACCACCTCGCCCTGTTGCTGCAAGGCCTTGACGATGCGCAGCTTGTGCTCGGGCGTGGTGCGCGCAAACACGCTGGTTTTCGCCAGCACGGCGCTCAATTCCTCATCCGGCACCTTGTCGAGGTCGGCCCCGGTCATGACGCCCGGCTCGTCCGCCAGATGCAGCTGCTTGGCGATCGCTTGCGCCGTGGCGGCATGGTCGCCGGTGATCATCTTGACCTTGACCCCGGCGGAACGGCAGCTGGCTATCGCATCGAGCACTTCTTCTCGCGGCGGATCGATGAAGCCCATGACGCCCAGCAGTTCAAGATCGCCCTCCACGTCCTTGAATTCAAGGTGCTGCTTACCGTCCTCGCAGCGCTTGGCGGCAAAACCCAGTACGCGCTCGCCATGCTGTGCCGCCTCGCTGATGCGCTCTGCCCAGTACTCGTGGTCAGGCTGCCCGCACCTTTCCAGCACGCTTTCCGGCGCGCCCTTGATGAACATCCAGGTGCCGTGTTCCTCGTGATGGTGCAGCGTCGCCATGAACTTGTGCTTGCTGTCGAAAGGCACCTCGTCCAGCCGTTTCCAGGCGTTGCGCTCCTGCTGGACATCCTTGCTGGCCTTCATCGCCAGCGCCACCAGCGCGCCTTCCATCGGGTCGCCCAGGACATGCCATTGCCCGGACTCTTCCTCCAGCTTGGCATCGTTGCAAAGCAGGCCTGCCCGCACCAGGCCCTCCCACGCGTGGTCCGGCGCACCGTCCTGCGGCTTGATCTCGCCCTCGGGCACGTACCCCGTGCCTTCGACCAGATAATGCGCCTTGCCTGCCACCAGGCGCCTGACCGTCATTTCGTTGCGCGTGAGGGTGCCCGTCTTGTCGGAGCAGATCACCGAGGTGGCGCCCAGCGTCTCCACCGCGGGCAGGCGGCGGATAATGGCGTTGTGCCTCGCCATGCGCTGCACGCCGATCGCCAGCGTGATGGTAATTACGGCAGGCAGGCCTTCGGGCACCAGCCCGACCGAGATCGCCACCACCACCATGAATCCGTCGATCCAGCTGTAGTTTTGCACCAGCTTGGCAAACGCGAGCAACGCCACGGCCAGGCTGAGGGCGAACCATGTGAACAGGCGCCCGAAATGGTTGATTTGCTGCAAGAGGGGCGTTTCCAGGGTTTCCACCTTGGAAATCATGCTGCTGATGCGCCCGATTTCCGTCGCGCTGCCCGTTTCCACGATCACGGCACGACCCTGGCCCGCCGCCACGATGGTGCCGGAATACAACATGCAATGGCGGTCCCCCAGGTCGGCGTCCTCTGCCACGGCTTGCTCCTGCTTCTGGCTAGGGACCGATTCGCCGGTCAGGATGGCCTCCTCGCTGGAAAGCTGCCGCGCCTTGAGCAAGCGCGCGTCCGCAGGCACGCTGTCTCCCGCCTCGAGCACGATCACGTCCCCGGGGACCAGGTCGGCCACGTCCAGTTTCTGACGGTGTCCGTCCCGCAATGCGGTGACATGCGGTACCATCATGTTGCGTATGGCATCCAGCGCCTGTTCGGCCTTGCCCTCCTGGATATACCCGACAATCGCGTTGATCAGCACCACGGCGAGTATCACTGCCGAATCGACGGCGTGCTCAAGGAAGAATGCAATCACCGCCGCGGACAGCATGAAATAGATCAAGGCATTGTTGAACTGCGACAGGAAGCGCATGACGGGATGCTGTCGGCGCGGGGTGGGCAGTTCGTTGCGTCCGTGTTCCCGCAACCGCTTCTCGGCCTCGCTGCTGCTCAGGCCCTCTGGGCTGGACTGCACGCGCTCAAGCACCTCGCTCGACTTGAGCGCATGCCATGGCGGTGCGGCAACTGCATCATTCTGGCTGGATTGCGGCATGGGCAATGGCCTTTCAATGGTCGATGTCTTTTTATTCTAAAAGGCTTTGCCGCGATCAGGCAAAACCATTTTTCTAATATGGCTTAATCAAGTGCGTCTATTGCTTTCCATATATTTCCTCCGGAATCCACAATGATGCGCGTCACCCGGCATCCCGATCTGCCCGTTGCAACCCAATCCTCTCCTTTCAGGAGTGATTAGGCTAAAATAGGCCTCTTGAATTAAGAGCTTCTAACAAAACCCGGCGCAGTGATTCTGGCTAGGCGCTCTGCCGCTGACAGTACAATTAGTACGGCAAGGCAGAGCAACGACGACAGAAGGGTTTTGTCAGCGGCTCTAACATCGGCCCGGCCAGTCATTTGCCTGTTCGAGCCCGTTTATCCATCTGACAGGATTCCGCCATGGAAACAATCAACCTCATGCCTCCCAGCGTACTCACCTTTGCCGCTACCGACCCCAGCAGCGGCGCAGGCCTGCAGGCAGATCTCTTGGCATTGGCCAGCATCGGCTGCCACCCCTTGTCTGTCGTCACGGCGGTCACCGTACAGGATACGGTAGGGGTGGAAAATGTCGTCCCCCTGGACGCGGAACTCATCAACGAACAAGCGCGCACCATCCTGGAAGATATGCAGATATCGGCCTTCAAGCTCGGCATGCTGGGCAGCGTGGAAAATATCGCCGTGATTGCCGAGATCGTTGCGGACTACCCCGATGTACCGTTGCTGATAGACCCGATCCTGTCTTCGGGCCGTGGCGACGAGTTGGCCAACGAAGCCATGCAGGAGGCGATGATAGATTTGCTGTTCCCGCAAGCGACGCTGCTCACGCCGAACAGCCTGGAAGCACGGCGGCTGGCATTCACCGGGGACTTTACCGACGAAAGCGAACATGCCTCTATCGAAGAGGTGGCGGAGCGCCTGCTGGCGCTCGGGCCTGAATATGTCCTGATCACCGGCACGCACGAACGCTCGCCGCAAGTAGTCAACAATCTTTACGGCTCGCAGAAGCTGTTGCGCTCCTATCCTTGCGAGCGCCTGCCGGGAAGCTACCACGGCTCCGGCTGCACGCTGGCCTCGGCGATCGCCGCCTGCCTGGCGCACGGGCTGGGCATGGAGGAAGCCATCGCGGAGGCGCAAGAATATACCTGGCACTCGCTGCGCCACGCCTTCCGTCCCGGCATGGGGCAATACATCCCCGACCGCTTGTTCTGGGCACGCGAAGAATCCGATGACGCGGAATAACCTCCCGGCAATCCACGGACTGTATGCCATCACCCCGGATGAAACCGACACGCCCAGGCTGCTGACCATCTGCGAGGCTGCCCTCGCCGGAGGAGCCGGGGTGCTGCAATACCGCAATAAGCGAGTTTCCGGCGAACAGGCCCACGCCCAGGCCAGCGCGCTCCTGGCCTTGTGCCGCCGTTTCCAGGTGCCCCTCATCATCAATGATGACGTCCAGCTTGCCGCCGGGCTGGATGCGGACGGCGTGCACCTGGGCATAGACGACGGCGATATTGCCGCCGCACGGGCGGCATTGGGCCAACGCAAAATCATCGGCGCCTCCTGCTACAACAACCTCGGCCTAGCCCGGCAGGCCGCCGGCCTGGGCGCGGATTACGTCGCCTTCGGCGCATGTTTTCCTTCCTCCACCAAGCCAAACGCGCCACGCGCCGACCTCGCCTTGTTCGCCAAGGCGCGTGAACTCGGTTTGCCAGTCGTTGCCATAGGGGGGATCAACCTGGAGAATGCCGCCAGCATCATCAGCGCGGGCGCCGATGCCGTGGCCGTGATCGGGGCATTGTGGAACGCTCCCAACATCCAGGCGCAAGCCAGTCAATTCAACCAACTTTTCAGTTAGAGCCAGGCCATGAGCAGAAACCAGCAATTATTCGAACAATCCCAAACCCTGATCCCGGGCGGCGTGAATTCGCCGGTGCGCGCCTTCGGCTCGGTCGGCGGCACGCCGGTGTTCTTCAAGCGCGGCCTTGGCTCGCGGCTGTGGGACGAAGACGGCAAGGAATACATCGACTACGTTGGCTCCTGGGGCCCGATGATCCTCGGCCATGCGCAGCCCGACGTGGTTGCCGCCGTGCAAGCCGCCGCCGCCAACAGCCTGTCCTTCGGCGCGCCGACCGCGCTGGAACTGGAAATGGCGCAACTGATCACGCAGCTCGTCCCCAGCATGGAGCAAGTGCGGCTGGTCAGCTCGGGCACGGAAGCCACCATGAGCGCCATCCGACTGGCGCGCGGCTTCACCAGCCGTAGCAAGATACTCAAGTTCGAGGGCTGCTACCACGGCCATGCCGACTCCCTGTTGGTCAAGGCAGGTTCGGGAGCGCTCACTTTCGGTCAGCCCAGCTCTGCCGGCGTGCCGCCCGAGCTGGCTGCCCATACATTGACCTTGCCCTACAACGATGTGCAGGCGCTGGAACAACTATTCGAGGAGCTAGGCAAGGAGATCGCCTGCGTCATCCTCGAGCCGGTGGCAGGCAACATGAACCTGGTGCGACCCACGCCGGAATTTCTGGCCGCATTGCGCTCACTATGCACCCAATCCGGCACCCTGTTGATTTTCGACGAGGTCATGACCGGCTTCCGTGTCGCCTTGGGTGGCGCACAGCAATTGTTCGGCATCAAGCCCGACCTCACCACGCTCGGCAAGGTGATCGGCGGCGGCCTGCCGGTGGGCGCTTTCGGCGGCCGCGCCGACGTCATGGCCTTCCTCGCGCCCTTGGGGCCGGTGTACCAGGCCGGCACCTTGTCCGGCAACCCGGTCGCCGTTGCCGCCGGCTTGGCGACATTGAAGCAATTGCAGCGTCCCGGCTTTCATGAAGCGCTTTCCGCGAAAACACGCCAACTCACCGACGGCCTGGCCCAGGCGGCACGCGATGCCGGCGTCACGTTCAGTGCACAAAGCGTCGGCGGCATGTTCGGCGTCTATTTCAGCGCCGAATGCCCCTCCAGCTTCGCCGAGGTCATGCAGGCGGACAAACACGCATTCAACCGCTTCTTCCACGGCATGCTGGAAGAGGGCGTTTACCTGGCGCCATCCGCTTTCGAAGCCGGTTTTGTCTCGATTGCACACAGCGAAGCGGATATCAACCAGACCATTGCCGCGGCAGAAAGCGTATTCAGCCGAATCAACGCCCAATGACCAACCGGCCGCGCATCTATATCACGGGTGCGTCATGTGCCGGCGTCACGACGCTGGGCGCTACGCTTGCACGGCAGTTAGGGCTGCCGCATATCGATGTGGACCAGTTCTACTGGCTGCCCACCGACCCGCCTTTTTCGCTCAAACGCCCTCCGCAAGAGCGCGTCAGCCTGATCCGCGACGCATTGGGCGAGGATGGCTGGATCCTGGCCGGCTCGTTCGATGGCTGGGGCGACGCCCTGATCGAGCATGCCAGCCTGATCGTGTTTGTGGTCACGCCCCATGCGGTGCGCATGGACAGGCTAAGAAAGCGTGAAAAACAACGTCATGGAGAACGCATAGCGCCGGGCGGCGACATGTACGAGGCGCACCTTGCGTTTGCCGAATGGGCATCTCAGTACGAATCGCCCGGTCCCGGCCATACCGGGCGTAATTTGGCGCGACATGAAGACTGGCTTGCACAGCAGTCATTGCCGGTCCTGCGCCTGGACGGCACCGACCATCCCGACCGCCTGGCAGCACAAGTCGTTTCCGCCTTGCCTGGGCATGAGCTCCATTAATAGCCCTTTGCCTCGCTTATGCCATTAGAATAAAGCCTTGATTGACAGGACCAGCCGTAATGACTTCACTGAAAAATGATGTTTTCCTCCGCGCACTGCAACGCCAGCGTACGCCTTACACCCCGGTCTGGATGATGCGCCAGGCAGGGCGTTACCTGCCGGAGTACCGCGAAACGCGGAAAAAAGCCGGCAGCTTCATGGATCTGTGCAAGAACACGGACCTGGCGACCGAAGTCACCCTGCAGCCGCTGGACCGCTTCCCGCTCGATGCCGCCATCCTGTTCTCCGACATCCTCACCATTCCCGATGCGATGGGCTTGGGGCTGTATTTCGAGGAAGGCGAAGGCCCCAAGTTCGAGCGCACATTGCGCGAGGAAAGCGACATCCGCAAGCTCGCCGTGCCGGACATCGGCAGCGAGCTCGGCTATGTCACCGACGCCGTGAGCCAGATCCGCCGCGCGCTTGACGGCCGCGTGCCCCTGATCGGCTTTTCCGGCAGCCCCTGGACATTGGCGACTTATATGGTGGAAGGCCGCGGCGGCACCGATTTCCTCACCATCAAGCAGATGGCCTACGCCCGGCCCGACCTGCTGCACCATATCCTGTCGGTAACGGCCCAGGCCGTCACCGGCTACCTCAATGCGCAGATTGCCTCCGGCGCGCAGGCCGTGATGATATTCGACTCGTGGGGCGGGGCGCTTTCCCACCATGCCTACCAGGAGTTCTCGCTGCAGTACATGAAGCAGATCGTCAGCGGATTGACCAAGGAAAACGAAGGCCGCGCCGTGCCTAGCATCGTGTTCACCAAGGGCGGCGGCCTCTGGCTCGAATCCCAGGCGGAAACCGGCGCGGACGCACTGGGGCTAGATTGGACGGTCTCCCTGGGCGAAGCGCGCAAGCGCGTAGGCGGCAAGGTCGCCCTGCAAGGCAACATGGATCCCGCCATCCTGCTTTCCACCCCTGCAGCCGTGGAAAAGGAAGCCGCACGCATTCTCGCCGATTACGGCATAGGCAGCGGCCATGTCTTCAACCTCGGCCACGGCATCACGCAATTCACCCCGCCCGAGAATGCGGAGGCCATGATCAAGGCAGTGCATGCCATCAGCAGCAAATACCACCTGTAAGAGCCCATTAATACCCCATGGCCGCGATTGACAAAAAATGACATTCGCGGCCGCCATTTCCCGCAATATGGGAGTAAGATGAACTATTAACACGTTTCGTTTGTCACGACTTCATAACAACAAGGAGATAAGCAAATGGGTTTGATTTCATTCATCAAGGACGCCGGCGAAAAGCTGTTTGGCACCCACCCCGCCGTCGAGTCAAAAACCGAAAATCCGGTAGCTTCCGCCAATGCCGAGGCCAGCAAGGCCATACTCAACTACATCCACAAAATGGAGCTTGACGCAGACGGCCTGCAGGTGGATTTCGACGGCGCCACGGGCAAGGTTACGGTCAGCGGCACGGCTGCCACTCAGGAGGTCAAGGAAAAGATCCTGCTCTGTTGCGGCAACATCAACGGCGTCAGCGATGTCGTGGACAACCTCAAGGTCACTGCGGCAGAAACCGCCCCCGTGTTCTACACCGTGGTACGCGGCGATACCTTGTCCAAGATTGCCAAGGAGCACTACGGCAACGCCAATGCCTACATGAAGATTTTCGAGGCGAACAAGCCCATGCTGAACCATCCCGATAAAATCTATCCGGGCCAGACTCTACGCATCCCCCAATAACATCAACAGGAGATTCAGATGAAATTACTATCAACGTCCGTCCTTGCCATTTTCCTTGCCAGCCTGGCGCTGGGAGGTTGCAGCAACAAGGAAGAAGAGAATGTTGAAGCTGCCGCTGCGGAAGCCGTAGAGCAAGCCCAGGAGCATGCGGAACATGCTGCCGACAGGGCGGAGGAAGCGGTCGACGACGCAAAGGACGCTGCTGAAGACGCGATCGACAAGGCGCGCGAAGCCGCTGCCGAGCATCAGGAAGAACATTCCGCCGAGCACTAACTCCCATCAATACCCGGGCCTGCGCCCGGGTATCTTCCTACAGATTTCTCACCTGGCACCTGCCTAATCAAAAAGCGGAGCGGATTAATCCGCCCTCTGCACGTATAGTGGCGCCGTTAATCACGGCGGCACGCTCGCTGCAGACAAATGCCACGATGTCGCCGATTTCCGCCGGGTCGATCAACCTGCCGATCAACGAAGTGGGGCGGTTCTCGCTGATGAATTTCTTTTCCGCTTCCTCCAGGCTGATGCCTGGATAAATATCCTGGATGAATTTCTCCACGCCCTCAGTGCGGGTGGGGCCAGGCAGTACGGCATTCACCGTCACCGCCGTCTGTTTGGTCAACTCCGCCAGGGAGCGCGAAATCCCGAGTTGCATAGTTTTGGTAGCGCTGTAATGCGCCATTTCAGGGGCAGGCGTAACGCCGGACTCGCTCGAGATGAACACAATGCGCCCGGCCTTGTTTTCCAGCATCTTGCCTAGGTAGTGCCTGGCCAGCCTGACACCGCTCATGATGTTCACTTCGAACAAATGCTGCCAGGCGGCATCCGCCTCGTCGAAAAAGCCCACCGCTTCGTAGATACCCAGATTGTTCACCAGGATATCGACTTGCGGGAATTGCGCCAGCGTTGCCTGCGTGCCTTCCACCGTGCCGTTATCCGCCGCCAGCCCCAGCAAATCAGCTTGCGGCACATCCCGCCTGACCTTGTCGATCGCCTTGTCCACGCTGGCCTGGCTGCGCCCGTTGATGATGACCCGCGCCCCTTCCCTTGCCAGCGATTTCGCTATTTCCAGGCCGATCCCGGCGGAGGATGCGGTCACAAGCGCCAATTTATTTTCCAGGTTGAGTTGCATGGTGGCTCCTATGGATCAATGAATAGGGTCCAGTATGCGCTCCATATACCGGCTTGATAAGCAGTTCGCATGGAAGCTGATGAGTGCACTATTCCACAGTGCAAATATTACCCGGGAGCCATACGCCAAAACACCTGCCAGTTTGCTAACTCCTGCAATTTGCAGCTAGACAGTGTCTAACTTCTCAGAAGCAGTCCTACATCAAGATCAGCCTGATACCGATACGGCGTCCATATTCCAGTGGTTAACCTTGCTTTCATCCAAGCTCAACATCAAGAGGATAACAATATGAAGCTCGCCAATCTATTCAGCGCTATTTCCCTACTCACTGTCAGTACTTTGCTGGTCAGCACCCCCGCGATGGCGGATAAAGAATTCGTCGGCCGTATCGACGCGCGTCCAGCCGGCAACCTGGGTATCTGGACCATCAGCGGGCAACAGGTGGAAGTCACTGAGAAGACCGATATCGATCCCGATCAAGGCCCGTTGGTGGTAGGTGCATGTGTCGAGGTAGAGCATGACAAGGGCGTGGTATCCGAAATCGAAACCGTCAAGCCTGAAAAATGCGGCAAGAACTAAACACTGCGCTGCCGCAGCAGCTCGCGTTCAAGGTTGGCGAAGTATTCAGCCTGGTCCGCCTGTCCCAGGCTAAGGTAGAAGGCGTGCAGGTTCTTGGCAGCCAGGAAGCTGCCCCTGCCGACTACTGTGCTGTTGAGGGCGGGGTTGTCGCCGATTTCCAGGCATCTTTCCCAGCTTGAGGCAATCATTGGCAGCAGGGCCTCGGCTTGCGAAGGATCGGCAATCGCCCAGTCCAGCAGGAGGTCGCCGAGCGCAAAGAAGAAGTCGGGAGAATGCTGCCAATGCGGCATCTCGGCCTCAGCCAAGTCCACAGCCTGACTGAAACGGCCTGCCTTCTTCAGGCTGAACAGGCTGCGCGCCACCAAGTCGTGCCGCCAGGCGGCATTGGCGCCGGTACGCAGCAACGCCTTCTCATAAAACGGCACCGCCTCGGCAAAACGCGCATAGATTTCCAGTTCCTTGCCTAGTTGGTAATTGAGGTAGGCATCTTCCGGATTCGATGCCAGTTCCAACCGCAGCAAAGCCTCGTTGCGCCCTTGCTTGGGCCGCCTTGTGCTGCTCCAAATAGCCGTCATGTCCGACGACCAGAGCCAGTTGCCGTCTCGGCATACCGGGACAGACTGGCTGTTCGTGAATGCGCCCGGCATAGCGCACGTGGCGCGGCAGGATGCGGGATATCCATATGCTGGAAACCTGTAGCTCCCCGTCCACCTCGGCCTCATCGTCACGGCGCAATATGCCGATCATCTCCTCGTTGCAATGCCGCAATGCAGTCAATGCAACGCCGCCGGAGACAATCCACTCGTCCGCGTCCCAATCAGCGCTGGATAATTCCAACGCCGCGTTCCTGGCGGCGGCAAAATCGGCGTACCAAGGGCTATGCGCTTGCTGGACACGGGCTAGAACTCCTGCGGGTCCACGTCCACCGCCCAGCGTATCTTGTTGCCGAGCGGATGCGCGCGCAATTGCGGCGTGAGCTGTCTCAGGACCAATTGCAGGGCCTGCCTGGTTGCCGCCTGGAACAGCAACTGCCCGCGCTCCATGCCTTTCAGGCGCTCCATCTGCGGCCTAACCGGGTCGTACACCAGCGCGTCGGTGCCCAGCTCGCGTGCGGCATCGGCAGCAAATTGCAGGAAACGTTGCACAGGGCCGTATTCGCTGGCCTCAGCCTTGATCAAGGCCAGGAATTCGTAGGGCGGGAACTGGGCGATTTCGCGCTCCTGCAACAGGCCGGCGGCATAAGCTGCGTAATCCTGGCCGCGCAGGGCGTTGAACAATTGATGCTCCGGGAAGGTGGTCTGGATCAAAACCTCGCCCGGCTTATCCGCCCGGCCCGCACGCCCTGCGACCTGCATGAGCTGGGCGAACAGGCGCTCGGCGGCGCGGAAATCCGGGCTGAACAGGGCGCTGTCGGTATCGAGCACGCCCACCAGCGTCAGGTTGGGGAAATCATGGCCTTTCGCCAGCATTTGCGTCCCCACCAGGATATCCACTTCTCCCGCATGCACTGCGGACAGCATCTCACTCAAGGCATTTTTGCGCCTTGTACTGTCGCGGTCCACCCGCAATACGCGCGCATCGGGCAGCAGCTTGGCCAGGGTTTCCTCCAGCCGCTGCGTGCCGTTCCCGGTGGGGTGCAAGTCGGCATTGCCGCAACTCGGGCATTGCCGCACGATTTTCTGCTCATGCCCGCAATGATGGCAGCGCAAGAAACCCTGGCGCAGGTGAACCACCAGCCTGCTGCTGCAGCGCATGCAGGGCGCGATCCAATGGCAGGCGTTGCACAGCAGCACGGGCGCATAACCGCGGCGGTTGATGAAGAGCAGGCTCTGCTCGCCGCGCTCCAGGCGGGCTTTCAATGCTTTTATCAGCTGCGGCGACAAGCCTTCCTGCATCTGCACGCGGGAAACGTCCACGCAATTCACCCGCGGCAGCTGCGACTGGCTCACCGCCCGCTGCTGCATGCCGAGCAGGCCGTAGCGCCCGCTTTGGGCGTTATGCCAGGTTTCCAGCGCCGGAGTGGCCGAACCCAGCACGATGGGGATATTGCGGCGTTGCGCGCGCACCAGCGCCACATCGCGGGCATGGTAGCGCATGCTGTCCTGCTGCTTGTAGGAAGTGTCGTGCTCCTCGTCTACGATCATGAACTTGAGCCCGGGTAGAGGAGTAAAGACCGACAGGCGGGTACCGATCACGATACGTGCGGCGCCTGTTTGCGCCAGCCGCCAGTTTTGCAAGCGCTCACTTTCGCTGAGATTGCTGTGCAGCGTGACCAACGGATATTGCGGCAACCGGGTGCGGAACCGTGCCTCCAGCTGTGGCGTGAGGTTGATTTCCGGCACCAGCACCAGCGCCTGGTCGTGATTGCCCTCCAGCACCGCCTGCAGGAGGCGGATGTAGACCTCGGTCTTGCCGCTGCCGGTAATGCCGTGCAGCAGCCATGGCTTGAACATGTCGCGATGCTGCAGGATGCTGTGCACGGCATGGGATTGTTCGCCGTTCAGTTCGGGCTGCACGTTGGAAGCGTGCAATGTCGAACTCAAGCCTGCATAGACTTGCTCTTCATCTATCCAACCCTGTTCGCGCAGGGCCATCAGCCCCTTGCGCCAGCCCGGGCTGAGTGCCGCCAGCTCCGCCTCGTTCAGGCAACCATGCTCGCGCAATGCGGTGAAAATCCGGCACTGGACCGTTTGGCGGGCGGGGATGGACGCTACGTCGGCGGCCTGGCCCGCTGCGTTGAGCCAATAGCGGAACTGCTGCCTCGCCTGCGCCGGCTCGGTCTGGCGCAAACGCGCAGGCAGTGCCGAAAGCAGGGCCTGCCCGTAAGGATATTGATAGTAATCGGCACAGAATTTCAGCAGCGAGAAGAATTCGCTGTCGAGCACGGGCTCGTGGTCGAAATGCCGGATGATGGACTTGAGCTTGGCCGGGGCGATATCGCTGCCGGCTGCAATATCGACCACCACGCCCACCTGCTTGCGCGAGCCGAATGGCACAACGACGCGCTGCCCAACCTGCACGGGCACATCGCTACGGTAATCGAACACGCCGTCCAGCGGGACATCCAGCGCGACTTTAAGGATATGCATCTCAGCCGAATGCTGGCTCATGCCGTCTCCATCATCTGCCGTCCGCATGACGAAGTTCGACAATTGCATATCAGTGCAAGCTTGCAGTAGGTTAAAATAATGCTTTTATTCACGTTCGTCGCTCGCCTTGAAAGCACATCTTACCGAATTACTGCAGGTCGCCGCAAACAGCCTAGCTGCCGACGCGGGCACCAGCGCCATCCAGCTTGAGCGTCCCAAGAACACGCAGCATGGGGACTTTTCCACCAACCTCGCCATGACCCTGGCCAAGCCGTTGCGCCAGAATCCGCGCGCGATTGCCGAATCCCTGATCAAGGCATTGCCCGCTTCCGAATACGTCGCCAAGGTCGAGATCGCAGGCGCGGGCTTCATCAATTTCTACCTGAGCCCGGCTGCCAAGCAGACGGTGGTGCGCGAAATCCAGCGCCAGGGCGCGCAATACGGCCGCAACGACGCAGGGCAGGCGCGCAAGGTGCAGGTGGAGTTCGTTTCCGCCAACCCGACCGGGCCGCTGCATGTTGGCCATGGGCGCGGCGCCGCGGTCGGCGACTGTCTCGCGCGCCTGCTCGCCGCCAACGGCTGGGCGGTCACACGCGAGTTCTACTACAACGATGCCGGCGCGCAGATCGACAACCTCACCATCTCCGTGCAATCGCGCTGCAAAGGCATCACGCCTGACGATGCCGCCTGGCCGGAAGACGGCTACCGCGGCGACTACATCGCCGATGTCGCGGCCGCCTACATGGCGAAGGAAACCGTCACCGCCGACGACCAGGCCGTCACGGGCAAGGGCGACGCCGAGGACGCCGAGGCGATCCGCCAGTTTGCCGTGGCCTACCTGCGCCACGAGCAGGATCTCGACCTCAAGGCGTTCAAGATCAATTTCGACGTGTTCTCGCTCGAATCCGCGCTCTATCGCGACGGCAAGGTGGAAAGCACTGTCGGCAACCTCGTCAAGAGCGGCCACACCTACGAGCAGGACGACGCCCTCTGGCTGCGCACTACCGATTTCGGCGACGACAAGGATCGCGTCATGCGCAAGCGCGAGGGCGGCTATACTTACTTCGTCCCCGACGTGGCCTACCACCTCGACAAATGGCAGCGCGGCTTTGAGCGCGTGATCAACGAGCAAGGCGCCGACCACCACAGCACCATCACCCGCGTGCGCGCCGGCTTGCAGGCGCTTGATGTCGGCATCCCCAAGGGCTGGCCGGAATACGTGCTGCACCAGATGGTCACCGTGATGCGCGGCGGCGAGGAGGTGAAAATTTCCAAGCGTGCCGGCAGCTACGTCACGCTGCGCGACCTGATCGAGGAAGTCGGCTGCGATGCCACGCGCTACTTCCTGGCCGCGCGCCGCGCCGATTCGCAACTGGTGTTCGACATCGACCTCGCCCGCGCCCAGAGCAACGACAACCCGGTCTATTACATCCAGTATGCCCATGCGCGCATCTGCAGCGTATTGAACGAATGGGGCGGCGACATCGCCAGCCTGGCCCAGGCCGACCTCAGCCCGCTGGATACCGAGCACGAAGCCGTGCTGATGCAGCGCCTGGGCGAATTTCCCGAGCTGGTTGCCAATGCCGCGCAGGAACTGGCGCCACACATGGTGGCAACCTATCTCAAGGATCTTGCCGGCGACCTGCACAGTTATTACAACGCGCATAAATTCCTGGTGGAAAACGCCGATATCACTGCAGCGCGCATGGCACTGGTCAGCGCTACGCGCCAGGTGCTGCGCAACGGCCTGGAACTGCTCGGCGTGAGCGCGCCAGAAAAAATGTAATCGAAGATGTAAACTTCAAGCATTGCTTAAGAATTGATTGTTGACGGGGAACCATCGCAACCTGAGTCAAGTCGCTAGGCAGGCCTCCATGCAAGGCCTGCCAGGACGTGAATGAAAGAGGAAGAGGAATTATCGTGAGTCGAGATTACAAGCCAGCACAGCGCAAATCGAGCTCCGGCGGCAACAGCAAAGGCAGCCCGTTTTTCACCGGCTTGCTGGTCGGCCTGCTATTGGGTGTCGGCATTTCCGTCGGCGTCGCCATCGTCGTCATGAAGAGCGACAGCCCGTTCTCGGACAAGGCAGGCAAGCCCAAGCTGGAACCTGGCGAAATCGCATTGCCCAAGCCGGAAAGCAAGCCAGCCAATGAAGCCGGCAATGGACAATCCGCCAGCGAAAAGCCGCGTTTCGATTTCTACACCATCCTGCCTGGCACCGAAAGCCAGGTAACGGAGCAGGAAATCAAGCAGAAGGAGGCCGACCCGGCCCCCGCGCAAACGCAGGAAAGCTATTTCCTGCAGGTCGGGGCGTTCCAGACCGAGCAAGAGGCCGACAACATGAAGGCCAAGCTGGCCTTGCTGGGGCAAGAAGCCATCGTGCAGACGGCCACGATTCCCGGCAAGGGCGTGTGGCATCGCGTGCGCGTAGGCCCGTTCGCCGACCTGAACCAAATCAATAGCGCCAAGTCTGATCTTGCGCAAAACGGCTTCAAGGCGGATTTGATCAAAGTGAATAGCCCTGGACAATAAGTTAGGGTCATCCAGAACAATTTGCACAACGTTAACCACCTAAACTCGATCGTAAGGACATGATATGAAAAAGCTTCTCGCTGCCTTGATGCTGCTGGTATCTGCAACGGCCATGGCGGATCCGCAACTGGGTAACGAATTCAACCAGACAGCCAAGACCATCAAGACCGACAACCCGGCCAAGATCGAAGTGCTGGAAATTTTCTGGTACGGTTGCCCGCATTGCTACCACTTGGAACCAAGCCTGGCGACCTGGGTGAAGAAGCTGCCGCAGGATGTCTACTTCAAGCGCGTTCCCGGCGTCCCTCGTCCAGACTGGGCGCCTGCTGGCAAGGCGTTTTATGCGCTGGAAGCCCTCAACCTGACCGAGAAACTGCACAACCAGCTGTTCGACGCCATCCACAAGGCTCGCACTGTGAACCCGACCGTGGAAGCGCAACTGATCGACTGGATCACCAAGCAAGGCGGACAGGACCGCAAAAAAGTGGAAGAAGCATTCAACTCATTCTCCACCAACAACAATGTCGTACGCGCGATGAACACCTTCCGCGATTCCGGCGCCACCGGCGTGCCTGCCATCATCATTGACGGCCGCTACATCACCTCCAGCTCCATGGCGGGTGGCAACCAGAACGTGCTCAAGGTAGCCGACTACCTCATCGACAACGTGCGCAAGGAAAAGAGCGGCGGCGCCAAGTAATCTTCCGCCTGTCGCGATGCTGCACACATCCACACCCGCTGCCGGCCAGCGGGTTTTTATTACCGGTGCCTCCAGCGGCATCGGCCTCGCCCTTGCCCGACACTATCTCAAGCAAGGCGCCACCGTTGGCGTCACTGCGCGCAGGGCGGAGCTATTGCACAAGCTCGCGGCCGAGTTCCCCAGCGGGCAATGCAGGCCTTACCAGGCAGACGTGCGTGATGTCCAGACCATGCAGGCCATCGCGCAGGATTTCATCCGGGCAGCCGGCGTGCCGCATATCGTAATCGCCAATGCAGGCGTCAGCCGCGGCACCCTGACCGCCGAAGCCGAAGATACCGCAGCGTTCCATACCGTATTCGAGATCAACGTCTTCGGCATGCTGCACACCTTCCAGCCCTTCATCGCCGCCATGCGGGCATCCGGCCTGCAAGGCCAGCTGGTCGGCATCGCCAGCGTCGCGGGCATACGCGGCCTGCCGGGGGCTGGCGCCTACAGCGCCTCGAAATCCGCAGCCATCACCTACCTTGAAAGCCTGCGCACCGAGATGCAGCACCACGGTATCGCCGTCACCACCATCGCTCCAGGCTACATCCGCACCCCGATGACCGACGTCAACGGTTACCGCATGCCCTTCCTCATGGACGTCGATATCGCCGCGGCAAAGTTCGCCCACGCCATCGCCCGGCGCAAGCGTTTTGTCGTCATCCCCTGGCAAATGGGCTGGGTAGCGCGCATCCTGCGCATCATCCCACGCTGGTTATGGGATAGGTTGACCAAGAACGCGCCGCACAAACCGCGCATTGGAATATGAACTGCATCACATGCCCCCATCAATTCACAAGTAAAATCTGGAATTCAATATTACTATCACTTTACGATAGTATCGCCATACGATACTATTAACGCATGGCGATACTATCCTTTAAATGTCGGGATACCGAATCCATATTTGACGGCAAGCGCACACGGCGTTTTGTCAATATCGAAACAGTAGCGCTACGCAAGCTGGCGATGCTCAACCGTGCCGCGCTACTCGAAGACTTACGGATTCCGCCAGGAAATCGACTCGAAGCCTTGGAAGGCGACCGGGCAGGCCAATATAGCATCCGCATCAACGACCAATGGCGCATATGCTTCGTATGGTCTGCCACAGGGCCAAAGGATGTCGAAATCGTCGATTACCATTGAAAGAAAGGAGTTCATCATGACACGTGAAGTCAAATGGCCGCACCCCGGCGAAATCCTGCTGCATGAATTCATCAAGCCGATGGGCATCACGCAATACCGGCTGGCAAAAGAAATTGGCGTGCCTCAACGCCGCATTGGCGACATCGTGGCGGGAACTCGCGCCATCTCTGTAGACACCGGGCTGCGGCTATCCAAGTTCTTTGGCACATCCGATGCATTCTGGATCGGCCTGCAATTCGATTACGATGCCATCATCGCAAAGGAACGCATGGCCGATGTACTGGAGCGCATCCGTAAATTTGAACCCGCGCGCGTTTAACCCGTTATGCCTTTGCCATTCGCCCGCAGCATACCCTGGCAGCGCTCATTACCATTTACAGCCTAATGACGAGATTCCGGGTCGAGCCCGGAATGACAAGTGAAACAGTCATTCCCGGTAAAAATTCTCTCTCTTTGTCATGCCGGATTCAATCCGGCATCTCCTCCTACGTTGCGTTCACCTCTATATTTCCAGCCATGCCTAGCCCGGCACAAAAGCCAAGATAGCCATCAACTACAAATCAATCCGCACCCGATGATCGACACGAACAATTACCGCACGGCACTCAGAACGACTTTTCCATCCTGATCCCGGCCTGTGTCCGGCGATAGGAGAAAAACAGCGGCAGCGTGCTTTCGGTGTCGTAATGTTGCACGTAAAGTGAAGGCTTGATGCCCTGCACCTGCAAGCCGGGGAAACCCAACGCCAGGCTGTAGAAATCCTCGGTATCCTTCCTTAACCCACCGAAAAGGGCGTTGTATTCGTCATATTTACGCCAGCGCCTGGATGCTGACATGGTCACGTCCAACCATGAGTTGAAGGTGTGGAATATACCCACCCGCACGCCGGAACGATGAAAGCTGGCAACCGGGAAATCCAGCTTGCGGCGAATGTAATCCACGCCGCCGAACAACAATGTTTTATTGGAAAGCGCATATAGCTGATTCAACGTCACCAGGTATTGCCGGGCGTCGTTACCCTTTTCCTCATCCCTCACGTAACGGATATCCTGCCAGTTGATGGTCAGGGTATTCTGCCAATTGGGCGTGATCTGGCTGCGCGCTTCGGCCATCAGTCCTCCCGCAGTGTAAAGCCTGCGGTTGCTTTGCCAATATGCCTCAAAGGTAGGCGCGATAAACAAGCGATGTTTGGGCGTGCGATAGGCATAACCCAGCGCTACATTCCATAGCCCGATGTTGTACAGATTATCCTGCGTATAGTCGGAACCATAGACGAGCGAACGGAACATCAGGCCATGGCGGCCTTTCAAGGGCGTGAACTTCTCCGCCGTCAACGTGTAATTCACCCCATGGCTCGGCAACGCCTTGGGCGCAGACCACCGGGCCGCGCATAGATCATTGCCGATTGAAAGCAGGCAGAGCGACGCGTCGGAAGTCAGGTTGATGTTGTCGTCCTTGAAATAATCCAGGGCCGCATAGAATTTCCACTCATTACGCTTTTCCAGCGCGTCCAGATATAAATTGATATTGCTCTGCACCGCCATTGGCAGGTCGGGCGTCAATACCGAAAGGAAAATCTGCTTGGCCTCTTTATCCTCGCTATTCTTGAACAAGGCCCGCGCATAATCCATTTTCCCCCGGGTAAATTGCGGCAGGTAGGACAACACCCGCTCATATTTCTCCAGCGCCAGAGGTAAATTGCCTTGGGCTTCGGCCAGGTTGGCTTCTACATAGGCTATCAAACTGGGATCGCGACGCGGCGAAACCAGGTAATGGCTCATGAGGCTCTTCACCCGCGGCCAATTCTGCTGATTGATCTGATTGAATATTTCCTGCTCCAATGCAGCGACGCTGCTCTGATCGTCATCCAATGTGAACACAGGCTCTGGCTGAATCAGCTCCTCAAGCGTGGGCTGGCCGCGACTGTTATCGAGCCGGTCACGTGCCTGGTCGATCAACTGCCACTGGTTGGAACTATTGTCGAGAAAGTCATTGGCCCATGATACGGACGACAGGCATAGACAAATCAGGGGAGGGAAGAGGGCTTTCAAGTGCTCACCTCAGTCTGGCGACATCAATGAAAAAAGTACAAGCCCGAGGGCTTGTACTTACACGGCTAGAGACTCAATTAGCGAGTGCCAGCAAAACCAACGCTCTTGCTTGCATCTGTCAGGTGATCTGCCGTCCCTGCCAATGCTTGCGCACTATTCCCGTAAAAGAAGCCATTAACCTCATAGTCAATGTTATTTGCTGTCCCAATGAATCTGGCAGTGGCCGCACTCCCCGAACCAGCAACATATATAATAGTTGAACTATCAAGAGCAATAGTGTTGCTAGAGCTGGCAATACTGCCACTAAGAGATCCACCGGTACCAGCAGCATTGAAATTTGCCGTCAGTGTGCCTGTGTAATATTCATTTCCTTGTCCTACCCCTTGCGTGGCATAGCTATAATTATTGCCTTTTACTGCATCTAGGCTACGGGTAACATTGTCGCCCACTACATATGCAGCATAGACAGGAACAGAAGAATTGGACGGTGAAACCCCTTCCCATACACCAAAATAGACCCTATTACTGTCGCTGCCAGTCACTCTTCCGAGGGCCCAAGTGCCCATGCCTGCGTGGCTGCCTGTGCCGCCGGAAATCGTGGCGATGCCATTGCTATCTATAGATGTGCGTAGGGTGTCATACAGAACATGGGCATTGACCCTGGCGCCACTGCCAACCGAATAGACGCCAATACCAGGCTCGTTTGCAGCACCATGGGTAGGTCCTGTATATACAGAAGGCCCTACATTAACCAAAGCTGGATGGGTAGAGAAACCAACTACATTTTCACCGGCAGCAAAACTAACACTTGAAACTGATAATAAAACCAATGAAGCCAAAGATAACTTTTTCATCATTACTTCCTTTCCTAGTTTTATGTGGGTAAATGCCTTTTCAAATCAGGCAGAATATGAAAAAATAATTCTCATAATGATTTTTATTATTATTTATTGTTATTAAAAATTGGCAATAACGCAGCGGATTACAAAACAGTAATTCCGGGGGGAAGAATCTGCATTACTGCCATTCCTGACTACTGCATGCCAGCCCATCGTGGCATGACCCCCTCAATTCCCTCGGTAACTGGCGACCAAACTAAATATCGATACGCAAACCAAGCCGCAATGTCCTACCTGGGGCAGGCATCCAACTACGCGCGAGCGGGTCCACATAATAGCGATCCGTCAGGTTCATCGCGGAAAACTCGACCAAGGTATTTTTGGTGATCTGATAATTCGCATAGGCGTCTACCACCGTAGTGGATGCCCAGTTCACCGGCATTCCGACCAGGTTGCTGGTCAATTTGGTATATTGGGTTTCCCGGTCATAAGTTGTGAAATAAGTCACCCGGGTACCAAATTCCAGCCTGTTGTCAAACAAACGGCTGCCCAACATCAAATTGAGGGAGTGTTTTGGCTGTTTGGTATTGAGCAAAATACCGTGCGGAAAGCCATAATTGACGCATTCTGAAATTTCGCCTGGATAGCTCGAATACACAATGGCTTCATTCTTGTCGCAGACCTCATTCTTGAGGTTCCTGATGGCGCTGAAATCGGCAAAGAAACGGCCACTGTCGAAACGGCTCTGGAATTCCACGCCTCTAATTTTCTGCTGGTCAAGGTTGGCAGAGACAAATCCCCTCGTCAGCACCACGGTATCGATCACGTTCTTGATATCCTGATCGAAATAGGCGATCTTGGCATCCGCTACCGTGCCTTGCTTAAAGAAACGGCTGAAATCATGACTAAGACCAACTTCGATATTGCGTGCCTTTTCAGGTTGCAACGGATCCAGGCCATACATTTCACGGCTATTCAACAAGGCTACATATCCGCCATGCGTCCCTTCCGCCATGGAAGGCATGCGGATATCCTGCGCATAGCGAAAATACAAGCGTGAATAGAAACCCTTGAAGGTCACGCCGAAAGACGGTGCCCAGTCAGTATCCTTGACCTTCCCATTTGGAGCTGCACGATTTGCATCAGACAGGTACAAACCGGATGTAGCCTGGATTGCCATGGTCGATAGATCCAGATCACTTACCGAAACAAGACCGGCAAAGGTTGTATCCAGCATTTTCTGCAATTCGGCAAGACCGTTGCTGCTTAGCTTGCCATCACTATCTACCTGCAAAAAGCCTGCCAAACTTCTCCCAGAACGATAGATAGTATTGAGCGTAGTCTCGAGATCAGCAGAGTTAATATAGGTGTCGCTAGAACCTAAAATTCCCGCTCTCGTAAGCGCTCCAGAAATTAATAATGGCACATATCTATCCTGCCTGATTCCAACAAGAAACTGCCTGGCAACCAGTGGTTTCTCCCGATTATCTGCAGCCACTGCGTTGTTCTGCAAATACTCCAAATATCCTTTATCCTTCATGGAAAAAGCCCGGCGCTTGGCGCCTGCATCCAGTTCCAGCCAGCTCAGCGGCTGCCAGTTGAAATTGAAGTAAATATCGTTTTCGTGCCGCTGGCCTCCGCGCACATTGCCAGCCCACCTGGCATTCACATCCAGGGTTTCATACTGGTAGTTGCCGCCTACCAGCAGGCTCAAGGTGTCGTGCAACTGGAATTTGTTGCTGATGGAAAATCCGGTGCGGTCGTTTTGTACGTCCAGCCGGTTGGATTGTGCGGTGATGTACTCGCGATCAGGCACGATCTCCACCAATCCGTTCAACGCGCCGCGCCCGGAGAAATCGTCAGAATTGGTCTCTGTCTTCCAGAGCTTGGCCTGCAAATCAAGAAAGCGGTTATCTTCCGGCTTCCAGGCATAATCTAGGTTGTAGGCTTTCTGTTTCGACTCGCCTTCCGGCCATTGGAACACTTGCCCGCTTGCCAGCTGCGCCTCGGTCACGTTGCGGATGGCAGTTGGAGAAATAGCGCCGGTATGCATTTCCGTCGTGCGCACGCCAAAGCCGAGCAACATGTCGTCCGTGATGTTCCATTCCCCTTTTGCCAGGAATGATTCAGCCTCGCTGCTGGTGTTGGTGACCTCCTTGCCGGCCTTGTAGAACTCGGCAATAGAAGCCGTGGTAGTGTACTGCTGAGGCAGGCTATTGCTGTACATGCCGGCATTCTGGTATTTCTCGGCGCCATGCCTGCCCGCGAAGTAATTGCCGCGCTTGCGGTAGCTGTATGCTGCCAGGAAGTTGAAATCCTCGTTCTGCCATGCGACGGCCGCCATTGCCGAACCGGACTTGGAGTTGAACAATGTAGGGTTGTCGCTAGGCGTCACATTGGTTGGATAGCGGTTGCTGAACTCCTGCGTCAACTGCGTTGCCTCAGCGCCATTGTTGACGTGATAGACCTGTCCTTCCGGCATGGTATCGGGGAAGCGCGGGCTGGTGGTGTTGGTCTCGCCGTCTATCCTGAGCCGTACGCCGAAGCGCTGGCCCGGCTTGAGGATGTCCTGCGCGCCGATGGTGCGCAGCGCAATCCCGCCGCCGCTGGCGGTTTGCACGTTGCGGTCGATCGCCGCGCCCTTGACCACGGTGCCGCCTGCGATCAGGTTGGGGTCTATGTAGTTGGCATTGTTCGCCCCGACATAAAAACCCTTGCTCTTGGTAATGGACTGCTCGGTGCCGTCTATGGTCAAGGGGATGCGGCCCTGGCCCTGTATGCCCCGGATATTGGGGTCAAGCACGTCGCCGCTGTAGACGCCCACTTGCCCGCGGAAGATGTCGGCGACGTTGCTGCCCTTGAACTTGGTGAAGTTGGTGTCGTCCATATAGATGGTGGACACGGATTGCCGGTAGACGGCGCGTTTTTGCTCTTCGTCTGGCCGCAGCGCCTTGACCTCGACCTCTTCCAACATCACGCCTGCAGACGTTTTTGCAGTAGCCGCTTGGTTAGGCACCGTGGGGGACAGCTTGTAAAGGGTGTATCCGTCCTCCCCCCTCGGCATCAGCCCCAGGCCGCTGTTTTGGAGTATCTGCTCCAGGCCTGCGCGCGGCGAATAGCTGCCTTGCAGGCCGGCGCTCTGCTTGTCCGCGACCAATGCGGGATCGAACGACAACGCGATCTTGTTGGTGACGGTATAGGAGGTCAGGACGTCGTGCAGCGATCCTGCCGGGATACTGTATTGCCTGACTTCCACTGCCAAGCCCGCCGCCATGGCCGGATGCGCAGCGGTCATGGCCGCCACCAGCACGCCAGCCACGGCGCCCTGAATCAACTGATGCCGCATTGCCTGCAGCGGCCTGCCATCGCCTTGGTTGGACGATTTCCCCATTTCAATTTCCTTGCTTCCTGTTGAGTTATAAAAATTTTGCTTACTTCAATAAGACGAACCGGAAACAAAAAAGGATCACAATGAGAATCATTAATTCATGAAATGCTGAATCAGTGTGGCTAGCGAAGCCGATTGGAGCGATATTTTGCCTACTTACCGGAATGGCGGAGGATAAGGAAAAGCTGGATCACAACCTGGGTCTTGATCAGTTGACCCTCAAGCCAAAGGAACCAGGCTGACCCAGTAAGGCGAAACCGTGGTCACGCTTATAGGCAGGGTGCTTTGCAGGAGGTTGAGGCTGCGGCCGACCTCCATGAGCGGAAAGGTGCCTGAGACACGCAGATCGGCAATGTCGGGATGGCAGCGCAGTACGCCCACATGATAGCGCCGTAGCTCGTCAACCACGGCGGCAAGCGGCTGGTCGCGCACGACCAGCATGCCTTGCGTCCACGCCTCCTGGGCATGGGCGACGGGCCTGGCGTTCTGCATCGCCATCTCGCCGAATTCCGTTTGCTGGCCTGCCTGGATGATGGCCTTGCGGTCCGGCCTGGATCTGGGGGTGACTTCGACCGCGCTTTCAAACACGGCAAGATGGCTGCCATGATCCAATTGCCGGATGCTGAACCGGGTGCCCAGCGCACGCGCCACGCCATCCCTGGTCTGCACCCTGAATGGGCGGTCCATGCCGCTTGAGTCGGCAGCGGTGGTGATATGCAGCTCGCCTTGCTTCAGCCATACAAGCCGTTGATGCCGGTCATAGATGACGTCTACGCTGGTTGCCGTGTTGAGGAGGAGCGCCGTGCCGTCAGCAAGCGTGACATGCCGCTGCCTGCCGGTGGCCGCATGGTAATCGCTGGTGTATTCAAGCCAGGGCTGCGCCCTCCATGCCTGCCAGGCTGCCGGGCTGAGCACCAGCAATACGGCGAGTTTCTTGATTGCGCGGCGGCGGGCAGGGGAAACCGGGCGCTGCAACGCGGTCTTTCCCAGTTCCGGCGGCAGGGTGTGGACGATGCCGATAAATTGCTGCGCCCGCTGCCACGCCACTTCATGCTGCTCGCTTTGTGCGCGCCACCGCGCTATCTCGGCATTGTTGACCGCTGCGGTTTCCCCGGAATGTATTTGCACCAGCCAATCCGCAGCTTGCTCCAGGATGGTCGGATCGATATCGACAGGTTTCATGGCGGCTGGCCTCCTATAGCGGCTCTACCTGCATGCAGGCGATGAACGCCTTGTGCATGTGGCGCTTGATGGTGGGCACCGAACAATTCATCCGTTCGGCAATCGCGGCATAGGTCATCCCGTCCAGCTGGGAAAGCAGGAACACCTGCCTGGTGGCGGGCGGCAGGGATTGCAGCACTCTGTCCACCTGCTCCAGCGCCTCGAGCACCAGCAGGGACTGCTCGGGCGAAGGCGCTTCCTGCTCGGGAAACAGGGAGATGGCCGCCAGATAGGCCTGCTCCAGCTTCTTGCGCCGCCAGTGGTCGATGACCAGATTCCTGGCAATGGAAGAAAGATAGGCCCGAGGCTGCCCGAGATTGGCGATATTGGGCCGCGCCGCCATCACGCGGATAAAGGTGTCCTGCATCAGGTCCGCCGCCTGCTCGCTGCAGCCCAGTTTCCCGCGCAGCCAATTATGCAGCCAGCCACGGTAATGGCTGTATAGCTGCTCCACATGACAGATTGTCATTTCAGTTTTGCACTCATCTTGGATATGAATATGAACTGTCAGCATGGAGTGACAATTCGCCGCGATTATCGCAAATAAGAACTATTAACATCATGATAAACTACGGTCAATCTCCCATGCAATCACTTTTACCCAGGAGCATGCCATGTCATTGCCCGGGCTGGACGAACATAGTCGCAGGTTTATCGGGCTATCGCCTTTTTTCTGCATCAGCTCGCATGGGCAGGAGGGCCTGGGCGACCTTTCGCCGCGCGGCGGGGAACCGGGGTTCGTCCATGTGCTGGATGACCGGCACATTGCCTTTCCAGACCGGCCGGGCAACAACCGGCTGGATACGCTGACCAACATCCTTGTTTCGCCTGGGGTGGGCATGCTGTTCTTCCTGCCGGGCATTCATGAAATGCTGCGCATCAACGGCGTGGCGTCCATTACCCTGGATGAGAACCTCATGCAGCGCTTCGTGCACCAAAGCAAGCCGCCGCGTGCCGTGATCATGGTGGAGGTGAAGGAGGTGTATATGCATTGCTCCAAGGCGTTGCGGCGCTCGGAACTGTGGAATACGGACAAGCAGATCAGCCGGAAGGAGTTTCCCACCTTGGGGCAGATTGCCAAGGATCAGTACAAGCTATTTGTCCCGGCCAAGCTGATCGACCTGGCGCTGGACCGTGATGCGAAGAAGAATTTGTACTAAGAGCCTGTTCACGGTCATTTCATAGGGCACGCATGGTTTCAAAACGTGTCCGGTCAAGGCACAGTCCGCAGGTAATGCTCATTGCCTTGCCAAGGGCTGCAACGCGGAGCGGGCGCGTGTTGGGGCCATGCCCTTCGGGTTGCCCCGGCAGCGCAGCCGCTGCTGCGTTGCAAATCCTCGCCGGGCAATCAGCACGGCTTCGGTTTGCGCCTTGCATCGACTACACTGCCGGGGCAACGTGCCCTATGAAATGACCATGAACAGGCTCTAAGCCTGTTCAGGTTTCGACCGGACGCAATGCGATATTGAGCTGGTCGATCACTTCGGCCCAGTCGGCATCCTGCAACCAGCCTTCGCGCAGGAAGGCTGCCTGTGCGGGCGTCCAGAAAGGGGCGTCAGGCAATAGAACGTCATGAGGCAGGGGAGAGTGTTCGGCGAGAAACCGGCGGATGCCCAATTCATCGGTGGGAAGGCCAAGCTGGGCAAACAGTTCGGAAAAACGGTGGAAGGTCTGGCTCATGGGTGGCACCTCGTCTCAAATCGTTGGCGGGCATTGCACGGGCAATCAACGTCGATTTAAACATAGGCGCTGATGTCGTTCAATCAGCGTTCCGCCTACACCGGAACCAAGCGCGGCCACAAGCGTGCATAACGCCAAACGTGTTGGCCAGCGCGTTAAACGCCTTTGATATCTTTCCAGTCGATTTCGATGACTTGCCCCGGCCCCGCATCGATGAGGATGTAGAACTCGCCTTGAGGGCGTTTGAAGCGGATGCGGGAATGGTCGTCCAGCTTGCCGGAAAACTGCATGTTTTCATTGTAGTCGATCACTTCCACCAGCGCGTTGAGCAGCGGATGGCCGTCGGATTCGCCGCCCTCGCAGACGATTTCCTTGGCTTCCGCCCAGCATTTGCCTATCGGAATATGCACGCCGTGCGCCCATGCCGACGAGCTGCCCAACAAGGCCAGCAGCACGAGAGTACGGGAAATGAAGGTTTTGCCAACTTGCATGCTATCGCTTCTCCTTGATGAACTTGGCGGTGGCGGGGGATAGCCGCTCGATATCGAAGGCCTGCTGATACACCTCGCCACTCTTGCTTTCCACCGTCAGCCAAATCTGGTCTTCCAGCGTGGCGGCGGGAGGAATGTAAATGGCCACTTCCCTCGTCCACCTTGCGCCCTGGAACGCCAGGCCCGCGGCACGCAGGGAGCGCGGCTTGCGTATCTTCAGGTAGGCTGCGCGAATTTCGCTATCGCAGGCTTCGCAGAAGCGCAGATGGAACTCCTTGACCGGCGTCTTGCCGGCAAAGAACTCCGGACTGTCCTGGCTTTCTTCGGCGATCACGAACGTCCAGGGACCGATCTTGCCGTGGATTGCATCCTCGCGCAGCACGGCCTGCTCCGACATTTTCCAGGCATTGAACACCACCCATGACGGCACGGCAAGCAACGCGAGGACCAGCAAGGCCCGCAACGGCAAGGACAGGACTGTATCCTGCAGTTGCGGCAGCGGCTTTTCCTTGCGCGGCGCATGCTTCGGCTGCAGAGGCCACCATGGCAGCATGAACGCGATCAACACGCCCACCGCGCTTAACCAGCCCAGCAGCACGACCGGGCCGATATTCCAGTGCCATCCTGCCACGCCGCATCCCAATGCAATTGCCAGCAGGCTCCAGCCCAGCCAGTAAACAAATTTGCGCTGCCCCAAGCTCAATTCGCGCCCGGTCAACTCCCTGCCGTGCTTCTCCATGCTGGCGGCCAGCGCGGCAAAGCCTGCCAGGGCGAACAACAACACGGCGATATGGTATGCGGTCATGCGGCACCTCCCGGCATCAATAGCCAGCAAACCAACGAAATCACGGCCAGGGGAACCAGCAGGCCGATCCAGGCCTGCGTCGCGCTACGCGCATGAAACACCCAGATGACGATGCCCGCATAGACTGCAAAGCTCAACATGGTGGAAGCCAGCACGGCCTCGGCCCTGGAGACCGGCAGCAACAACGCAAACAATATGGATACCGCAGAAGCCAGGGCGTAGCCAGCGACGACTGCGGCCACGATGCGCGAGGCGACCGCCAAGCGGTAACGTGCCGTTTCGCTCATGCCTTGCCCTCCTGCTTGAGCCATCTCTTCTTGAGCTTATAGGCGATATAGGCGAAGGCGGCGGCAAACGCCAGCATGGTCAGGTCGAAGCCTGCCAGCACCCAGTCACCATGGGGCAGGGTGACGCCCAGATGCTTGTCGGTGGTGAGAAAATTCAGCACCGGAATCAGGCCGAACGCCGCTACGGCGATATACAGGCTTTCCAGCCAGGAGCGCTTGAGCGGGCGCAGGCCGGCGTAGATGAACATCCAGCCCCAGGCGGCAAACAGGCAATGCATTTCCCATTCGCCGCGGTCCGCCATTTCTATCGGCAGCAGACGGTTGGCCCAGAAGTAGGCGGCCACGGCCACCGGCAGGCCGACGATGGTGCCGACGTTGAGCACTTCCACCAGACGGTGGCCGAAGCTCGGCGTGCCGCCATGCTTGCCAAGGTAGTTATTGCGACGCTTCACCGTCCACAATACGAGGCCGGTGCCTATCATCGCGCACCCGAGCACGCCGGAGAGGAAATACAACCAGCGCAGCCACCAGCCGGCGAAATGCCCTTCGTGCAAGGCTAGCATCACGTTGCACGTCAGCATGGAGGCATTGGTCTCATTGTCGAATTCCACCGGCTCGCCCGTCACCGCGCTGAAGCGTAGCTTGGGCGGAAAGCCGCGGTTGAGTGTGGTGGAGTAATCACCGATGATTTCCACATACGGGCCTTCGGCGGCAGGGTGGCGCAACATCACCGTGGCGACCGGCACCTTGCCCCACGCCGCCTGGGCCGTTGCGACCATGTCCTCCACGGAAGCGGCAGGACGCTTCACCGGTTCGAAGACCTTATCCACCGGGTCGCGCTTGAACAGTTCGTCGTACAGCTGGCGCAATTGCTTTTCCGAGGAGCCGTACAAGGTGTCCTTCACGGTCGGCATGTACTGGAATGCGAAGAACACCAGCCCGCTGTAGGTGATCATGAGGAAGAACGGCAATGCCATGACGCTCACCAGGTTGTGCGCATCCAGCCAACTGCGCTGGCCCTTGCCGGGGCGGAAGGTGAAAAAGTCCTTGAAAATCTTCTTGTGCGTAATCACGCCGCTGATGATCGCCAGCAGCATGAACATGGTGCACACGCCGACGATGCGGAACGCGACATCGTAATCAATGTAATGCAACGCGTAGTGCATTTCATACAGCTCCCAGCCGCCGCCGGTCTCCCGGCCTTCCACAGGCTGGTCCGGCACGCCGGTCACCGGGTCGAAATTCTCGTTGCCGCGCCGCCCGCGCTCCAGTCCCGGACGCGGCATGTCTTCCCAGGCGATGCCGGCTTCACGGTCCGTGCGCTCGGCCAGCCCGCGATGCGGCAAGGTGATGCTCCACATCCTGGCGTCGGGCGCCACCTGCTCGAGACGGTCCAAGCCCAGCTTCAGCACCTGGGCGGACGGCACCTCGACCACTTTCTTGGGCAGTGGCAGCTCCGGCTGCATCCAACGCGTAATCTCGGCGTTCACATAGCCCGTCGTCCCGGTGACGAATACGAAAAACAACACCCAGCCGACCAACAGGCCCACCCAGGTGTGCAGCCAGGCCATGCTCTGGCGAAAACCTTCTTTCACAGCGAATCCTTGCTCGGTTCAATCAAAAGGCGGATAGGGCCGCTATCCGCCTTGCATATTCATTGAGGCAGCCCATCATGCGGATGGGCCAATATTTCGAAATATTACCCTCTTATTAGTAATGACACTTGAGAATGCAAAAAGGACACCCCAAACCCAAAATTTTTTTGCCTGGCTATCAATAAAAGCGAACAGGCCGCACAGAGGCGGCCTGCATATGGGGAAATACGTAACTCGATTTATAGCATGATAATAGCCTAGAATCGGTAGCGTGCCGTCAGCAACACGCTCCTGGGGGTGCCAAACACATTGCCCCCGGTGCCCCAGCCTATGGTCTGGTAATAATACTTGTCGAACAAGTTATTAATATTCAGGCGGAATTCCGTCTTCTCGTTCAAGGTGTAGCTGCCATTCAGCCCCACAATCGCATAAGCGGATTGCTGGATGCGCGGGTCGTCGTTCGCCTTGATGCTGTTCTGCGCATACACGCTGCCGCCCACACGCCAGCGTGAAAGTTCGCCCGGCAGACGGTAGTTCGTCATCAGCTTGAACTGGTGGCGCGGCAAATTGCTGTTGTACAGCCTGCCGATATTGTCAGGGTCGTCATCCTTGGTATATTTGGCCGCCACATAGGTATAGCCGGTCATGACCTGCAAGTTTGGCGTCAACGCACCACTGACTTCCAATTCAACACCCTTGCTTTCCACCTCGCCGGAAGCGCGCTGGCAATATCCCCCGGTGCTGCCGGGGCAAGGGTTGGGGCCGCTCAAGTCGTTGACGGCGCGGTTCTGCTGCTTGACGATAAAGGTAGCCAGGTTGGCATGCAGTCTGCCGCCGAAATACTCCCCTTTCACCCCAATTTCATAATTGGTGCCTGTGATCGGCTCTAGCAGGTTGCCGCTTTTATCCACGCTGCTTTGGGGTTCGAAAATCTCGGTCCAGCTTGCATAGACCGAGTGCGCCTCGTTCACGTCGTAAATAATGCCGGCATAAGGCGTGATCTCTCGCGTCACCTTATATTCGGAGTGATTCAGGTGGTTCTGGTTTTCATACCAATTGGAACGCGCACCCAGGATAACCTTGAGAGAGTCGGCAATATTCAAGCGTGTCACGGCATAAGCGCCTTTCTGCCGGGTCGTGGTATCGATCTCCCACAACGACATATTAATGCCAGGCTCAGCAACGCTGGATGAGCTCCAGTTGTAGGGGTCGACCACCGGAGCGGAAGTGGACCAGCTATAAGATGCCCAGCCTCCCCAGTTCTTGTTGTCATACTTGCGGTAGTTGGCGCCCAACATCAATTCATGGCTGCGCCCGAACAAGGTAAACGGGCCGTTGAGCGACGCATCGTAGCTATCCTGCTTGTTATCGAGCCGGTAGCTTTGGCTGTTCTGGTAGAGCACGCCGCTGTTCCGGCTTAACCCGGAGAACAGCATATCCTGCTCCGGGCGCTTCCAGACGGCAGCCGCCTTGAGTTGCCAATCATTGGCGAACTTGTGGGTCAAGTCGGCGAATACCGTGACGTCGGTTTGTTTCCAATAGTCGAAATCATTGGCAAGGTTGGTGGAGCGCTTGAGCCCGGAAAGAAAACTGCCGTCCGCATTGGTAGGCTGGCCGGGAATCAAGCCGTCGTTATCTACCCTGCGATAATGTATGCCCAGCGCAGCGACCGTGGCATCGCCCAGGTCTGCTTCCAAAATGCCGTAAAACT
Source organism: Methylobacillus draconifructus (assembly GCF_045984385.1). Lineage (NCBI taxonomy): Bacteria > Pseudomonadati > Pseudomonadota > Betaproteobacteria > Nitrosomonadales > Methylophilaceae > Methylobacillus > Methylobacillus draconifructus. The sequence continues at coordinate 420,892 of NZ_JBJQIJ010000002.1, forward strand.
GCTGGTTGCGCCCATGCGCAGCATCGTAGAAGTAATCGTTATCCTGTGCCGTGACCACGGTACGTCCACGCAGGGTGCCTGCGGCATTCAGCGGGCCGCTCGCATCCAGCACCGCGCGGAAATTGTTCCAGCTTCCCGCACTCAAGGTCACGCTGGATTGCGCTTCCGCCGTCGGCCGCTTGCGCACGAGATTGAGCGCTGCCGATGGCGTGCCGGCACCGGTGGTCAGGCCCGTAGCCCCGCGCACGACCTCCACACGATCGTAGATATCCAGGGCGTCGTTATCGGCATTGAACGTACCGTTTGCCCCCGTGCTGGTCGGCAAGCCATCCAGCAACAAGTTGGAAATCTGGAAACCCCGCGAGAAGAAGCCGCCTGAATCCCCTGTGTAGTAGCCTTTCTGCACGATCAAACCAGTGATGTTCTGTACGGCGTCGTCCAAGGTGATCAAACCTTGGTCCTCGATCTGCTGGCGGGTCAGCACGCTCACCGATTGCGGCGTTTCCCTGGAAGATAGGTTCATCTTGGTCGCAGTGCTCATGCTTTTTGTGGTGTACGAACCTGTGCCTTCCGTCACAGCCGTGGTTTCCGCCACGGCCTTGACGGAGATTTCCGGCAATACATCAGGACTTGATGAAATACTGCCTAACGGCACTTTCTTCAATGTGTAGCCGCCATCCGCCGCCGGTGTCACCTGCAGCCCGGAATTCCGCAACACTAGGTCAAAGCCTTGCTTGATAGTGTAGCTGCCTTTAAACCCGGAGCTGGTTTTCCCTGAAGTAAGGGTAGGATCAAACGACAAAATCACGCCCGCCGCTTGCGCGTAGCTATTGAGTACGCCGGTAAGGGAACCGGCGGCAATCTCATAGAACTTTACACTTTCAGCCTGCACAGCAGGTTCAGCCTGGCTGGATGATGCGTAAGCAAGCAAGAAAACGGATGAAAAAGCCAGCGCCACCCGCATGGCTGCGGACAACGGCTTTCTCCTAGAGTCAAAATGTTGCATTTAAGGTAGTGCTCCCTGTTGTATTGTCTTCATCAACGATGACGCATCAAAAGCAGGGAGGGACAGCGAATGCGAAATATTTTTATTTGATAGGCGTGATGACCGTCAGCCAGGGCGTGTATTGCGTCATGACGACGGGGGTCGTATCCGCGAGCACTTTGAGGGTGTGGGCTGTGTCGTCGAGCGCGAATACGCCGGACACATGGACGTTGCCAACCGCTTCGTCGTTGAAGTAGAGATGCCCGCGATGGTAGCGCTGCAATTCTTTCAGCAACAGCGGTAGCGGCATGTCGTCCGCCACCAGCTTGAAGCGCTTCCAGGCGGTTTCTGCCTGGACGTCGGCCTGGGCCTTGGTGAGCGCCAGGCCGCGTTGCAGGCGGGCCGACTCGCCAGGCTGCAGGGTCACGCACTCTGACTGCAGGCCGCAAGCCTCGACGCTGGACTCGATCACCGTAACCTGCGTCACTTTCTTCTGCCGCCTGACAGCATATTGCGTACCCAGCGCCCGCGCAGTGCCTTCGGCGGTTTCGACGATGAACGGCCGCTGTTTGTCCTTGGCTACTTCCACGAGGATCTTGCCTTGCAACAGTTCTATCCGGCGCTGCCCTTGACTGAAATCCACGTTCACCGCGCTATGAGTATCCAGCGTGATCCGGCTGCTGTCCGCCAGCTGGATCACGCGCTGCTCGCCGATGCCGGTGTTGTAATCTGCCCGCATGACCCGGGCGGGCTGGGTCTGCGATGCCAATCCGGCCGCCACGGTAACCGCCAGCAGCGAAAGTATCCTGGTAGCCGTCTTCATGCGTTTGCCGCGGCGAGGTTTGAGCACGGCGTTCAATGCGGCCTTGCCCGGCGCATCCTGCGCCTCGTCGAAGCTGGACCATAGCTTTTCCATGCGCGCATACGCCTCCGCATGCGTCACGTCCGCCTGGCGCCATTGCTCGAACTCCCTGCGCTCGGCCTCGGTGGCCTCTCCGGAATGCACCTGCGCATGCCATTTGGCGGCTTGCTCAATGATACCGGGAGCAATGTTGGCGGCTGGGCCTTGCATGTGTTTCAAGCATCTTCGCCATAGGCGATATTGTGGCAATGCACCATGGCGAGGGCGATGTATTGCTTGACCATGCTGCTGGACACCCCGAGCACCATGCCGATTTCAGGGTAGGTGAGATGCTCGAGGCGGCTCAGCATGAAGGCCTGGCGTGGTTTTTCAGGCATGGTAGCCAACATGCCTGCAATCAGGGTCAGGGTTTCAATGACTTCGAGATGCTGCTCGGGCGAGACGGAGCGGTTTTCCTCACATGCCAGCGACAATGCTTCGAGGTAGGCTTGCTCCACCTTCTGCCGCCTGGCCTGGTCGATCAGCAGGCGGGTAGCAGTGGTGGTGAGATAGGCGCGAGGCGTTTTAAGGTCCGCTAGATCGACGCGGGACACCGACAATAGGCGGCAGAACGTCTCCTGCGCCAAGTCTGCCGCCTGGTGATGGCACCCCAGCTTGTGCCGCAACCAGTTTTGCAGCCAGCCTTGGTGATCGAGGTACAAGGTACGCAGAATCTCGGTGTGGGAAGGGGTGTTTGCCGAAGACATGGCAGCAGGAACCACAGTCAATGAATGAAAATGGTTCTCATTTTATTATTCTATGCCTGGGTTAAGCAATAGAAAAACCGCTTTCCGACGGTGCAGCCTGGAAAGCGGTCGATACGATGAAGAACGGTTAGAAAGTATATCTGGCGGTCAACCTGGCGCTCCTGGGCTCGCCATAGCTTTCCCAGGCCCACTGAGCACTGTTGGAAATACCTCGGTAATAGCTTTTGTCCAGCAGGTTGTTGATATTGAGCTGGAAATCAAGGTTCTTGCTGGCCTTGTAGCCTACGATCACATCCACCAAGGTATAGGCTTTTTGCTCGACATCATTAGCAGTGCCGGATTCTTCTGCCATCGCATACATCCGGCTTTGGCGATATAAGTTAGCGCCCACCCTCCATTTTTCCCAATCGCCGAGGAACCGATAAATAGTCGTCAGCTTGAACATGTGCTCGGGCAGCAGCGTATTGAAACGGTCCCCCTTGTCATAAGTGTTGTCCTTGATGTATTCGGTGTTGGTATAGGTATAGCCTGCCCCGACTTGCCAATTGGGCCGCAATGCGCCTTGCAGCTCCATATCCACGCCCCGGCTGCGCACCTCGCCAGAGGCTTCCGCGCAACTTGTACCTACCTGGCATTCGCTGACATCCCTGACTGCGCGCGAACGATTCTTCTGGTTCACCTGGAACAAGGCGATGCTGGCATTCAACGCGCCGTCCAGGTATTCGCCCTTGAGCCCCAATTCATAATTCTCGCCGTCAATCGGGCGGATCACGTTGCCATCCCGCCCAATGCTGCTTTGCGGACTGAAAATATCGGTGAAGCTGGCATATAGCGAATGCTGGTCGTTGATATCGTATATCAGCCCCGCATACCGCGTGACGTTGCGCACCACTTTGTAATCCGAGGCATTACGGTAGTTGTCGTAGTTATACCAATCCAACCGGCCGCCCAGTATCAGTTTCCATTGGTCGGCCAGATTGAGGCGCGTCGTCACATAGGCCGCGTCCTGGCTCGTGCGCGTATGGCCGGTGCTGGTGTAGGGAAGGTTGGGCTTGAGCAATGCGCTCCTGCTCCAGTTGTATATATCCGTATTGCTGCCGATATACGTCGTTCCGTAATTTCTCGGGCTGGAGTCGAACTGGTTCCGATTGGCGCCGAACACCAGCTCATGTTGCCGCCCAAACACCTCATACTTGCCGTTCACGACCAAGTCATAGCTGGATGCCTTGTTTTCCTGCTCTCCGCGCCATGCCATGAGGTCGCGATTGATATTGCCTCCGGTCACCGTACTGCGCATGAAGGTGCCAAGGCCGTCGATGTGGCTCCACATGTATGTCGTGTTGAGCTTCAGCTTCCAGTCGTCGTTGAAGTTATGTTCAATAATGGCGAAAATGCTCTTGGTTTCCTGATCCAGATATTCCCAGCTATTCGTCAGGGTTGCAGAACGCTTGAGCTTGACGTGGCTACCATCCGGGTTGACGGGGAGTCCTCCCCACCAAGCCCCGTTTGTCCCGTCTTTTTGGCTATAGGCGCCCACGGTCAGCGTGGTTTTCTCCGATAGGTCGGCTTCCCCGATTGCGTAGAAAAGATGGTTGTCATAGCTCTGCCCGTTGCGGAAACTTCCCGCCTCCTGCACGGAAGCCACTACGCGCCCGCGCAACGAAGCCGCCTCATTCAATGCGCCGCCCAGATCAAGAATGCTGCCGTAGCTATCCCAGCTTCCTGCGTAGGCAGTCAAGGAGCCCTTAAATTCGCTGGTCGGCCTTTTACGCACCAAGTTGATCGCGGCCGAAGGATTGCCGGCCCCTTGCATGAGCCCGGTCGCGCCGCGCACCACTTCCACACGGTCGTACATCGCCAGGTTGGCCTGTGCGCTTGGAATGTAGGAAGACCATGGCACCAGCGCCCCGTCGTACATGATGTTGCTGATCCCGAACCCTCGCGCTTCGAAGTTGGGACGCCCCGGGCCATCCGCGTTACTGAGGAAAATGCCTGGCGTGCTTTTGACCACGTCGTTGATATTGAGCATGCCCTGGTCGTCCATGCGCTGGCGCGTGACTACCGTGACAGACTGGGGCGTCTCCCGCATGGACAGCGGCAGGCGGGTGGCTGTGCTCATGGCCTGCGTGGTGTAGGAGCCGCTGCCTTCCGTTACCGCCTCGAAGGCCGCCGCCTTCACGGCAACTTCCGGCAAGGCGTTTTCCTGCACTGCGCTATTGAGCTGTGCGCTCGCGCGGATGACGAAGCCGCCGGCCTCGTTGGCAATCGCTTGCAGGCCGGTCCCCACCAGCGCCTGCTCTATGGCCTGGCGCGGCGTGTAATTTCCCCGCACCGCACTGCCGCGCCTGCCTTCCACCAATTTTGGCTCGGCGACGATATTCTGGCCGCTGACAACGGCAATCTGGCTCAATACGTCCGCCAGGCCGGCCGCCGCAATGTCGTATTGCACGGCAGCGGCTTGCGAGGCTGGCTCGGCCGCGAATGCCGGCATAAGCGGGGAGATTGAGGAAATGGCCAATGCCAGGAGGCAAGGCCGAAAAACTGTGGACTGCATTGAGTTGCTCCCTGAGTGTTATCGAAGGTTTCTATTTCCTTGTCCAACAACCCCGGGAAAACCCCTCAACTTTTTCTGAACATTTGCTAAGAATTTGCCAACAAATTCAGAGAAACGATTCCGGCTAGCGCTCTGCCGCAGACAGTACAAGTGGTACGACAAGGCAGAGCAACAACGACAGAAGAATTTTGTGGGCAGTTCTAAACCAGGTCGATCATGGTCAGCAGGTTGCCGTACCGACGAATGCTGACCGGCAGGATGGCCTGCAATGCATGCATGGCCTGCCCGATGTCATCCAGCTGGAACATGCCGAATACGCGCAAGCCCGCGGCGCGCGGGGAAAGCCTGATCCAGCCTGCATGGTAGGCGCGCAGGCTCTCCACCACCTCTTCCAGGCTCTGGTCGCGCACATCCAGCAAGCCGTGTTCCCACGCCATGCTGGCGTTCACATTGGCCGGCTTCAAGATCAGGGCGTGTTGGTCGAACCAGGCCGCCATGGCTTCGTCTGAGGTCAATACGGCTTTGCGATGATGCAACGGCGCGACCACCAGCGATTGCTGCTGCACCATGGCATAACTTTGCCCGCCGGAAATCCCCGCCAGCATGCGGCACCCGCCGGTAGCATGCACCACGCCATGCACGGTGCACAGCAGCAAAGGCCGCAAGGCGTCCGGCGCCACATCGACAATGCAGGCGCCCTGATGCAAGGTGAGCACGCGTTGCTTCTCGGAAAAATCAATGTCGAGCGCGGAGCGTGCATTGAGCTGCACCCGGGTGCCATCTGCGAGGGCAATGTCCTTGCGCTCGCCGGTAGGCGTGACATGGTCCGACGTGATGTGGGTGAGGGGGGTGACCCGGTTGGTCAGATATGCCGTGCCCAAGCCGAGCGCCACGACGGCAACGCCGCCTTTCATGAAATGGCGGCGCTCTGCGGAGACATGGCCTGCCAATGCCTGGCGCACCGCATTCGCATGTCCCGCCTGCCGGTTCGTTAGGTGGTGGACCTGCTCGAAACCTGTCATGCTCTGGGCAAGCTGCTGCCATGCCGCCTGATGATGGGTGTCGGCATCCAGCCATGACTGGAATTGCGTATTCACCTCGTCGCTCACGGCGCCCGAACTCAGCTTGACCAGCCAGTCGACGGCGGCCTCGATCGCTTCACGGGACAAGGCTTGTTGGTTCATAACCTGCCCTCAAGACGCGCCAGGTGGCAATGCATGATGGCCTGCTTCATGTAGCGCTCGATGGTCGCGACAGAGAGATTCATTTCTTTCGCGATCGCCACATAGGTCAGGCCTTCCAGGCGGTTGAGCAGGAACGCCTGCTTCACTTTGCCTGGCAAGCCTTCAAGCTGGCGGTCTATGATGAGGATGGCTTCCTTGAGCAAGGCATATTCCTCCTGTGAAAGGCCGAACTCCTCCGGCATCTGCGCCAGGGCTTCGAGATAGGCCTGTTCCAGCTCGCGCCGCCGCCAGAAATTGTACAGTTCGCGCTTGGCCACCACCGTGAGGAAGGCGCGGGGTTCGCGTACGTCCTCCAGCTGCGGCGCCTTGAACAAGCGCACGAACGCCTCCTGGGCCAGATCATCGGCCTGCGCCGCGCCCTCAAGCTTGCGTCTCAGCCAACCGACCAGCCAGCCATGGTGATTGCGATACCATTCGGCTAACAAGTGGTGCCGAGATGCTGAATTGTTAGCCATAACCTGCCGACCCAGTATCATAAAAAGAAGGCCAGCAGGAACTGCTAGCCTTGTGAGAGTACATTTTTGGCGGAGAAAGTTAGAGTGCCAAGAATGTATGATGCCTATCATGGTTTAAATGAAAATCATTGTCAACAACATTTGCAATAGGGGTTTAGCGGATTATAGCCATCTGTCATCAAACCGTCATGCAGGTACCACTTAACCATCATATAAGCAGGCTAGGATAGGTCGCGTAGCTTGGTCATATCATCCATTCCCCCCGAAGATTGCGATTATCCCTGGCTACCGCCCTGACTTGTCAGGGCTTTTATCTTAAAGGCAGGCAAAAAAACGGCAACCTCGAGAGGTTGCCGTTTTTACTTCAGGCCTCAGCTTTTGGCTTAGGCTTGCTGCTTGCGACGTGCGGCAAAGCCTACGAAAGCCAGGCCAGCCAGCAACAGAGCATATTCGGAAGGCTCTGGAACTGCCGCTACCACTTGGTCGAGCTGGAATGCGAAGGAGTTGGCATGCGCCTCTGTGGAGAATGTCACCTTGATGGCATCAATGCCGGTCACGCTGCTCAGATCCCAGGAGAAATACTTGTAAGCATCTGCTTGAGCATTGTTATCGACCAAGGCAGCCAGGTAATCGACGCCGTCAATGGTGTAGCTCAGGGAAACGTCATACAGGCCCTTGCCGGTGCCGCCAGCTGCGCTATGGCTTTGGAACACGATCGAAGTCAGGCTGTCTGCCACCGTGAAATCTGTCAGGGTGAAGGTGGAGAAAGCACCTGCGTACTCGTACAAACCGCCACCTGCAGGATATGCAGTGCCTGCGATACGTGTGAAGACGGCATCGCCAGAACCCGCGACATTGGCGCTGTAGCCAGCCACGATATCATCCACGGTCAATGGACGGTACAACTGGTTCCAGCCATTGAACTCGGCAGAATCCGCAACATCGACAAACGGCGCTGCTGTGTCGTTCGCTTGCGCAACAGAGGCCATCATGGTCACTGCCAGTGCTGCTGAACCTACTAAATGCTTGATCATATTGAATTCCCCTTAGTGTGGCAGCGACTATGAGCGTAACTGCCGTGAGTTAATTAGTAATAATAATGATAATTCTTATTATTTATTTATGTCAATTAAAGCTTATACCAAAAATCAATATAACAAAATATCTTCCACCCGATGGCAAACTTATCGCACCAGAGGGTAGAAGATTTTGCAGGACTCGATGGATGCTAGAAATTGCCGCGCACGGTCAGCATGACACTTTGCGGTTCGGCATACTGGCTGCGCAAGGCATCGGTGTAATAGCGTTTATCGAAAATATTGTTGATGTTCAACGCAGCAGTCCAATGCTCATCAATGCGGTAGCTCGCATAAGCATTCCAGACGGAGTATCCATGCTGGTTGCGCGTCACAGTTCCAGCCGATCCATAGGGATCGACGTACGATAATTTGCTTTGCAACGTGAACCCACCTCCCACAGTGAACCTATCCCACTCGCCAGGCAGCTTGTAGGTAGCCCACGTCCACAGCAAATGCCGGGGATTATGGTCGCCCATCAAGCGGTTGCCTTCATTATCAGAAGGCGCGCCCGTTGCAGTTCTGTCCTTGAGGTATTTGGCGGCGTTGAATGTGTAACCTGCGGAAAGCTGGAGGTCAGGCAAGACTTCTCCATTGACCTCGGCCTCAAGCCCTTCGCTCCTGACCTTGCCGCCATTGATCGAACATCCGCCGCCTACAGGCGAGGCCGGGCAATTGGTGGGGAATCTGGGGTCGGTCATGGCGCGGTTGTCCTGGTCGATCCGGAACAAGGCCAACGAAGTATTCAGCTTGCCGCCGTAAAACTCGCCCTTGACGCCCGCTTCGTAATTGGTGCCCACAGCCGGTTCTAACGGATTGCCGGCAGCCGTGTAGGAAGAACTTTGCGGTTGGAAGATATCCGTATAACTGCCGTAAGCAGACCAGGTGTCGTTGATGCGCCAGATCAAGGCTGCATATGGCGTGACTTCGCGCGTCTGTTTATAGGAAGTATTGCTGGAATTCTCAAACTCATACCAACTGACGCGCCCGCCCAGAATCAGCTTGAGCGAATCCGCCAGTTGCGAGCCTTGCCGGCCACCATCAGGCGGACAAAAGTGTCGTGTGCCAGATCGGCCGCAATATGCTGGCAACCCAGCTTCTTGCGCAGCCAGGCATAAAGCCAGCCATGATGGCTGCTATAAAGCTGATGCACTAGGTTGGAGATGATGGGATTCTTAGCGGACACAGTAACGCGGTGGCTGGACACCGGCCGGAATTAAAGAAAAATCATTCTTATTATTAGCTAATTATGGGGAGATGGCAATCAATGCCAGCCAGGATGTTCAGCTCAGTCTGATGTGAAGGGAAGCTTCCCCTTGCGCCTGCACATGGCCCCGGCGTGCCGCGCAGCGCAGCCACCAGCGACCCACGGAAAGGCTGGCGATATCCCCCTGGCCCAACAGGAACCTGGCATATGCGTAAGCATCGTGCCCGTCGCCCTGTTGCGCGCATTTGTGCAGGGCTTCAATGCCCACTTGGCGTAAAGCCGGGTGAGGGTGCTTGAGCAAGTTGGCCGCCATGGTGCGGGAAAATGCCAGGTGCGCATTGACCAGCGCTTCGCGCATCCAATGGCGCGCGCCCTCCGCTTGGCCACGCTCCGACAACATCAGGGCATAGTTGTATTGCCCGCGGAAATCCCCTGCCTCGGCAGAACGGCGGTAATAGTCGAAGGCTTTTTCCTGGTCCTGCTCTCCCAGCCAGCCCTCCTCGAAGAACCTGCCGACCACGCCCAGCGACTTGGCGTGCCCTAATTCGGCGGCCTTGTGATACCAGTCGAATGCCTGCTGCTCATTTTTCTCCACGCCCAAGCCATGCAGCAACAGGTTGGCATAGTTGTACATGCCCCAATCCAGCCCCTGGTCGGCCGACATGCGGAACCAGTATGCCGCGCAGGCATGATCCACCGGGCCGCCCCAGCCTTGGTCGTAGGCGCGTCCGAGCATGTTCATCCCGAGCAGGTGGCCCGCTTCCGCCGCCTTGCGGAACCAGATCCTCGCCTGCCTGGGATCTGGCTCCATGCCATGCCCGTCAAGATAAGCCTGCCCGAGCAGCGCCTGCGCCTCTGGCTCCCCTTGTTCAGCCAGCGCGCGTATCCATTGCACGGCCTCGCGCGGATCGCTTGCGAGACGGCGTTTCAGTTCTTCCGCACTGATATTGTTGAGGTATTCAGGGGTAATGGATTGGGCACTGCTGGCAGACATGCTGAGTGAGAACAGGAATTAATCAGGAGGTGACTATACACCAAATCCTGCCCATTTATTCTATCCAATGCGGTCAATTAGACGCGGCGATTATTTGAACCGCGGCGAGCATACTGACGGGACAAGCCCGAGGATATGGCTGCAAAACGCACGCCCTCTGCTTGCTAGGGGCGTTGCCAGCCCCCGCCCAAGGCGCGATAAAGATCGACAGCGGCTTGCAGTCGTTGCTGACGCAACTGCAGGTCCAGGTCCTGTGCCGTGAACAGGGTGCGTTGCGTATCGAGCATGGTCAGCATGGTTTCCGCGCCCGCCTGGTAGCGCGACTGGGCCAGGGCAAAAGCGCGTTCGGCATTCTCCAGCGCCAGGGTTTGCGCAATGGCTTGCTGCTCCAGCCCGGCAATCCGGTTGAGCGCCGCCTCGACATCGCCCAACGCGGCAATAATGGCTTGGCGGTAATTCGCCAATAGTTCCTTGCGGCGCGCGATCGCATAGTCGCGTTGCGCCGCGAGGCGGCCAGCGTTGAAGATTGGCACCGTCAACCCGGCTGCCAAGTTGTATAAAGGCGCATCGAAGAAATCGCGCAAGTGCTCACTATTGCTGGAAAACCCACCTGTCAAGCGGATGCTGGGCAACATGGCAGCCCGCGCCACCTGGATATCGGCATCGGCGGCAAGCAGCCTGGCCTCGGCCAAGGCAATGTCCGGCCGACGGACAAGCAATTCAGAGGGCACGCCCGAATCGGCTATCGGCAGCTGCAATTGGCGCACGCTGTTCTCCATGAGCTGCAACTCTCCCACCGGCCTTGAGGCCAGTGTTGCCAGGGCGGCTTCAGCATTGCCTTGCTGTTGCCGCAGCAAGGCCACGGTGCGGCGCTGGCTTGCCACCAAGCCTTGCTGCTGGGCTTGCTCGATCGCGGTAGCGGCCCCGGCGCGGTAGCGCGACTCGACCAGGGCCAATACACGCTCGGCGTTCTCCAGGTTGCTCCTGGCTATGCCGACTCTTTCGGCCAAGCCGACTGCCTCCACCCAGGTCATGGCGACGTTGGCGCCCAGGGTCACGCGCATGCTGTCGCGATCGAACTCGGTGGCGCGGAGATTGCTCAACGCTCCTTGGTAGGCGGCGCGGTTCTTGCCCCAGAAATCGATTTCATAACTCGCGAGCAAACCTGCGGAATAGGTGCTCAGGCGGTTGGCATCGCTGCTTCCTCCCAGCCGTTGCTGGCGGCCGATATTGCCGGTAGCGGAGACTTCCGGCAGCAGGGGCGCCCCGGCAACCACGGCTAGGTGCTGTGCCTGCTCGACACGCGCAATGGCAGCGGCAATATCGTAGCTGTCCAGTTGCGCCTGCTGCACCATGCCCGCAAGCGCATTGCTGCCGAAAGACAGCCACCAGTCGCCATCCCGCGCCTGGGCCGCTTCAAGCTCAGTACCGGGCGCGCCATTGCGCCATTGTGCAGGCAGGTTGCGCAGGCCGTCCTCGGCCTGCAATTGCGGCGGTTTGACGTTGGTGCAGGCAGGCAATAGCAACAGCAGGAATAAACGCAGGACTTTCATGTCACTCACTGGCAAGGGCGACCACCGGGTCAAGCTTGGCCGCCTGGCGTGCAGGCATGAAACCAAAGACCAATCCGGTAATCACGGAACAGAAGAATGCGCCGATGATGGCGCTCAGGGAAAAGATCACGGGCATGCCCCAGAACACCAGCACGACGCCTATCGCCAGGCCGGATACCACGCCGGTCACCCCGCCGACCGTGGTGACCAGCACCGCCTCGGTGAGGAATTGCTGCAGGATGTCGCGCTGGCGCGCGCCGGTCGCCATGCGGATGCCGATCTCGCGCGTGCGCTCCCGCACCGTCATCAGCATGACGTTCATCACGCCTATGCCGCCAACGCCTAACGAAACAATGGCAATCAGGGCCAACATCATGCTCATGCTGTCCTGGGTCTTGGCCTGGGCCGCAATCCAGGCCGCCGCATTCTCCAGGCCATAATCCCGAACCCTGTGACGCGAAAACAGGACTTCATCGACGGCTTTTCCCGCAGCATCCACTTGTCTCATGTCACCGACTTCCAGCGTAACATAGGAGGGATCGCGCTCGCCGAACACCCGCGTGCTGGCAGTGGAATAAGGGATGACCACCAGGTCGTCGTCGCTCTGGTCGCCCGTCACGGCGCCTTTCGAGCCCAGCACCCCGATCACCTGGAACGGCACGTTGCCGATCAGGATAGTCTCCCCCACGGGGTTTTCCACATCCGGCATCAGGTTTTGCGCCAGGCGCGGGCCGATGACGGCCACCGTCGCCATGCGCTGGTCATCCTCTTCAGTGAAGAAAGAACCATTGACCACCGGCCAGTTCAACATGCGCGACATGGCCGCGCCCGAGCCCTTGATGCGGGTCTGCACATCCTCGTTGCCGTAGCGCACGACCTTGCTGCCGGAGAGGTTGGGCAGCACATAAGTGATATGCGGCAGCTCCCCGATGGCTTCCAGGTCGCCCGCACTGATGCCGCGGCCCGGCACGCGCGAACTTTCACGTTTGGGATTGACGTAGATATGATTGGTGCCGAAGGCGCCCAACTCTGCCACCACGCGCTCCTTGGTGCCCATGCCCACCGCCATCATCACGATCACCGAGGCCACGCCGATGATGATGCCGAGCAGGGTCAGCGCAGTGCGGAAGCGGTTGACCCACATCACGCGCCAAGCCGCCCGGCATGCCTCGAGGAAATCGCCGCGCCACTGCACCTGTCCCGCATCGGCTTCCAGCGTGAACTCAGGCGCCGCATCGCCGGCAGCGCGTTGCACGGAGCCGGCATCGCTGATGACATGGCCGTCGCGTATTTCGATCACGCGCCGCGCATTGGCCGCCACGTCGCGGTCATGGGTAATGAGGATGATGGTATGGCCTGCATCGGCCAGCTCGTTGAGCAGGCGCATGACTTCCTCGCCGCTGCGCGAATCGAGCGCGCCGGTCGGCTCATCGGCCAGGATGATGCGGCCGCCGTTCATGAGCGCGCGCGCGATCGACACGCGCTGCTGCTGGCCGCCCGATAATTGCTTGGGACGATAGTGCAGCCGCTCCCCCAGTCCGAGCCTATCTAGCAATGCCCGGGCACGCGCTGCACGTTCGTGCTCGGGCATGCCGGCGTAGAGCGCCGGGATTTCGACGTTTTCCTGCGCGGTCTCGGTCGCGATCAGGTGATAGCCCTGGAAGACGAAGCCAAACGCTTCGCGGCGCAGCCACGCCAGCTCGTCGACGTCCATCTCCGCCACATTGCGCCCGGAAAAACGATACTGGCCCGAGCTCGGCTTATCCAGGCAGCCCAGGATATTCATGAGGGTGGACTTGCCCGAGCCGGAAGCGCCGACGATCGCCACGAACTCGCCAGCATGGATATCCAGTGAAATGCCGTGCAGGATATCCACCCGGGGCTTGTCCCCGCCGCCATAGTGCTTGCGGATATCCACCAGCGAGATCAGGGGCTGGCGGTCACTCAAAACTGGAATCTCCAGGGGCTGGGCTTGGGCGTCTTGTCCGCCGTGATCAACCGCTCGTCTTCCGAAAGGCCGGACAACACTTCGGCGCGCAAGCGCGTGCGCACGCCTGTCGTCACTTCATGCCATACCACCTTGCCATCCTGCAATACGCGCACCTTGTACTTGCCCGCTTTGGCATCGACTTCAGTGAGCGCCATGATCGGCACGGTGAGTATCCGGTTGGCCGCTGCCACGACGAAGGAGGTTTGCGCGGTCATCTGCGGCATCAGCTCGCCATCGCTGTTGTCGACATCGAACAGCACGGTATAGAGCACGACTTTGTTGCTGCTCGGCGTTTGCGTGGCGGTAGCGCTCGCGCCTTCGGGTTTGGGCGGCGCCGGCAGCACCTGGCGCACCGTGCTGCTCCAGCGGCGCTCGTCCCCGCCCAAGGTCTTGAAATAGACCTGCATGCCGGGTTTCACATGCCGCACGTCGGCCTCGGAAACGTCCGTCCATACGGTCATGGTGGAGAGGTCGGCGATCCGCAGCAAGGTGGGGGTCTGGTAGGTGGCATTCAGGGTCTGCCCGGTCTTGGCCTCGATCGAGACCACCGTGCCGGACATGGGCGCATAAATCTTGGTGAAGCCGAGCAGGGCTTCATTCCCCTGCAGGGTCGATTGGGTCTGGTCTATCTGCGCCTTGAGGTTGTTGATCCTCGCCGCCGCGGTTTTCAGGGCGGCTTGCGCCTGCTGCACCTCCTCGGTACGTGTCGAGCCGTCCGCCTGCATCTGCTGCTGGCGCTCATGCTGCTGGCTGGCCAGCACGTATTGCGCCTCCTGCTCCTGCAACTGGGCCTGCAAACCCGCCAATGCGGCGCGACCGGCATCGACGGTCGCCTGGGGCACCCGCGGGTCGATCTCGGCCAGCAACTGGCCTTTCTGGACCGTATCGCCAGGCTCCACATGCAAGGCCAGTATCTGGCCGGAAACCTGTGCGCCGACATCGACATAGCTGAGCGGCTGCAAAGTGCCGATGGCGGTGACGTTGTGCTCGATATCCCCGCGCTTGACCAGCTCGATCTCGAAAGCGTCAGCCGGGTCCTGGCCGCGTGCAAGCCAGGCTGCGCCAACCACTGCCAGCACGGCGGCCAGCAGTGCAATCTTCCCCCGCTTCATCTAGCGCTTGACCTCGAAACTCAATGTCGCAGTATGCCGTACATCGTCGTACTTGGTGCCCTGGTAGGTCATGCTGCCGTTGACGCGCGCGGTGACTTCGAGGATATAGATGCCCGCGAACGGGGTGGTGAGCGTCACGGTGCCGTCTTCCGACGGCTTCAAGGTGCGGATCCAGCCCTCGCTGGTGCTCACGTTGACCTGCGAGGCCGCGATCGCGTTTCCCTTCCATACCAGCTTGAAGGTATTGCCGCCGGCCTCGGTCGGCACCAGCTCGAGGTCGTTCACGGCCTTGGTTTCACCGCGCCCGAACTTTGCCTGGTAGAAATGCAGCACCTTGTCCTGGCCCACCGCTTGCGCCGTCAGCCGGATATCGCCGCCGGCCGGTGCCGTCACCTGCACGCGGTCGGCTGCAACCTTGGTTGCCAGCTCCTTGCCGTCAACCAGCAATCCCCGAATGGCGCTCAAGCCGGCAGGATCGAGCCGCGAAGACTCGTAAAGCCCCAGGTAGGCCTTCGCGCCGCTTTCGTCCGGTTCCAGCCAGAGGTAGTTTGCACCTGCGCTGAAGCTCGCAAGCAATGCCGTTGCGGCGATGGCCCAGCGGGCGGCCAAGGATTGTCGTGTTCTCATGTGTTTTCCATTCTCGTTATAGCGTGAGTAAAAATTGAGCTCTCACTAGTAATGACACGCGAGAATGAAAAAAGGACACCCCTGCACAGAAAATTTCATAAAAATAGGCAGGCGTCGCATATTGAGAAGCCATAAAAAACGGGGCACCAAGGCCCCGTATTAAATACAATAGCGATATATATTCAAGCCGGCATACGCTTGAAATAGAGCGGAAAAAACGGCAACACACTCACCCAGGCCTTATCATGCTCTGGGGTCATGTAAAACCCAATGAACGCTGCACGCCACGAGAATTCAATGCATTGAAACTTCATAACAATATCCTGTAGTTATGTGTAGTCCAATGTTTTAGTAGACGTCGCGCAGGTAGCGCTTCTCGCGCTTGAGCTGGTTGACATAGGCCGTCGCCCCTTCTGCATCCAGGCCGCCATGCTCGGCGACCACGTCGTGCAATGCCTGGTCCACATCCTTGGCCATGCGGCTGGCATCGCCGCAGACGTAGAAATGACCGCCGTCCTGCAGCCAGGCATACAGTTCCTTGCCGTTTTCCCTCATGCGGGTCTGCACGTAGATCTTCTCGGCCTGGTCGCGCGAGAAGGCAAGGTCGAGGCGGTTGAGCACGCCGTCCTTCATCATGGCGGTGAGCTCGTCTTCATAGATGAAGTCGCTGGCGCGGGTCTGGTCGCCAAAGAACAGCCAGTTCTTGCCTGGTGCTTCAGACGCACGGCGCTCTTGCAGGAAAGCACGGAAAGGCGCGATGCCGGTGCCCGGGCCCACCATGATCACGGGGGCATTCTTGTCTGCCGGCACACGGAAGGACTTGTTGGTGGTGAGGAAGATGCCGGCCTGGCCGCCTTCCGGCACGCGATCAGCCAAATAGGTGGAGCATACGCCGCCACGAGGCCTGCCCCCGGAAACATACCGCACGCTCGCGACGGTGAGGTGGATGCGCTCGGGGTTCGCCAGCGAGCTGGAGGAAATCGAGTAGGCGCGATGCTGCAACGGTTTGAGCAGGCTGACGAATTCGTCCACGCTCAAGTTCAGCGACGGATTCAATTGCAGCAGGTCGAGGATATCCTTGCCCCATAGCCAGTTTTCCAGTGCCGCCTTGTCGCCGCTTTGCACGAGACGGCTCAAGTCTGCGTTGCCGGCGCGCTGCTCGACCGCCGCGATCAGTTCGCGCGACGGCGTGGAAATCTCGAAGCCGCGCGTGAGCAGCTCGGCCAGCGGCTGGTCGTGCTTGGAGACCACGGCATCCGCCTTGGCGTTCAGGCGTTCCAGGATCAAGCTCACTAGCTCGGGATTGTTTTCCGGCACCACGTTGAGCGCATCGCCGGCCTCGTAATGAATGCCGCTGTCGCCGAGGTCGAATTCGTAATGGCGGATTTCCTTGCCTGAACCCTGGCCCGAGAGGCGGCGGTTCACTGCCAATGTGGAGGCATATGGATTCTTGCGGTTATAGGCGGATGCCGCGGGAGCGGGAGTGTCGGCAGCGGCAGGGGCTGCAGTGGCTTCGTCCGGGCCGCCTTCCACTTCCGCGAACAAGGGCAGGGCGGCCTCGATCCAGGCATTCGCCGGCTCTTCATAATCCACGTCGCAGTCCACTCGCGCCAGCAGGCGCTTGGCGCCCAGCTGCTCCAGGCGGGTGTCCAGGTTCTTGCCGGCCTCGCAGAAACCGTCGTAACCGGTATCGCCAATCGCCAGCACGCCGAAGCTCATCTCCTCAAGCCGCTCGGCATGTTCGGATGACAACGCCTCCCAGAACAACTGGGCGTTGTCGGGCATTTCGCCTTCGCCGTAGGTGGATGTGACGATCAATACCCGGCGCATGGCGCCGAGCTCTTCCAGCTCGACTTCGTCCAGCGCCTTCACGACGGGCTCCAGTCCATGCTGCTTGGCCGCACTGGCAGCTGTGGCGGCCAGGCCCTCCGCATTGCCGGTTTGCGACCCGTAGAGAATGTAAATCGGCGGCTTGCCGCGCCCGCTGCCGCTATCGGTATTGAGCAGCCTGGTCTGCAGGCCGGCCATGAAGCCGGCAAGCCAGGCCTTCTGGTCTTGATTGAATGGTGAATCTTCAGGAATGTAAGGAATCTTCATTATCTGGTCGTCAACAAATGCATGCCGTGCGCCAGGCACGGCATGGGGTCAAACTATTAGTATAGTCTTAATTGGATTTTAGCGTAGCCACGAGCTCTTGCATGGAAGCCTTGGCAAACAAGGCTTCCAAGCTGGGCAGTGCGCCAAGCTGGGTGCTGTTCTTCAAGCTCTGGTGGATGATCCAGCCGTAAGTGCCCGGACTATCCATGGAGAAGATGTTGCGCAGGCTCAAGGCGGACTTGTAATCCCGCAGGCGCTTGTCCGCGATCAGCACGGCAAGCTCCTGGTCGCTATATCCGTCAATCGCCTCGCGCGCATAGCGCTGCAGTTTCTGCATCAGGAGGAAGTCCTCGGTCAGCAACAGGTTGCGCACCGCCTTTTGCACGGCGGGGTCGGCCACCGATTGCGCATTGGGCACCTTGGCCATGGCCACTTGCTGCGCCATGTTGAGCACGGTGTAGTTGTTCAGCAGTTCGAACATTTCCTCGCTGTCCGCCTCGCCGTGGCCCGGCACCTTGCCGCCTACCACCGGCTTTCCGTCACGGTAAGCCAGCTTGAACTTGCGCACCTGGAACGCTGCCAGCGCGGAAGACAGCTCTTCGAGCAGCTCCTTGCGCGGCTTTGCCTTGAGGATTTCGTCGCTATCCTGGTAGAGCAACAGCGCGCGCGGCATCACGAACACGAAGTTCTGGCGCTCGGCTTCCCAGTTTTCCAGCAGCCATGCGGCGCGCTTGGAGCCGGTGGCTTCAAGATGCCATTGCAGCAATTGCCGGATGGCCTGGCTGTGTACGCGCGCCATTTCGGTATCGTCGGTGACATTGCCCAGCAATACGGAATCCGCAGCCACCTTGCCCGACAGCTCGCCGTAGGGATCGTACTGGTAGGCGAAGCCGCCGCTCATGCCGTTGCCGAAGCCCTTGCCGAACGCGCCCAGGTTGAGCACTGCGCCGTTGGTCATGTATTCGCAGGCAAAGTCGCCCACGCCTTCCACCACGGCAGTCGTGCCGGAGTTACGTACGGCAAAACGGTCGCCGGCCTGGCCTTCGACAAACAGGCGGCCACCGGTTGCGCCGAACAGCGCGAAGTTGCCCACCAGCACGTTGCCGCCGGCCTGCTCGGAGCCGCCGCCCGGGGAAGTCACGATGATAACGCCGCCAGCTTGGCCCTTGCCTACGCCGTCGTTGCAGGTGCCGCTATGACGCAGCACCATGCCGTCGTTGCAGAAAGCGCCATAGGACTGGCCAGCGGAACCGCTGGTAGTGATCTTGACGGTCTCCGGCTTGAGGAAGCGGCGGCCGCGCTTGTCGGCAATCACGGCTGGCAGGCGCAACGCTTCTTCCGCCGTCAGCTCATGGTTGAGCAAGCGCTCGATATCGATCGCAAGCTGTCCGCCCACGGTCTTGTTGCAATTGTTCAGCCTGCGGCCTTCTCCAAGCTGGACTTCGAGCTGCTTGTCAGCGACGAGCGCCTGGCGCAGCACGTCGATGAAGGCGTCGTCGAGGGCGAAATCCTTCTCCATATAGACAGGGTTTTCGATCTTGACTTCAGGCACCACGGTCAGCATCGCACGCAGGTCGAGCTGGCCGACGCTGGCAGGATGATCCAGCAGTTGCAGCAGGTCGCTGCGACCACGCGCCTCGCGCAACGAGCGCAGGCCGATCGCGGCAAGAATCTCGCGGGTTTCATGCGCCACGTTGATCAGGTATTGCGCCAATGCGCGCGGATCGCCGTCGAACACTTCGGCATTGGTAGTGAGGCCGGCAGGGCACTTGACGTTGCAGTTCTTCGCCATCACGCACTTCAGCATCATGAGGGCAGTGGTGCCGAACTCGAAGCTGTCGCCGCCCAGCATGGCGGACTTCACCACGTCGCTCGCGGTCTGGTGCGCGCCGGAGCAACGCAGGATCACCTTTTCGCGCAAGCCGTTGGCGCACAACGCCTGGTGCACCTCGGCAATGCCGATTTCGGCAGCGCGGCCGGTATATTTCAGACTGGTCACGGCCGCCGCGCCGGTGCCGCCGGTATTGCCGGCGACATTGATGACGTCGGCGCCTGCCTTGGCCACGCCCACGGCGATCGTGCCGATGCCCTCGGAGGACACCAGCTTGACGATCACGCGCACGCGCGCCGCCTTGCAATCATGGATCAGCTGCGCCAGATCCTCGATCGAATAGGTATCGTGGTGAGGAGGCGGAGAAACCAGCTCCACGCCCGGCGTGCCGCCGCGCGCGGCCGCGATTTCCACCGTCACCTTGGGCGCGGGCAACTGGCCGCCTTCGCCCGGCTTCGCGCCCTGGCCGATCTTGATTTCCAGCTCTTCCAGCATCGGGTCGGCGAGATAGCCCGCCCAGACGCCGAAACGGCCGGACGCGAGCTGTTTGATGCGCGAAGCACGGATAGTCCCGTAGCGGGAAATATGTTCGCCGCCTTCGCCGGAATTGGACATGCCGCCCACCATGTTGGTGCCGTGCGCTACCGCCTCATGCGCGGGCGCCACCAACGCGCCGTGGCTCATTGCGCCGGAGGCGAAGCTGCGGGTGATTTCACTGGCGGGCTGCACCTCGGCCAAAGGCACGCTGGCAGGCGCGACACGCAGCAGCCTGAAGTAGTCCGCGGCCTTGCCGGTCGCCTCGACGGTCAGCACGCCGCTTTCCAGCCAGTGTCCGCTGATTGCCTTGCCGAAATGCGCCACCAGGGCTTGGCCCAGGGTGGACAAGCGCGAGATATCCCCGGCCAGCGGGCCGGTCAACTGCAGGCTGAAGCGGTCATTGCCCAATTCCTGCGCTTCGAGGCCGCGTACGGCAATGCTGTTGTTGCCCACGATGGCGTAGTGGGCCAATACCGCGCGGAACTCGTCCGAGGTCTTCAGGCCGCTCAGGTCCGCCGGGAACTCCAGCACGTCGCGCAGGGCGGACGGTCGCTTGGCGCGCTCTTCCGCCATCATGTGCGAAAAGCTGCGGTAGCTTTGGGTCACGCCGAAGTTGTCGATCTCTTCGGCGCTCAGGCGGTCGAAACTGCCGCTGAACGCCTCGCCCTTCTTGAAGGAGAACGCATCCTCGAGCTTGGACAAGGTCATCAGGCGCAGGAATTCGTCTTCCGCACGCTTTTCTTGCTTGTCGAAGTGGATCTTTTCTTCCGTCATCTCGACGAAACCGCGTACGGCAATGGTGCCGAAAGAATGGCCGGCACCCTCGGAGCGCTCCTTGAACAGGCCCAGCAACGGCACGCTGTTTTCATCGGTGACTGTTTGCGCTTCCTGGTGCCAGTCAACGACCATTTTCGCGATCGCGGCAAAATCGGCGCCGCCAACCGGCGTCTTCAGGTTGGGGAAGTATTTGCGCAATACCGGGTCATTGGTATTGAGGAAATTGGGCTCGAAGAATTCGCCGCCGATGTAGCTCTCGACGGTACACAGGCCGACCTTGCCCATGGTCTTCATGAGCGCCTTTTCAGCCGCCTTGGCGTACTTCTTGAAGGCCTTGTCGGCATCTGCGCCGTATTTTTCCTCGGCACGCAGCTGCACGCCCAGCGGATAAACGGCAGAAGCGCCAAAGCCCAAGGCGGCGGCCACGTGGTGGGATGACACGACCTGGCCGCTTTCAGCCACGATAGACACGTCCAGGCGCAAGCCTTCGTCGATCAGGCGCTGGTTGATGGCGGATACCACCAGCAGCAACGGCATGGCGGCCTGGGTGGACGACACGTGGCGGTCTGAAATGACGGCAATGCCGCCTTCTTCGCGCGCAAATGCCACCACGGCATCCGCCAGCGCATCGATGCCTTGTTCCAGCGCCTTTTCGTTGGCAGCCGCATCGCCGGTGACAGGCGTATACAACGATTCGAAGCAGCGATACGGCGTTTCCGCCTGCTCGCGCAGCTTGAGCATGTCGAGGTGGCTGAGGATAGGCGAGTCGATCACGATCTGCCTGCCTTTGCCTTTGTTCATATTGGGCTTGGCGCCCAGCGCGACGCGCAAGGTCATCCCATCGGCTTCGCGGATGGAATCCAGCGGGGGATTGGTCACCTGCGCAAAACGTTGCGAGAAGTAGTGCGCCACGCCGCCTTCATGGTCGGTCAGCGCATTGATGGCGTTGCCGTAACCCATGGCGGAGATCTTTTCCGCCCCGGTTGCCAGCATCGGGTCCATCATGAACTTGAAGCTTTCCTGGTTGTAGTAATAGGAAACGAAACGCTGGTACAGCGCCAGGTCGCCATGGTATCGCTGCGGGGAGCCCGCCACCTCGGCAGGCACTGCGGGAAGCTGCTTCAGCGTCGCACGCGCCTGCTCGAGCAAGGCAGGATAATCGCGCTTGGCAGCGAGCATTTCCAGGGTTTCCAGCGTGCCGCGGGAACGCTTCTCGTTGTGGTCGTAATACAGCATGCCGCCAGCCTCGATGCGGCCGCGGCGCAATACGCTTTCCGGCGGGAAGTTGATCTGACCGGCTTCGGACATCACGCACAGGTACTCTTCGGTCTCGACACTGCGCAACGGGCGCAAGCCCAGACGGTCCAGGCGCGCGCCGACCACGCTGCCGTTGCCGAAGATCAAGGCGGCAGGGCCGTCGTTCTTCTCTTCGTAGAGGGAGAAATACTCCAGCATCGCCTTGATGCTCTCGGGCAAGGTAGGGTCGTTTTCCCAGGCCGGAGGCATCATGGAGACCACGGCCGTCACCAGGTCGAGGCCGTCGTCCATCAGGCGGCTGTTCAACGTCTGGTCCAGGCGCGAACTGTCGGACTGGCCCTTGGGGCGGAAAATCCTGCCATTTCGCGCCCGCGCCAATGCGGCTTCGGCGATGCGGTTCTTGCGGTCGGTGTTCAACTCGCCGTTGTGCGCCATCATGCGGAACGGTTGCGCCATGCTGGGGTGCGGATCGGTATTGGTGGAGAACCGCGTGTGGAAATACATGGTATGCACGGCGTGATCCTCTTCCATGAGATCATGGAAGTAAGGAATCACTTCATTGGAATTCAGGCGGCCTTTGAGCACCTGGGTATGGGCGGACATCGATAACGGATAGAGCCCGCTCAAGGCGGCATCCGTATAAGCCTGCTCCTCGATCACGAGCAATGCCTGGTAGATGCGGCGATCGAACTCCTGCGCGTCGATATCGGCAGGGGCCGCAAACACCCATTGCTGGATGGGCAGCTGGTAACGGATGGCGGCAGGACGGATGGCCTCATTGTCCACCGGCACATCCCGCACCAGCAAGATATCGAAACCCTTCCCGGACAAGGCAGTGCGGATGATGTCGTCGGCACGGCAATACGCACCTTCGTCGCTTGGCAGGAAGAAGTTGCCGACGCCGAAGCGGCCGGCCTCAAGCGCCTGGCCGGTCAGCCTGCGGAAAAACGGCAGCGAGAGGTCGATGGAAACGCCAGCGCCATCGCCCACGCCCTCGGCAGACATGCCGCCGCGATGGGGGATCGTACACAAAGCCTCATGCCCCTTGACTAGTACGTCGTGCGTTTGCACCCCGTCCTTGCGGGTGATAAAGCCAACGCCACAGTTATCCTTTTCCAGGGAACTGTCATACAAGCCAAAAGTATTCTCGCTCTGCGGACCATTGAGTGCGCTCATGTACCTCTCCAGCAAATTCATTAATATCTGATGCGGCTTTGTCATACCTGCACCACGGCATGGTATATTGTCCTGCTCGTGTGTTATTCCACACACCCCAACTTTCGCCGGGCTTATTTATAAGCAATTACCGTACCAAAATGAGCTGGCATCTCCCTATCAAATCCCGGTTTTCCTGCCCCGATGTATCCACTTTAAAAACAAGGGATTACATTATGCAGATCATGGCCTGCGCACTCCGAGGCGTTGTTGAGAACATTATCAAAAGCACCAAAAATGTGCGCATGCACATTTGAAGCACATTTTTCGTGCGTATGGATGACGAAAAGGCAAGAAGCCAAGTCAAATATGGCAAATCTGCGAGATTGAAGGGTGGTAGCGGTAAACCGCAGCTCACTTGGCCGGAACACCGGACCAAAGACCGTATTGCACTGATGAGCTGGGCGAATTCCCGATTTCAGGGGAAAAACGAAGAGAAATTTCCGACAAGCAGCGATATCCGGCTGCAGAAGATTCAGCACCAATAATGTGCATCAAGCTTCGCAGGAGCGGCATTATATTGCCGCTCCTGTGATTCATTCGCTATCTAGAACTGGTATTTCAAGGTCAGCATGGCATTGCGCGGCACGCCATAAAAGCCCATGCCCGACGCCGTATTGGTGTAATACACCTTGTCGAACAAGTTGTTCACGTTCAACGCCGCCGAGAAACGCTCGTCGAACTGATAGCGCGCCATGAGATTGACCACGGCATAGCTTCCCTGGGTGAAGCGCTCATTATTGGGGCCGGTATCGTTGGTGTAGATACGGCTCTGCCAGTTTGCCCCGCCGCCGACAGTGAGTTTGTTCCAGGCACCAGGCAGGGTATAGGTAGTGAACAGCTTGAATAGATTCTGCGGCGTCACTGTTTGGACTTTGTTCCCGTTGGCATCTTGCGATATACGGAAAGTATAACCACCACTGACCTGCCAGCCAGGTGCCAACTCACCATTGGCCTCCACTTCAACCCCCTTGGTAACTGTGCCTTGTATTGCCCGATAACTGCCAGCAGGTGCTCCAGGACTATTATCCTGAACTGCCAGGTTATCCTGCTCAACACGGAACAATGCCAGGCTGGTATTCAATCTGCCGCCATAGAGGCCCTGCTTGATACCTGCTTCATAACTGTCGCCTTCCTCAGGATCAAGATACTGCCTATTGATATCCCATCGGCTTTGCGGATTGAAAATCTTGGTATAGCTCGCATACAGCGAAGCCGTATCGGTGACATCATAGGTTGCTGCAATATAAGGAGTGAGTACCCCGGTTTCAGATCGACTTGTCGCGCTGGGCGTACCAGAATAAGGATCTGACTCAGTCGCTTGATGCCAATGAATGACTCTAGCACCAGTCAAGATGGACAATTGATCTGTCGGCCGGAAACGCGCAGTCAGATAGCCTCCAAACTGGCGTGCACGTTCAGAGTAGCGGCCGATCGGCGATAAGTCAGGCTGTGCCACATTACCATCCCAACTACCGTAATTAGCCACGGGAATAAAATACCAGAGATTGTACGACGGGTCATTGTGCTGCTCGGTATGAGAATAGTTCAGGCCAAAAACCAGCTCATGCTGACGTCCGCCCAGCGTAAATGGCCCTGTGGCGTAAACGTCCAGGGCATTCTGTTTGATTGGATCAGCCTTCCAGCGGCCGCCCCACAATGTCACGCCGCTGCCGGTAGCCTTGTCCAGGCTGCCTGAACCGCCAGAGCCGATGATGCTGTCGTAACTGTGGCGTATATGGTTGAACTGCACCTTGGCGCGCCAGTCGTTGTCGAAGCTGTGTTCCAGCGAAGTAAAGAAAGCAAGCTTTTCATTCTCGCTGGAAGCCCAGCTTGCGCCCGGGTTCTTGGAGCGCTTCCAGTTGGTATGGCTGCCATCGCTATAGAACAACGGCAAACCAGCCTCGGGAGAATCATGGGTTTCATGATTCTGGTATTCCAGACCGGCAGTAAACAGGGTCGAAGGCGTCAGGTCTGCTTCGAGAATGCCGTAAAGCATGTCGCGCTCCAGGCCGTAGCGGTCCAGGTGCGAGCCGCTATCCTGCTTAACGGCCACTATGCGGCCGCGCACGCTGCCGTCCGCATTGAACGGCGTGGAGATATCGACCATGCCCCGGTAATTGTCCCACGAGCCAAACTGTCCGGTAACGGAAGCCTGGAATTCCCTCGTCGGTTTCTTGCGGACGTAATTGATGCTGCCGCCCGGCGCACCGATACCGACCATCAATCCCGATGAGCCGCGCAACACCTCCACCCTGTCGTAGAAGGCCATATCGTTCGTCATTTGCTGGAAACCGCTTCCCAGCGGCAGGCCATCGACCAGGTAATTGTTGATATTGAATCCACGAGACTGGAACGTGTTCCAGTTCGCGCCGACATATCCGCTCTGCACGACGCTGATACCCACCGTCTGCTCCAGCACTTCCTGCAATTGGGTCAGGTTCTGGTCGTCCATGCGCTGGCGGGTGATCACGCTGACGGATTGCGGCGTATGGCGGAGCGACAATGGCAATTTGGCGGAAGCACCTGTGGAGCTTGTGGTATAGGAACCGGTGTTTTCCGTTGTCGGATCCTTGCTGGCGCTGACCCGCACTTCATCCAAGGTGTTTCGGAACTTCCTGTTGCCGGCTTGTTGGACTTGCGCAGCATATACCCGCCATTTTCCTGCGCGACAGCTTCCAGGCCGGTGCCCGCCAATAACTGTTCCAGACCGTCACGCACGGAAGCCGTCTTGTTCAAGCCGTTGCTATGCAAGCCGGATACCAGTTCGCTGTTGTAAGACAGCATGACTTGGGCTTCCCGGCCGAACTGGGCCAACGCATCCTTGAGCGACCCGGGCGGAATCTGGTACTGCCTGGCTGCCGGTTCTGCCATTGCAGAACCAGCGAATATGGGCGTGGTGAAAACTAATAGTGTGGAAAGTGCCTGGGCCAGGATCAAGTGTCCCAGCCTTAACCGTGGTATGTGGTGCTTGTGCTGCATTGATTTTCCCTTAGTGTAGCGGTTGAAATAGGTCCCCTATTTCTCATGCCACGCAAGAATCAAAAACAGCTCAACCTATGGTGAAATTTATGCTGCCGAAGGCATCAGGCGCACCCAGTAGCGGGTGAGCATACGGACTTGCAAATTAAGGCTCTGCTGCAGCATATCAATCACCTTGTCGGTATCATCCAGCGGATACGTACCGCTCACTTTCAAGTGCTTGATGCTGTCGTCGCAACCCAGGCTGCCTTTGCGGTAGCGGCTGAGCTCGGCCAGGAATTCGCCCAGCGGCATATCGTCCGCCACCAGCATGCGCTGGAGCCATGCCGTATCATGCGGGATCACGGGCTCGACCGGCGCCACCATGTGCCGCGTGAACGACAGTTGCTCACCGGCCTGCAACCTCACCCTTGCCTGCATCTCGCTCGGGGCGACCTCGACCGCGCCTTCCAGCACCCCGATCTTGATAGGGCTATCCTTCTCATTAGTCAATTGGCGAACGACGAAGCGGGTGCCCAAGGCGCGCATGCTGCCTTGATCGCTCGCGACCAGGAACGGGCGCGTTTGTGTCGGCTCGTGCGCGGTCGCCACGTGGATCTCGCCGCGCAGCAACATGACGATGCGCTGCTGCTGCGTATAGGCCACGTTGATGGCGCTGGACGAATTGAGCTCGACTGCCGTGCCGTCTTCCAGCACTACGCGCCGTTGTTCGCCGACGCCGGTACTGTAGTCGGCGCTGAGCTGCCACCAGGGCAGTTTTTCCTGCACCACCCAGGCGCTGCCGCCCGCAAACAGCAGCATGGCAAGCGTCTTGATGGCACGCCTGCGCTTGAGCGATCCGCGGGGCGCCAGCGTGGCATGCGCAACCGACGACGACAGGCCGCCCAGCCGTTCCCCCAGCATTTCGATATGCTGCCATGCGCGTTCATGGTCCGGATGCGCTGCACGCCAGGCTTGCCACTGCTCGCGCACTTCCGCGCTCACCTGGCCCGATTGCAACTCCACCAGCCATTCTGCCGCCGCACGGCTCACTTTCGGGGAAATCGCTTTTTCTGAATTAGCCCCCATTGACTACGCTCCTCCGAAACAACATTGCTCTACCGCCTGGACAATGTAGCGCTTGACTGTCGATATCGACACGCCCAGCTCCCCGGCAATATCCGCATGGCTCATCCCATCCAGCTGGGATAGCAGAAACGCCTTGCGCACCTTGTATGGCAAACCATCAAGAAGACCATCAATTTCGACCAAGGTTTCCAGCATGATGGCTTTTGCCTCGGGGGAGGGCGCCTCCGCTTCAGGCAAATGCAGAAGCGCGTCGAGATAGGCCTGCTCCAGCTTCTTGCGGCGGTAGAAATTGGAAACCAGGCCGGAGGCCACGGTGGTAAGGAAAGCGCGAGGTTCGTGCAGCTTGTCGGCATCCCCGCTGAGCAGGACGCGCAGGAAGGTATCCTGCGCCAGGTCGGCCGCATCGAAATGGTTGCCCATTTTCTTGCGCAACCAATGGTTGAGCCAGCTATGGTGGTTCGCGTATAGAGCCTTGAAAGCGTTCAAGATAGGACAAGCCGTATTGCGAAATCGCAATAAATGAGAATAAATCTCATTATATAGCAGTGTTGTATTCCTGCAAACCCTGCCGTTTTCTGCTCCAGGAATGGGGCAGTTTATTGCATCAGGTCTTGCCCGTCGGCAAGGATCAACTCCAGGTGGCGCAAGCGCATCGGCTTGCCGAAGAAATACCCTTGCGCAATCGTGCAGCCCTGGATCTTGAGCAGGTTGGCTTGCTGCTTGCTCTCGACCCCCTCGGCCACGAGCTCAAGCCGCAACGCATGCGCAATGCGGATAATGGCGGTGATCAATTCCAGCTTGTCCTGCTTGGCGGCAATATCGCGCACGAAGGAACGGTCTATCTTGACCTGGCTGATGGGGAACTGCCCAAGGTAGCTCATGGCGGAATAGCCGGTGCAGAAATCGTCGATGGAAATGGTAATGCCCATTTCCTTGAACAAGCTGAGCGTGTTGATGATTTCCTGGCTATCTTCCAGCAACAGGCTTTCCGTGATTTCCAGCTTCAGCCATTCGGGCTTGCAGCCTGTTTCTGCCAGGATTTCCTGCACCGAAGCGAGCAGGTCGTTATAGAGGAACTGGCGGGACGAAAGATTGACCGCCATGCTGAGCGGGCCGTCGTCGGGGCGATAGCGGTTCAGCCGAACCACGGCGTTGCAGGCCTCGCGCAACACCCACTCCCCGATCTCGACGATCAGGCCGCTTTCTTCCGCCACCTTGACGAAGCGATCGGGCATCACCACGCCCAGTTGCGGGTTGCGCCAGCGCAGTAATGCCTCGGCACCGACGATCGCTCCGTTCATGAGGTCGACCTGGGGTTGGTAGAACAGCTCGAACTCGGCGTTCTTGAGCGCCTGGCGGATGGAAGCGCCCAGCATGATGTATTCCGAAGCCTTGGAGCCCAGCTCACGGGAGTAGAACTGGTAATTGTTGCGGCCATAGCTCTTGGCATGGTACATCGCCACATCGGCGCTCTTGAACAATGTCGCCCGGTCATCGCCATCGTTCGGGTAGATCGCGATGCCGATGCTGGTGGAGATGAACAGCTCTTTCTTGTGGATCAGGAACGGCTTGGCGATTTCATCATTGATCTTCCTGGCGATCGTGGCCAGGTCATCCGGGTTACGCAGTTCCGGCAGTAGGATCGCAAACTCGTCCCCGCTCAGGCGGGCAATGGTGTCGTAACTGCGCACCGAGACATTGAGCCGCTGGGCGACCGCCACCAGCAGGTCGTCGCCGGCCTGGTGCCCGAGGGTATCATTGACCTCCTTGAAGCGGTCCAGGTCCAGCATCATCAGGCCAAAGCGCTGTTCGTGCCAGCTGGCATCCGCCAGCACCTGGTTGACGCGATCGGCAAACAGGGTGCGATTAGGCAAGCCGGTCAATGCATCGTAATAGGCCAGGTAATGGATGCGCTCGCGGTATTCCATCAGCTCGGTAATGTCGCGCTCCACCGCCAGCACCCCGATCACCTGCCCCTGCTCGCCGAATTCGGGCACGATGCGCACATGGATGAACCAGGTGCTGCCATTGTCAGCCTTGCCATGCAGCTCGAGGAAATCCGGCGTCGCGCTGCTGATGACGCCCTTGATCTTTTCCTCATACTTCACATAGGCCTCGCCGCCGGGATACTCGGATGGCGTCGTGCCGATCAGCTTGCCGCTTTCGATGCCGATGCGCTTCAATTTGGGCGTGTTGGCATACAGCCTGCGCGCGTTGAGGTCGTAACGGATGATGGTGTCTGGCGTGTTATCGATCAGCGACTGCAACTCGCGCTCGCGCTGCAGCAGTTTCTCCTCGTTCTGCTTGATATCGGTGATGTCGCGGAAAAAACCTACCGTCCCCATCAGCTTGCCGTCCACTACCATTGGTGACTTGTAGGCCTCTATCCAGCCCTTCTCGCCGTTAGCCTTGGTGATCGGCACTATCGCCAGGTAAGGCTGGCCGCTTTGCAGCACGCGTTTATCCCCGTCGACATAGGTGGTGGCGTCTTCCAGGGGGAACAGGTCGAAATCCGTCTTCCCTTCCAACTCCTCTTTAGAGACCACGCCGGCAAACTTGGCATAGGCGCTGTTGGCTGCCAGCAATTTGCTGTTCAGGTCCTTGAGCCAGACGACGAAGGGAAAATTCTCGATCAGCGCGCTCTGGTATTTTTCCCGTTTCCTCAGCTCCCGCTCCACGCGGCGGATATGCGAAATATCGCGGGCAATCGTCAAAACGCCGGTAATCCCGCCCTTCACGTTGCGCTCGGGCACGACATGCAAGGACTGGCAGACGTAGTGGTCACCTTCCGTCCATTCCAGCTCGATTTCCTGCGTATTTCCTGACTGCATGACTTCACGCAACCGGGCCTCGTAATCCTCCGGGCGCATCGTGGGCCGGCCCCAGATTTCGGTCGGCCGCCTTCCCAAGGCTTGTGCCGCAGGCACCCCGAACACCGCTTCATAGCCATCGCTGAGGAAAATACGCCGGCAATCCTGGTCGTAACGGATGAAGATATCCGGGGAGTTCTTTACCAGCTGGCGATACTGCAGCTCCTGCTCCCGCAGCTTTTCCAGCATGTCGAGATGGGCAGTGAGGTTGCGCCCCAGCAATATGCAATACGGCTGGCCTGCATCCACGAAGTAATTGGCCTGGAGCTCTACGGGAATCGAGGCGCCGGTTTTGCCATGCAGCGTGGCTTCCCGGATGATGACGTGCTGTTGCTGCAAGGATTGCCAATCCCTTTGCCATTGTGCGGCATCAAGATGGGGGAAAATATCGGTGGCGGACATCTGCAGCAACTCAGATTCGCTGCAACCCAGCACTTCGCAGGCAGCCAGGTTGGCCAGGCATACCCTGGCATCAGCATCACAGACAAGAACAATCTCTTGAATCCGATTGATTGCAAAACTCAGCATATGAAGCTGCATTGCAACGCTCAAGCCCCGATCAGAGATATTTGTGCTGCTCATTCTTTTCACCACAATCTATTTATTTTGATCTCAATGGGGCCGGACGATCATGGCAATCGTGAAACAGTCTCCCATTACTCGCAATTTTTATTCTGCGGCAGGTTCGGAAAACTGCCTTGGCAAGTCAATCAGCACTTCAAGACCTCCTGAAGCCATGTTACGCAGATGGATTTGTCCATCATGCGCTTCCACAATAGTTTTGGCAATGCTCAAACCCAAGCCAGAGCCGCCTGTCGCCGCATTGCGGGAAGTTTCAACCCGGTAGAACGGCTCAAACACCTGCTTGAGCAGGTTTTCAGGGATGCCAGGGCCGCGGTCGCGTATGGCGATGCGCAACCGGTTCGGGGCATCCATGACTTCAATGTGCGCGGATTTGCCATAGCGGATCGCATTTTCCAGCAAATTCTGCAGGCAGCGTTTCAAGCTGACGGCATAACCATCGATGGGAGCCGCCTCGCCGGCAAGCGACACTTCGGCCCCTGTTTCCTGCGCGTCTATCTGCAAGCTTTGCAACATGGCGTTGATATCGATGGGATGGCGGTTTTCATGTACCTCCACCCCGCGCATGAAGTCCACCGTGGAAGAAATCAAGGTTTCCATGTCTTCCAGATCGCGGCGGAATTTTTCGCGCAGCAATGGCTTGTCGATCTGCTCCGTGCGCAAGCGCATGCGGGTGATGGGGGAACGCAGGTCATGCGAGATTGCAGCCAGGAAACGGGTTTTTTCCGTCACCGTATCGATCAGCCGCTGCTGCATCAGGTTGAACGCCTTGGCGGAACGCCGCACTTCGGTAGGACCGTCCACGTCCAGGGGTGCGCTGTAGATATTGCGTCCCAGGCGTTCTGCCGCCGCGGCCAGGCGGTTCAGCGGCTGCATGATCTGCCGCACGGCGAACAACGCGATGCCGACGATCACGATGATGCGGATGAAGTAAATCCGGAACAGGTAGTCGAACAAGTCCATGAGCGGCGCCATGCTCATGCCCGCCTGGCCTTCGTAGGCGTCCAGCTGCAGCCATTGGCCGCTATCGAGCTGCACGTAGAGGACGAAATGTGCGGAAGGGTAGTGCGACTCGAACAGGTCCAGCCAGCCTGCCTCCCTGCCATGATCGTCATGCAGGTCGATATCCACCATGCGGATGGGCAACAAGCGGCCGAACTCCTGTTCGAACACGTGCTTGAACAAGAGCTCCACCGCGCGATCGCGCGTGTTCAGGGTCTTGAGGCGCGGAGGGGCATCCACGGGCGACAAGCGGTACATGGAATTGCTCAGCTTGTGGATCAGCAAGCGCTCATCCTCGACCTTGCTGATTTCGATCAGGCTGATGCTGTCAGAGAGCTTGGCTGCGAGCACGCGCGTGGGGATTTCCAGCGCCTTGCCGTAGTTCATATCGTACCAGATGAACCCGGTCAGCACTTGCGCCGTCATGGTGCCGGCTACGAGCACGATCACCAGGCGGCCGAATAATGAAGCCGGCCACAGCCATTTCCATTTCATTTTTCGTGCTTGACCTGGCTCGCCAGCATATAGCCCGCGTTACGCACGGTACGAATAATACTCGGGTTGCGCGAGTCCAGTTCGAGATGGTGCCGCAAGCGGCTAATACAGACGTCGATCGAGCGGTCCATCGCATGGCTGTCCTTGCCATAGACATGCTCGATCAGGAACTCCCGGCTCAAGGGCCGGTTGGGGTGCTCGAGCAACGCGCGCAATACCATGTAATCCGAGCTGCCCAGCGACACTATCACGCCATCGGGCGAGAACATCTGCCGGGCATGGGTATCGAGACGCCAGCCCTCGAAGCTGATATAGGCAAACTCATCGGCGGCGGCCTTGTCGGTATCGGTACGGGTCCTGCGCAAGATCACCTTGATTCTCGCCAATAGCTCGCGCGGGTCAAACGGCTTGGGCAGATAATCGTCGGCCCCGACCTCCAGGCCGATGATGCGGTCCACCAAGGTGCCTTTCGCCGTCAACATGATGATCGGCGTATCGCCTTGCGCGCGCACTTCCCGGCACAGGCTCAACCCATCCTCTTCCGGCAGCATCAAGTCCAGCACGATCAGGTTGACCGGCTCCTTGTTCACCACCCGCCACATTTCACGCCCGTTCGCGGCCTCCGATACGTTGAAGCCTGCATCGCGGAGATAATCGGTTAAAAGCTCGCGTATTTCGTGGTCGTCATCGACCACCAGGATATGATCTTGCTTATTCATATAAATAAATGGATTCTGGACAATAACAGCGGGTTCATTATAGAACAGCCGAAAAAACA
Source organism: Methylobacillus draconifructus (assembly GCF_045984385.1). Taxonomy (NCBI): domain Bacteria; kingdom Pseudomonadati; phylum Pseudomonadota; class Betaproteobacteria; order Nitrosomonadales; family Methylophilaceae; genus Methylobacillus; species Methylobacillus draconifructus. The sequence continues at coordinate 453,788 of NZ_JBJQIJ010000002.1, forward strand.
AGCCATTCCCTTTTATGATGCCTCGTGCAGGATTTAAGAACGGCTGACAACACCCAGCAAAGCGATCCTGGCTAGGCGCTCTGCTGTAGGAAGTACAACTGTTGCGACAAGGCAGGACAACAACGCCAAGAGAGCTTGGTCAGCCGTTCTAAGTCATTGATTCTGACATGAACTTGAGATGAATGCGTATAAATCTCTCTTCGCGGGCTTACTAGAATATATTGTCAAACTCCACAGGAACATGAGGAAACAATATGCATACCAATCCCGCGCAAGATTGTATTCCATTACTCAAGCAATGCATTGCGGCATGCCAGCATTGTGCCGAGGCATGCCAGGCCGAAGGTTCGCCCCATCATTTGCAGCGATGCATCCAGCTTGACCTGGACTGTGCCGAGTTTTGCCAGCTCGCTGTCAATTTCCTGCAGCGGGAGAGCGAATTCAGCGATTTGATTCTGGAAGATTGCGCAGAAATATGCAAAACCTGCGGGGAGGAATGCGCGCAGCATCAGGCAGGCCACTGCCAGCAATGTGCACGCGCTTGCCAAGAATGCCTGAATGCATGTCTTGACGCAATATCCCCATCGCCCGGGGTGGAGGGTCTGCCTAGCTCGAGTTAAATGCACCGGCCTAGAATTTGAACCCCAGGGTGGTGGTCAATATATGGCTGTCACGATTGTTTGCCAGAGCGTTGGTGAATTGGTTCAGGTAGCCCGTTTCTAGATCATCATGCAGATCAATATCTGCCATACGAATAGGCAACAAGCGGCCAAACTCCTGCTAAAACACATGCTTTACCACCCGCCACATATTGCTACTACCAAGTTTGAATCGAACTACAACTGAGTATTAAAATATCATACTGGTGTAACTCAGTTTTGGACATAAATGTGCCAGTGCTTTTGCTAATTTAGCAAACCGCCATAACTACAGGTATTGCAAAGAGTTGTGGACAGCTAGCGCGAGCAGTAGACTTGCGCCAGCTAGAAAGCTTGGCTTTGGGTGCGCACTAAACATGAACCTTTGATTATGCTGCCGCAAAATCGATATTGAATTTGATGGAGATAGATAATGAACGGCAGTTGGGCTAACTCCTTTCCATACTTTGCTGGAGCTTTTAAGCTTATTGTATTGGGTATTGGAGCCTATTTTGCTATTAAATGGCATTTTGATGAAGAGAGGAGGGTGAGGGAAGCAGAAGGCGTGGTATTTGATAAACCAGGCTTCATGAAAAAGTTGGCAATGATACTAGCCATCGCAGTTCTTCTAGTTTTTCTAGCCCTGCTAGTGATTTATGCTACTGACCGGTTTTATTGATACGATCAATGTTTAGCGATTTCAAATAGTGTACTCACAGGCTTGTCCGATAAAATAGATAATGCTTCTGCTTTATCCAAGCATACTTTTCCCGCGGCGAAGGGTCTGCCTCGTTCCAACTCAATATCGCCGAACTAGAATTTGAACCCCAGCGTGGTGGTCAATATATGGCTGTCGCGATTGTTTGCCAGAGCGTTGGTGAATTGGTTCAGGTAGCCCGTTTCTATGCTCGAGGACGAATTGAGTTTCCAATTGAGCCCGACGAAAAACCGGTTCTGGTCGATCCCATGCCTGGCTCCCCAGTCAGTATTGTTCATATTGATGAACAGCTCGTCGGAAACAACCAGCGACAGCTTGGGATGCAGCGATAATGGCGTGACCGCCTTGAGCATTTGCCGCAACCGGTGTCCCGTCTCATGGTAGCCCTCGCGCCTGCGTTGCTCCAACCGGGACCGGCTGGACAGCGTCACTGTCGCGACCGGATCGAACTGGTATTGGAATTGCTCCCAGAGCCGATATTCATGGGAGGCCGGTTTGCCGTCCGGATGCCTGACGATGGTGTCATGGCCCAGCCAGACGCTGATTTTGGGGTCCGCCATGTAGAACACCGACGGCCGCAAATACAGCTGGTCGAGGTGGTGCCCGCTTTCACGCCAGCGCGGGTTGTTATCCATGCTCCAGTAGAAATGTTCTGTGGGCAAGCGGCCCTGCAAATGCAGGTTGAACCAATAGCCGTGGTCAATCTCGGTATCCGCACGCACGCCCTGGACGCCCGCGATCAATATCAAACCCAAAAAACAGCATACACCCCTCGTTGGCTTCATCCCGGGGTTACTCCACCGTCACCGACTTGGCCAGGTTACGCGGCTTGTCCACGTCCGTGCCTTTGAGCAGGGCGGCATGGTAGGCCAGCAACTGCACGGGAATGGTATGCAGGATGGGGGACAGCACGCCGACGTGCCTGGGGGTGCGGATCACGTGCACGCCTTCGCTGCCGGTGAAATTGCTGTCAGCATCAGCAAAGACAAATAGCTCGCCGCCACGCGCACTGACCTCCTGCATGTTGGATTTCACCTTTTCCAGCAGGGCGTCGTTGGGGGCGATCACCACCACGGGCATGTTCTTGTCCACCAATGCCAGCGGGCCGTGCTTGAGCTCGCCGGCAGGATAGGCCTCGGCATGGATGTAGGAAATCTCTTTGAGCTTGAGCGCGCCCTCGAGGGCGATCGGGTAATGCATGCCGCGCCCGAGGAACAGGGCGTGGAACTTGTTGCTGAACGCCTTGGCCCACTCGCGGATTTGCGGCTCCAGGTTGAGCGCATACTGCACGCTGCCGGGCAAGTGGCGCAACTCATCGATATAGGCCTGCTCCTGTTCCTGGCCCAGCAAGCCGCGCTGCTTGGCGAACGTCGCGGCCAGCGTGAACAAGGCCACCAGTTGGGTAGTGAACGCCTTAGTCGACGCCACGCCGATCTCGGCGCCTGCGCGGGTATACAAGACCAGGCGTGATGCCCGGGGAATGGCGCTTTCCTGCACGTTGCAGATCGCCAGCGTCAAATGTTGCCCCAGCGACTTGGCATGCTTGAGCGCCTCCATGGTGTCCAGGGTCTCGCCGGACTGGGAGATGGTGATGATCAACTGCCTGGGGTTGGGCACGGATTTTCGGTAACGGTACTCGCTGGCAATTTCCACTGAAGTAGGTAATTGCGCGATGCTCTCCAGCCAGTACCTGGCCGTCAGGCCGGCGTAATAACTCGTGCCTGCCGCCAGGATCAGGATGCTGTCCACCTCGTTAAATACTGTTTCCGCCTCTGCGCCGAACAGGGCCGGGCTGAAGGCGTTGTCGTCGATGATGGCTTCCAGCGTGTCGGTCAATGCCCGCGGCTGCTCGTGGATTTCCTTCTGCATGAAGTGGGAGTAGGGGCCCAGCTCCAGCGAGGCCAGCGAGAGATCGCTGCGGTGCACGGTACGCTCCACGTGCTGGTCCGCGGCATCGAATATCATCACCTTGTCCTTGGTGATATCCGCCACATCGCCATCTTCGAGATAGATCACGTTGCGGGTGACGGACAGCACGGCGGAGACGTCGGAAGCAATGAAGTTTTCGCCTTCCCCGAGGCCGATCAACAACGGACAGCCCTGGCGTGCGCAGATCATCAGGCCTGGGTAGTGGATGGACACCACGCTGATCGCAAATGCGCCGGTCAGCTGCTTGACCGCATGCTTGACCGCGTCCAGCAATGCCAAATCCTGGGCAAGGTAGTGATGGATCAGGTGCGCAATCACCTCGGTGTCGGTTTGCGACTCGAATTCGTAGCCCATCGCTTGCAGGCGCTGACGCTGCTCGTCATGGTTCTCGATGATGCCGTTATGCACCACGGCAATTTCCCCGCGCGAGATATGCGGGTGCGCGTTGGACTCCGTCACGCCGCCATGGGTGGCCCAGCGCGTATGGCCGATGCCTAGCGTCCCGGTCAGGTTTTCCGCCTTGGCCTTGCCCTGCATTTCCGCCACGCGCCCCACTGCACGTACTCTACGAAGATGACCTTCGCTGAGTACGGCAACCCCTGCTGAGTCATACCCGCGGTATTCCAGGCGGCTTAGGCCCTCGATCAATACCGGGACAATATTACGCGCACCGACTGCGCCTACGATGCCACACATCTTATTTCTTCACTTTCTCAGGGCGTTTCCAGTTTTCTATCGTAAATTGGCGCACACGCGACATGGTCAGCGTGTCCGCCGGCGCATCCTGCGTGATCGTCGATCCGGCCGCGATGGTCGCACCGGCCTTGACGGTCACGGGCGCCACCAATTGCGTGTCGGAACCGATGAATGCCCTATCCTCGATCACGGTGCGCGACTTGTTCACGCCATCGTAGTTGCAGGTGATGGTGCCTGCGCCGATATTCACGTCCTTGCCTACGGTGGCGTCGCCCACATAGCTCAGGTGGTTGATCTTGCTGCCCGTATCCACCTGCGCGTTCTTCAGTTCGACGAAGTTGCCGACGTGCGTATGGTCGGCCAGGGCCGTACCCGGACGCAAACGCGCGTAGGGCCCGATTTTGCAGTCTGCCGCCAGGCTGGCATCGTCGATATGGGTATAAGCCGCCAATACGGTGCCGGCTCCGATATTGGCATTGCGGATCACGCAATAAGGGCCGATCCGCACGTTGTCAGCCAAGGTCACGTCGCCCTCGAACACGCAGCCGACGTCTATCTCGACATCGCGCCCGGCGGTCAATGTGCCGCGCACGTCAATGCGCGCAGGGTCCGCCAGCGTCACGCCCTGCGCCAATAACCTGGCCGCATAGCGCTGCTGATAGACGCGCTCCAGCGTCGCGAGGTCCTGTTTCGAGTTGATGCCTGTGACCTGCCACTCGTCATCGCTCTGCGTCGCGGCAACCGCCTGGCCGTCCGCTACGGCCAATGCCACGATATCCGTCAGGTAGTATTCCTGCTGGGCGTTGCGATTGTCCAGGCGAGCGAGCCATTGTTCCAGCCAGGCATTTTCCGCCGCCATGATGCCGGTATTCACCTCCTGGATCGCGCGTTGCGCTTCCGAGGCATCCTTGTGCTCGACGATTGCCTTTACCGAAGATTGTTCGCGCACGATGCGGCCATAGCCCGCAGGATTGTGCTTGGTGACGGTAAGCAAGGCCAACGGGGCTTGCTGCGCGAGCAGTTTTTCGCAACTTGCCATTTCCAGCAGCGGCACGTCACCGAGCAGGATCAATGTCCTCGCATCAGCCTCGAGGTGGGGCAGGGCTTGCTGCATGGCATGCCCTGTGCCCAATTGCTCGGCCTGTTCCACCCAGGTAATGTCATCGGCTGGCAAGGCCTGCGGCACTGCATCGCCGCCGAAGCCATAAATGACGATGATCTTGCTAGGCTTGAGCTGGCGTGCCGTATCCAGCACGTGCTGAAGGATGGGTTTACCAGCCAGCGTGTGCAGTACCTTGGGCTTGCTGGAATGCATGCGGGTGCCTTTGCCCGCTGCGAGAATCACGATATTGAGCTTGGGTGAGGGAGATGAAAGAGACAAGTTCTGGTCCGGTTCAAGCATTGAAAATTAACTGAAAGTATAAATGAAAAAAGGCAGCCAAATGGCTGCCTTCTCAAGCAAAACTTGCAGGTTTAGTGCGTCGTCTTGCGTAATTGCTCAATTGTCTGCAATTGGGCCAGCGCTTCTGACAACTCAGCTTGCGCACGCGCATAGTCCACGCCAGAGGCATTGTTTCTCAATGCTTCTTCGGCAACACGCTTGGCTTCAATCGCCTTGGCTTCATCCAGGTCGTGGCCACGGATCGCGGTATCCGCCAATACGGTGATCACGCCGGGCTGCACTTCCAGCAAACCGCCGGAAATATAGATGGCCTGTTCCTCACCGCTATTGGCGACCTTAACGCGTAGCACGCCTGGCTTGATGGTGGTGATCAAGGGTGCGTGGTTGGGATAAATACCTACCTCGCCCATTTTCGCAGGTGCGGCGACAAACTCCGCCTCGCCCGAGAAAATGGACTCTTCCGCACTCACCACATCCAGGTGTATTGTCGATGCCATATCGTCCTATCCTTCGCTTTGCAGAAATGAGTTGAGAAACTCTTAGTTAAGAGTCTTAGCCTTCTCAACCGCTTCTTCAATCGCGCCTACCATGTAGAACGCCTGTTCTGGCAGGTGATCGTATTCGCCAGCGACAATCGCCTTGAAGCCCTTGATGGTGTCCTTCAGTGTCACATACTTGCCAGGAGCGCCGGTAAATACTTCGGCCACGTGGAAAGGCTGGGACAGGAAGCGCTGGATCTTACGCGCACGGGCTACGGTCAGCTTGTCTTCTGGGGACAGTTCGTCCATGCCCAGAATCGCGATGATGTCACGCAATTCCTTGTAGCGTTGCAGTGTGGACTGTACGGAGCGTGCCACGCTGTAGTGCTCTTCACCGACGATTTGCGGATCCAGCTGACGCGATGTGGAATCCAACGGGTCAACCGCAGGGTAGATACCCAGGGCGGCGATGTCACGGGACAGCACGACGGTGGAATCCAAGTGCAGGAAGGTGGTCGCTGGGGACGGGTCGGTCAAGTCATCCGCAGGCACGTAAACAGCCTGGATGGAAGTAATAGAACCCACCTTGGTGGAAGTGATACGCTCTTGCAGGCGGCCCATTTCTTCAGCCAGCGTAGGCTGGTAACCCACGGCGGAAGGCATACGGCCCAGCAGCGCGGATACTTCGGTACCGGCCAGGGTGTAACGGTAGATGTTGTCGACGAAGAACAGGATGTCACGGCCTTCGTCACGGAAACGCTCCGCCATGGTCAGGCCGGTCAGCGCTACACGCAGACGGTTGCCTGGCGGCTCGTTCATCTGGCCGAACACCATGCCCACCTTGTCGAGAACGTTGGAGTCCTTCATTTCGTGGTAGAAGTCGTTACCTTCACGGGTACGCTCGCCCACGCCGGCAAACACGGACAAACCGCTGTGCTGCTTGGCGATGTTGTTGATGAGCTCCATCATGTTCACGGTCTTGCCCACACCGGCGCCACCGAACAGGCCGACCTTGCCGCCCTTGGCGAAAGGACAGACCAGGTCGATCACCTTGATGCCGGTTTCCAGCAAGTCAACGGAAGGGGAAAGCTCTTCGAAAGTGGGTGCCTTTTGGTGGATGGAGCGCTTTTCGTCAGCTTCGATAGGACCAGCCTCATCGATAGGGCGACCCAGCACGTCCATGATACGGCCCAGGGTGCCATGACCTACTGGAACCTGGATCTGGCTGCCAGTGTTCTTCACCTTCATGCCGCGGGAAAGACCATCACTGGAGCCCATGGCAATGGCGCGAACCACGCCGTCGCCCAGTTGCTGTTGCACTTCCAGTGTCAAACCTGCTTCTGCCGTGGATGTTTCTTCATCCAGGATCAGTGCGTCATATACCTTGGGCATCTGATCGCGTGGGAACTCGACGTCAACCACGGCACCAATACATTGAACAACCTTACCTTGACTCATCTTGGTATCCTCAATCTATACTTAAATTCTTTGAGCTTTAGCTAAGCTACAGTTCAGCACGACTAGACAGCCGCCGCGCCACCGACAATCTCTGAAATTTCCTTGGTAATCGCAGCCTGGCGTGCCTTGTTGTACACCAGCTTCAATTCGCCAATCACGGTCTTCGCGTTGTCCGAAGCGGCCTTCATCGCGACCATGCGGGCACTTTGTTCAGACGCCATGTTTTCAGCAACGGCGTGATAAACGATAGACTCGATATAACGTGTCATCAGTTCATCGATAACAACCTTGGCATCGGGCTCGTAAATGTAATCCCAAGGGCCTGTTGCTGTTTTGTTGGTGGTATCCAGCTTGTCATCAGACAGCGGTAGCAGCTGCTCAATGACGGCTTCCTGCTTCATGGTATTGATGAAGCGGGTATAAGAGATATACAGTTGATCAATCTCACCGGCGATATAAGCATCCAACATTACCTTGATGCTGCCAATCAGCTTTTCCAGGTTTGGCGTATCGCCAAGACCCACGACATGGGATCTCACATCGGCATTAACACGGTTCAAGTACGTCAAACCCTTATTGCCGATGGCACTCAAGGCAATCTTCTTGCCTTCGTTTTCCCATGCGCTCATCTGATTCAGCGAAAGGCGGAGAACGTTAGTGTTCAAGCCACCGCACAAGCCCTTGTCCGAACTCACGACGATCAAGCCGACGTTTGCCACCTTCTCGCGCTTAACGATAAAAGGGTGCTTGTATTCAGGATTGGCTTGCGACAGGTGAGCTGTCACATTACGAATCTTTTCCGCATAGGGGCGAGCCATACGCATGCGCTCTTGCGCCTTGCGCATCTTGGACGCCGCCACCATTTCCATCGCCTTGGTGATCTTGCGCGTATTTTCTACGCTCTTGATCTTGCTACGTATCTCTTTGCTACCAGCCATTGTCTAGTCTGCCTGTCTGTACTTAAGCTTAGTAAGCGTTGGTTGCTTTGAAGTCTTGAATCGCTGCTTCCAGAGCCTTCTCGTCGTCACCACCAAGGTCATTGGTGCTGTCGATCTTGTCCAGGATGTTCTTGTACTTGGACTTGAGGAAGGAGTGCAGGGCAGATTCAAATGCCAATACGCGTGCAACCGGCACATCGTCGAAGAAGCCCTTGTTGGCTGCCAGCAAACTTACTGCCATTTCGGAAGTAGACAATGGCTGATACTGCGCCTGCTTCATCAATTCAGTGACCAGACGGCCACGATCCAACTGCTTGCGGGTCACTTCGTCCAGGTCGGAAGCAAACTGCGCAAACGCAGCCAGTTCACGATACTGAGCCAGTGCCAGACGGATACCGCCGCCCAGTTTCTTGATGACCTTGGTCTGCGCTGCACCACCTACGCGCGATACCGAGATACCAGCGTTGATCGCAGGACGGATGCCGGAGTTGAACAGGTCGGTTTCCAGGAAGATCTGACCGTCGGTAATCGAGATCACGTTGGTCGGAACGAACGCGGAAACGTCACCCGCAGCGGTTTCAATGATAGGCAATGCGGTCAGGGAACCGGTCTGGCCTTTCACTTCGCCGTTGGTGAACTTCTCGACATACTCTTCGCTCACGCGAGCGGCACGCTCAAGCAGGCGGGAGTGGATGTAGAACACGTCACCTGGATAAGCTTCGCGGCCTGGTGGACGACGCAGCAGCAAGGAGATTTGACGATATGCCCAAGCTTGCTTGGTCAAGTCATCGTAGACGATCAGTGCATCTTGGCCGCGATCACGGAAATACTCACCCATGGTACAACCGGCATACGGCGCCAGGAATTGCAGGGCAGCAGGATCGGATGCGGAGGCAGCCACGACGATGGTGTACTCCAGCGCGCCATGCTCTTCCAGCTTGCGTACCACGTTGGCGATAGTGGAAGCCTTCTGGCCGATCGCAACGTAGATACAGGTCATGTTCTGACCCTTCTGGTTGATGATGGCATCAACAGCAACCGCAGTCTTACCGGTCTGGCGGTCGCCGATGATCAACTCACGCTGGCCACGGCCAACTGGCACCATGGAGTCAATCGCCTTGATACCAGTTTGTACTGGCTGCGAAACAGACTTACGGGCAATCACGCCTGGCGCGACCTTTTCGATCTTGTCTGTCAGCTTGGCGTTGATCGGGCCTTTGCCGTCGATAGGCTGACCCAGCGCATTCACTACGCGACCAACCAGTTCAGGACCAACTGGCACTTCCAGGATCTTGCCGGTACACTTGACGGTGTCACCTTCGGTGATGTTTTCGTAGTCACCCAGAATCACGGCACCTACGGAGTCACGCTCCAGATTCAATGCCAGACCATATACGTTGCCTGGGAACTCGATCATTTCACCGGCCATCACGTTGGAAAGGCCATGAATACGGACAATACCATCAGTCACTGAAATCACGGTACCTTGGGTACGCGCTTCAGCACTGGTGGAGAAATTCTCTAATCTGCTCTTAATCAGTTCACTGATTTCTGACGTAGATAATTGCATTACTTTTTCCTAACCTTTCAGCGTGTAGGCCAACTCTTGCAATTGGCCACGGACTGAAGCGTCAATGACCGTATCGCCGACTACAATTTTGATTCCGCCAATAATTGCCGGATCCACTTTTACGCTTGCTTCAACCTTTTTGCCGAACTTGGTTTCCAGGCGTTTCACGATGGCTGAAAACTCAGCATCGCTAGGCTGGGCTGCGGCGGTAATCTCCGCCTCCAGCACACCTTCTTCCTGGGACTTCAAGTCTTCGAATGCTGTGGCAATTTCCGGCAGGATGGATAAACGACCGTATTCCACCAGCAACTTGACCAGGTTGACGCCCGCCTCGTTGAGTTTGTCTCCCGTAACGGAGAGGAATACGCGCTCCAACTCAGCCGCATCAACCTTGGGGTTGTCAATAAACGCCCGCATTTGCTCATCTGCCGCCACTGCAGCGGCAAGAGCAAGCATTTGCGACCAATCTGCCAACGCATTCTTTTCCTTGGCCAGGCGGTAAACCGCTACCGCATAAGGTCTCGCAATGGTGATCGCTTCAGCCATATCGTGCTCCCATTCCTTAGAGCTCGTTTGCGATGCTGGTCAACAGGTCAGCATGCGCCTTGGCATCGATTTCCTTGCGCAGGATCTTCTCGGCACCAGCAATTGCCAGCGTAGATACTTGCTGACGCAGGCCTTCCTTGGCACGATTCACTTCCTGGTCGATTTCGGCCTTGGCGCCAGCGATAATACGATCGCCTTCTGCTTTGGCATTCGCCTTGGCTTCTTCCACGATATCGCTGGCACGCTTTTCAGCCTGAGCGATGATGGAAGTCGCTTTCTGCTTGGCATCGTTGACAACTTCAGCGGAACGCTGGGTTGCCACGTCAAGCTCCTGCTTACCGCGCTCAGCCGCAGCCAGACCATCCGCAATGGTTTTCTGGCGAGTCTCGATTGCATTCAGGAGATATGGCCACACGAACTTTGTGGTGAACCAGATCAGAATGGCAAATGAGATAGCCTGCGCAATGAGTGTCAGGTTGATATTCATATTTGCTCCCGAGCCGTTAAATCCAGTCAGATTTAAGTTTAATTACTTACACTTAATCCAGAACTGGCTCAGTTAAGCGACTACGCTCAGCAATGGGTTTGCAAAGGCGAACATCATGGCCAGACCAACACCGATAATGAAGGAAGCATCGATCAGACCCAGCAGCAGGAATACCTTGCCTTGCAGGGCAGGGATCAGTTCTGGTTGACGAGCAGCGCCATCCAGGAAGCTTGCACACATGATGCCGATACCAATACAGGCACCAGCTGCGCCCAAACCGATGATCAAACCGATACCAACACCGGTGTAAGCTTGAATCATGGCCAACAATTGCAAATTCTCCATTTAATTTCCTTTCGGCTTTTAGAGAGTGTTAACGATAAAAAATCAACTACAGCAAACTAATTAGTGGCTTTCATGCGCCATGGATATGTAGACAACCGTCAGCATCATGAAAATGAATGCCTGCAGGCAGACGATCAGGATATGGAAGATCGCCCAGCCAGCGCCCAGCAACGCACCGAAGAAGGTGCCAGCCAGGCCGGTTGCCGCCCACATACCGAGCAGCAGGAAAATGATCTCGCCCGCGTACATATTGCCGAACAGACGCAGGGAATGGGAAAGAGGCTTGGAAATGTATTCGATGAGGTTGAACGCAAAGTTGGCAGGCCAAACCAGCGGGTTTGAGCCGAACGGCGAACAGAACAGTTCGTGGATCCAGCCGCCCAGGCCCTTGACCTTGATGCTGAAGAAAATCATCAGCAGCCAGACAGCCAGCGCCAATGCGAAAGTCGCGTTGATATCGGAAGTCGGCACGCTGCGCCACTCATGCAGGCCCAGCCAGCCGTAAATAATCGCCATGATGTCGATGGGCAGGAAGTCCATCGCGTTCATCACCAGTACCCAGACGAATACGGTCAATGCCAATGGTGCAACGAAAGCATGGCGGTCGCCATGGAAAATGCTCTTGACTTGGTTATCGATGAACTCGATCAGCAATTCGACGAATGCCTGGCGCTTGGTCGGCACGCCGGAAGTAGCACCGCGCACCACCCACCAGAGGAGGCCGAACACGACAACACCGAGCAGTATCGACATGACCAGGGTATCCATGTGCAATACCCAAAAACCGCCGTCACCGACGCTCTTTGTATTGAAAGAGAGGTGGTGCCCGATATATTCCGAAGGAGTTAATTGACCTGTCGCCATAACCTCAAACCTTAAGCGTTGTTTTTCTCATTAATTGCAAAAATTGCTGCACCAGACATGATTGCCGCCGCCGCCAATCCTGCGATCAGCGCGATAGGAACCAGTTTTTCGTAAAACTTGAATACCAAGAGCAGGGTGATTGCGATCACTGCGATCTTGATCGCCTCAGCGATCAAAATATTGACCAGTATGGAACCTGCGCCCAACCCCGCTGTCTTATTTTGCAGCTTCATTTTGGCGGCCAAGCCGCCCAAGATGGCCGAACCACCGCCCGCCAGCGCGGAAAACGCGCCATGAAGGCCGACACCAAACTTGTTGAGGAAGACAAACGCAAGCACCGCGACTACCAACGTGGCAAAGACCTGTCTTTTGATCATTCTTGCCAGTAGTTCATCCATGCCTTGAGAATTCCCTGTTTCACAAATGACGGGCATAAAGAAAAGCCGAGCATTTTTGCCCTACCCGTAAAATCCCGAGATTTTGTTGTTAAATCAGCATTAAGTCAAGCTTAATTGCTATTTCCACCCTTAAATCTCTCAATCAGCGCATCCAGTTGATCCAAACTTCCGTAATGGATCTTGACCTCGCCCTTGCCCTTGCTTCCGGCCCGGATTTCGACCGTCGCGCCCAGCAATTCCGATAAGTCTTCCTGCAGGCGCAGCACATCCCGGTCCACCGTCTTGGGTGCCTTTTGTTGGGGTTCGGCGCTCAATTGCTTGACCAGCTTTTCTGCCTCTCTGACAGAAAGCTGTTTTTGGGCGATCTGCTCGGCTGCCATGATCTGCTTGGCTTCCGGCAGCGACAGCAGGGCGCGCGCATGCCCCATGTCCAACTGGCCTTGCATCAGCATTTCCTGCACATTTTTATTCAAATTCTGCAATCTAAGCAGATTAGTCACCACGCTACGCGAACGTCCTACCGCATCTGCCGCCGCCTGGTGCGTCATATCGAACTCATTGATCAAGCGCTGGATGCCTTGCGCCTCTTCCAGCGGATTGAGATTTTCCCGCTGGATGTTCTCGATCAAGGCCATGGCCAAGGCAGACTCATCCGGAATCTCGCGCACCAGCACCGGCACTTCCGACAGGCCCGCCAATTGGGATGCGCGCCAGCGGCGCTCGCCGGCAATGATTTCATACTTATCATCCGCCACCCTGCGCACCAGGATGGGCTGCATGATGCCCTGCGCGCGGATAGAATCCGCCAGGCTGGCCAGCGATGCCTGGTCCATATGGGTGCGAGGCTGGTATTTGCCCGGCTGCAACTGGCTTACCGGCAAGGTATTGGGCGTATCATTGGCCGATACCGTCTCCACATCTCCCGCCAACAGGGCATCCAGCCCGCGCCCCAAACCCTTCAACTTAACCATCGTGACTCCTAATTTGCTGCAACTTGCCTAGTGCTGACGATATGCCGGTTGATGATTTCCCCCGCCAGCGCGAGATACGCCTTGGCGCCCTTGGAGGCCTTGTCGTGCAGCAACACCGGGACGCCGTAGCTGGGCGCTTCCGCCAGGCGGATGTTGCGCGGTATCACCGTGCGGTACACCTTGTCGCCGAAGTGTTGCGCCAATTCATTGGAAACCTGCTGCGCCAGTGTGTTGCGGTTATCGAACAAGGTGCGCAACAGGCCCTCGATCTCGAGATGCGGATTGAGGTGCGCACGCACTTTCTTGATGGTGTTCACCAGGTCGGACAAGCCTTCGAGCGCGTAGTATTCGCACTGCATGGGAATCATGACCGCATGAGCCGCGGTCAACGCGTTGACCGTGGTGAGGTTGAGGGCAGGGGGGCAATCGATCAGCACGTAATCATATGCATCGCCCAGTTCCGCCAATGCCGATTTGAGGCGCGTCTCGCGCGCAAACTCGTTGACCAGCTCCACCTCGGCGCCTGCGAGTTCGCGGTTCGCCGGCACCACATCGAAGCGCCCGCGCTCCGAGCGCTGCATGACATCGCGCAGGCTCTTTTCGCCGATCAGCACATGGTAGATGGTGTGCTGCATCTTGGATTTGTCTATGCCGCAGCCCGTGGTGGCGTTGCCCTGCGGATCGAGGTCGATCACGAGCACCTTGCGCTTGGTCGCCGCCAGGCTGGCTGCCAGGTTCACGCATGTCGTGGTCTTGCCCACACCGCCTTTTTGATTGGTAATTGCCAGAATCCTCATGATTTAAGCCATCCCACTAGTATTGAATGCATCAAAGCTGCCGCACCGGCAGGAAAACCAGGTGACGCTGGGCATCCAGCCCTGGCACCGTCAACGACGTTATCTTCGAGGGCTTGAGCGCAACCGCCTCCAGCTCTTCCTGCGGCATCTGTCCCTTCATCGCCAGCCATAGCCCATCTTCGGCAATCAAGTGCTTCGTCAGCTTGACGAACAAGGCGATCTCGGAAAACGCCCTCGAGATTACGGTATCAAAAAGCGCTTCCGGCTTGAGTTGCTCGACCCGTCCAGCCACCACTTGCAGATTGTCGATCTGCAGCTCCGCCTTGGCCTGGCGCATGAAGCTGGCCTTCTTTTGCACCGCATCTATGGTGGTCACCTGCAAATCCGGCCGGCAGATCGCCAGGACAATCCCCGGCAGGCCGGCGCCGCTACCCACATCCAACAACCGCCCCGGCGGCACATGCGGCAATACCGATAGGCTATCCAGCAAATGCAGCGTGACCATTTCCTCCGGATCGCGCACTGCCGTCAGGTTGTGCACCTTGTTCCATTTCGCCAGCAAGGCAAGATAGGCAAGCAGTTTTTCGACCACTTCTGCAGATAGCTCAAGCCCCAGCTGCCGGATGCCGGCTTCCAGCTTTTCCTGCAAACTCATGCCACCTGGTCCGCGGTATTGCTTGTTTTGCGGCTCTTGCGCTTTAGGTGTACCAACAACAATGAAACCGCCGCCGGAGTGACGCCGGAAATACGCCCGGCCTGGCCGATAGTTTCCGGTTTTTGCTTGTTGAGCTTTTGCTGCACCTCGATCGAGAGCCCGTGCACTTCGCTGTAGTCCATATCCGGCGACAGCTTATAGTGCTCACTATCCTTGAGGCGCTCGATTTCCTCGGCTTGCCTGTCTATATAGCCTTGATACTTTGCTGCAATTTCCAGTTGCTGACGCACTTGCGGATCCGTCTCGCCTTCGCCGGCCTGGGGCAGGGTGAGCAATGCGTCGTAGCTGACCTCCGGGCGGCGCAACAATTCGAACATGGAATATTCGCGCTCCAGCACTTTGCCGAACACCTGCTGCAACTGTTCCTGCGGCACATGTTGCGGATGGATGAACGTGCGACGCAGGCGCTGCTGCTCGCGCTCGATAGCCTCCTGCTTGCGCTGGAAGGCTTCCCAGCGCACATCGTCGACCAAGCCAAGTTTGCGGCCAGCCTCGGTCAACCGCATATCGGCATTGTCCTCGCGCAGCATCAGGCGATATTCGGCACGGCTGGTGAACATGCGATAGGGCTCGCTCACCCCGCCTGTGATCAAGTCGTCGACCAACACGCCGAGATAAGCCTGATCGCGCGTGGGCCACCAGGCTTCTTTTTCCTGTGCGTAGAGGGCTGCATTCGCGCCTGCCAGCAAGCCTTGCGCGGCGGCCTCTTCATAACCAGTGGTGCCGTTGATCTGGCCGGCAAAGAACAAGCCTCGAACCGCCTTGGTTTCCAGCGAGGCTTTCAACCCGCGCGGATCATAGTAATCGTACTCGATCGCATAGCCCGGACGCAGGATATGCGCGTTCTCCAGCCCCTTGATCGAACGCACCAATTGGTACTGGATATCAAACGGCAGGCTGGTGGATATGCCGTTGGGATAGATTTCATTGGTGGTCAAGCCTTCCGGCTCAAGGAACACCTGGTGCGAATCCTTGTCGGCAAAGCGGTGTATCTTGTCTTCGACTGAAGGACAATAGCGCGGTCCCACGCCTTCAATCACACCGGTATACATAGGCGAGCGGTCAAGGCCGCTGCGGATGATGTCGTGGGTTTTTTCGTTGGTGAATGTGATCCAGCACGGCAGCTGGGCGGGATGCTGCTCGGCGCTTCCCAGGAAGGAAAACACCGGCACAGGGGTATCCCCAGGCTGCTCGGCCATGACGCTGTAATCGATGGTGCGGCCGTCAATGCGCGGCGGCGTTCCGGTCTTGAGGCGTCCGGCGGGCAGGCCGATCTCTCGCAATCGCGCTGCGAGCGACACCGCTGGCGGGTCGCCGGCCCGTCCTGCCTGGTAATTCGCCAAGCCGACATGCACCAACCCTGCCAGGAAAGTCCCTGCGGTCAGCACGACAGCCTTGGACTCGAACCTGAGGCCTAATTGCGTCACCACGCCGGCGACACGTTCGCCTTCGAGAATAATATCGTCCACCGCCTGCTGGAACAGCCACAAGTTGGGCTGGTTCTCCAAGCGGCGCCGGATGGCAGCCTTGTAAAGCACCCGGTCGGCTTGCGCACGCGTTGCCCGTACAGCAGGCCCTTTACTGGAATTCAAGATGCGGAACTGGATGCCGCCCTCGTCGGTTGCCGCCGCCATGGCGCCCCCGAGCGCATCCACTTCCTTGACCAAGTGACCCTTGCCGATGCCGCCGATGGACGGGTTACAGGACATCTGTCCAAGCGTCTCGATATTATGTGTCAGCAACAGGGTTTTCCGCCCCATGCGAGCACTCGCTAGCGCCGCTTCCGTTCCAGCATGGCCGCCGCCGACAACGATCACATCAAATTTTTCGGGATATTGCATGACAAGCACTTATATAGAATTATTCGAATGATACTGCATTAAGCCATGCTCTGTCAGTGACAATAGTCATTGTTCCACGTGAAACATGTCTAATGACGACGTTTCGCCAACAGCGATGAATGTTTCACGTGGAACAATTGACAATTGCTGAGTTTTTGTGAGTCTTTTCTACCCATTCGGACTATATAATTGTTTGGCACCGCGTGATATTTT
Organism: Methylobacillus draconifructus; assembly: GCF_045984385.1. Lineage (NCBI taxonomy): Bacteria > Pseudomonadati > Pseudomonadota > Betaproteobacteria > Nitrosomonadales > Methylophilaceae > Methylobacillus > Methylobacillus draconifructus. The sequence continues at coordinate 470,793 of NZ_JBJQIJ010000002.1, forward strand.
ACTGCCCATACAAATCTGTATTGCCATGCAATCAGAGGATAAGCAGGCGCTACCGGCGTCGCAATTATTTAAATAGCAGCATTCATTAAACTATCGGGGATTGTTATGTTAATTCGTGCTTTTGTGTTGCCCGCAATCGCCGCAACCGCTTTGTTCAGTGCCAGCGCCCATGCTGCGCTTGATGCCAACCAAACCTTCCAGCAATTCAATGCTGTCGTGCTTGGCAATATCGATTCCACCTCCCATCTGCATGGCCGCGCTTGGGTAGGCGGCAATGTCAACGGCGGCGAATTCGTTCATCGTCCATTGCCAACATCCGACTATGCCGGCCTCACCGTGCAAGGCAACATCAGCAACGCGAGAGTGCTTGCACAAGGCGCAGTGATCAATGGCAACCTCGCCAACACCAGCATAAACGGCGGCAGTACCGCTGTTCTCGGCAATGCAAGCAACGGACATCTGAATGGTCCCGGCTATGTCGCCGGCACAACCAGCGGCATTAGGTTCAATGGCGGCCAATTGTCGGCACCCAACTCACAACTGGAAACCAATATTGCCGCAGCAAGCTCCACGGACTTCCACAGCGTACTCAGCAACGCCTCTGACAGTCTGAAGTCATTGGACAGCAACAGCAATGTCGCCTGGACTTCGCAGAAGGCCACTTTCACCGCCACGGCAGACAGCACCGGCCTGGCGGTTTTCAACCTGAGCGACGCAGACGCATTGACTATTTTCGGCCTGGGCGAATTCGACTTCATCCTTAACGGTGCCACCACGGTAGTCATCAATTCCGGCTTGAAGGACATCGATATTTCCGCCAACTTCCTCGGCGGCTCAGCGCAACAGATTGCCGGCAATGTCATCTGGAATTTCTACAATGCCGAGACGGTTGACCTCGGACGCCAGTTCGGTGGCTCCATCCTTGCTGTTGACGCCACCCTGAACAACTGGGCGGATATCGAGGGCAACGTATACGTCAACAACCTGGTCCAACGCGGCCAGATCCATCAATATGCGTTCACTGGCGACATTCCGGTAACTGCGGTACCGGAACCTTCCAGCTACGCCATGTTCCTGCTGGGCCTGGGATTGCTGGGTTTTGCCGCACGCCGCCGCGCATAAGCAGTATTGTCTCAATAATAAAAAAGCCCGGTCATCCGGGCTTTTTTATTGGTTGATCACTTGCCGATGCAGAAGCGGCTGAATATCTCCCCAAGCAGGTCATCCGGGGTAAATTCGCCGGTAATGGTATTCAATGCGTCCTGCGCCAACCGCAACTCTTCTGCAAACAATTCCGGCTGCATGAGCAGCCCCGAGGCAGTTTCAAAATGGTCATGTACCGTATTCAAGGCCACCAGGTGCCGGCTTCTTGCCATGAACACCCCTTCGCCGCTGGGCTGCCAGCCTGCAATTTCCAGCAGGCGCTGGCGCAATAATTGCACACCAGCGCCGGTCTTGGCGGAAAGATAAATATGGGATTCGCCATCCTTGTATTCGATTTTTGGTGTGGTTGATTCAAGGTCTATTTTGTTGTGAACCCAGATTTTGGGCAAAAACTGCGGCAATCGCTCCAGGATCGATTTTTCCACATTTCCAATACCATGAGCTGCATCAATCAATAATAATGCAACACCGGCGCTTTCTAGAGCTCGCCATGTTCGGGCAATGCCATGTTGTTCGACTTCGTCCGTCGTCTCGCGCAGACCGGCAGTATCAATGATATGCAAAGGTATACCATTGATTTGTATAGAATTTTTAATCGTGTCGCGCGTGGTGCCGGCAATCGGGGTCACAATCGCCACTTCTTCGCCCGCCAGCTGGTTCATCAGGCTGGACTTGCCGACGTTGGGCTGGCCGACCAATACGACCTGCAAACCCTCGCGCAATAAATTGCCTTGCTTGGCCTCGCGAAATACGGCATCCAATCCTGCCGCCACATTTGCCAGTTTTTCAGCGACGCGCCCCTGACTGATGAAATCGATGTCTTCCTCGGGGAAATCCAGGCATGCCTCGACATAGAGCCGCAAATCGATCAACTGTTGCAGCAGGCCGTGAATTCTGGCAGAAAACTCACCGGACAAGGATTTGACGGCGCTGCGTGCCGCAGCTTCGGTTGCGGCATTGATCACGTCGGCCACGGCCTCGGCCTGGGCCAGATCCAGCTTGTCGTTCAAATAAGCGCGCCGTGTGAATTCCCCGGGCTCCGCCTGCCGCGCGCCCAGTGCAAGACAACGCTTGAGCAATATCTGCATCAGGGCCGGGCCGCCATGCGCCTGCAGCTCGAGCACATCCTCGCCGGTGTAGGAGTGCGGTCCGGGGTAGTAAATGGCAATGCCCTGGTCGATCAGGGCATGGTGTTCGTCACGGAAGGCAAGGTATGCGGCATGGCGCGGGGCAGGGCAGTGGCCTAGCACCGCCTCGGCGATGGATTGGCTGGAAGGGCCGGAGATACGCACCACGCCAATGCCCCCGGACCCGGGAGCAGTGGCAATGGCGGCAATGGTATCAACGACGCGCATTTCCCTTCTTTTTCACCGCCGCATTGTGGATGGTGCGGTTGATATGCCATTGCTGTGCAATGGAGAGGATGTTGTTGACCAGCCAGTACAGCACCAAGCCGGCGGGGAAGAAGAAGAAGAACACACTGAACACAATAGGCATGATGGTCATGACCTTGGCCTGCACGGGATCGGCAGGCTTGGGGTTCAGCCTGGTCTGGATGATCATGGTGGCGCCCATGAGGATAGGCAGCACATAGTAGGGATCGACCGCGGACAAGTCCTGTATCCAGAGCATAAACGGCGCATGGCGCATTTCCACGCTGCCGAGCAATACCCAATAGAGCGCAATGAATACCGGGATCTGCACCAGGATGGGCAGGCAGCCGCCCATCGGGTTGATCTTCTCTGTCTTGTACATCTCCATCATGGCCTGGTGCAGCTTCTGCCTGTCGTCGCCGTATTGTTCCTTCAAACGCTGCAGACGAGGAGCCAGTTCGCGCATGTTGGCCATGGAACGATAGCTGGCCGCCGACAACGGGTAGAAAGCCAGCTTGATGAGGATAGTCAGCAGGATGATCGCAACGCCCCAGTTATGCACCAGCTTCTGGATCGAAGACAGGATCCAGAACAACGGCGAGGCAATCACGGTGAGCCAGCCGTAATCCACCGTGTATTCCAGGCCTGGCGCGACGCTCTTCAGTTCACTTTGCGTCTGCGGGCCGGCATACAAGCGCGACTTTAATTCCACGGATTGGCCAGGCTCGATGTTCCCGAGGTGGCTGACGCTGCCGATCGAATAGATGTTATCTGAGAGCTTCTTGGAGTAGAACTCGCGCGCCAGGCCGTCCTTGGGAATCCAGGCGCTGACGAAATAATGCTGCACCAAGCCGACCCAGCCGTCACTCGCGTTCTTGGAAAGGTTGGTCTTGGACATGTCGGAGAAGCTCAGCTTCTTGTACTTGTCAGCCTCGGTGTAATAAGCGCCGCCGGTGAAGGTCGGCATCATGTACGAGCCCTGGTGCGACTGGTTGTCGTGCACGATCTGGTAGTACACGGAAGGATCGATCGCAGCTTCGCCGTTGTTACGGATTTCGTAGCTGACCTCAATCGCATAGCTGTCGCGGCGGAAGGTATAGATCTTGTCGACTTCCACCCCGTTATCGCCTTTCCAGGACAGGCGCACATCCAGCTTATCGGCACCCTCGGCAAGTTGGTAACTTGTAGATTCGCTGGTGAATGTCGCCTTGTGGGTAGGCAGGTCGTTGCCGATGAGGCCGGTCTGCGCTACATAAAGCATAGGAGCCGACTGGTCGTCCATGAGAACGAAGTCTTTGGTCAGGTCCTCGTCGTCTTTGTGCTCACGCAATTGCAGGCGGCGCAGGTCGCCCCCGATCGTGTCGATAGTGGCCTTGTAGAGGTCGGTCTCTACATTGATGCGCTCCGCGGACTGCAGGCGGAACCCGGTTTCGACAGGAAGGCTCGCCTGGCCTGCAGCTGGCGTAGCGGATTTGGCGGCCTGGGGAACGCTGCCATCTTCGGCATGTTGGGCTGTCTGCGTCGCAGGCACGGTAGCAGGCTTTTGATCGCGCTGCCACGAATCCCATAGCATGAGGATGGAAAATGAAAAAATAACAAACAGAATCAGGCGCTTGGTATCCATAAATCTCTTAATCTATTTAATGGGCCACAACCTCATGGCACAGGATCATGACCGCCGTCATGCCATGGGTGACACTTGGACAAACGGCGTATTGTATAAAAGGCTCCGCGCCATGCGCCATGCTTTTGTATGGCTTCGACGGCATATTGCGAGCAGGTCGGGTAAAAGCGGCACTGCTGGCCCAGCAAGGGACTCAAGGTCCATTGATATAGCCTGATCACCCCCACCATCAGCCTGGCAAGCATTCAGACCGCTTCCTGCCGGCTTACCAGCTTGCGCTGCAGCTTGGCGACCAGTTCGGCAAACTCTTGTTCGATTTCGGCAAACTGCGGTCTGCCAAACAGCACATGCGGCCTGGCGACCAGATCCAGGCCTGGTAATTGATGCTGGCTCACCCTGAACAGTTCCCGCATGACGCGTTTGATGTAATTGCGGTCCACGGCGCGGCGGGCAATTTTCTTGCCGACCACCAATCCCAGTCTTGCATAAGCCATCTCGTTATAGCGATAGTGCAGTACAAGATAACGGCCTGAAACTCGTTTGCGGAAATTAAAAACGGATGAAAATTCATCCGTTTTTAACAATTTTGCCTGGCGCTTAAACGCATAAGTTGGCAAAACCATGTATAGCTGAGATCGCCTTGACGGCGAATGGCCGATTAAACAGCCAGGCGAGCACGGCCCTTGGCACGGCGCGCAGCGATAACAGCGCGACCGCCACGGGTCTTCATACGCACCAGGAAACCGTGCGTACGGGCACGGCGGATTTTAGAAGGCTGGTAAGTGCGTTTCATGGGAATCTCCGGTTGACTTCTAGATGTTGCGAATCAAAAACGCGTAATTTAACCTGAAAACACTGCCCTATGTCAATGTTTATTTGGGAAAACCTAGCCATTGTGAAAATGATTGTGCGCTGCCTGTGGATAAGTTGTGGCAAACAGGCTAGAATCACCTATCCGGCGATGGGGTTAAACCCGCTGAAACCGGCATCTGTTCGATAATAACAAACAGGCAGGCATCCGTCCTTACCTCATCATTTCATTTTCACTGCGGAGTTTCGGGCAACCGATGGAAAATTTTTGGTCACTTTGTCTCGGTCGCTTTGAAGAAGAGTTGTCAACGCAGCAATTCAACACCTGGATCAAGCCGCTGCGCTTTGAAGCGCACGAAGGCGCATTGCGCCTGCTGGCACCCAACCGTTTCGTGCAGCAATGGGTGAAGGACCGCTTCCTGCAAAAGATCGCCGCCTTGGCCGAAGAAGCGTTCCCTACGCCCATGCAGATTGAACTGGCCCTTTACGACGCCAGCGACAAGGCGCCCGGAAGCAAAACCATCGCCAAGCCCAAGCCGGCGGCAGAGCCCGCCCCGGCAGCAAAAAAAATCGAAGCTGAAATCAGCAAGGTCACGAAAACGGTCACGCCTGCCAAATCCGCCTCTGCCGCGGTCAAGAAAACCAAGCCGGCGGCGGAGAGCAACGGCCTCAACCCGGCATTCCGCTTTGACAATTTCGTCACGGGCAAGGCCAACCAATTGGCGCGCGCCGCTGCCATCCAGGTCGCGGAAAATCCGGGCACGGCCTACAACCCCTTGTTCATTTACGGCGGAGTAGGGTTGGGCAAGACCCATGTGCTGCAAGCCATCGGCAACCACTTGAAGGCGCAGCGGCCCGACGCCAAGATCCGCTATCTGCATGCCGAACGCTATGTGTCTGACGTCGTGAAAGCATACGAGCACAAGGCTTTCGACGAGTTCAAGCGCCAATACCATTCCTTGGACCTATTGCTGATCGACGACATCCAATTCTTCGCCAAGAAAAGCCGCACCCAGGAAGAGTTTTTCTACGCCTTCAATTCGCTGATCGAGGCCAAGAAGCAAATCATCATCACCTGCGATACCTATCCCAAGGAAATCGCCGACGTCGATGAACGCCTGCGTACACGCTTCAGCTGGGGCCTGACCGTGGCAGTGGAACCGCCCGAGCTGGAAATGCGCGTCGCGATCCTACTCAAGAAAGCGGAAGCCGCCCGCGTCACGCTGGATGAAGACGTCGCGTTCTTTATCGCCAAACAGGTGCGCTCCAGCGTCCGGGAACTGGAAGGCGCGTTGAACCGCATCATCGCCATGGCCAACTTCACCGGGCATGCCATCGATGTCAACCTGGCCAAGGAAGCCTTGAAGGACCTGATCGCCGTGCGCGGCCGACAGATCACCATCGAGAACATCCAGAAAACCGTCGCGGACTATTACAAGATCAAGGTCGCCGAAATGTACAGCAAGAAACGCTCGCGCAACTTTGCGCGCCCGAGGCAGATCGCCATGACGCTGGCGCGCGAGCTCACCAACCACAGCTTCCCGGAAATCGGCGAAGCTTTCGGCGGCAGGCATCACACCACGGTCATGCATGCCTGTGATGAAATCGAGCAATTGCGCCAGAACGACCAAAACCTTGCCCGGGATATCTCGGTATTGATCCAGGTCATCCGGGACTGAGGCGATTTAAGGATGAATGTACGCTTATGGAAAAGCTGTGGGCAGAAACGCGGTTTAAGCGCGTTTTTAAGAAAACAGTCAAATGACCAACATTCTATCCACAGCAGTCTATAAAAGTTTCAAGATAGTTTATTTTCAAACAGGTAATTGAATTTAAATTGAAAATTAGAGTTATCAACAGAAGTTACTAGCTTTATTGTTATTATCAATTTATTTTTTATATATTAGGTTTTAAAGATATGAACATTAAAATCAATCGCGATACGCTGCTAAAACCTCTTTCATCCGTAAGCAGTATTGTTGAAAGACGTCATACTTTGCCTATTCTTTCCAACCTCCTGTTGGAAGCCAAACAAGACAAGATCGTCCTGACCGCAACGGATCTGGAGATGCAGATTTCGCTTTCCGTGGAAACTGCCGTAGGAGGGGAGCTCTCGACCACCATCTCAGCCAAGAAGCTGCTCGACATCTGCCGCTCGCTGCCTGAAAACGCCGAGATCACCATGGCCACCCAGGACAGCCGCATCCAGGTAAAGACCGGCAAGAGCCGCTTCAATCTGCAGACATTGCCTGCCAACGACTATCCGGTGATGACCAAGACCGCCGACTCAGGCAACACCGTGATCAAGCTCGGGCAGAAATCGCTGAAGCGCCTGTTCAAGCAGGTCGAGTTCGCCATGGCGCAACAAGACATTCGCTATTACCTCAACGGCTTGCTGTTCGAAGTCAACGGCAACCGCCTGAATGTCGTGGGTACGGACGGCCACAGGCTGAGTTTTACCTCCACCGAGCTGGCCAACAGCTACGAAAAACAGGAGATCATCCTGCCGCGCAAGACCGTCATTGAATTGATAAAACTGTTGGACGAAAGCGAAGATGAAGTCACAATAGAGGTTGCCAATGGACAGGCTAATTTCGCTTTTGGCGATATCCGGTTGATTTCAAAGGTAATTGATGGAAAATTTCCTGACTACACCCGCGTGATCCCGACAGGACACCAGAACAGTTTCACCGTGGACCGCACCATGATCCTGCTGTCCATGCAACGCGCCTCTATCCTGTCCAACGAAAAATACCGTGGTATCCGTATGGTGCTTTCGGCCAATAGCTTGAAGCTGATCAGTACCAACAGCGAACAGGAAGAAGCAGAAGAAGAGCTCGAAATCAGTTATGGCGGTAGCGGCCTTGATATCGGCTTCAATGTCACCTACATGATTGACGTATTGAACAATTCAGATAGCGAAAGCGTGACTTTCTCATTTGCAGATGCCAACAGCAGCTGCCTGGTTACCGTGGAAAACGACAGCAACTACAAGTATGTCGTGATGCCAATGCGTATTTAACTGATTGAATATTCAATAATAACCGATTGTTTCACGTGAAACCCACAGGACTATGACTGATTACAATTCCGACAGTATTAAAATCCTCGAAGGCCTAGATGCAGTCCGTAAACGCCCCGGCATGTATATTGGCGATACCTCCGATGGCAGCGGTTTGCACCACATGGTATTCGAGGTGCTGGATAACGCAATTGACGAAGCCCTGGCGGGCCACTGTGATGACATCAAGGTCATTATTCATCCGGACAACTCCATCAGCATTTCCGATAATGGCCGCGGCATTCCTACCGACGTCAAGGAGGACGACAAGCACGATCCCAAGCGCTCCGCGGCAGAAATCGTCATGACCGAGCTGCATGCTGGCGGCAAGTTCGACCAGAACTCCTACAAGGTTTCCGGTGGATTGCACGGAGTGGGCGTTTCTGTTGTAAACGCGCTCTCAGACTGGCTGCGGCTGCGTATCTGCCGCAACGGACAGGTGCACCAAATGGAATTCCGCCGCGGCGTGGCCGTGGCACCGCTGGCTGTCACGGGCACTACCGAGCGGCGCGGTACGGAAGTCCATTTCCTTGCGTCAGTCGAGACTTTTACCAATGTGGAATTCCATTTCGAAATCCTTGCAAAACGCATCCGTGAACTTTCCTTCCTTAACAACGGCGTCAAGATCGAGCTGATCGACCAGCGCAATGGAAAGTCTGAGAATTTCGCCCATTCCGGCGGGGTCAAGGGCTTCGTCGAATACATGAACCGCAGCAAGACTGTGCTGCATCCCAAGCCTTTCTACGCCTCGGGCGAAAAAGACGGCATAACCGTGGAAGTGTCCATGCAATGGAACGATTCCTACAGTGAGAGCGTGCAGTGCTTTACCAATAACATTCCGCAGCGCGACGGCGGTACCCACCTGACTGGCTTGCGTACGGCAATGACCCGTACGCTCAACAGCTATATCGAGCAGAACGAACTGGCGAAAAAGGCCAAGATCGACACCAGCGGCGATGACATGCGCGAAGGCCTGACCTGCGTGCTTTCCGTGAAGGTCCCCGAGCCGAAATTCTCCTCACAGACCAAGGACAAGCTGGTTTCCAGCGAAGTGCAGCCTGTCGTGCAAGAAGTGGTCTCTGCCAAGCTGGCTGAATTCCTGCTGGAAAACCCGAACGAAGCCAAGATCATCTGCAACAAGATCATCGAGGCTGCACGCGCACGCGATGCAGCCCGCAAGGCGCGTGAAATGACACGCCGCAAAGGCGCCATGGATACCATGGGATTGCCCGGCAAGCTTGCGGACTGCCAGGAAAAAGACCCGGCCCTGAGCGAACTCTACCTCGTCGAGGGCGATTCCGCGGGCGGTTCCGCCAAACAAGGCCGCGACCGCAAATTCCAGGCCATCCTGCCATTGAAGGGCAAAATCCTGAACGTGGAAAAAGCCCGTTTCGACAAGCTCTTGTCCTCGCAGGAAATCGCCACCCTGATCACCGCGCTGGGCACCGGCATCGGCAAGACCGATTTCAACGCGGAAAAGCTGCGCTATCACCGCATCATCATCATGACCGATGCGGATGTCGACGGCGCCCACATCCGTACCTTACTGCTAACCTTTTTCTACCGCCAGATGGGCGAATTGGTCGAGCGCGGCCATGTCTATATCGCCCAGCCGCCTCTGTACAAGGTCAAGCAAGGCCGCGACGAGCGCTACCTCAAGGACGAACAGGAAATGGACCAGTACTTGCTGCAATCCGCGCTCAAGGGAGCGGAACTGCTCAAGCAGACTGACGGCGAAACCATCAGCGGCGAAGCACTGGCAGCCATTGCCAAGCAGATGGTGCTGACCGAAGCCATTATCCGCCGCCTGAGCCCGCTCTATGACGAGAGCATCCTGCGCGCGCTACTTGACCTGGGCAAGCTGGAACTGGACAGCGAAGCCCAAGCCGAGGCCACTGCCGCCAAACTCCGCCCGTTGCTGGGCCATACCGGCAGCGAAGTGCTGGTCGCACAAAACCAGGAAAGCGGCGACTACCGCCTGGAAATCAACAAGTACGTCCACGGCAACCTGCAAGCCAGCGTGATCGACAGCGATTTCATCAGCAGCGGCGACTACCAGCAAATCCTTTCGACCTCTCTGACCTTGCAAGGCCTAGTGGGCGAGGGCGCCATCATCAAGCGCGGTGAAAAACAACAACCGGTCAGCAGCTTCAAGGCGGCCCTCGACTGGCTCATGGGCGAAGCCAAGCACGGCCTCAACATCCAGCGCTATAAAGGCCTGGGTGAAATGAACCCGGAACAGCTGTGGGAAACCACCATGGATCCCACCGTGCGCCGCCTGCTCAAGGTGCAGATCGACGACGCGATCGCCGCTGATGAAATCTTCACTACCTTGATGGGCGACCAAGTGGAGCCAAGAAGGGCCTTTATCGAAGGAAATGCATTGGGCGTCAGCAATTTGGATGTCTAGTGCGCTGTAGGATCCGATTGGAGTTTAGATTTTTCCCAAAAAATTTAGATTTCATAAGACAAAACCCAGCCGGCAGCGGTTGGGTTTTGTTTATTGCTGACGGACGGTTGACCATGTGACGACTGTCCTCTTTGCGGCGGCGCGCCAAGATGGCATCGAGATCGTAGTTCGGTCATGTCAGAGCCTCACCCCTCCAACCGGGAAAGCTGCGGATCGTTGCGCATTAACAAGCACCGTCGAGCGACTGCCGATAGTCGAATTCAGCCTCGTGGTCCAGATCCACATCGCGAAAAATGGTGATCAGCGCCTCGATCAGGTTGGATTTTCCGGTATCGTTCTGGCCAATTAACGCATGGCTACGGATGGGCTTGGGCTGTGCATCAGCAGGCGCACCCGCCGCGGCTTGCAAGTGCGTCTCGAAAGCGATGTCGAGACCACGCAGATTGCGAAAGGACGGGATACGGATACGAAGCAGTTGCATATCAGGCGCTCACCGTATCGGCCGGCTTTTCGCGCATTTCGGCGCGAGCCGGTTCCAGAATCCAGCCGTAGGCTACTTCGGTTTTCAGTTGCGCATAAAAGGCATCAATCTCGCCGCCAACACGCTGCCACAAATCCTTGGCGCTCATTTCGCCGTTGTGGCGGGCCAGAATCGTGGCCAGCGGTGCCTGGGCTTTGATGTCGGGTGCCGTGCCTAACCGCAGCGGCGCGATCAGTTCGGTTTGAGGGGCTTTCATGGGTTCCTCTTCTTGTTCGATGGCGATCCCGGTCAGAGCGGATACGGACGCAGCTGCAACTTGTTCTGCCAAATTATTTTTTCTGCGAAGACGCTCGCTGTAGCTGTCGACGACCGTCATAAATGCTTTAATTTTTGCCAGTATTCGCTGCTGCTCTTCAATTGGCGGTAGCGGGATGGTGATTGAGCGGAGCTTGTCTTGTGATATATTCATCTGGCTATCCGCCATTCCAGATTTCAATCGTTCAACAATGCGACCAGGCTCTCCCGCAGATAAACAAAGAGCAACAAATCGAGGATTGATAAGATCGTCAACAATGTGAAACCGAATTAATTTATCCGAGATCATTAATCTCGGTGGCGCCGCGTCAACCACGCAGCAAATACCTACTCGGTTCTTTGGGCCAGCTCGGGTGATCAAAATATCGCCAACCTCGATTTGATATTGTGGGCGAGGATCAAGAGATGCAGGCAGTTCTTTGTGCTCGTGAGGAAGGAAACGTAGAACTTGCACAGCCGTTGTTTTCAACACGCCCCATTTGTTGGCATCATCGCGAGCATTGGGGAGACAGGCTGGACTCCATCCCGCATCGATTGTGGAAATTGCCTCATCCAATGTGATGGTTTCCCAGTGGGCTGGTAGCGTCGTTTCCTCCAGCACTTCTGGCTTGACGTGTTTCTTTCGAGGGAAAGTACCGTCTGCAATTCCCCGCTCCTTGGCGGCCAGAATTTTTGCTTTCAAGGTGCTTGATGGCTCATCTAGCGCATCTGGGTTACTCAAATAGCCTGATACGGCCAGATCAAGCACGGTTTTACGTAAATCTTCAACATCCTCTGGCACATGAAACAGCCGCCCGAAGTTGTAGGCCAGGCGCGCCCAGGTGACTTGAAGTTCGTGCGGGCTGGTAGCGCTAGCGACGGCTTGCAGGGTGGACTGGCGCAAGGCGTTTTGCAGTTTGCGGCGGGCTTGCTGTTGCGATTCCAGCTTGTCGCACAAGGCCATCAGCTCATCGACTTTGGCGACAATGCGCGATTGTTCTTCGATTGGTGGCAGCGGAATCGGTAGCGCTCGCGCCGTGCTGGTATTCAATTCCACTTGCTGTGTGGTACCAGAAACCAGAGAATCGGGATGCGATGGCTCGATACGTGATTGCACCCACGGTGAAGCAATCACACACCATAGATAGCGCGGGGAGCAATTAGCGAGCCGAACAACCGTCACGTGAGAATCAGCTACGGCTTTGATGCCTTCATCCGCACGGTAAATTGCTACACGTCCGGCAGTGCCAGTTCCGGTCGAATTCCAAAGTAAGTCACCTTCGCAAAGAAAACGCTCTTTGCCATATGAATCCAATAAGTCATCCGACACAAAACGCGCAGATGACAAATCAAAGCCTGCCCATTGAATGCACTTTTGTGAAATGACGTGCGTTGAGCTCTTGTCAACATACTTCGGACCTTTACCCCGCTGAATGTATAGGCAGAGCTGTTCTAGGTGAGTCCACTGCCAATGATCAGGGACCGGAAATGGTCTCGAATCCATTAGCGGGTGCATCCTTGTCACTCGCAGCTCAAGCTCTTCTTCGTACGCACGACGCAACTTAGCGGCTTCCTCAATAACCTGAGAAGCAGTCGATTCTGATTCAATGCGCTCTACAAGCCGGCCAGAAATGGCTAATTGGATGATTAGTTCACGTAGCCTGCTAACACCCCCCGGCGAATTCGCGATATGCCCAAACTCCGCCACAAATTGCTGCGCATCCATCAGACGTCCTCACCTACAAAGTGATGCGCCAGTGCGGCAGCTAATTCGCTCTTGAGCTGGTTCTCGGTTTCTTCGATTTCGTCCAATAGCTTTTTTAATTTTTCCAGCAGCAGGTCAGGGTCGTGAGTTTCTTCTTCTGGTGCGTTGGGGTTTTTGATGTCAAGGTTAAAAATCGGCCAGTAGATGCGGTCGCCCGCGGCCTGCGCATCACGCGCTTGCAGGCGCAGTGGCTCGGCCTTGGTACGCAGTTCGGCAATCTGCGTTTCGATTTTTTCGCGGTAGCTGGCATCGGTGTTCCCGACTAGGCTTTTGCGTAAGTTGCTCGCTTCGCCTTCTAGCGCGGCGGCTTGGTTGTTCAACTCTTCGGCACGTTGCCAGTGTGGCTTTGCGGCGGCTTCGGCCTGTTCACGCTTGGTTTTGAAATCCACCTTCCAGGCGAATTCGTTTTCCACGCGGTCGGCAAAGTCGTTGGCCTCGCTGCCCCACCAGTCTTGCTCGGGTTTGAACTCTTCCAGTCGGATGGGTTTGGTTTTGGAATAGCTCTTGTAGCCCGGTGGGTACGGGTGTTCGTAAAACCAGATGGTGTCGGTGTGGAAGTGTTCGGTACCGTCATCGACCATGCTGCCCTTGGTGAAAAAAAGCAGGTTGGTCTTGATAGTGGTGTAAGGCGCAAATACGCCTTTGGGCAGGCGGATGATGGTGTGTAGCTTGCAGTCGCGCAGCAGCAATTTTTTCAGCGTGCCTTTGATGCCATCGCCAAACAGAAAACCATCGGGCAGCACCACGGCAGCACGGCCGTTTTCTTTCAGCAGCTTTTTGATGATGAGCGCCATGAACATGTCGGCGGTTTCGCGCGTACGCAAATCGGCCGGGTAGTCGCTGCCCACACCATCATCTTCATAACCGCCGAAGGGCGGGTTGGTGATGATGCAATCGACCTTGTCGGTGGCGCTCCATTCGTTCCAGCCTATGCCCAGCGTGTTTTTGTGTTCGATCTGGCTGGGCACGTCTATGCCGTGCAACAGCATATTGGTGGTGCACAGCAGGTGGGGCAATTGCTTTTTCTCAATGCCGTGAATCAGCTCCTCGATGGCGCGCTTGTCTTCTGGACGCGGTGACTTCATCATCGCAAGCTGATTACGGAAGTGGTCAATGGCAGCCGTCAAGAAGCCGCCAGTGCCGCAAGCCGGGTCCATCACAGTTTCGCGTTTGTCGAGAAGCGGGTTGACGCGGTCAGCCATGAAGGCGGTGATGGCGCGTGGGGTGTAGAACTCGCCAGCATTGCCCGCACCGCGCAGATCATTGAGCATCTGCTCGTAGACATCGCCTAGACTGGCGCGGGTTTTGAAGTCGTGGAAGTTAATGGCTTCTTCCAGCTTTTCTATCACGGCCAGCATCTGCGGACCGGATTTCATATAGTTGTTGGCATCGCGGAATACTTCGCGGATGACCTTATGCTGGGGGCTGCGGTCCGCGTCGATCTGGTCTTTCAGCGCCGGGAATAGTTCGTTATTGACGAAGCCGATCAATTCGCTGCCTGCGATCTGCGGCTTTTTCTTGCCGTCGGCATCGGCCTTGTAAGCCGCCCAGTTGCGCCAGCGGAAACGCTCTGGCAAGGGCGATTGGTAGGCGGGATTATCGTCTTCCCATTCTTCCTCACGCTGATCGAATACTTTAAGAAAGAGCATCCAAGTTAGCTGGCCGAGGCGCTGGGCATCGCCGTCGACGCCGTCGTCCTTGCGCATGATGTCCTGGATGGATTTGATAGTGCTGCTAAGATTCATCTTGTGGTTCTCGATTTACGGGCTCAGGCCTGTTTCAATTCATTTTGGTCGTAGAGCGCTTGTTCAAGCTCTTGCACGGCCCGGGTATATTGCTCAACGCTGCCAAAGATGCCGCGCCGGATCTGGGTTTTGCTGCCAAACTGGTCAAACGGCGGCAGTTCCAGTACCTTGGCGTCTTCGATGTCTTGCACGCCGTGGTCGGCGAACTTATCGAGTAGAGCTTCGAGCACGGCACGGGCCTGCTCGCCATATTTGCCAAACACATCCCGCTTCTTCACGTTGTTCGCACGCTCGCGACGGGTAAGCGGTTTTTGGTCGAAGGCAACATGGGCGACCAGATCAAACACATCCAGCTCTCTGCCGTTGGCCACGGCCTGTCGCAGGATTTCGATCGGCACACCTTGATCGGCGAGCTCTTCTAATACGGCCTGTTTGCGTTCAGCACTGTTCCACCGGCGCAGGAAGTCGGTCATGCTGCCGAACTCGGCCTGAAGCGCTTTCTTGATGTCGTCCTTCAAAAGAACGCGGTAATCCTCGGTGATGAGCTTGCCATCGGCATCGAGGTACTGCGAGCGCTCCACCGCCACGCGCACGTTGACATCGTCGATCACGTATTTGACGCGGCCTTCGCCGCCACCGCCTCCGCCCGTGTCGCCGCCGGGTGGCGTGTCATCACCATCATTCAGGTCAGGGTCATAGGGTGGGGGCTCGGGTTCGCTGATGCCAGGCGGGTTGATGATGTCAGGCGGCACTATGGGTTCATCGGGCTTGGGCTCGTATATCACCACCGGTTCACCGTCGAAATCTGGGTCCGCGAACAGGCGTGTCGCACCCTTGAAATCCATGATGGTGAAGTACAGCTTTTGGTAGTCCTCGCGCAAACGGGTGCCACGGCCAATGATCTGCTTGAACTCAGTCATTGAGTTGATGTTCTGGTCCAGTACGATGAGTTTGCAGGTCTTGGCATCTACACCGGTGGTCAGCAGTTTGGAGGTGGTGGCGATGACGGGGTAAGGCTCGTCGTTGTCGATGAAGTAGGAAAGCTGCGCTTTGCCTTCGTTGTCGTCGCCGGTGATGCGCATGACGTAGCGGCGGTTGCTGGCAGCGGCCGGGATGAGCTTGACCAGCTCTTGCCGCATGCGTTCGGCGTGGTCCTGGTCATCACAAAACACGATGGTCTTGGCCATTGGGTCGGTGGCCTTGAGGTATTCCCATACTTTGCTGGCCACCAGTTTGGTGCGTTTTTCCAGCACCAGGGTGCGGTCAAAATCCTTCGTGTTGTATTGGCGCTGTTCCACCGCCTGGCCGAGTTTGTCGATCTTGTTTTTTTCGGGGGTGTAACCCACGGCATCGACATCGGTGGCGATTCGGATCACTTTGTAGGGCGCGAGGAAGCCGTCTTCGATACCTTGCTTCAGCGAGTAAGTGTAGATTGGGTCGCCAAAGTAGGTGATGTTGCTGACCTCCTTGGTTTCTTTCGGCGTAGCCGTCAGGCCCAAGTGTGTGGCGCTGCTGAAGTATTCGAGCACATCGCGCCAGGCTGAATCATCAGCGGCACTGCCACGGTGGCATTCATC
Organism: Methylobacillus draconifructus; assembly: GCF_045984385.1. Classification (NCBI taxonomy): domain Bacteria; kingdom Pseudomonadati; phylum Pseudomonadota; class Betaproteobacteria; order Nitrosomonadales; family Methylophilaceae; genus Methylobacillus; species Methylobacillus draconifructus. The sequence continues at coordinate 487,097 of NZ_JBJQIJ010000002.1, forward strand.
AACAACGACAAGATCGAAAAAATCGGCCGGAAACTGCTTGTAAATTTGCTTCCATTCTTCCTTGCCGGTAACCGCCTGATAAAGGGCAAGATAGATCTCGTAGTTTTTCTTGATCTCGCGGTTGGAGACCTTGTGCATGACCTCCCCAAAGGGGGCGAAGTCTTGCTGCATGGTTTGATCGACCAGGATGTTGCGGTCGGCCAAAAACAAGATGCGTTTTTTCGCTTTGGCTTTCCACATACGCCAGATGATCTGGAATGCGGTGTAGGTTTTGCCGGTACCGGTGGCCATTACCAGCAGCACGCGCTGCTGTCCTTTGGCGATGGCTTCGATGGCACGGTTGATAGCGACGCGCTGGTAATAGCGTGGCTCCTTGCCGCTGCCGTCGGTGTAGAACGGTTGCTCAATTAGCTTAACTGCGGCAGGCTCAACAAGGCCTTTCCATTGCTGATAAAGCGGCCAAAGATCGTCCAGTGATGGAAACTCGCTGAGTGAGAGCTCGCGCTCGCTGGGCTGCGTCAGGCCAGTGCGGTCGTGCAGCAGGAAGCCGTCGCCATTACTGCTGATGGCAAAGGGGGCATCTACCATCTCGGCATAGGCCAGTGCCTGCTGCATGCCGTGGCCGACCGAAAAGCGCGCTTGCTTGGCCTCGACTACCGCAATCGGTATGTTGGGCCGGGCATACAAAACGAAGTCCGCGCGCTTAGGGCCACCTTTAGCATCGGGATTCTTAATGCGTGCCGCAAGCTTGCCGCGCACCATGACGCGTCCGTCCGTGAGATTCACTTCCTCGCGAAACTGATGCTGCTGCCAGCCCGCCTGCACAATAGCAGGCGTGATGAACTTGGTGCAGATATCACGCTCACTAAGCTGGTACTTGTCCATTCATCCCCCTGATGTGTGGCGGTCGGTATCTAACCTGTCGTGCGCATCGTCTTCGTCAGCTCCTCCCGCCCGCACCCATGCATCAACCTCGGAGAGCTGAAACTTCCACAGCCGACCTATCTTGTGCGCTGGCAAACCCTTTCGCTCGCGCCAGCGATAAACGGTGTCTTTTACGACGCCCAGATGCTTAGCGACATCGATTGCTGTGACCCACGGTTCGGAATTCATGGCATTGGCTCTCTGGTTAAAGCCGCAAAGTCGTTCAAAATCGTTATCAGTCTACCAGAATGACTTATAGTGGACTATCCCTGACTCCGGGTTGATAGTCGATTGTTATCGTTGGTTTAACCGTCCTTGGTGAATTTCCGCGAGGATCGGTGGGTGAGATGTGGGGCGATGCTGCACCAAATTTTCTGAAGGCTTAATTAATAAGCGGATTGGGGGATACCACGTATGTCACCCCGCCGATATCCGACTTGAAAACAAACCCGTAGCTGAACACTGCGGCATCGGGAAGCCAGAATACCACCGGTTCTTGACGGTTGATGCCGTCATAGCCATAGGCGATCGCGGCATCGCGCGCAAAGCGGTACGCCGCGAGGAATGCTTCCACTGTCGGCTGGTCTGCCACCAAGCCGTCGATTTCTGCCTCAGCCCAGTTGCCGCCCAGCAGGCGCGCAGTTTCGTTCACGGTCTTGAGGTAATGCCAGCCGTGGTCGATCGGGGCGATTTTGTAGACACTCCATTGGTTTTCCATCCTGGATGCTCCTAAGCGCGGTTGTTGCTGAAAAATATCCAGCGTATTAACGGTTTTTGCCTATGTTCATTTGGTCCGATCTGCCATTGATGAAATAATACATGCTGTTGTTATCCGTTTCATACTGTATCAGACCGATGTAATCCATTGATTCAGCAATAATTTAACCGGGATTTCCACGCCCATGAGTCGTGTATGGCTGAACCATTCTGCGCATGAAGGGTGCGATTGCGCAGCAAACAGGAGCATATGATGTCGAATGCAGTATCCAGAGGGCTGAACCCTGCCCAGATCAAAACCAATGTATTGAGCGGCCTGACCGTGGCACTGGCGATGGTGCCGGAAACCATCGCGTTTGCCTTTGTGGCGCACGTCTCGCCATTAACCGGTTTGTATGCCGCGGTCATCGTCTCGTTCATTACCGCCGCCTTTGGCGGGCGTCCCGGCATGATTTCCGGCGCGGCGGGTTCGCTGGCGGTGGTGATGACGGCCCTGGTGGTGCAGCACGGGGTAGAATACCTGTTTGCGACCGTGGTGCTCATGGGGGCGCTGCAAATATTGTTCGCGGCGGCGAAGATGGGCAAGTACATCCGCATGGTGCCATACCCGGTGATGCTCGGCTTCGTGAATGGCCTGGCCATGGTGATCTTCTTCGCCCAGTTCAACCATTTCAAGGTGGCGTCGGAAGACGGCAGCATGCAATGGATGAGCGGGCCGTTGCTCTACACCATGCTGGCACTGGTAGCGCTGACGATGCTGGTGATTTACCTGCTGCCGCGACTGACCAAGATCGTGCCTTCCGCATTGGCCGCGATTGTAGTGGTGTCGGCAGCGGTTGCGGCGATGGGGCTGGAAACCAAGACTGTGGGAGACTTGGGCTCGATTGCGGGAGGGTTGCCCAGCTTGCATGTGCCGCAAGTGCCGCTCAGCCTGGAAACCCTCAAGATCGTGTTCCCTTACTCCTTGATCCTGGCCGCGATCGGCCTGATCGAGACCTTGCTCACGCTCAACCTGATCGACGAGATGACCAATACGCGCGGCCAGCCCAACCGCGAATCGATGGCGCAAGGCGCGGCCAACGTGGTGACCGGGTTCTTCGGCGGCATGGGCGGCTGCGCCATGATAGGGCAGAGCATGATCAACATGAACGCGGGCGGCCTGAAGCGCCTGTCCGGCATTGCCATGTCGGCCTTCCTGCTTTCGTTCATCTTGTTTGCCTCGCACTGGATCGAGATGATCCCGCTGGCTGCCTTGATCGGGGTGATTTTCGTCATGGCGATCAAGACCTTCGAGTGGGGCAGCTTCCGGCTGTTCGGCAGGGTGCCCAAGGCGGATATCTTCGTTGGCATCCTGGTGGCGCTCATCACGGTGGTTAGTGACCTGGCGGTGGCGGTGCTGGTCGGCGTGATCGTCTCGGCGCTGGTGTTTGCCTGGGAGCATGCCAAGGAAATCTCGGCCAGTGCCTATGTCGACGAGGCCGGGCGCAAGGTCTACATGCTCAAGGGCAGCGTGTTCTTTGCCTCGATTGCCAACTTCCAGGCCCTATTCAGCCCGCAGGATGACCCGGCGCAGGTCGTAGTGGATTTCAAGCAGGCCAAGGTGGTGGACCACTCGGCGCTGGCCGCGATCGATGCCTTGGCCGAGCGTTACGCCCAGCAGGGCAAGCAGCTATCGCTCAAGCACCTGAGCCCGGATTGCCGGGCCCTGCTCGGCCGTGCGCGCGACCTGGTCGAGGTCAACCTACTCGAAGACCCGAATTATCCGGTAGCGGACGACAAGCTGGGATAGCGTTTCCAGGTGGCTTGCGCTAATACCTTTGCAAGGCTACTTCACGCTGAAACGGTACTGGTTGCGCCCCATGGATTTGCCATCCTGCCCGGTGATCTCGGCCTTGAGCTCATATTGCCCTTTCTCCAGTACCGGCAGCGGGTAGTCGCGCAGCTTGTGGCCGGAATCAGGCAGCATTTCCAGCGGCAGTTTGAGCGTATCCAATTGCTTGCCATCCCGATACAAGGTTACCGTATAGCTGGCGTGCTCGAAGCCGCGCCAGGTGTCGTTGATCGCCCATAGGCCGACCTGGGGCGACGCGCCAGCCTCGTACTCGTCCTGCTTCCATTCCAGGCTAGGCAGCACGGGTTGGTAGGCGGTGCGCAATGCTTCGTAGCCTGCCTTGGGATCGCGCCAGTAATCGACGATGCCCCAGTTGATGGAAGGCCAGTTTTCCACGAACATGAACTGGAATACCGCAGAGACCGGGCTATAGCGCTGGCGGCGGTAGTTTTCCACCGCGAACTGAATCAAGCGCGCCTGGTAATGTTGGCTGTTGGCGATGAATTCCTCGATATTGCGGCCTTGTTTCACCCCGGCGAACTCGAACGTCTCCTTGCGCTGGAAGTTGTGATATTCCCACTCGCGCCATTTGTCCTCACTATCGGGCCAAAGCAGCTCTTCGCTGAACATGCGTTTCAGGCCCTTGAGGTTGGGCAGCGCCTGGGCGCCGAATTCCGTGCTCCAAGGCGTAGGGGCAGGGCGCGCAAAGGCGAGCCAATGGTCGAAGTACCAGCCCATCCATTCATGCTCCTTGGTGGCTGATTCCTTGCGCACCACGCGCAACGTATCCAGCTTGCGGGCATCTTCGTAGAGCAATTCGTCCAGCTTGCGGTTGAGGTCGGGTTGATAGTCCGGATATTTCTGCGCCATCCAGGGCGAATCCCACGGCGGCTCGTTGTGCATGGTCCAGGAAATGATGGACGGGTGCCGCTGCAGGGACTGCACCATGTCTTTCGCCTGGCTGCGCGCCTCTATGACAAAGGCCGGGTCGTCGCTATAGCCCCACAACAACGGGAAATCCTGCGTGACCAATATGCCCATGCGGTCGCATAGTTCGTAGAAATCCTTTCCGGTGACATGCGCGTGCACGCGCACGGCGTTGATATGGGCCGCCTGCATCATTTCCAGGTCCTGCCGGTAGCGCGTCGGCGTCATCTCGGCCAGCCATTGGCTGGCGATATAGTTGGTGCCCCTGAGGAACATGCGGCGGCCGTTGACGAACCATTGCAGGCTCTCATCCGCTTTGACTTCCCGCACGCCGAATACCTGTTGCTGCCGGTCCAGCAGCTTGCCCGAGGCGTCCTTGAGGCTGAGTTCCAGCTTGTACAGATTAGGCTTGCCATGTTCGTAGGGCCACCACAGGGCAGGATTGTCCAAGGGGAAGCTGAGGTCTAGGCGGTTGTTCCCTGTTTTCAAGATTTGCTGCTGCGAAAAATGCACTGCCGGCCCATTGAAGTTTTCCGGGCTGATGCTGGCTTCCACAGTCACGGGTGTTTCATGTGAAACATGTTGGCGGATCACGGCTTCCGTCTTGATCTCCCAATGCTGGGGTTTTGCTTGCGTTGCCTGCTTGCGGGGGGTGGCTTGCAATTGGCGCACTGCGGCCTGGTCGGCAAACTGCAATTCGACTGGCGCCCAGATGCCGCCGGTGTTCTTTTCCTGCCCGCGCTCGGACCAAGCGCCGCCGGGCCGGGTATCGTGATGGCTGAAAATGCCTTTCACCAGACGTTTGTGCAAGGACCAATCCTCGGGTTTTTCCAAGGGGCTGTTCACCAACACGCGCAACTGGTTATCTCCAGGCTTCACCAGGCCGGTGACATCGAACTCGAATGCTTGGAAGTAGCCGGTATGATGCCCCAGGTAGCGGCCGTTCAGCCATACGTCGGCGGCATAGTCCACGCCGTTGAATACCAGGTGGGCCACCCGGGAGGCATTCTGCGCGTTCAGCTTGAACTGGGTCTGGTACCAGGCAAAACCGCTGATGTTATGGCCTTGCCGATACCAATTGTCCGGGACGTTGATCTTCTTCCAGCCGAGCGCGGGCGCCTGCAGTTGAGGCGTGACATTGCCTGGATCGGCGACAGGCTGGAATTGCCAGCTGCCATTCAAGGATTGGTTGGATTCTTGCGCATGTGACGACAAGGCATTGAGCGTGAGGCACAGCATCGGCAGCGTGAGCAGGCGGGAAAGATGGCGCATGGCGGGATTTCACAAAAAAACAAGCCGGGCATGCCCGGCTTGGGGTCAGACTTCTACGGTTTTCGGCTTTTTATGATTGAGGTAATAGTGTGTCAGCTTCTTCGCGACGTAGCCTGCGATCAGGGTCTTGAGTAGTAGTTTCATGAACAACCTCCTAACGTGGATGTGAATGATGCTAATGACGGGGCGTCGTTACTCGCTGAGTGCCTTGGTCGACTTGGCCGCGCCAGGCACCGGTAGCCGCGCCGCGTGATTCGATGAATCCCTTGAAGCGCTCCAGATCGCCTGTCACGCGGTGGCTGAGCACTCCGATGGCGTCACCGGCGTTTTCCAGCAAGCCTTCCGGGTCGTAATCCATTTGCAGCATAATGCGCGAAGTCGAATCGTCGATGTGGTGGAAAGTCACGACGCCGGCATTACGCGCGCCGGAGAGACTGTGCCAAGCGATGCGCTTGCCGGGAATCTGCTCTGTGATTTCCGCATCCCATTCCTTGCGTTGCCCGGCAATTTCAGCCTTCCAGTGCAAATGGGTGTCGTCCAACTGGGTAACTTCGATAATGCCTTCCATGAATAATGGAAAATCTTCAAATTGCGTCCATTGGTCATAGGCCACTTGGTCTGGTACGTTCACTTGTATGGATTTTTCGATCACTGGCATGACGCCCTCCTATCAATATGGATGGTTTCCAGGCTAAACAGTTCCGCTGAAATCGGCTTTCCTCAGCAGATATCCTGAGGCTCAGTGTAACGATAGCGCCGATTCGCGTGCATAGTCCGGGTTCCGATAAGGCTGTCGGAGAAAGTGAATGCACACAGATTCAAGGCCGGATTGTCACCGCGACCAGCCGCATGACGATCGGTCGCACCATTAACACGCATACAAAAGCCACTGGCATGGCCAGTTCGTAGGATTTCATCACCCTTTCAAGATAGCCTGGCCCAAGGCCGCTGTTGGCGCCCACGATGACCAGGCACATCAGCATGGCCATGATGCCGGACATGAAAAACGCGAATGCGACAGGGGTATATCGCTTGGGCAGGCCGAGGTTAAAGTTGGATAAGCGACGCATAATTTGTTGTTCCAATGGATATCATTGGCGCCACTGTATCCAAGTTGTTCGTAAGCCAGTAGTAGCAAAACCCTAAATTTATTTTCAAGTTAAACTTACGAATTAATCGCAATATACAAAAAAGGCGGTCTTGTGGATAACCTGAAAGGCATAAGCAGCTTCGTCAAGGCGGTGGAAGAGGGCAGTATTGCCGCCGGGGCCAGAAGGCTGGGAATTTCAGCCGCTGCCGCCAGCCAGAACATTGCCCGGCTGGAACAGCAGCTGGGTACGCGATTGCTGGCCAGGACCACGCGCAGCCTCGCCTTGACCGAAAGCGGCCAGCTTTATTACCAGCGCGTGCAATCGGTGATCGAGGAGCTCGCGCATGCCCAGGCAGAGCTGCACGAGCTTGCCGGCGAGCCGCGCGGCAAGTTGCGTATCGCCTGTTCCGCCGCTTTCGGGCGCAACGTGCTGGCTCCCATAGTGGCAGCGTTTGCGATCCGCTATCCCAGGCTCAAGGTGGAGCTGGTGCTGGCGGACCATTACGTCGACCATATCCGCGAGGAGATCGACCTCAGCATCCGGTTCTCTCAGCAATTGGAGCCGGGCTTGGTGGCGCGGCGGATCGCACGGGTGCCGTTGCGCTTCTGCGCCTCCCCGGCATATCTCGCCCAGCACGGCGTCCCGCATGACCCGGACGAGCTGGTTCATCATCAATGCCTGGTGCTGCGCGTGCCCCTGGACGGGCGTTTGCTGGGGTGGAGGTTTGCTAGGGATGGCCTGAGCTTCGAGGCCAAGCTTAACGATACTCTGGTTTGCAACGATATCGACTCCCTGGCGGTCATGGCGGCGGCCGGTGCCGGGATTGCGCGCATTGGAGCGTTTGTTGCCGACCGCCTGATTGCGCAGGGCCGCTTGGTGCCCTTGTTCGAACCGGGCGGCGAAAAAGCGCCCGCCGTCGAGATCGAGCCCCTGGATTTCTATGCCTGCTACCGCGATCGCCAGGCCGCTGCCGGCAAGCTCAGGCTGCTGATCGACTTCCTCGTGGCCCATATTCCGGCGCAATGGCAGGCCTGAGCGTCTCAGCATCAAGCAGTTTCAGCCGAACAGGCTGGCCTGTTCCGGCGGGTCCGGTTCGATTTCGTCTGCGCGCACCAGGTTGCTGACCTTCACGCCCAGCAAACGGAAACGCTGATCCAGCGATACGCGCTTCAGGCAGGCGCCCGCAGCGCGGCGGATGGCGGCGGCGTCGTTGACGGGAGCGGGCAGGGTAAGGTCGCGGGTGGCGGTGCGGAAATCCTGGTACTTGATCTTGATGCCCACCGTGTGGCCGAGATAGCCTTTGTGTTGCAGGTCGCCGGCGACGCGCTCGCACAGCGAGGTAAAGGCCGTGCCGAGCAGGCGCTTGTCCTGTTGGGCGTGCATGTCGCGCTCGAAGGTGGTTTCACGGCTCATGGACTTGGGCGTCGAGGTGGTGACCACGGGTCTGTCGTCCTCTCCCCGGGCTACGCGCATCAGCCAGTGCGAATAGCTCTGGCCGAAGTTTTCCTGCAGCAGGGCGAGGTCGGCTGACGCGAGGTCGGCGATGGTGTGGATGCCGAGCTTTTCCAGCTTGACCGCCGCCTTGGGGCCTATGCCGTTGATCTTCTTGGCGGGCAGCGGCCAGATGCGCTCGCGGAAAGCCTGGTCGTCGATGATGGTGAGCCCGTCGGGCTTGTCGAGGTCGGAGGCGATCTTGGCCAGCAGCTTGTTGGCCGCAATGCCGATCGAGCAGGAAAGGCCGGTGGCCTCAAACACGGCGTCCTTCAAGCGTTGGGCGAGGGCGGCGGTGTCTTCCTCGTGGGCGCTGAGGTCGAGATAGATTTCATCGATGCCGCGGTTCTCGATCTGCGGCGCAATGGCGGCGACCGCGGCCTTGAACAGCCTGGAATAATGGCGGTAGGACTCGAAATCAGCGGGCAGCAGGATGGCGTCCGGCGCCAGTTGCGCGGATTTCATCAGGCCCATGGCAGAAAACACGCCGAAGGCCCTGGCCTCATAGGTCGAGGTGGTCACCACGCCGCGTCCGTTGTATTCGCGCAAGCGGAAGAATTGGATGCTGCCGTCGGCCAACTGCCTTGGCTGGTAAGCCGAACGGCCGCCTACCACCACGGCTTTGCCGCGCAGTTCCGGATAGCGCAGCAATTCCACCCCGGCAAAGAACATGTCCATGTCGAGATGGGCGATACGCCGGTCGGGGAAACGGGGGTCTTTCATCTGGGCGCTATGCTAGCAATGATTGTGCAGGTCTGCATCAAATCGTGGATTTTTGTTTAGCGTAATATTTTTTCAAAATAAGCTGGTGTTCATCAGGGTTTTTGGTTAGAATTCGCACCCTCTAGAAACATTATGTTTCATGTCCCCATCGTCTAGAGGCCTAGGACATCGCCCTTTCACGGCGGTAACCGGGGTTCGAATCCCCGTGGGGACGCCAATTCCAATAAAAGCAGACCTTGAGCGTCTGCTTTTATTTTGCCTGTTACATCGGATCAACTGATTGATTTCAATATGTTTGTTGGCGTGAAAGAATTCAGGTTGGCGGATGAAGAGCATGGGCTCTCGTTTCCCGCATTGGCGATGTATCCCACGCGGCAGGTGCCTGTCAGTCATACGTTTGGCCCTTATGTCATGGATGTCGGCCCGGATGCTCCCGTGGCCCCCGGGCAATATCCCTTGATCCTGGTCTCTCACGGCAGCGGCGGCTCCCACCTGTTGTACCGGACCATCACCGCCTATCTTGCGCAGCACGGGTATGTCGTGGCGATGATCGAGCATCCCGGCAACAACCGGGTCGACAATCAATTCATGGGCAAGGTGGAAAACCTGCAATACCGCCCGCGCCACCTCAAGCTCGCCGCCGACGCGCTCTACCGGGATGCCTTCCTCGGCTCGCACCTGCAGGCGGGCCAGCTCGGCGTCATCGGGCATTCCATGGGCGGCTATGCCGCTTTGGCGTTGGCCGGGGGGACGCCATGGTATCCGCCTGAAGCGTTCAAGCCGGGTTATCACGGGCCCGAACCCGCGATTGTCGAAGTGGAGCACGACGACAGGGTCAAGGCGCTGGTGTTGTTGGCGCCTGCCACGGTATGGTTCGCGCCAGAGCATGCGCTCGAAGGCGTCAACGTGCCTATTCTCATGCTCAGCGCCGAGCATGACCCCTACACCCCAGCGTGGCACAACGACATTGTGCTGAAGGGCGTGCGCGATCCAGCCAACATCACCAGCCGTTGCGTGAAGAACGCCGGGCATTTCTCTTTTCTCAGCCCATTTCCGCCCAAGATCAAGCAGGGAGGGGCGTTGCCGACTGTCGACCCTGAAGGGTTCGACCGGGAGCGGTTCCACGAGCAGCTCAAGCAGGAAATCCTGGCTTACCTCAATCTCAGGTTCAAGATGGCATGAACGCAAAAATGGGGCATCAGCCCCATTTTGGTTTCAATGCATTTGATTTCAACGCATCGACAGCTTAAGGAACGACGATATCGTCCTTGACGCCGGTCACGCCCTTGACGCTCTTAGCCAGCTTCACGGCATGCTCAGCTTCAGCCTTGCTCTTGGCTGTGCCGCTCAACTGCACCAGGCCGTCGCTATCGGTCTCAACCTTGATGTCCGTAGCGCTGACCAGCTTGTCCTTGGCGAAAGCAGCCTTCACCTTGGTGGTGACGACAGAGTCGCTCAGCTTGGTTTCAATGCTGTCGCCTTCAGCAGCGAAGCTGGCAACTGGCATCATCAGGGCACTGATCAGGACTAGGCTTTTCAAATTCGCTTTCATTTAAGACTCCTTTTTGGATTTAGTTATAGAGAACACGTATGCATTCTAGAAAGGTAGGCTGACAGCATTAATCGGCATGTTACTGAAAGAAATGTAGGAATGGGCTGACCGCCGTCATCAGAAGATTTTTTGTGAAGAACAGACAACAGGAAATCGGCTACAAAACGAGGATGGGGGGCGAAACGGACTGAAGATGGTGGGGGCGGTCTCAGGCCTGGGGGCAAGCAGCGCTTGCTGGCATTTGTCTGGGAGGCTTCGGCGCTCAAGACGCCTTTTATCTGTGAAGCAACCCGGATTAGTTCGATAGGGGAGGACGGACAGTCGCTAATCCTGACAAATGCCAGCGGCTTGCAAAACTTGATTGGGCTTAACCAAAAATGAAGCCCAGCGCAATCGGGCCAAACATGACGGTTACCAGCACCAGATTCAATAAGGCATGCATGATGGTTTCCTTTATGTAACTGAAATTGTGGAGCCACTATAACGTGTGCTCGAAGCCAGCGTTATCTGAAAAACTCTGATATGCGTGTAGGACAAATGGAAATGGTTGAGCTAGAGCTGTTGGGGGAGCGGATGAGGCTGGCTCTACGCCAGCTTCAGGCTCGTAAGGGTACGGCGCCGCACCGTGCGCAGCAATTCGGCGTCTTCTATGAGGGATTGCCCGTAGGACGGCAGCATCTCGCGCATGCGCTCTTGCCAGGAGGCGCTTTGCAATTGCTGGCCGAAGCAGCGCTGCAATACTTCCAGCATGGCCGGCACCGAGGTGGAGGCGCCGGGGGAGGCGCCCAGCAATGCCGCCAGGCTGCCATCGCCGGCAGATACGATCTCGGTGCCGAACTCCAGCCTGCCGCCTTTCTGGTCGCATTCCTTGATGATCTGCACGCGCTGGCCGGCGGAGATAAGTGACCATTCACTTTCTTTTGCCTGGGGATAGAAATTCCTCAATGCCGCCACGCGCTGTTTATGGGTCTGGAACACTTCCCCGACCAGGTAGCGCGTCAGATCCATATTGTGGCGGCCGGCCCCCAGCATGGATTTCAGGTTCCCTCGTTTGACCGAGCTGACCAGGTCAAGCAACGACCCTTGCTTGAGGAAGCGGGTGGTGAACCCGGCAAACGGCCCGAACAGCAAGGCCGGCTTGCCGTTGATGATGCGGGTATCCAGATGGGGCACGGACATTGGCGGCGCGCCGATGGGCGCCTTGCCATAGACCTTGGCGTGATGCCGGTTGATGACGTCCTGGTTGTGGCACACCAGCCATTGTCCGCTGACCGGGAAGCCGCCGTAGCCCTTGGCTTCCTTAACGGCGGATTTTTGCAGCAGGGGCAGGGTGGCGCCGCCGGCGCCCAGGAAGACGAATCCGGCACGGATGCCCAAAGGCTTGCCTTTGGACAAGTCGGCCGCCTTCACCTGCCAACGGCCCTGCTGTTGCTTGAGGCCGGTGACGGCATGGCGGGTGAGCAGCTTGAACCCAGGCGCTGACTGCAAATGCTGCACCAGTTGCCGGGTGAGGGAGCCGAAATCGACGTCGCTGCCATAGGCGACGCGGGTCGCCGCCACCGGAATATCCGCTTTTCGGGCCGCCATCACCAGCGGCATCCATTGCTGCAGCACGGCAGAGTCTTCGCTGTACTCCATATCGGAAAACAGGTGATGCGCGCTCAGCGCCCGGTGGCGCTTCTGCAGAAAGGCCACGTCCTTCTCGCCCCAGACGAAGCTGGCATGCGGCGTGGGATTGATGAAGCTGGCAGGCTCCCGCAGTATCCCTTGCTCCACCAGCCAGGCCCAGAATTGCAGGGACTCTTCAAAAGCCGCGTTGATCTTGAGCGCACGCGCGATGGAGACGCTGCCGTCCGCGTTCTGCGGCGTGTAGTTGAGTTCGCAATACCCGGCATGGCCGGTCCCGGCATTGTTCCAGCCGTCGCTGCTTTCGGTCGCCACTTCCGCCTGCTGTTCCACCAGCGTGATGCGCAGGTCTGGGTTGAGCTTGTGCAGCAGGGTGCCCAGGGTGGCGCTCATGATGCCGCCGCCAACCAGCAGGATATCGGTGTCTAGGGAAGTGCTCATGTCAGGCTGGAAATATTTCGCTACTGTCGTCTTGGGTCGCCATGATATGCATAAGCCGCGCTTCTGTAAAACCCTGTTTCCATGTCAATAAACGTTTTCCAGCCAGTGCATCAGCACTTGCACGACATATGCCTGTTCATCCGCGTTCAATGCGCTCCCTGCGGGGATCAAGTGCCATTTCTGCAGGCAGCCCCGGCAACAGCATGCGGTGGCGTGCTGCGCCACGAATACCGGATGGCCGCGATAAGGGGTCTGCTTGCCATCGTTGGCGATCACGGCCGGCGCCAGGCGCTTGGCGATGAAGTCGCGCGCATGGTCCTGGATCACCGGCAGCCCTTTGGCATGCAGGTAGGTGCGGTCGTGCGCGTTGAGCTTGAACGAACTGCGGAAGCGCGAGCGTCCCAGTGCGGCGAACAGTTCGTCAAGTTCACGCATAGGGTCAGCGCGGCTCGAAACGCAAGGATGCGGAATTGATACAGTAGCGCAGGCCGGTGGGCGGCGGGCCATCGGGGAACACATGCCCGAGGTGGGCGTCGCAGACATTGCAGATCACCTCGGTACGCACCATGCCGTAAGACGTATCCGACTCCTCACGGATATTGTCCGGGTCGAGCGCCTCGAAATAGCTGGGCCAGCCGCAGCCGGCGTCAAACTTGGTATCCGAGGCGAACAGCGGCGTACCGCAGCATACGCAATAATAAATGCCATGCTCGAAATGAAAGGCATATTCCCCCGTGCCGGCGCGCTCGGTGGCGGCATGGCGCGTGACTTCATATTGCATCGGGGTGAGTTGCTCGCGCCATTCGGCGTCTGTCTTCAAGACCTTGGCCATTACTTCCTCCTCATGTTTGATGAGTTATATCGTGGTTCAAAACCAGTACAATGCTGGATTTAGTCAGTAAGGAAACTGCAGTGACGCAACACGGCAAAGCCATCAGCATCCAGGGAGTGAACGCCATCCTGCTCGACATCGATTACGGCGAGTCGCGGGAGAATGACGCTGCAACCCCCTATTTTAATATCAGATTCGATATTGAGTTGCGCCAGCGGCAATATTCACTGGCCTATAGCAAGCCTGTGGGCAGCGACGACCATTTCGGCGTCTCGGGCGACGATTACGAGCCCTTGTTGCAGGCGCTGGAACCCGATCCGGCTTTGACCGCGCAACGACAATATAGTGTCATGACGGAACAGGCTTTGCACGAAGCGCTGTTGCCGATTGCAGAGTCGGTTTACGAGGATTTTGAGTACCATTCCCCGGACCAGGATGAAGAGTGAACCTCTGGGCGAGGTCGCGATCGAGGCGTGCGATTTCGCCGGCCACGATATGCGATCGCTATTGCAAGCGCTGGAACATGAGCTTTTCCAGATATATCCTGGCATGCCCAAGCCTGCAGTGCTGCAGCCATCCCTGGCGCTGATTGCGCGCGGCGAAGCCCAGCCCTTGGGTTGTGTCGCCTTGGTGCCCTCGGCGGCAGATGCGGCAGAAATCAAGCGCCTGTTCGTTACGCCATCCGCACGCGGCCATGGCTTGGCGAAGCGTTTGCTGGCCGACCTCGAGCGCCGGGCATGGCAGCAGGGAGTCAAGCGCCTGCTGGTCGAGACAGGGAATCTGCAGGCACCTGCCATCTCGCTTTACCAAGGCCTGGGCTACCGGCCCATTGCGCCTTTCGGGCCTTATATCGGCAACCCGGTCAGTTGCTGCTTCGAGAAGGCGCTACCCCGTTGACCAATAAAAAACGCCAGCATCGGCTGGCGTTTTATTGGTCCATCGAACAATGCAACCGCTTAGTTCAATGCGTCCTTCAGTGCCTTGCCAGCCTTGAAGCTAGGGGCCTTGCGGGCAGCAATCTTGATTTCCTTACCGGTTTGAGGATTGCGGCCAGTGCGGGCAGCACGCTCGGAAACGCCAAAAGTACCGAAGCCGATCAGTGTTACTGTATCGCCACCCTTCAGGGCTGCAGTTACGGATGCAGTGAATGCATCAACAGCTTTACCAGCAGCAGCCTTGGAGATTCCCGCTTCCTTGGCGATTTCTTCGATCAGTTCTGTCTTGTTCATATGTGTCCAGTCCTTGTGTTATTGGGTTATCAAGCTAGTTTTGGTAAGGCTGATACTTCGCCTCGTTACCAGGTTAAGTAGTAACAGAGGAGAAAATATCACAACCTGTGCTCAATGAAACCCCTTTTGGCGCGGAATCCAGCAAATTTTTCTATTTAAAGCCCGGTGTGACGCCGTTTGGAGACATTTTTGGACGATTTTCGGGCTTTACAGGGTATTGGTTCCCACCAAGCCGAGGATGCCGATAATGATCAAGTAGAGCGCCACGATGTAGTTGAGCAGGCGCGGAATGACGAGAATCAGGATGCCGGCAATCAGGGAAACAAGCGGGGCCAGGCTGAGATGGAAATCCATGATGATCCTTTACCAATTGACCAGACACGGCACAAGAAAAAGGGAGCCAAGACTCCCAGTGAAAATTACGCCTTGCTCAGGTAGGATTTGGCAATGCGCTTGACGACATAAGTCAGTACTGCGGCTTTGATCAGGAATTTCATGACGTTGCTCCTTCGATATTGAGCCTCCAGCATAGAGCTCAACAATAATGCACGGCATCGGCTCGAGGCTGATCTTCATGTAGGACAATGCCAGACAAACCCGGATATTGGAGATTGATGCGAGCGATGTCCGGCTGATATGATGAGAATAATTCTCAATTTTCATCATCATGACCATTTCCGACCCCTCCCAGGCAGGCTTGCACCAGCTCTATACCCGCCACCACGGCTGGCTGTTCCAGTTTCTCCGCCGCAAGCTGGGGGATGCCGAGCAGGCGGCAGACCTGGCGCAGGATACCTTCATCCGCCTACTCAATACCGGCCAGCGTGCCGAGATACGCGAGCCCAGGGCCTATCTGAGCACCATTGCGCGCGGGCTGGTGGCGGATATGTTCCGCCGCCGTGCGCTGGAGCAGGCTTATCTCGACGCCCTCGAAGCACGGCCGGAACCGTTGGCGGTTTCTCCCGAACAGCGCCTGCTGGTGCTGGAAACCCTGATCGCAGTCGACCGGATGCTGGATGGCCTGGGGCCGCGCACCCGCGCCATCTTCCTCATGGCGCAGCTGGAAGGCGCGAGCTATGTCGCCATTGCCGAACGCCAGCAAGTCTCCGTCACCACCATCAAGAAGCACATGGTGCGCGCCATGACGCACTGCCTGGCGTTACTGTAGTATCGCTGAATTCGTAAATCAGCCGGTAACCGATGCAATCTGGCACACCGGATAAGGCGGCAGAAGGCACTTGGCTGCTCAAGCCGCTCTTGGAGCTTTTTTTCAATGGTTTCCGAATGGTGGCGTTCAGCTTATCCCCATTCCTTTTTTGCACTCAATTTGAAGGCGAGTTTATAGCTCATCAATCGAGACTTCGATACCCTGTTCTTTCCGGCGTTCCAACACCAATTTGGCATCTGCCTGCTCTTCGAGCATTTCCACCATGCGCTGATACAGCGCTGCCGGTACGAGATAAGCCTCAGGCCGGTTGTGATTGAGTACGGCTACTGCATGGCCTTCTGCCTGCCGCAGGGCTTTTCTTTAGTTCGGTTACGCTTACCGAGCGACTGGACATTAAGACATGCATGTTTTTGGATTGTGTTCTTCTTCAAGCCTAGCCAATGCGTTTTTCTGAACCTATCGCATATCCTGTGTACTAACAGGCTGTTCCCAACCTCATCCATTGGTCGCCGATCCTTGCTGCGTAAGGCTGTTGGCGCTTTTGCATTGGTGGGGAGGAATATGTCGAAGTGGCCGGCCAAGTCCCGGCCGCACGTGTTTTACAAGCAGGAAGGAAAGTAATGAGAGAAGATTGGAGCAATTTGGTGGCTTGGCTACAAGGTCATCAGGAAATATTCAGTGTGGTATGCGTTGCATTGCTGTTGACGGGCGCATGGGTTGCCAACTGGATTGTCAAGCATATCCTGGTGCGGGGATTGCATAAGATATTGCGCTCTGCCTCCGTGGGGCAGGCGATTGCCAGAAGTCGCGTGGTGGCGCGACTGTCGAATATTGTGCCGGCATTGATCATTTCGGTGGGCATTGCCTGGATTCCTGGTTTGCCCGAGGCGCTGGTGACGGTGGTACGTAACGTCGCGCATGGTTTTATCGTGCTGACTATCGGTCTGGCGATTGCCGGGGCGCTGGATGTGGTCAACGATGTCTGGCAACAGCGCCCTGATGCACACCGCAAGCCGATCAAGGGCTATGTGCAGGTAGTGAAGCTGGTCATTTATATTCTGGCGGCGATTCTGGTGGTAGCGACCTTGATGGATCGTTCTCCCGTGATTCTGTTGTCTGGTATTGGTGCCATGGCGGCGGTGCTGATGTTGATTTTTCAGGATACTTTGCTGTCGCTGGTGGCGAGTGTGCAGATCAGTTCCAACGACATCATCCGTGTCGGCGACTGGGTGGAGATGCCGCAACTCAATGCCGATGGTGATGTGATCGACATTGCCCTGCACACCGTCAAGGTGCAGAACTGGGACAAGACGATCACGACGATCCCGACCAAGCGTTTCATCACGGATTCGTTCAAGAACTGGCGCGGCATGTTCGAGTCTGGTGGACGCCGCATCAAGCGCAGTATTTTCATCGACCAGAACAGCATTCATTTCCTGACGAACGAAGAGCTGGCGCATTTGCAGCAATTCAGCTTGCTGGACGATTACCTGAAGAAGAAGCAGGATGAGCTGGATGAGTGGAACAAGGCATTGGGTGAGAAGGGAAAGCAACCGATCAATACCCGCCGCGTGACCAACATCGGGACTTTCCGTGCATATGTGGAGCAATATCTCAAGCATAATCCCAGGGTGCACCAAGGCATGACGATGGTGGTACGCCAGCAGAACCTTTCTGCGGAGGGCATTCCTCTGGAAATCTGGTGCTTTACCAATACGACCGCCTGGGTGCAGTACGAAGCGATCCAGTCGGATATTTTCGACCATTTATTGGCAATCCTGCCCGAGTTCGGCTTGCGTGTATTCCAGAACCCGAGCGGGGCGGATTTCCAGGCGCTGCGCCAGACGAGTGTGCAGTAAATCGTGTCATCGATGATGTAAGTAATGAGCGCCTGATGTTTCAGGCGCTTTTTTCTTCCAGCCTTCCGCGGTAGACGGCGGCAATCAAATCGGTCTGGGTCACGATGCCGGCCAGCCGGCGTTCGTGATCCAGGACTGGTACATGGTGAATGCCAGACTCTGATAGCAGCGGTACAAGCTGCACGATGTGCGTTTCCATATCGGCCGTCAGCACCTTGCTGGTCATGATCTGGCCAACCACTTCGGGCTGGTCGGTTTCCACCAGGAAAGTGCGGCGCACGAATTTCCTGAGCTTCTCCTCGAAGTCGGGATAGGCGTCGAGGTTGGCATGCTTGAGGAAGTCGAAGCGCGTGACGATGCCGATCACGCGGCGGGCGCGATCCACCACGGGCAGGGCCTTGATGTGGTGGTCGAGCAATAGCGGCCAGGCTTCTTCCAGCAAGGTGCCGTATTCCACGCTGATCACATCGCGCGACATGATGTCGCCGCAGGTGATTTCCCCGAAGCGGCGTTTATACGCCTGCATTTCGGTCTGCAGGAACAGGTTTTCCAAGTCGTCCCTGGCGATATCCAGCACCTGGTTGTATTCCTCGAGTACGGCATCGAGGTCGGCGCTCGAGAACCCTACCCTGTGTGCCGGGCTCAAGTCCTGGGTTTTATGGAGGTTGGGCTCGGTTCTGGCCTGGTGCGGATAGCGCCGCTTCGTGGCATTGTTGTAGGCCAGCGCCACCAACAGCAGCAGGCCTGAATTGATGGCGACGAGCAGCAGGAAATAAGTGCTGTGCTCCAACGCCAGCGGGCCCGACAACACGGCGGTCAATGCCACGGCGCCGCCCGGCGGGTGCAGGCATCTCAATGCGAACATCAGGCCGATGGCAAGCGCCACGGCGACGGCGGCCGCGACGGGAATGCTGGCAATCCAGTGCAGGCTGGCGATGCCCACCAGTGCGGAAGCCAGGTTGCCACCCATGATGGACCATGGCTGGGCCAGCGGGCTGGCTGGCACCGCATACAGCAACACCGCTGACGCGCCCAGCGGTGCAATCAGGAACGGCAGGCTTTCTGCCCCTAGCAGCCAGGCGCTCAGGAAACCGCTCACCAGGATGCCGAGCAGGGCACCCAGGCAGGCACGCAATTTTTCTTGGTGGTTTACCGGGCTTTGTTGCGGTTTCAAGCCCTTGAGCCAGTTTAATACGGCGGACACAAGCAGGTTCTTAAGGTAAAACCACGCAATCTATCATCAATGGAATGGTTTAGGGATGCTAGAGATGATGGTTTTTTTTGATAAGATATATCATCTGCTTATTAATTAATTACATTCGATTGATATTAATTATTATTTCCACATGACGTTAAGTGAACTCAAGTTTATTGTTGCCGTGGCGAAAGAACGCAATTTCAGGCGCGCCGCGGAGAAATGCTTTGTGAGCCAGCCGGCCCTGAGCCTGGCTGTGAAGAAGCTGGAGGAGGAGCTGGGCGTCACCATTTTCGAGCGCAGCCACAAGGACGTGGCCACGACGCCGATCGGCGAGCAGATCATTGCCCAGGCCAACCGCACGCTGGAAGAATCCAACCGCATCAAGGAAATTGCGCGCCTGGGCAATAACCAGCTGGCGGGGCCGTTCAAGCTGGGCGTGATCTATTCCACCGGCCCTTACCTGTTGCCCGAAATCATTCCAGCCTTGCGCCACCTTGCGCCGGAAATGCCATTGGAGGTGGAGGAAAACCTGACGGCCAACCTGGAGACACAATTGCGCAATCGCGTGATTGACGCCGCCATCATTGCCTTGCCGTTCGATGTGCCCGGCGTGCGCTGCGAGCCTTTGTACGACGAGAGTTTCGTTGTGGCGGTGCCGGACATCCATCCCTGGGCGGGCCGCAAGGAAATCCAAGCGGAGGAACTGGCTGACGAGAAGGTGCTGTTGCTTAACAGCGGCCATTGCTTCAGCAACCAGGTGGTGTTGGCGTGCCCGGAACTGTCGCGCCATGGCGAGGTGCTGCAGGGCAACTCCCTGGAGACCATACGCAATATGGTCGCTTCCAACCTGGGCATTACCGTGCTGCCGTGCAGCGCGGCGGTGGAACGCTACCAGAACCCGCTGATCAGGATGATCCCGTTTGCAGATCCAGTGCCGACCCGCCGCATGGCCTTGGCCTGGCGCAAGGGCTACACCAGGGAGAAAGCCATCGATTGCCTGTTGCAGGCGGTCAGGGCATTGAAATCGCCTTGTTTGCAATCCATAGCGGAATAATCCATTCTTAATTCATTACGAGATTAGATGCGACAACCAGTGCGATTGCAGTGTCATGAAGAGAAGTAGCTTATAGGGTTGTATTGGTAATAGGAAAAGCAAAGGGGCCTGGCGGCCCCTTTTGTACGGAGATGAGCAACAACTTAGCGGTTACAAACGTACATGGTTACTTCAAAACCAAAACGCATTTCGGTCACTTCTGGCTTGGTCCACATAATGTATCTCCTTTAAGTTTGGGGTAGGGGCCACACGGTCATCAACCTTACCGCGCAATCCATGGTTCCTATCATATAGCGTGCGCCTTTTAATGCCATGCGCAGCATCATGATCTGAGCCTCATGATTTTCATTAGTATGCGGACGCTGAAAGCGACCTTAAAGGGAAAACCGGATTAGTAAGTGACGAACACCCGGTAGCCGGATACTGTTTCCCCGCTGGTGGAGAATGCTAGGTTGACCTGGATTTCTCCATTGGCGGCCAAGCCCGCCTGGATATCCAGGCCTGATGGCAGGTATTCCTCCGGCTTGAAAATACGGCGCAGCTTGGGCTGGTCGTCGTCATCGGTCAGCGTCAGCTCCAGCATGGGATAGGCCTGGGTATAAGCTGCGTTGTTGATCAGCTTGGTCGACAGCTGGATGACCTCGGGATGCTCGAAATCCTCCTGTAAGTCGGAATCGTCCAGCGCCAGCAGTTCCGCATTGCGTGGCAACGGCACCGTGCAACCCAGCCATTGGCAGGCGGACTCCAGGGTCGGCCTGCTGGCCGGCCAGTATCCCGCCAGCTGGGTGCGGAAGAAATAGATCGATTGACCGAGCAGCGCCAATAGCAGCAGCAGGCTGAGCGGCACTGCCAGCCAGAGGGGAAAGCGCCGTTGACGCACGGGTTTGTCCGGGGCGAGGAAGCTGGCGGCAACGGGTTGCTCATCCGCTTCGGGAATTTCTGCTGCCTGCTCGTCTGCATACTGTTCGCTGAATACACCTGCACTGAGGGGTTCCGTTTCAGTATCTACCGATTCCCCGCGGTCGATCTCAACAGTATCCGCCGATTCCGGCTCAGGGGCGGTGATTAATTCCTCGGTAGGGAGAATGTCTTCCGGCCCTGGCGATTCCGCTGTTCCACTGTCCGCTTCGCCGGAGGTGAAGTTCGTTTCGTGAGGCAGGGCATGGCTTGCCTCTTCCGCCTCAGCGGTAATCTGATCGGGGACGGGCTCCTCGCTTGCAGGAGCGGGTGGCAATGGTGCCAGGGTTTGCGGCTCCAGGATTTCATAGAGCCGCGAGCCGGCATTGAAGAGATGCCGGCATTGACCGCAGCGCAAGTCGCCGCCATGGGCCGCCAGTTGTTCCGGCTTGACGTGGAATCGGGTATCGCACGCTGGGCAGGAGGTCACTAGCCGCATATCAGGTGGTCACCTTCTGCTTCCTGTGAGCAACACCCAGCTATCCATGAAAACAGGCGGGTTCATGTCGAACCACTCCTGGTAGATGGCGCCGACTTGGTCGGCTTGTTCACGCAGGATGCCGGATAGCGCAATTTTGCCACCAGGTTTTGCTGTGCGTGCAAGGGCAGGCGCAAGCACCGAGAGCGCGCTGGAAAGGATGTTCGCCACGACGATGTCGAATTGCCCGCCGGGCAGGTCGCTGGCCAGGTAGAAGCTGGCATCGGTCTCATTCTGCCCTGCGTTGTACACGCTGGACTGAATGGCCTGGGCGTCGATATCCACGCCAACCACATTGCCGGCTCCCAGCTTGCGCGCCGCGATGGCGAGAATTCCGGAACCGCAGCCGTAATCCAGCACGCTGGCCTGCGGTGTCACCGTATCGGCAAGCCAGCTCAGGCACAAATGGGTGGTCGGGTGGCTGCCGGTGCCGAACGCCAAGCCGGGGTCCAGCACGATGTTGAGGCCGTCTGGGTTGGGCGCATCATGCCATGAAGGCACGATCCACAAGTCATCGCGGATACGGATGGGCTCGAACTGCGATTGTGTCGTGCGCACCCAGTCCTGCTCGGCGATGGTCTCCGTGCTATAGCGGAAATCCGCGATGCCTGTCGCCGCACTGAGTTCCTTTAACAAGGCATCCAGGTCTGCGTCCTCATCCAGCAATGCGCTGACGACATTTTGCTGCCAGATGCCGGGAGGCGGGTCGCCAGGCTCGCCGAAGATGGGTTGCTCGTCCGGTGTTTCGGCATTGGCATCCTCAATACTCGCAGAGAGGGCGCCAAGCTCCATCAGGGTGTCGCTCAGGAGTTCGGCGTTGTCGTCCTGGGCCTCGATTTTGAGTGAGATCCAAGCCATTACTTGCTTGCAATACCCAGTTTGTGTTCCAGGTAGTGGATGCTGGTGCCGCCCTGGTGGAATGCCGCGTCTGCGAGCAATTCCTTGTGCAGGGCCACATTGGTCTTGATGCCTTCGATCACCATTTCCGACAGGGCGATCTGCATGCGGGCAATCGCTTGCTCGCGCGTATCGCCGTAGGCGATCAGCTTGCCGATCATGGAATCATAGTTCGGCGGCACCATGTAGCCTTGATAGGCATGGGTGTCGACGCGGATGCCCGGGCCGCCAGGCATGTGGAAGGTCGTGATGCGGCCTGGAGACGGCACGAAGTTGAAAGGGTCTTCCGCATTGATGCGGCACTCGATCGAATGGCCAGCCAGCTTGATGTCTTTTTGCTTGAAGCTGAGCTTTTCGTTGGCTGCGATCAGGATCTGTTGCTTGACGATGTCGATGCCGGTGACCATTTCGGTGACGGGATGCTCCACCTGCACGCGCGTGTTCATCTCGATAAAGTAGAACTCGCCGTTTTCATACAGGAACTCGAACGTGCCTGCGCCGCGATAGTTGATGCGCTTGCAGGCCTCGGCACAGGCGGTGCCGATCTTGTCACGCAATTGCGGCGTAATGCCGAAGGCCGGTGCTTCTTCCAGCACCTTCTGATGGCGGCGCTGCATGGAGCAATCGCGTTCGCCTAGGTAAACGGCATTGCCGTGCTGGTCGGCCAATACCTGGATCTCGATATGGCGCGGCTGCTCGAGGAATTTCTCCATGTAGACCATGGGGTTGCCGAAGGCGGCCTGCGCTTCCGCCTTGGTCATGCTGACCGCATTGAGCAGCGCTGCCTCGGTGTGCACGACGCGCATGCCGCGACCGCCGCCGCCGCCGGCAGCCTTGATGATGACCGGATAGCCGATATCCCTGGCGATGCGTAAGATTTCATCGCTGTCGTCGGTCAACGCGCCGTCGGAACCGGGGACGCAAGGCACGCCAGCAGCCTTCATGGTGTCCTTGGCGCTGACCTTGTCGCCCATGAGGCGGATGGTTTCCGCGCGCGGGCCGATGAAGGTGAAGCCGCTTTGCTCGACGCGCTCTGCGAAGTCGGCATTCTCGGACAGGAAGCCATAGCCGGGATGGATGGCTTCCGCATCGGTGACTTCGGCCGCGCTGATGACGGCGGGGATGTTCAGGTAGCTTTGGCCGGAAGGGGCCGGGCCGATACATACGGATTCATCGGCAAGCTTGACGTACTTGGCTTCGCGGTCGGCCTCGGAATGGACGGCGACCGTCTTGATGCCCAGCTCGCGGCATGCCCGCTGGATGCGCAAGGCAATCTCGCCGCGGTTGGCAATAAGGACTTTATCAAACATGGGTTGATTCCTAGCCAATGATGAACAGCGGTTCGCCGTATTCCACGGGTTGGCCGTTCTCGACCAGGATCGCCTTGATCACGCCGGTCTTGTCGGCCTCGATCTCGTTCAGGAGCTTCATTGCCTCGATGATGCAGAGCGTATCGCCTGCGCTGACATTGCTGCCGACATCGACAAACGACTTGGCGTCAGGGGAAGGCGCGCGGTAGAAAGTGCCCACCATGGGAGACTTGACGACATGGCCCTCGATGGCCGGCGCAGTGCTGGCCTCCGCGACGGGCGCTGCTGGTGCTGCCTGCGGTGCGGCAGGGGCTGCGATATAAGGCTGGGCAAATTGGACCGGCGCCTGGCTGCTGGGCAGGTGGCGCGAAATGCGTACCTTTTCCTCGCCTTCGGTGAGTTCCAGCTCGGAGATGCCGGACTCTTCGACCAGGTCGATCAGTTTCTTCAGTTTGCGTAAATCCATGGTTAACCTCTAGATGTATATGGGGTGCCGATCAGGCACGAGTAATGTGGTTGATGGCGTAGTCCAGCGCCAGTGAATATCCATGCGCGCCCAGGCCGCTGATCACGCCGACCGCCAGGTCGGAGAAATACGAGTGGTGCCGGAAGGATTCGCGCGCGTAGATATTGGAAAGATGGACTTCAATAAACGGGATTTTCACCGCGGACAATGCATCGCGCAAAGCCACGGAAGTGTGGGTGAAAGCTGCGGGGTTGATGATGATGAAATCCGCCGGCGCATGCGCCAGTGCATGGATTTTTTCTATCAATGCCGCTTCATGGTTGCTCTGGAAGGTGTCAATGGCAATGCCCGCATTGTTTGCATGCTGCTCGAGCTGGCGATTGATGCTTTCCAATGTGTCCGAGCCGTAATGGTTGGGTTCACGCAATCCCAGCAGGTTCAGATTGGGTCCGTGCAATACCAGTACGGTTTTGGAGGATGGTTGGGCCATGAATGGGGGCGGTTTGACCGCCAATGCAACTTTGATGGCTGCAAGTTTGCCGTAATTTGGGGTATTTTGTCTAGAGAATTGACGAAATTTAGCGAAATTGCTCGATATTGCTCAGTTAGGGAGAAAGGCTCAAGAATTGAACGCTGGCTGCAATGTCTCCAGCAAAAGCGCCTTGGTCACCCGGCCGAAATAACTTTTGAGGATTTTACCATCGGAACCGATGATCACGGTATGTGGAACCACACTATTCAGGTTGCCGAGGGATGCGCTGAGCTTCATGCCTTCTTCCTCGGCTGACAATAAAGGATAGGGCGTGGGCTTGCCTTGGGCGAACGCCTGCATTTTCTCTACATTATCCAGGGAGATGCCGAGCACAACCAGCTTGCCAGCGTATTCCCGAGCCAGTTCTGCGAGCTCTGGCATTTCCTCGCGGCAGGGCGCGCACCAGGTCGCCCAGAAATTCACCACCAGCAATTGCCCTTGCCATTGCGACAGTGCCTGTTCGGTATCCTGAAGGTCGGATGCCTGGGCCGCAAAGAATGGCGCGGTGGAGGCAAACGTCTCGACAGGATGCGCGGTGCGGGGCTTGCCGGCGTATTGCTGGATCAGCAGGATGGCGGCTGCCAGCGCCAACGCCAGCACGAAAAAGCCGCGCTTGCTCAAGCCTTTGTTATTGGATGGTGTCATGGACTGATTTTACCGCATTCAACGTGTCGAGGAATGTATTGCTGTTTTGATAGCCGATAACCCTATGATGCCGTATTTCCTGCCCTGCGCTATCAAAGAAGATGATGCCGGGCGGGCCGAACAGGCCGAAATGCTTGAGCAATGCCTGGTCTTCGACATCGTTGGCAGTGACATCGGCCTGCAGCAGGACGAATTCCTGCAAGTTGGCGCGTACTGCGGCATCGCGGAAGGTGAACTGATCCATTTCCTTGCAGGCTGCGCACCAGTCAGCATAAAAATCCAGCATCGCCGGCTTTCCAGGGTTTTGTCGTAGCACCTGTTCCAGGTCGGCGATGCGCTTGATGCGCTGGAACGGCAGGCCGGAACTGGAGCCTGCTTGGCCCAGGGTCAGGCCTTCCAGCGGCCGCAATGGCGACTTGGCGCCCGAGGCGGCGCCGACCACCAAGGCGGTGCCCGCCAGCAGCATGAGCACGGCAACGCCTTTCCAGAAGCGGTGCCAGGCGGTGGCGCTATCGGGCAAGCGGTCCAGCGCCCGCATGAATACGGCTGGCACGATGAGCAGGCTTGCCCAGAGCAATAGTTGCAGGCTGGTTGGCAGCAACGGCGACACAATCCAGACGGCGACAGCCAGCATGAATACGCCAAATGCCTGGCGGATGGCCACCATCCACGGCCCAGCCTTGGGCAAGAAGGTCCCGGCTGAAGCGCCTACCAGCAGCAGCGGAATGCCCATGCCCATGGATAAGGCGAACAGGGCGGTGGCGCCGAGCGCTACGTCCTGGGTTTGCCCGATGTAAATCAAGGCGCCCGCCAGCGGCGCAGCGATGCAGGGGCTGACGATCAGCGCGGAAAGGACGCCCATCGCGAATACGCCGAGCAGATGTCCGCCCGGCAGGCGGTTGCTGGTATTCACCAGCCGGCTTTCTAGAGAGGCGGGCAGTTTCAGCTCATAGAAGCCAAACATGGAAAGCGCCAGCAAAACGAAGACCAGTCCACTTGCGCCCAGCACCCAGGCGTTCTGCAAGGCAGCGCTCAGCAACTGGCCGGAAAGCCCGGCGGCCACGCCTGCTGCGGTGTAGCTCAATGCCATCCCCAATGTATACGCCAGGGAGAGCCAGAAGGCGTGCAAGCGATGCTTGCGCTGGCTGCCGACGATGATGCCGGAAAGGATGGGGATCATGGGCAGCACGCAGGGCGTGAGCGAGAGCAGCAGGCCGAAGCCGAAGAACCCTGCGACGATCAGCCAGAGCTTGCCGCTTGCGAGCAGGCTGGCAGCCCGGTCGTGCTCGGCTTGCGCGGGGACGATGGAACCTGGGCTATCCCTCGTGGTCGCATGCAGGGAGCCTAGCGCTATGGTTTGATGCGTAGGCGGGTAGCACAGCCCTTTCTCGCTGCAGCCTTGATAGGTGGCTTTGAGCCTGAGGTTTCCGTCAGGAGCGGTAGCCGGCGCCAGGCGCATGTCCGCGGTAAAGTCGTGGTGGAACACCTCGGTACGGCCGAAAGTGGGGTCCTGTTTCCAGTCGCCTTGCGGCAGGTCGAGGTCGCTGACGGCATGCCCGGCAGGCTCCAGTTCGAACTTGATCCTGTCCTTGTAGAGGTAGTGTCCGGGAGCGATCTTGAATGCCGCCTGCAGGCGGTCTGCGTCAATTAATTCGACCTGGAGCTTGAAAGCTTGCTCGGGCGGCAGAATATTATCGGTATCGTTGCCGAGGAACGCGCTGCGACCCTGGTTCAGCCACTCGCCCAATTGGCTGCTGGGCGCGGCCTGTACGGCGCCGGCAAGCAACGCGGCGCAAAGCAGCAGAACCGATGCCAGTGTGGACGCTAGGCGTTGCTGTAATGCAGAGTTCAATCCCGGGTTTCCTGGTGTAGCCATGTAAGATAGGCGGGCAGTCCGCCCGTGACTGGGACATGGATGATCTCGGGAAGTTCGTAAGGGTGCAGTTCGCGGATGGCTTGCTCGAGCTCGGGATAGCGCAGGCTGGTGGTCTTGATCAGCAAAGGGATTTCCGTTGCGGTTTCCAGCTTGCCATGCCATTGGTAGAACGACTGGCATGGGGCCAGCAGGTTGACGCAGGTAGCCAGTTTTTTAGCGACTAGCTCGCGCGCGATATTTTCGGCACTGCCCTGGTCCGGCATATTGGTCAGGACCAGGACGGCGCTGCTGTTTTCTAATGATGGAGATTGAAGTTTCATGCGTTTTCTTTTCCTCTTGCTGATTTTACTCGCTTTCCCTATCGCTGAGGTATGGGTGCTGGTGGAGTTGGCTGCAAGATACGGCTGGCTGGTGCTGGCTTATTTGATCGTAGTGGGCATCCTCGGTTGGCGCCTGATCCAGGATGAAAAGCTCACGATGATGGGCCGCATGGCGCAAACCCTGCAGGCCGGCGGCACCCCGTTGCGCGCCGTATTCGGCAGCGCCAAGAACGTGCTTGCAGGGATGCTGCTTATCGTGCCAGGCGTGATCAGCGACGCGATTGCCGTCGTCCTGCTTCTGCTGCCCGGCGGTGCCAAATTGCAGCAAGCCGCCAACGACGATGACGTCGTTTCACGTGAAACCAGCTATCAGGAGCCTCGCCAGGAAGCTGGCAGGCAACGGCAATCCAATGGCGACGTGATCGAAGGGGAGTACCGGCGGGAGGAATAGCCTATGCTAGACTTGCAAACTTTTTCCGGCCTATTGTGAGGCCGGTGCATAAGGTCGGGATTTCTCCATGTCTTTCCAAGTCATTATCAAGCCCAGTGATCGCATATTCAATGTAGAAGATGGCGATACGGTGCTGGATGCCGCGATCGACGCGGGCGTCAACCTGCCTTACGGCTGCCGCAATGGCACTTGCGGCGCCTGCAAGGGGCAGGTGCTGGCAGGCGATGTCAATTACGGCGAATATTTCGACAGCGCGTTGAGCGAGGATGAAAAGAAAAACGGCAAGGCGCTGTTCTGCTGCGCCCAGCCCTTGGCCGACCTGGTGATCGAATGCCGCGAGGTGGCCGGGGAAGGCATTCCGCCTCGCATCATGCCCGTTCGCGTGGAGAAGCTCGAAAAGCTCTCCCACGATGTCATGGGCATGACGCTCAAATTGCCGAGCAATGAGCGCATGCAATTCATGGCGGGCCAGTATATCGAATTCCTGCTCAAGGACGGCAGGCGCCGCGCGTTCTCGCTTGCCAATGCGCCCCATAGCGACCGTTTCCTCGAACTGCATATGCGCCTGGTGCCCGGCGGGCAGTTCACCCAGTATGTATTCAATGAAATGCAGGAAAAAACCATCCTGCGAATCGAGGGGCCGTTCGGGACGTTCTTCCTGCGCGAGGATAGCACGCGTCCGGTCATCCTGGTGGCGGGCGGTACAGGGTTCGCGCCGGTAAAGGGCATCGTCGAGCACGCCTTGCAGCTGGGCATGAAGCGCCCGATGACCCTCTACTGGGGCGCCAGGACCCGGGAAGACCTTTACCTCGATGCCTTGCCGCGGCGCTGGCAGGAAGACAACCCCTTGTTCCGCTATATCCCGGTGCTGTCCGACCCGGCGCCAGAAGATGCCTGGCAAGGCCGCACGGGGTTGGTACACCAGGCGGTGCTGGAGGACCATCCTGACATGCGGGCTTACCAGGTATATTGCTGTGGCGCCCCGCAAATGGTGGAGGTGGCTCACCGGGATTTCCAGGGCCATGGCTTGCCTGAGCAGGAATTTTTCTCTGACGCCTTCACCTTTGCCAACCCTGCGGCAAAGGCTGCTATCTAGACCAATAGTAAGAAACGGCTGCTTCAGGAAAGTTGGATT
Source organism: Methylobacillus draconifructus (assembly GCF_045984385.1). Lineage (NCBI taxonomy): Bacteria > Pseudomonadati > Pseudomonadota > Betaproteobacteria > Nitrosomonadales > Methylophilaceae > Methylobacillus > Methylobacillus draconifructus. Next base: position 516,099 of record NZ_JBJQIJ010000002.1, read on the forward strand.
TTCCCTTAGCAGCTTTTGTCGGTTTTATTTTTCCTCGCGGCAGAACTGTACGCTCAGGCGGTAGTGGTAGTTGGCCGCATCGCTTTCGCCGCGGCTTTCCAGCAAGCGCGCCAAGGCGAGGTGCGCTTCGGCGGAGGGCTGCACGCTGATACTGGCCTCGAGGTAGCTTTGCGCCTTGCCCCACAGGCTCAGGCGTATGCACATCTTGCCCAGTGAAAGCAGCAGCCTTGCATCCTGCTCGTGGCTGAGCAGCCAGTGCTCCGCCTGTTGCAGCTGCTTATGCGGATTGGTGCTGGCACAGTCGCCGAGCTTGCCGGCAAGCTCGCTGTCCCAGCTTTTGGTCAGGCTCATTTCGATGATTTCCTGCGCCTGGTTGCCTGCGTTCAGCGCGATCAAGGCTTCGGCCGCCATTGTGGCGATACGCGTATTGAGCTTGTCGTCCTCTGGCACTTTTTTCCAGTAGGCCATGAGGGCATTCAAGTCCTTGCCGTGACGTTCGATCAGGTGCTGATGCGCCTGGTGGCGGATCTCCCTGGCCTGCCAGCTTTCCATGCCATCGTGCTTTTCCAGCTGGTGCAGCAGGGTCAACACTTGTTCCCAATTGTTGAGGCGCAGCTGCACCTTCAATTCAAGCCGCATGGCGGGAACAAATTTAGCCTCTATCTTTTCGATTTTATGCAGTACGTCCAGCGCCTGGCTATAGAGGCGGTCATCGAGCAGAAGCTCGGCTTGCAATAGTAGTCTGGCCACCGCGGCATCGGGAGCCAGGCGTTCGGCTTCGGCCAGGTAGTAGTCGCGCTGGCCTTTCTGCTTGAGCTTGTGCGAGGCGCGGGCAGCCAGCAGCGCTGTCAGGCTAGGGTCTTCACCGTAATCGAGCGCCTTGGAGGCCGCTTTCTGGGCAAGCTGGTAGCGGCCCTGGCTCATGGCGTGCAAGGCCTCGAGCAAGGCGGCATGGCCAAGCCGGACGCGGCGGTTTTCCTTGTAGGCGCGGACGTTGGCTGGCAGGTCGCGTGCGTAATGAATGAAGCGCAGCAGCAGGTGCAGCGAGGCGAACGCCATCACGACCAGGATGAGCAGCAGGTTGAGCGACAACTCCAGCCGGTAGGGCGGGCGCACGATGAGCACATAGCCTGCGTTATTGCCCGCCAGCAGCGACACGCCGATGGCGAGGGCGAGTATCAGCAGAATCCAGATCAGTACGCGCACTTATTGACCCCGTTCCATATTGGCGCGCTCCAGCGTCAGTTTGTACTTGCTGGCCAGGCCCAGCGTTTCGGAGATGTCCGGCAACTGGATGACGATGCTGCTGGCCGACAGCTGCTTCAGCGTATCCAATGCTGCAATGGTGCTTTGCTCGCGCAGGTCGAAATAATTCTGGATCCAGTGCTCTGCCTGATGCAGGTCGGCGCGGTAAGCGCTTTCGTCATGCTGCAGCAGGGCTGTCCTCGCGGTCAGCAGGTGCAGCTTGAGGTTCTCGCGAAGGAAGAAGGTCTGGTCGGGTGCCAGCAACGGCGGCTCCGGCCGGTCAACGCGCTCCAGGCGGATCATGTGCTTGAGGTCGTCCCAGATCTCGCGCAATAGCCTGCGGAACTGGTTTTCTTCGGCCAGGGTGACCTCAGGGGTAGCGGTTTTCGGGTGGCGCTCGCTCACCAGCGGGAGATTGCCTATGCTCTCCATGAGGTTTTCCAGCTTGAGGCTGATGCCGATGGTGTCGATCTGCGGCAATTCCTGCAATCGCTGGATATCCTTGGCGATGGCCTTGCGCAACTGGACGGCAGGCACGCTATCCATCTGCTGCAGGCGCGAATCCGCAGTCTGAAGTGCCAGCAACGCAGGCTTGATGTTGCCTGCAAGCTGCAATTGCTGGTTGGCGATCACCAATAATTGCTCGACTTCGGCAATCACGCGTTCGTCGTGATTATTGACCAGTTCCAGGTAGAGCGTTTGCAGGGCTTCCTGCTGGTCGCGCGATTCTGCGAGCTGCTGTTCCAGGCGGATGAGGCGGCTGTTGGCCTCGGAGCTGCGTTCGTCGGCGTTCTTGGCCAATGCCAGGCTCTGCTGGTTGGTGGCATTGAACTGCTCGAGGCGCTGGGTCAGCGTCTGTTCAAGCGAATTGAAGCGATGGCGCGTGTTCAGCCACTGCCAAGAAATGAAGGCAATGGCGGCTACAGCCAGTATCAGGGCGAGCCAGGCTGTGAACGAAGGCTTGCCGGCCGTGTTGGCCGGTGCTGGAGATGTCTGGGTTTCAGGTGGTTGTTGTTCAGTCATGGTTTGCTTCACTTAAACATTGCAGCATGGCGTCATCCCCCGGCGCCGTAGCGATCCTGACATGCAGGCCCAGGCTGGATGGCTGTTCGGCGATGCGGGCATGGTTGACGCAGATCGTGATGTCGCGCAGCCATGCCGCGTCGCCATTGTCGGTCATGGCGAGCAAGTGGCGCATCGCCTCGCTGCTGGTGACCACAATAGTATCCAATTGCCCATTGTGCCATAGCGCCTGCAATTTTCCTGCATCTGTTTGCGGATTGATGCGGCGGTAGCATTCGGCGAACCTGACCTGGGCGCCTCGGTCGCGCAAGGTGTCAGCCATCAGCTCGCGGCCACCGACGCCGCGCACGATCATGATGCGCCGGCCTTTGACCGCCTGCATCTCGGGCAAGCCCAGCAAGGATTCGCTATCAAACCGATGCTCGGGTTGCAATACGCTGGTGATGCCGTACTGCATGAGCTCTGCCGCGGTGACCGGGCCGATCGCGGCAAACCGCGGCTTGGCGGGCCATTGAGGGAACCTTGCCTGCAGCCTTGGCATGGCATGCTGCACGGCGTTGGAGCTGATGAAGATCAGCCAGTCCTGCATGGCCGCGTCATCCAGGGTTTGCTCGAAACCGCTGTAATCCTGCAGCGGGGCAATGGCGATGAGCGGAAAGCCGATGGCATGTCCGCCAGCGGCTTCGATCATGCCGGTCAGGCGGGTTGCCTGGTCGAGCGGCCGCGTGATCGCAATATGGCGGCCTGCTAAATTAACCATGTGCCAGACTGACCAATGAGCAATCAGCCATGTGGGAGCTCACTCATGCGCAAGCGCGGCAAGAATGCGGTCAGCACCCCGGGCCACCAATTTGGCAGCCAGCGCCTGGCCCAAGGCTTCGGGCTGGTTGGCGGGGCCCTGGGCCGATTCGCGCAATAGGTCCTTGCCGTCGATGCTGGCAACAAAACCGGTCATCTGGAGCGTATCGCCATGTTGCTGTGCAAAAGCGCCCAGCGGCACCTGGCAGCTTCCAGCCAGGGCGCGGCTCATGCCGCGTTCCGCTTCCACGCAGGCGGCAGTTGCGGCATGGTTGAGCGGCGCCAGCACCTCCAGCAGGTCAAGGCGTTCGGCGTTGATCTCGATGCCCAGCGCGCCCTGCCCGACGGCGGGGATGCTGTTGTCGGGATCGATGGATTCGCGGATGCGGGATTCCAGCCCCAGGCGCTTGAGGCCGGCAGCGGCGAGAATGATGGCGGCGTACTGGCCTTCGTCCAGCTTGCGCAAGCGGGTCTGCAGGTTGCCGCGCAGCGATTCCACCTTGAGATCGGGAAAGCGCGCCTGCAATTGGCTCTGGCGGCGCAGGCTGGAGGTGCCGACTATGCTGCCTGCGGGCAACGATTCCAGATTGGGGTAATCGTTGGAGACGAACGCATCGCGCGGGTCTTCGCGCTCGCCGATCGCGGCCAGGGCGAAGCCGGGCGGCAAATGCATGGGCACGTCCTTCATGGAGTGCACGGCGAGGTCGGCGCGGCCGTCTGCCAGCGCTTGTTCAAGCTCTTTCACGAACAGGCCCTTGCCGCCGATGCGGGCTAGGGGCGAATCCAGGATCTGGTCGCCGGTGGTGGTCATGCCGAGGATGCTGACCTCGGTTTCCGGATACAAGGCTTGCAGTCGGCCTTGGATATGTCGCGCCTGCCACATGGCCAATGCGCTTTCGCGCGAGGCGATCACCAGTTTCTTGGGAGCGTTCATCGAATTAGGCCAGCGGGCGTTGTGCCGAGCGGCCAGTTGTTATTGAAAGCACTATTTTAGCATACGGCGTACCGTGCTCAGGACTACTAGGACCTAGTGCGAGGCCAGCTTGCGCAGCAGGTGGTATTGCCGCCGGCTCACGGCAATCGTCTCCGGTATGTCCTTGAGGATAGCGTGCCAGCCGCTTTCGCCATCGGTGTCGCGTTTCTCATAGCCCCTGATGCTGGATTGCGCCACCAAGCAATTGCGGTGCAGGCGCAGGAAAAGGTGCCCGAGCTCCTGTTCCAGGCTGGTGAGCGACTCTTCGATCAGGTATTCCTGGTATTGCGTGCGCAAAGTGACGTATTTGAGCTCGGCACGCAGGTAGATGACCTCATGCACCGGGATGAGCAGGATGCGGCCGTGGTCGCTGACGCTGAAATGGGTGCGCGCGCGCTGCAGGGGCCTGAGCGCCTCGACCTGGGCCGGCAGCAATACGCGCGCCTTGTGCAACGCAGCCTCAAGGCGTTCCTGGCGGATAGGCTTGAGCAGGTAGTCGACGGCATTCATTTCGAATGCCTGGATCGCATAGCCGTCGAACGCGGTGGTGAAAATGATGGCCGGGGGGCGGGGCAGTTTTTGCGCATGTCCCGCCGCCTCTATGCCATCCATGTTGGGCATGCGGATGTCGAGCAGCAATACGTGGGGCTTGAGCTGTTGCGCCAGCTCAAGCGCCTCGTTGCCTTGCCTGGCCTCGCCCACCAGCGTCACGCCGGGAATATCGGCCAGCAGTTCGCGCAAGCGGTTGCGGGCCGGCGGCTCGTCGTCGGCGATCACGACATCAAGCAGGGCATGGCTCACGATGCGGTCCTCTTGCGGTAGGGAATGACGATGTGAACGGCATATTCGTTGCCGTCCTGGCTGATGTTGAGGCTGGCCTCGGCATCGAAATGCAATTGCAGGCGTTCCCGGATGTTGCCGATCGCCATACGGTTGCCCTGGTGATGGCCGGAGCCGGGCTGGTATGGGTTGCGCAGGCGGATGTGCAGTTCATCGCGCGTGCTGCTGAGCTGGATGCTGACGTTGCCGCCCTCGTCCAGGGGTTCAATGCCGTGGTAAACCGCGTTTTCCAGCAGCGGTTGCAGGATAAGCGGGGGAATCAGGGCATCAGGCGGCATCTCGTCGACCTGCCAATCGATGCTGAGACGATTTTCCAGGCGTAGTTTCTCCAGCGCCAGGTATTGCCTGCACAAGGCCAGCTCCTGGGCCAGCGGCACCAGCTCGCGGTTGTCAGCCATCAATACGCGGAACAGGTCGGCCATGTCCATCAATGCGGTTTCCGCCCGCTTGCTGTCGCTGCGCACGATGGAAAGCACGGCGTTGATGCTGTTGAAGAGGAAATGCGGGCGTATCCTGGCTTGCAAAGCCTGCAAGCGCGCCTCCGTCACCGCTGGGCTCAAGGCGCGTTGGCGCAATTGCAGGTAGGCCAAGATAATGGACGCGATGCCTGCAGCAAGCATAATGCTGCGCATGGGACCGCCCGGCAGGTCGAAATCGAGCGCGCGGACAGCCACCATGTGCGCCAGCAGGCTGAAGGCCGCCGGCAGCAACAATGCAATGGCGTAGCCGCCGACGGCACCGAGCCGGGCCAGCCATGGCTGCAACGCGTACAAGGCCAGCAGGCTTGCCAGGAGCACGGGCTGCATGAAGGCGCACCAGCGCGTGAAGCCTGGCAGCCAGTCTGCCAGTGTGGATGTGGCCGCCAATGAGGCGAACAGGCCCATCAGGTTGGCGACGACGAGGATGCGCAGGCAGATGCCGAGATTGCGGAAGTCGGGAGACTTCGCGGAATGAATGGCGTTTTGCTTTATAATAGCCATGGTTTAGCGCACTATTTCCACACTTATCGGTATCGTGAGTTCATCACGTAACATCATGACAGAAAAGTCCAATCACTTGAATCAAACCCCTTCCAAAACCTGGTCCGGCCGCTTCAACGAGCCTGTGGCCGAGCTGGTCAAACAATATACCGCTTCCGTGGGCTTCGACTACCGGCTGGCCGAATACGACATCCAAGGATCGCTGGCGCATTCGCGCATGCTCGGCGCCCAGGGCATCATCAGCCAGGATGACGTGACCAAGATAGAACAGGGCCTGGGCGAGATTCTGGAAGAGATCCGCAATGGCGAGTTCACTTGGTTGCTGGACCTTGAAGATGTACACCTCAATATCGAGAAACGCCTGACGGACAAGATCGGCGATGCGGGTAAGCGCTTGCATACCGGGCGCTCCCGCAACGACCAGGTGGCGACCGATATCCGCCTCTGGCTGCGTGCGATGGTGGACGATGCGCTGGGCCGCGTGCGCAAATTGCAGGCCTCACTGGTGGAGCTGGCGGAACAGCATGCCGATACCGTGATGCCCGGCTTCACGCATTTGCAGGTGGCGCAGCCCGTGACGTTCGGCCATCACCTGCTGGCCTATTTCGAGATGCTGCAGCGCGATGCGGAACGCCTGGCGGATGCCCGCAAGCGCATCAACCGCCTGCCGCTGGGCGCGGCGGCGCTCGCAGGCACCAGCTATCCCATAGACCGCGAGCGCGTCGCGCATGAGCTCGGTTTCGAGGCTGTATGCGAGAATTCGCTGGACGCGGTATCCGACCGCGATTTCGCGATCGAATTCACCGCGGCGGCGGCATTGATCATGACGCATTTATCGCGTCTCTCGGAAGAGTTGATTCTCTGGTCCAGCCCGCGCTTCGGCTTCGTCGACATCGCCGACCGCTTCTGCACCGGCTCATCCATCATGCCGCAGAAGAAGAACCCGGACGTGCCGGAGCTGGTGCGCGGCAAGACCGGGCGGGTCAACGGGCATCTGGTCGCATTGCTGACCCTGATGAAGAGCCAGCCGCTGGCCTACAACAAGGACAACCAGGAAGACAAGGAGCCGTTGTTCGACACTGTCGATACCTTGCTGGTGACGCTGGAAATCTATGCGGACATGCTGCGCGGCATCAAGGTCAACAAGGAGGCGATGCGCCTGGCGGCGGCAGAGGGGTTTGCCACGGCGACCGACCTGGCCGACTACCTGGTGAAGAAGGGCATGCCGTTCCGCGATGCGCACGAAGTGGTGGCGCTGGCGGTGCGCCATGCGGTGGAACAGGGCTGCGACCTGGCCGACCTCTCCTTGCCGCAATTGCAGAAATTCAGTTCCCAGATTGGCGAAGACGTATACGGGGTATTGACGCTGGAAGGCTCGCTGGCAAGCCGCAACCATCGCGGCGGCACGGCGCCCGCCCAGGTGCGCGAGGCATTGAGGCGCGCCCGGAGCTTGCTCGGCTAAGAGCTGCTAACAAAACTCTCCTGCCGTCGTTGCTCTGCCTTGCCGTACTAGTTGTACTGTCAGCGGCAGAGCTGCCTAGCCAGGATCGCTGCGCTGAGTTTTGTTAGCAGCTCCAAATGCCTGGCGATTGGCGAAAAGCCCCGCAACGCGGGGCTTTTTCATGTCTTGTTTGTTGCCTACTGCCCAGCCGGCTGGTCCAGCGTGCTTGCGCCAACCACCCGGTTGCGTCCGCTGTTCTTCGCCCGGTACAAGGCCTGGTCGGTACGCCCGATAATGGCGTCGGCCGGCTCGCTTTCCCGGCGTTCGGCCACACCGGCGCTGAAGGTAATGAGGATGTGGCTGTCATTGTGCAGGAAGATATTGCGCGTCAGCTCCCGCTGCGCGCGCGTGATGACGCTGATCGCGTCCTTTTCCACGGTGCCCGGCAGCAGGATGATGAATTCCTCGCCGCCGTAACGCGCGATCACGTCCGTCGTGCGTAGCGATTCCTTGATGACGGAGGCGAGGTGCGCCAACGCCTGGTCGCCGGTGGCATGGCCAAGGTTGTCATTGATCTGCTTGAAATGGTCGATATCCATCATGGCGATACTGAGCGGCATGCCAAACCGGTCTGCCCGGTTGAACTCCCTGACCAACGCCTCATCCATCCCGCGGCGGTTCAGGGTGCCGGTCAGGTAATCTTCATGCGCGATTTCATTGATGTGGTCGAGCTGCAAGGTCAGTTCGTAGATTTGCTTTTCCGCCTCCCGCACCTTGTTTTCCGCCTCCATGATCTCGTTGCGCGAATGCTGCGTGATGCTGCTGAGGATCTGTGTATCCTCGAGCAGGCGGCTTAACACCTGGTTAAGGTCCTCTATCTCGTCGCTATGGCTGATTTCCTCGCGGTAATGTTTCAGCTTGGTTTGGTAGTCATCGGTCGCCAGGGTGATTTCCGCCAACTGCGCCACGAATATCTCCGCCATTTTCTTCAGGGTCTTCTTCGCCTCGATCAGCCCGGGCCGCAGTTGGCCCTGCATGAAAATGAGGTCCTTGAGCGTGTCTTCCGCCTTGGACAAGGAGTCCATGTTCAACGGCTGGGTCAGGATATCGCGCACTGCTGCCGTCGGGCCCTGCAGCCATTGCTCTTCCAGCACCAGGGCCTCCATGCTCACGACCAGCAGGCGCAACAGTTGCAGCAGGCGCAGTTGCAGTTGGCTCTGGGTGTCCAGGTGCATTTCCAGGCTGAACAGGATATTTTTCAGCGCCGTTTCCAGCGCCAGAATCTCTTCCCGGCTCTGCGCCTGCTGCGCTTCTTGCAGCAAGGCATTTGCACGCGCCTGGGCATCCGGCACTTCTTGCAGTTGCGGCACCACCACCAAGTCCAGCGTCTTGACCAGCATATTGCGCCAGAGCGTGACGACGTCGGCCTGGTCATGGTTGGTGCCGCCTGGATTTGGAGGAGCGGGGTGTTTGTTGTCGGGCGTGGACAGGTTCGCCAGCAGCTCACGCAACGCATTTTCCAGCCCTGCCCAGTTCTGCGCTTCAAGCTGCTTGAGAATATGGTCGATGCCGGGGCTGTGGCGAGGCTGTTGCGCGCCGACTTCCTTCAGCACGTTGCTCAACAGTTGGCCGATGGTCAATGAGTTGTCCGTTGCGGCTTGGCCGTCAATGGCGGTATAGACTTTGCGGTAGTTGTCCGGTGTTGGCGCTATCCGGTTTTTGGCAAGCTGGATAAGGGTTTGTCGTGCAGTTTCGACGGATTTTTTATGTTGATCCATAGCTGACCCAAATTGTGTCGGTTTCCCTGAGATTCCGGGTGAGCTTGGCAACTTTCATCGCAACTTCATCCCCATGCTGATTGCTCTGCGCTTCCAGAATCGCTGTATTGTAATACAGAGAATGTCTTACAAAGTAAAACTTAGCGTATGGGAGTCAGTCCAGGAACAGCTGCAGCAACTCATTCAGGAAGCGCTGCCCGAGCAATGTCGGGGCAATGCGCTCCGGGCTTACGTCCAATAAGCCTTTTTGTACGGCATGCTGCAGGGTATGGGCAATGCTTTCCAGCGGCAAGCCGGTGCGCAATTCAAAGAGTGCGGGTTCGAAACCTTCGGTGAGCCGCAAGGCGTTCATCATGAACTCGAAAGCCAGCTCATCCTTGGCAATCTGCCATTGGTGTTCCATGGCATTGCCTTGGCCCGTATGTTCCAGGTAGCGTTTGGGATGCTTGTGGCGGCTTTCGCGCGTGATGCGGTCATGGAAGCTCAGTTTGCTGTGCGCGCCTGCCCCGATGCCCAGGTAGTCGCCGAACAGCCAGTAGTTACGGTTGTGGCGGCATTGCTTGCCATGCTGCGCAAACGCCGAGGTTTCGTAGTGACCGTAGCCATGCCGGCCCAGCAGGTCTTCGATCGCTTCCTGCATGGCGGCGCTGGTGTCGTCGTCCGGCAATGCAGGCGGGGTGCGGTGAAACGGCGTGTTGGGCTCCAGCGTCAGGTGGTAGAACGACAGGTGCGCGGGTCCGAGGTCGCAGGCGCGTTGCGCGTCGGCCAGCGCATGTTCCAGGCTTTGCCCGGGCAGGGCGTACATGACGTCCAGGTTGACGGAGTCAAAGGTCTGCAGCGCCAGCTCGGCGGCCGCCACGGCCTGGGTTTCATCATGGATGCGCCCGAGTTTCTGCAGGTAGGCGCTGTCGAAGCTCTGGATGCCGAGCGAGAGCCGGTTGACGCCAGCAGCGCGGTATCCGCGGAAATGAGCGGCGTCCACGGTGCCGGGGTTGGCCTCCAACGTGATCTCGCAATCCACGCTCAATGGCACGAGGGCGCGCACATTGCTCAGGATGCGGTCGATCGCCTCGGGGGAGAACAGGCTGGGCGTGCCGCCGCCGAAGAAAATGCTGTGCACGCGCCGTCCCCAGACGCGTGGCACCGATTGCTCCAGGTCGGCGATCAATGCATCGACATAGGCAGCCTCGGGAATCTCGCTGCGCGACTCGTGCGAATTGAAGTCGCAGTAAGGGCACTTGCGGACACACCAAGGGATATGGATGTAAAGCGAGAGCGGCGGGGGCTGGGTGGGAGCGGATGCGGTCGTTTCCCCTGGCTCCGCTAGCCCGGGAGTATCGCTAATCGCCTTGATTTCGATGGGTGTGCTGATAGGGGTTCACCAGTTCGTCAATCAGGCGGTGCAATGCTTCGCGCATCTGTGCTTCGGACACTTCCATCAACAGGCCGTCCTCCAGCGCATCCTGGGCAATCTGCTTGAGTTCGTCGAAGTTCTCGGTCATGACCTTGACCTTTTCCGTGCAGGAGACGACGCTGCCGTCGTCACGCAACCATTTGGGCCAGTTTCCGCTCATAATGCCAGCCTTTCCAGCTGTTGCACGAGTTTGATCAAGGCATGGCCGCGATGGCTGATGCGGTTCTTGATTTCGGCCGGCAGTTCCGCCGCGGTTTGTCCGGTCTTGGCATCGAGAAATAACGGGTCGTAGCCAAAACCGCCGCTGCCGCGCTGTTCAGTCAGGATTTCTCCTTGCCAGATGCCTTCCGCAATCAGTGGTTGCGGGTCGTCGGCGTGGCGCACCAGTACCATGATGCAATAGTAATAAGCATGCCTGTCGTGCTGGCCATCCAGGCTTTGCAGCAGCTTCTGGTTGTTGCGCTCATCGGATTTGGGCTCGCCGGCATAGCGTGCGGAATAGACGCCAGGCGCGCCTTGCAGCGCGTTGACGCAGATGCCCGAGTCGTCGGCCAACGCCGGCAGGCCGGTATGGCGGCTGGCATGGCGCGCCTTGGCCAAGGCATTCTCGATGAAGGTCACGAATGGTTCTTCCGCTTCCGGCACATTGAACGCGGATTGCGGCAACACCTCGATAGAAAGCGGCGCGAGCAAGGCCTGGATTTCCCTCAGCTTGCCCTGGTTGCCGCTGGCGATCACCAGTTTCTGGAAAGGCATGCCCATGCTTACAGCCCCAGCGCCTCTTTCTGTTTGAGCAAGAGGGTGCGGATGCCGCTTTCGGCCAGTTCCAGCATGCGGTTCATGGCCTCGCGCTGGAACGGCTCGCCTTCCGCGGTGCCCTGGATTTCGACAAAGCCGCCGCTGCCGGTCATGACCACGTTCATGTCGGTATCGCAGGCGGAATCCTCGATGTAATCCAGGTCCAGCACCGGAGTACCCTGATAGACGCCAACGGAAATGGCGGCCACCGCGTCGCGCAACGGCGATGCCTGGATGAGGCCTTTGTTCAATAGGAAACCGACAGCGTCATGTAGCGCCACGTAGGCGCCGGTGATGCTGGCAGTGCGCGTGCCGCCGTCGGCCTGGATCACGTCGCAATCGATATGGATGGTGCGCTCTCCCAGCTTCTCGAGGTCGATGACGGCGCGCAGGCTGCGGCCGATCAGACGCTGGATTTCCTGCGTGCGGCCCGACTGCTTGCCCCGCGCTGCCTCGCGGTCCATGCGGCTGCCGGTGGAGCGGGGCAGCATGCCGTATTCCGCGGTGGTCCAGCCCTGGTTCTTGCCGCGCAGGAAGGGCGGTACTTTATCTTCGACGCTAGCGGTACACAGCACGTGGGTGTCGCCGAACTTGACCAGCACAGACCCTTCCGCATGCTTGGTGTAACGGCGGATGATCTCGACTTCGCGTAGCTGGTCTGGGGCGCGATTGCTGGGACGCATGATGTTTCCTGAATTTGCAAAGTGCATATTATATGCGATGACCATGACAAGCGTGATGATTACCGCGGCCCGGCGTAGTTTTGTCCCGTGGAATCAATGCCTGCTGCGCTTGATGGCGGCGTTGATCTCCGCGATGGCGCGCTCGATGTCTTCTTCATCCAGGTCGGCGGCCGTTGCCGCGGTACTATTTTCCGCAGGTTCCGCCGGCCCGAGGATGGTATGGGACTGGGCCAATGACATCTCCAGCGTGGAGATCGTCAGCGGCTGTTTGGCCTGGCTTTCCCATTGCACGCCGATGGCGCTCAGGTTGTCCATGTTCTTGCCTCCCAGCCGCTCGGCGGCGTCCAGCAGGCTGGGTACGCTGTGGGCGATGCCGAGGCCACTGTTGAGGATGTCCTGCATGCGTTCGTCGCTGAGCTGGGCCCATAAGCCGTCGCTGCACAGCAGGATCTGGTCCCCCGCCTCCAGGGGGTAAGGCGGGCTGATTTCTATGCTCGGGGTCAACTCGCTGCCCAGGCAGTTGTATATCTTGTTGCGGTCGGGGTGTTGCAGCATGGATTTTGCATCCAGCTTGCCCTGTTTCAACATCAGCTGGACGATGGAGTGGTCCTCGGTACGGAACAGCCGCTTGCCGTTGCGGAAATGATAGAGGCGCGAGTCGCCCACATGGGCGCAGTAGAGCGTGTTGTGCTGCAGGATGCCCACTACCAGCGTGGTCTTGGGCGTTTCCGGCAATCCGCGGTTTTCTGCCAGCTGGTGGATGGCCTCATGCAGTTTCATGATTTCAGCCTGCAGGAATCCCACTACGTCCGGCAGGTCCGGCTGGGCCGCCTGCTGGAATGCGCCGGTGAGCATCTTGACCGCGAGCTGTGCCGCAACTTCACCATGATGGTGTCCGCCCATGCCGTCGGCAAGCACCAGTAATACGGCGTTTTTGCTGTAGGAGTAGGCAACCCGGTCCTGGTTGACCGGGCGTCCTCCGCTGCGGCTACTCTGGTGTATGGTGAATTTCATCCTGGTTTAGTGACTGCTCAATATCTTTCAATCCTGGGTGAATAGCGAAGTAATCTTGTTCAGCCAGCCGTGGCGCGCGGGCAGCGGCACCGCTTCCAGCAACGATTTCTGCAAGGCAAACACGCTGGGCGGGCGGTCCATGTGGTCCAAGGCCATGCAGTTGTCGATGATCTGCAGCAGGTTACGCGAGTACCTTCCCTTGCCCAGCCTGACTGCAGGCACCAGCTGGTCCTTCCTCACGCGCTGGTCCGCCGCTTGCGGCGCGGCCTGAAGCAGGCAGGCGTACATGCTGGCGCCTATGCTGTAGACATCGCTCCATGGGCCGAGTTGCTTGCGGTCGCCATATTGCTCGGGCGAGGCGAATCCGGGGGTATAGCTTGGCGGCAGCGCGTTGGAGGCTTCGTTGAGCGCCATGCGGGCGGAGCCGAAATCCAGCAATACCGGGGAGCCGTCCAGGCGGATATAGATGTTGGCTGGCTTGATGTCGAGGTGCAGCAGCTTTTGCGCATGCACCTCGCGCAGGCCGTTGAGCAGCTGGCTGAACACGCTGCGCAGCATGGTTTCCGGCAAGGCTGTGTCGCGCGCCAGCACGTATTCCTGCAGGGATTTGCCGCGTTCGTAGCGCATCACCATGTAGACGGTGTCATTGGCGCGGAAGAAGTTCTGCACGCGTACGATGTTCTTGTGCTCGATATTGGCCAGCGCCCGGCCTTCCTCGAAAAAGCATTTCAATCCGAAACGGAATCCTGCGGCGGCTTCATTGGTCGGAATGCGTACCTGGTCGCCTTCCTTACGCAGCGCGAGCATGTTGGGAAGGTATTCCTTGATGGCGACGGTGGTGTCGTTTTCCAGGTCGCGCGCGATATAGACGAAGCTGAATCCACCGGCACTGAGAAGCTTTTTGATTTCATAGCCCTGCAATTGGTAGCCTGGCGGCAGGGCAAGATTCTGGTTGGCGTGCATGTGCTGGTGAATGATGGGCGGCAAGGGTAAAACCTATAATTTGCAGGCTATTCTGTCATGAAACGCTCCGGATTTGATACCATGGGCCAAATTTAATCGGGAATTTCCATCAACATGATTTTCAGCATGACGGGTTATGCCTCGCTGGAGCAGGAGGTGAGCCATGGCGTTCTGGTGCTCGAACTGCGCTCGGTCAATCATCGCTACCTCGAGTTGCAGCTCAAGCTGGATGACAATGTGCGCATGTTCGAACCGCAGGTGCGCGAACTGATCAACCAGCGCCTCAAGCGCGGCAAGGTGGAGTGCCGCATCAGCCTGGCACATCGCGCCTCCGAACAGCGGCAGGTGCAGCTGGACGACATGGTGTTGCAGCAGCTGGCTCAGATGACCGTCAGCGTGCAACGCCACTTCCCGGAAAGCCGCCCCTTGAGCGTGGCGGACATCCTGCGCTGGCCAGGGGTGATATCGGGGGAAGGCGCGGATCACGAGGCCTTGGCAGCCGCCATTCGCGACAGCCTGCTGAAGCTGGTGCAGCAGATGACGGAAGCACGGGCGCGCGAAGGCATCAAACTCAAGGCCATCATCCTCGACCGCCTGGCGGAAATGGAAGGCCTGGTCGCCAGGGTGCGTCCCTTGCTGCCCGAGCAGGTGAAGATTTATCAGGAGCGCCTGTACGGCAAACTGCAGGAAGCGCTGGGTTCGGTGGATGACGAGCGTATCCGCCAGGAACTCACCATCTTCGCCCAGCGGATTGATGTGGATGAGGAGTTGAGCCGTCTGGGCGCGCATATCGAGGAAGTGAAGCGCATTCTCGAAGCAGGCAGCCCGGCAGGCAAGCAGCTGGATTTCCTCATGCAGGAACTGAACCGCGAAGCCAATACCCTGGCTTCCAAGTCTGTTTCCACTGAAGTGTCGCAAGTCGCCATGGCGCTCAAGCTGCTGATCGAGCAAATGCGCGAGCAAGTGCAGAACATAGAGTAGCCGTCCGATTGTCCTGGCGCAGGCTGCTGCCTGGCCGCGAACCTCATTGATCCGGAACTTAAGCAATGCGCGATTTCAGATATTCCTTTTTCGTCACTTTCCTCTGCCTCGGGCTGGCCGCGCTCTGGGGCTACGAAATCAAGGGCGGGGTGTCCGGCATCTGGCCTGCGCTGAGCGTGGCGCTGATCCTCGGCATCATGGAAATCAGCCTGTCTTTCGACAATGCCGTGGTGAACGCCTCCATCCTCAAGGAGATGGACGAAAAATGGCGGCATATCTTCCTCACCGTGGGCATCCTGATTGCCGTGTTCGGCGTACGCCTGCTGTTCCCTTTGTTGCTGGTGGCGGCGGCCACCGACCAGGGGCTGCTCGAGGTGGCCGATATGGCGATCAATAATCCGGTGCTGTATGCCGACTACCTCGACGATGGCCATAACGCGATTGCGGCATTCGGCGGCTCCTTCCTGTTCCTGGTGTTCCTGAGCTTCCTGCTGGACCCGGAGAAGGAGCTGCACTGGCTGGGCCGCCTGGAAGCGGCATTCGGCAGGCTGGGCAGCCTGGAGTCCATCAAGATCATCGTCATCCTGCTGATCCTGCTGGGCTTGCAGAACTTCCTGCCCATTTCGCAGGCAGAGCGCCTGACCATCCTGCTGGCAGGGTTGAGCGGGGTGGTGCTGTATGTGGTGATCGACAGCCTGAGCGGGTTTTTCTCCTCGCAGGCCGAGGGCGACGCCTTCGCCAAGACCGCGAAGCGCAACGGGGCGATGGGTTTTCTTTACCTGGAAATTCTCGACGCCTCGTTCTCGTTCGACGGCGTGATTGGCGCGTTTGCGATTACGCGCGACGTGGTGATCATCATGCTGGGCCTGACCATAGGTGCGATGTTCGTGCGTTCCATGACCGTGCGCCTGGTGTACAAGGGCACGCTCGACAACTATGTTTACCTGGAGCACGGCGCCCACTATGCGATCGGGGTGCTCGGACTGATCATGTTCTATACCATCTACCGGCCCGTGCCTGAGGTGGTGACCGGCCTCATCGGCGTGGTATTCATCATGGCGGCCTTGTTGTCATCCATCTTCTACAGGCGCAGACTGGCGCATCGGGTCTGATTTTTTTAAGTTTGCACGACGGAATTCCATGCTATGAAAGGCAACCTATTCATTATCACCGCCCCATCGGGCGCCGGAAAAACCTCGCTGGTGCGCGCGCTGCTGGACGGCGACGAGCATATCAAGCTCTCTGTCTCCCATACCACGCGCCAGCCGCGGCCGGGCGAGGAGGACGGCGTGCATTACCATTTCGTCGAGGAAGCCAGGTTCGTGGAACTGCTCAACCACGGCGACTTCCTCGAAAGCGCGCAGGTGCACGGCGCTTATTACGGCACATCGCAGTCGACGGTGAATTCCGTATTGGCGGAAGGATACGACCTGATCCTGGAAATCGACTGGCAGGGCGCGCAGCAGGTGCGCAGCCAGTATGCCGAAGCCATCAGCATCTTCATCCTGCCGCCTTCGATGGAGGCCCTGGAGCAGCGCCTGAACAACCGCGCGCAGGATAGCGCGGAGGTGATTGTGCGCAGGCTTGCTGCGGCGCGGGACGAGATGCGCCACGTGGCGGAATTCGACTATGTTACAATCAACGACAGATTCGAACATGCGCTGGAAGACCTGCGGGCCATTATCCGCAGCCAGAGATTGCGGCGCGAAAAGCAATTGCTGCGCTACCAGGATGTGGTGCAAAAACTGCTCTAGCCGTCTTCCGGCCCATGTAAATGTACATGACAAAATTCAGGAGATATTCGTAACATGGCACGTATTACCGTTGATGATTGTCTGGAAAAGATACCCAACCGTTTCCAGTTGACCCTTGTCGCCGCCTACCGCGCACGCCAGCTCGCCAATGGCTCGGAGCCGCTCGTGAACGCGCACGGCAGCAAGGATAAGCCCACCGTGCTGGCGCTGCGTGAAATCGCGGCTGCCAAGGTAGGCCTGGAAGTGCTTAATCGCGGACACGCCTGATCGCACAACCTTGCAGTGAATGCTAGCTGGTGATGCAGCCGGGATCATGCCAATGCACGGTCCCGGGTTGGCGACTATGTAGAATTGAGTAATTACTGGAATTTATGCCCAAGACCGCAGCCAAAAGACCAGCCGAACCAGTTTCACCCTTACCTTTGCTGCCAGCGGACAGCGAAGACTCCCAACTCACCCTGCGCCTGCGGGAATACCTCAAGCAAGACGACATAGACCATATCTGGGATGCCTACCGTTTCAGCGCTGCTGCGCATGAAGGGCAGGTGCGCCGCAGCGGCGAGCCCTATGTGATTCACCCGGTCAGCGTGGCCGGCATCCTGGCCGAACTGCATCTCGATCCTCCGACCTTGATCGCGGCCTTGCTGCACGATGTGGTGGAGGATACCGGCGTCACCAAGCAGCAAATCGGCGAGAAATTCGGCAAACAGGTGGCCGAGCTGGTGGACGGATTGTCCAAGCTCGACAAGATCGAATTCCAGAGCGCGACCCAAGCGCAGGCGGAGAATTTCCGCAAAATGCTGCTGGCGATGTCGCAGGACGTGCGCGTGATCCTGGTTAAGCTTGCCGACCGCTTGCACAACATGAGCACGCTCGATGTCATGAAACCGGAGAAGCAGCGGCGCATCGCGCGTGAAACGCTGGATATCTATGCGCCGATCGCCAACCGGCTCGGGCTCAACGAGATTTACCAGACGCTGGAAGACCTGAGCTTCAAGTACCTTTACCCGATGCGCCACCGCGTGATTTCCAAGGCGGTCATGGCGGCGCGCGGCAACCGCAAGGAAGTGGTCGGCAAGATCCTCGACGCCATCAACCAGCGCCTGAAAGACCAGCATATCGATGCCGAGGTGACTGGGCGCGAAAAGCACCTCTACAGCATCTACAAGAAAATGACGGGCAAGACCGTCACCTTCTCGCAGATCTACGATATCTACGGCTTTCGCGTCATCGTGCGCGACCTGCCGACCTGTTACGCCGCCCTAGGCGTGCTGCACGGGCTATACAAGCCGATTCCCGGCAAGTTCAAGGACTATATCGCCATCCCCAAGGCCAACGGCTACCAGTCGTTGCATACGACGTTGTTCGGCCCGTTCGGCACGCCGATCGAGATCCAGATCCGCAGCCGCGAAATGCACAACATTGCCGATGCGGGGGTTGCCGCGCACTGGCTCTACAAGACCACGGATGCCCACCTGACGGCCTTGCAGCAGCAAACGCACCAATGGCTGCAGCGCCTGCTGGACATCCAGAGCGAGAGCACCGACTCGCTCGAGTTTCTCGAACATTTCAAGGTCGACCTGTTCCCGGACGAGGTCTACGTCTTCACGCCCAAGGGCACCATCATGGCATTGCCCAAGGGGGCCACTGCCGTCGATTTCGCCTATGCGGTGCATACCGACATCGGCAACCGCTGCGTGGCGGTGAAGATCAACCAGGAACTCGCTCCCTTGCGGACCGAGCTGCACAACGGCGACCATGTCGAGATCATCACCGCCGCTCATGCGCACCCCAACCCCGCATGGCTCAATTACGTGCTGACCGGCAAGGCGCGCGCCCATATCCGGCACTACCTCAAATCCATGCAGTCCACCGAGTCGGCATTGCTGGGCGAGCGCATGCTCAACCAGGCGCTGCGCGCCCTACATGCCAACCCCATCACGATTGATGATCCTGCCTGGCAGCGCCTGGTGCGGGATTATGGCGCGAAGAGCAAGGACGAAATCCTCGCGGACATCGGCATGGGCAAGCGCCTGAACGTCATGGTGGCACACCAGTTGATGGCGCAGGCCGGGCAGCAGGAAGCCGTGGCGGAGCAGCAGAAGGTGCCTGCCAAGGTGCTGGACACCATCACCATCCGCGGCTCCGAGGGCATGGCGGTGCAGTTCGCGCAATGCTGCCGCCCCATTCCCGGCGATCCCATCCTGGGCTTCATCAACAAGGACAAGGGATTGGTTATCCATACGCACGACTGCCCGGCAATACGTAAGTTCCGCCTCGATCCCGACAAGTGGCTGGACGTGGAATGGGACCCGCAGGGGCACAGGCTGTACAAGGTCAGCCTCAAGCTGGTGGTGGCGAACCGCCGCGGCATGCTGGCGAAGATCGCCTCCGGCATTGCCGAGGCTGGCTCGAATATCGACAATGTCAGCATGGAAGAGGCGGACAACAGCACCTACACCAACATGAACTTCACCGTGCAGGTGGAGAACCGCGTGCACCTGGCCGAGCTGATGCGGCGCCTGCGCAAGATTCCGGATGTGGTGCGCATCAATCGCGTCAAGGGTTCCGGAGCCGAGCAGCGGATTCAGTAGCGTCACTTTTCAACCAATAATACTTCAACCAATCGAGTTTTCAGGAGAGATACATGGCCAAGCAAATCATCCATACCGATGGCGCCCCCCAGGCGATCGGCACCTATTCCCAGGCAGTCAAGGTCAACGGCAGCACCGTCTACCTATCCGGCCAGATCGGCCTTGACCCTGCGACCATGGAAATGGTGGATGGCATCGAGGCGCAAGTCCACCGCGTATTCAAGAATCTCAAGGCCGTGGCGGAAGCCGCCGGCGGCTCGCTCGCGGACGTGGTCAAGCTCAATATCTTCCTGACCGACCTTTCTCACTTTGCGCTGGTGAACACCATCATGGCGGAATACTTCACCCAGCCTTATCCTGCCCGCGCAGCGGTCGGCGTGGCGCAGCTGCCGCGCAACGCGCTGGTGGAAGCCGATGGCGTGCTGGAGATTGGCGCCTAGCACGACTACTTTCCTGGCGTGTTGCATTGCTTGCGCTTGTATCGAGTGCCCAGCAATGCCGCCAGGGTCGCTTGACCGATTTTCCTGCCTGCTCATGACATATTGAGCGACTCAGCCAGGATCAATAACTTCCCAGGATCATGGCGTCAAAACTACCTGCCAACAGCAAGCTCGACGGCATTAAAGGCATGACCCCTGCGTTGCAGGGGCGGCTTGCCAAGCTTGGCATCCTCAATTGCCAGGGCCTGCTGCTGCACATGCCCCTGCGCTACCTCGACGAAACCCGCATCACGGCGATTCGTGACCTGCATACCGGCGAGCAGGCCCAGGTGCAGGGCGAGATCGTGCATGCCGAGGTGCAATACCGTCCGCGAAAAGCACTGATTTGCCGGTTGCGCGACGACACGGGGCAGCTGGTGCTGCGTTTCCTGAATTTCTACCCCAGCCAGGTCGCCAGCCTGAAGGAAGGGCGGCATATCCGCGCCTTCGGCGAAGTGCGCGGCGGCTTCTTCGGCTGGGAAATGGTGCATCCGCAGTGCAAACAGGTGGAAGAGGATGCGCCGGTTGCCGAGGCATTGACGCCGTTTTACCCCACCACGGCAGGCTTGAGCCAGGCCGCGTTGCGCAAATGGATATCCTGGGCATTGGAGCAGGTGGATACCGCGGAAATCCTGCCGCAGGAGATATACCGCGGACTTTCCTTGCCGGGATTCGCGGAAAGCCTGCACCTCCTGCACCATCCGGCGCCAGAGGCGGCGCTGCGCAGCCTGGAATCCCGCGACCATCCCGCATGGCGGCGGCTGGCCTTTGATGAATTGCTCGCGCAGCAACTTTCCATGCGCAAGCATCATGCGCGCCGCAGGCACCAGGGCGCGCCTGCACTGCCGCCGTCCCACACCTTGGTCACTGCCTTGCTGCGCAGCCTGCCGTTCGCCCTGACCCAGGCCCAGCAGCGCGTTGCCGTGGAGATTGGCCGCGACCTGGAACAGCCGCACCCCATGCAGCGCCTGTTGCAGGGCGATGTCGGCAGCGGCAAGACTATAGTCGCCGCGATGGCGGCGTTGCAGGCGATTGAAAACGGCTACCAGGCAGCCATCATGGCGCCGACGGAAATCCTCGCCGAGCAGCATTACCAGAAGATGCAGGCTTGGCTGGCGCCCTTGGGCATACAGGTGGCCTGGCTGTCCGGCAGCCAGGGCAAGAAGGAGCGGCGCGAGATGATGGCTGCTGTGGAGAACGGCGAAGCGCAACTCGTGATCGGTACCCATGCCTTGTTCCAGGACCAGGTCGTGTTCCAACGGCTGGCGCTTGCCGTTGTCGACGAGCAGCACCGCTTTGGCGTACAGCAGCGCCTGTCATTGCGGCAGAAGGGCGTGCAGCCGCATCAACTCATGATGAGCGCCACGCCGATTCCGCGCACCTTGTCCATGAGCTACTTTGCCGACCTCGATGTATCGGTGATCGACGAGCTTCCGCCTGGGCGTACGCCCATCGTGACCCGGCTGGTATCCGATGCCAGGCGGGACGAAGTGCTGGAGCGCGTGCAGCATGCCTGCATGGAGGGGCGGCAGGCTTATTGGGTCTGCCCCTTGATAGAGGAATCCGAGGCATTGCAATTGCAGACCGTGACCGAAACATACGAGAACCTGCGCGAGACTTTCCCGCAGTTGCGGGTGGGGTTGGTGCATGGCCGCATGAAGCCTGCCGAGAAACAGGCGGTGATGGCCGCGTTCAGCGCAGGCGAAACCCAGCTGCTGGTGGCGACGACTGTGATCGAAGTGGGCGTGGATGTACCCAATGCCAGTCTGATGGTGATCGAGCATGCCGAGCGCATGGGCCTGGCACAATTGCACCAATTGCGCGGCCGTGTCGGGCGCGGCGCAGCCAAGAGCAGCTGCATCCTGCTCTACCAGGACGGCAAGCTCTCGGAAACCGCGCGCGCGCGCCTCAAGATCATCTACGAGTCCAGCGATGGCTTCGCCATCGCCCAGGCTGACCTCGCATTGCGCGGGCCGGGAGAGTTCATGGGCGTACGACAGAGCGGGGTGCCCATGCTGAGGATCGCCGACCTGGAGCGGGACCAGGACTTGCTGGAAGCTGCGCGCGAGATCGCGGCAGGTTTACTTGAGAAAGCGCCGCAGGCGGCAGACGCCCACTTGGCACGCTGGCTCGGCCATGCGGAAGAATTGGTCAAAGTCTGAGATAATCGGCCGGTGAAAGTCTTTGCCCATTTTCCGCAGATGCGAGACCGCTGGCTCAAGCAGGCCGTAGGTTCTCGGCATTACCGTCCCTGGCTCGCTGAGCGCGGTTCGCTGACTCGGCGCTTGCAGCAGCATAGCAGGCAGTTTGCGGTGCAACCCTTGCGCCTGGCCAGGAAAAAGCCGCCTTTTGCCGAGGCGCAATTATTGCAGGCGCTGCCTCGACGGCATACCTTGCTGCGTGACGTCATATTGCGTTGCGACGGCGAAGCAGTGGTGTTTGCGCATAGCCTATTGCCCCAACAAGCTATGCGGGGCGCCTGGCGCGGCCTGGGCCGCCTGGGGGCGCACTCGCTCGGCAGCGCCTTGTTCGCGGATCCGCGCATGTGCCGAGGCGCCTTGCAGTACAAGAAACTTTCACCCCGGCATTTTCTCTACCGCCTGGCAGCCGCGCACATTCCCTCGATTCGCGGCCCGGTATGGGCGAGGCGCTCGGTCTTCAGGCTGGAGAAGAAGGCGGTGCTGGTTACAGAGTTGTTCCTGCCCGCCGTGCTGAAATTGCGTGTGGTAACTGAATAGGGCCGTCTGTTTAAAATGAAAAACCTGCCCATTAAGCAAAAGCTCGAAGCCTATTACCGCCTGACCCGGCTGGATAAGCCCATCGGCATCCTGTTGCTGCTCTGGCCCACCTTGTGGGGCATATGGCTGGCAAGCCCGGGCTGGCCTGACGGCCTGGTATTGTTCGTATTCATTGCCGGTACTGTGTTGATGCGTTCGGCGGGCTGCGTCATGAACGACCTGGCCGACCGCAATTTCGACGGCCATGTGGAGCGCACCCGCCAGCGCCCGCTGGTGACCGGCGACGTAAGCGCGAAGGAAGCAGTTTTGCTGGCGATGGCATTGAGCCTGGCCGCATTTGTCCTCGTGCTGCAGCTCAACGCCCTGGTGGTGGCCTTGTCGTTCCCGGCTTTGTTCCTGGCCGCCAGCTACCCTCTGACCAAGCGCTTCCTCTCCATCCCGCAGGCTTATCTTGGCATTGCTTTCGGCTTCGGCATCCCGATGGCGTTTGCGGCCGTCACTGGCCAGTTGCCGCTGGAAGCCTGGATATTGCTGCTTGCCAACGTGTTCTGGGCGGTGGCATATGACACCGAATATGCCATGGTGGACCGCAACGACGACCTCAAGATCGGCATCAGATCCTCGGCCATTTTCTTCGGCAGGCTGGACATCTTCGCCGTCATGACATGCTACGGCGTTTTCCTGGTGTTGATGGCCTGGACGGGAGTGCGCCTTCAGCAATCCTGGCCGTATTTTGCCGGGCTGGCGGCCGCGGCGCTCATCGCCCTGTATCATTATGGGTTGATCCGCGGGCGTGATCGCACGTCTTGTTTCAAGGCGTTCCTGCACAACAATTGGCTTGGCGCTGCCATCTTCGCCGGGGTGCTGGCAAGCGATTATCTTTAAGCATGCATTTTAAGTATCTATGAAGATTGAAAAATCTAGCTCGGAAATGTTTGACAAAGCGTAAGGCCTTGACATACAATCCGCCTCTTAATTTTTTCAGCGAATATTGGTTTGTCCGATGAAGACCTTTTCTGCAAAAGCGCATGAAGTAAAGCGCGACTGGTTCGTAGTTGATGCTACGGATTTGGTGCTGGGCCGTTTGGCGAGTGAAATTGCGCACCGCCTGCGTGGCAAGCATAAGACTATTTACACACCGCACGTGGATACGGGCGATTATATCGTTGTGATCAATGCCGACAAGATCAAGGTAACCGGCAACAAGGCGCTGGACAAGAAGTACCACCGCCACAGTGGTTACCCAGGCGGTATCTCCACAACAACTTTTGGCAAGATGCAAGAGCGTTTCCCAGGCCGCGCCCTGGAAAAGGCTGTCAAGGGTATGCTGCCTAAGGGCCCGCTGGGTTATGCGATGTTCCGCAAGCTCAAGGTCTACGCTGGCGAAAAGCATGACCATGTTGCACAACAGCCGCAACCATTGGTAATCCAAAGTCAAGCGTAAGGATAAGCAGCGATGATTGGTAAATATAACTACGGTACTGGCCGCCGCAAGAGTTCGGTAGCTCGTGTCTTCTTGAAGTCCGGTAGCGGTAACATCGTTGTTAACGACAAGCCTGCTGACGAATATTTCTCCCGCGTGACTTCACGCATGATTCTGCGCCAGCCATTGGCTCTGACCGAAAACGAAGCCAGCTTCGACATTCTGGTCAATGTGACTGGCGGCGGCGAGTCCGGCCAAGCCGGTGCAGTGCGCCACGGTATCACCCGTGCGCTGATCGATTACGATGCTGCTCTGAAGAGCGCCCTGTCCAAGGCAGGTTTCGTGACTCGTGATGCACGTGAAGTTGAGCGTAAGAAGGTCGGCCTCCGCAAGGCGCGCCGCCGTAAGCAATTCTCCAAGCGCTAAGCTTTACTGTTGTCGTATTATCAAAAAAGCCGCACTTGTTGCGGCTTTTTGTTTTGGCGGTTTTCAAAATGCTTTGGGGTTTTGTTACTATAGATTTTCTGTGGATATGCCCTGCGGCATACGGAAGGTAAGTTCAGGTGATGCAAAGCAAAAAGATAAAAGTTGGCATTGTCGGTGGTACAGGGTATACCGGCGTTGAGTTGTTGCGCTTGTTGGCCTTGCATCCGCATGTGGAATTGAACGTTATTACTTCGCGCGGCGAAGCCGGGCTGCCGGTTGCGGATATGTTTCCCAGCCTGCGCGGGCGCGTAGGCCTTGTCTTCACCGATCCTGCCCAGGCTGACCTGTCACAGTGCGACGTGGTGTTCTTTGCTACGCCGCATGGCGTGGCCATGAGCCAGGCGCAAGCGCTGGTGGCGGCAGGAGTGAAGGTGATCGATCTCGCAGCGGACTTCCGGCTGCAGGATACGGCGGTATTCGAGAAATGGTACAAGCTGCCGCACGGCTGTCCGGATATCCTGGCTGATGCCGTATATGGCATTCCTGAGCTGTATCGTGAAAAAGTGCGTTCCGCCCAGGTGATCGGCAATCCCGGATGCTATCCGACGACCGTATTGCTGGGACTGGCGCCGCTGCTGGAGCAAGGGTTGATTGATTTATCCGTCCCCATCGTCTCGGACTCCAAATCGGGCGTTTCCGGCGCCGGCAGAAAAGCGGAGGTCGCCACTTTGTTTGCGGAAGCCAGCGACAACATGAAAGCCTATGGCGTCGCCGGCCACAGGCACCATCCTGAGATTCTTGCGCAATTGCAGCAGTTGGCCGACACCTCGCTGCAATTTATTTTTGTGCCCCACCTGGTTCCGCTGATTCGTGGCATGCTGTCCACCATCTACGTCAAGCTGTCAGACCAGGGGCTGAAGACTGACATTCAGGCCTTGTATGAGGCGCGATACCAGCACGAGCCGTTCGTGGATGTCCTGCCTCCAGGCAGTTTGCCGGAAACGCGTACGGTTCGCGGTGGCAACCAGTTGCGCCTGGCATTGCACCCGCAGCCGGAAAGCGGCTACCTGACGGTGATCGCGGTGCAGGATAACCTGGTCAAAGGGGCGGCGGGACAAGCGGTGCAAAATATGAACATCATGTTCGGGCTTGATGAACGGGCAGGGCTGGAAATCGTGCCTTTGCTGCCTTGATTGACCGATGAAACGCATCTCGCGCCGCGTCAAGCGTCACTTCCATAAGCCGACCAAGCCGGTGACGGTTAAATCCCATCGTGCTTGGTATTGGCAATTACTGGGAATCATAGTTCTGGTCGTGATTGGCTATGCGCTTGCTTACTGGCGGCTGAGCGCGACAGGCACGCTGGCGTTGACGCTCGAGTCCGAACCCACCAGGAAGGAGCTCATGAGCCGGACTGTCCTGGCAGAGCGGCAGCTACAAGTGCAGCGGGCGGCGCAAGAAAAGCTCGCGCATGATTTCGAACAGGTGCAGGACGAGCTGATGAAGCTGAAAGAGGACTTGGCTTTCTATAAAAGCATGCAGAGCGGCGATTCCGCCGCCAAGAATGTGAAACTCACGCGCTTGTTTGTGGAAAAAGCCAAGGAGCCCGGCCATTATCAATACCACCTGGTGCTCTCTCAACAAGGCAACGCCAGCAAGCCGGTACAAGGCAATCTGAGCTTTATCCTGCAAGGCAGGAACCAGCAAGGCCAGCCGGTCAAGCTTCCGCTGCTCCTGCAGCCTGCCAACAGCAACCAGGCAAAAGTGAATTTCCGCTATTATCAGCGCCTAGACGGCAGTTTCGCGCTGCCGGAAGACGTCACGGCTGAGGAATTGGAACTCAGCTTCCTTGAAACGGGGGCTAAACAGCCCAATATCAGTCAAAAGGTGGAGTTGCCTGGATAACGCTGGCCACCCCTCCTGAATAAAGGTATACGCATGTTCTTGAAGAGCAAGAATAAACCCCAAAGCCGTATTGATACCTTGGTCAGTACCGATACGCGCATTGAAGGCAACATTACATTCAGCGGCGGTTTGCGCGTGGATGGCCAGATCAAGGGCGATGTAAGCGAGCTGCCCGGCACCCCCAGTACGCTGGTATTGAGCGAACAGGGCCGCATTGAAGGGGCAGTGACCGTGGCGCGGATAGTATTGAATGGCGAGGTGCGCGGCCCGGTGCGCTCAAGCCACTATCTTGAACTGCTCGCCAAATCCAGGATTACCGGTGACGTGCATTACAAATCATTGGAAATCCATACCGGCGCCATTATTGAGGGTCAGCTGGTGTATATCGGTGATGCTGCCAAGAAAGAAACTTCTCTCGTTCCAGAGGTCAAAGATTGACCGTGGGAGTTTCGAGCAGGATAATGAATTCAATTAGTTTAAGGAGTTACTAACCATGAACGCAGTGACGGAAGAAATCCCAAGCCCATTAATCTTTACCGATAATGCGGCGCGCAAGGTAAAGGAGTTAATCGATGAGGAAGGCTCGCCGGATCTCAAGCTGCGCGTGTTCGTGAGCGGTGGCGGTTGTTCTGGGTTCCAGTACGGCTTCACCTTTGAGGAAATCATCAATGAGGATGATACGACCGTCGACAAGGACGGGGTCACATTGCTGATTGATCCGATGAGCCTGCAATACCTGGTGGGTGCCGAGATCGACTATCAGGACAGCCTGCAAGGCTCCCAGTTCGTCATCCGCAATCCCAATGCCACAACGACTTGTGGTTGCGGATCGTCTTTTTCCGCTTAAGCAGGGCGTATAAAATAAAAAAAAGGGGCCATTGGCCCCTTTTTATTTTGCCTATGCGGTTTTAACGCTGGCCTAGCGGGATAAAGTCGCGGCGCTCTGAGCCGGTATAAAGCTGGCGCGGACGGCCGATCTTGGAACCGGGATCGGACATCATCTCATTCCATTGGGCAACCCAGCCGACGGTACGCGCCAAGGCGAAGATGGCCGTGAACATGGAGTTCGGGATGCCCATCGCGCGCATGACAATACCGGAATAGAAATCCACATTCGGATAAAGCTGCCGGCTGACAAAATACTCGTCTTCCAGCGCAATCTTTTCCAGTTCCAGCGCAAGCTTGAACATGGGGTCGTCGTGCAGCCCAAGCTCATCGAGAACCTGGTGGCAGGTCTGGCGCATGATGGCGGCGCGCGGATCCATGTTGCGGTAGACGCGGTGGCCGAAACCCATCAGACGGAACGAATCGGTCTTATCCTTGGCGCGCTTGATGTATTCCCCGATGCGGCTCACGTCGCCGATCTCTTCCAACATCTTCAGCGTGGCTTCATTGGCGCCGCCGTGAGCAGGCCCCCATAGCGAGGCAATGCCTGCGGCGACGCAGGCGAACGGGTTGGCACCGCTGGAGCCGGCCAAGCGCACCGTGGAGGTCGAGGCATTCTGCTCATGGTCTGCATGCAGGATCAGGATGCGCTCGAATGCTTTTGCCAGCACAGGGTTGGGCTCGTAGTCTTCGCAGGGCGTGGCGAACATCATGTGCATGAAGTTTTCCGCATAGTTGAAACGGTTCTTCGGGTACATGAAAGGCTGGCCGATGTTGTACTTATAGCTCCAGGCGGCAATCGTGGGCACCTTGGCCAGCAGGCGGTGCGCCGCGAATTCGCGGTTCTTCGGGTCGCTGACATCGATCGCTTCATGATAGAAGGCGGACATGGAGCCGACCACGCCGACCATGACTGCCATCGGGTGAGCATCGCGGCGGAAGCCGCGGAAGATGTGCGTGAGCTGGTCGTGCACCATGCTATGGCGCGTAATGGTGTTGGTGAACTTGGCTTTCTGCTCGGCATCGGGCAATTCGCCATGCATCAACAGGTAGCAAACTTCCATGAAATCGGAGTGTTCGGCCAACTGCTCGATGGGATAGCCGCGGTAAAACAGTAAGCCTTTTTCACCGTCGATGTAAGTGATATTGGAATCACACGAAGCCGTCGACAGGAAGCCGGGGTCGTAGGTGAAATAGCCATGCTTGCCCAAGGAGCGGATGTCGATGACGCTGGGTCCCAGCTTGCCCGGCAGAATAGGCAGTTCGATTGGCGCGGAACCATCATCGAAAGTAAGGGTGACTTTGCTTGGTTTCATAATTCTGGAGTCAAGATGGTTGATTGGTTACAAATTAAGCAGCATAAACTGCGCCAAGTATTCGCGGGCCGCGTGCGCCGGTCACGGCAGGCAGGTTGCCAGGCAGCCCATGTAATGTCTGTTGCGCCAGCCAGGCAAAAGCGGCCGCCTCTACGGCATTGGCCGCTAGGCCAAGCGAATTGCTCAGTTCAATGACCACAGGTGGCAGCAGTTGCCGCAATCGCTGCATCAAAGCGCTATTATAAGCGCCGCCGCCGCATACATACAGCTCATCGACACTACCACAATACTGTGTTACTGCCATGGCAATTGACATGGCGGTCAGCTCCAAAAGCGTGCGTTGCACATCTTGTGGTGAATATTTGTCCTTTATCTGGTGCAATAGTTGCTCGAGCCAGGCTAGGTTGAACGTGTCGCGCCCCGTACTCTTGGGCGGCTGCATGGCGAAAAAAGGATCGGCCAGCATGGATTTCAGCAAGCCTGGAATGATGGAGCCGCTGGCTGCCCAGGCCCCATCCGCATCGTAATCCTTGCCCTGATGCTTGTTGATCCAGGCATCCATGAGCATATTGCCGGGCCCGGTATCAAAACCGGTGATGGCATTTCTTGACGCAGGCAGGTCGGTGAGATTGGCAATGCCGCCGATATTGAGCACCACCCGGTGTTTTCCAGGAGAGGAAAACATCGCGGCATGGAAGGCGGGTACCAGCGGGGCGCCATGTCCGCCTGCTGCAATGTCGCGGCTGCGGAAATCGGCGACGACGTTGATCCCGGTCAGCTCGGCCAGCAATGCCGGGTTGCCTATCTGCAAGGTAAAGCCCAATTCAGGGCGGTGACGTATGGTTTGCCCGTGGCAGCCGATCGCGCGTACTGCGCTCGGCTCAATAGAAGCCTGCTGCAAGAGTGCTGCTATATTCTTGGCGTATAACTCGGAAAGCTGGTTGCCGACCAGCGCTGTTGATTCGAGCTCATTGTGGCCCGGATCATGCAATGCCAACAATTGCTGTTTCAGCGCTGCGGGATAAGGTGTGAATTGCTGTTGTATGACCTGGCAATGCCGCTGCTCCAGCCTAACGATCACACTGTCGGCACCATCCAGGCTGGTGCCCGACATCAAGCCAATGAAAAGCTCGGACTGCACTAGTCAAGCGAAGCGACGGTGCTTGCACTCAGCAGTTGCAATTGGGCGCTCAGGTTGGCACTGTGCGCGAGAAAATCTGTACGGTATTGAGGGGAAAGTGGCTGTGCAGCAGGCAGGGCTACCTTGAGCGGATCCCTATGCACGCCGTTGAGCAGGAATTCGTAATGCAGGTGAGGGCCGGTCGCCATGCCGGTCATGCCCACATGGCCGATGATGTCGCCCTGGGATACCTTCATGCCGTTACGCAAGCCTGGCGCGAAGCGGGAAAGGTGGCCGTATACCGTGGTCACGCCGCCGCTGTGCTGCAAGTAGATGACGTTGCCGTAACCGCCCTTGACGCCGACAAACTGCACCACGCCGTCAGCAGGTGCCTTGATGCGGGTGCCGATCGGTGCGGCAAGGTCTACGCCCTTGTGAGCGCGCATTTTCTGCAGGATAGGATGGAAACGGCCCAAGGTGAAACCGGAACTGATGCGGGTGAATTCCAGCGGGGAGCGCAGGAATGATTTATGCAGGCTCTTGCCTTCAGGGGTGTAGTAGGCCACTTTGCCTTCAGGGTTGCGGTACATGACTGCCTTGTATGTCTTGCCCTGGTTGGTGAATTCAGCTGCCAGTACCTGACCGGTGTTGACCAAGTTGCCGTTGTTGTACTTGGCCTCGTAGATCACGACGAAACGGTCGCCTTTGCGCAGGTCGCTGTGGAAATCGATGTCAGAGGAGAAAATTTCCGCCATCTGGATGGCGACGGAATCCGGGATGTCGGCCGCATCGGTTGCGGCGAAAAGCGAGCTTCTGATTTCAGCGGTTTTCAATACGTTGTGGACTTCTAGTACAGGCTCGCCGGTTTTGGCCTGGTAGCCCGAGTCGGTGCGTTCTACGGTCAGGGTGGAAGTGGGGCTGAGCTGATATTGCAGCTTGAGCAATTCACCATTGGCATTGACTTGCGCCTGGATGGCGCGCCCAGGCCGGAGCTGGGATGCCAGTGCGCTGGCGTCGGGACTTCTGCGCAAGAATTCCAGCGCTTCGCTGTTTTGCACATTCAACCTGGACATCAGGCTGGCAAGCGTGTCATCGCGGCGCACCTGGTCGGCTTGCCAGTAGTTTTCGCTTTCGAGGTTCTCTGAAACAAACGGCGTGGAAATCTCAGGCAATGCGATATCCTCCACGATAGTGGAGATCGCAACATCTTGCGTAGAGGTTTGTGGCGCGATACCGAAAGCGGTAATGATGCCGAACAGCGGCAGGCTTGAAATGGCGAGCAACCAACGCAGGCGTAGCTTACGTTCTTTTAATGCTGGGTTTTGCGTTAAAATAACTTCCTTTTGGCTCTGCTCAGTTTGCTGCACTGGTCGCTACCTCATTACTGTGACAAATCAACGATGAGGCATGCTAACAGAAAAATTCTGCATGGTGAAGGCAAAAAAGCATTCTAAATCACGGTTATTTCTAAAGATATGGCAAATTTAAATGACAGTTTGGCGTTGATCAAGCGCGGTATTGATGACCTGATCGGCGAGCAGGAATTAATCGACAAGCTCAAAACCAGGCAGCCGTTAAAGGTAAAGGCGGGTTTTGACCCGACTGCGCCCGATTTGCACTTGGGGCATGCGGTATTGATCAACAAGCTGCGCCAATTCCAGGACCTGGGCCACAAAGTGCTGTTCCTGATCGGCGATTTCACCGGCATGATCGGCGACCCAACCGGCAAGAGCGCAACCCGCCCGCCGTTGAGCGTCGAGCAGGTACAGATCAATGCGCAAACTTACCAGGAGCAAGTATTCAAGATACTCAAGCCCGAGCAAACGGAAGTGGTCTTCAATTCAAGCTGGATCAATGAGCTTGGCGCCGCAGGCATGCTCAAGCTCGCGGCAACGCATACCGTGGCGCGCATGCTGGAGCGGGATGACTTCGAAAAGCGCTACAAGAGCAATCAGCCGATTGCCATTCACGAGTTCCTTTATCCCTTGTTGCAGGGTTACGACTCGGTAGCCTTGAAAGCGGATATCGAACTTGGCGGCACCGACCAGCGCTTCAACTTATTAATGGGGCGCGAACTGCAAAAGCATTTTGGCCAGGCGCCGCAGTCCGTCTTGACGGTTCCGCTGCTGGAAGGCCTGGACGGCGTCAACAAGATGTCCAAGTCCCTGGGCAACTATATAGGTATTGCCGAACCCGCCAATACTATATTTAGTAAGTTGATGTCGGTTTCGGATGAGCTGATGTGGCGGTATATCACTTTATTGTCATTTGAATCGATAGCGACCATCGAGCAATGGCGCGCTTCCGTGGCGGCTGGCGAGAACCCGCGAAACATCAAGGTGCGTTTCGCGCAGGAAATCGTCGCGCGATTCCATAGCAAGCAGGCCGCAGTCGATGCGCTTGCAGATTTCGAGTTGCGCTCGAAAGGTGGCATTCCCGAAGATGTGCCGGAAGTGAACGTGGTGATCCAGGAACCATCGATCGCGATAGGTCCTTTATTAAAGCAGGCCAGACTGGTTGCCAGCACGTCAGAGGCTTTCCGCATGATAGAGCAGGGCGGCGTGAAGCTGGATAGCGAGAAGGTGACGGACCGCGCATTGCAAATCAGCGTGGGTTCGGTAGTGGTGGCGCAAGTGGGCAAGCGTAAGTTTGCGCGTATCATGATTAGCAAGTAAGTCGCGCCTAGATAGTCCCAAATGTAATTATTTTGTAACAGTGGCAAAAAGGGCTTGACCAAAATCCTGGGCTACGTAAAATGCGCACCTCGCTTGAACGGCGGGGCTCGCAGGAGAGTTTGAAGGAATGAAGATTCTCCTTGACCGATTAAAAAAGGTCTGTAAAATGCGCAGCTCGCTTGAGAAAGCGAAGCGCAGTTAAGCAGTTTGAAATTAGTTTCAAAAATAGCTTGACCGGTTCGAAAGAAGCTGTAAAATGCGCGGCTCGCTGAGGGGTGTGGTGCAGTGTGAGGTGGTAGCGAAATTGATTGAGTAAATAAATTTCGAAACTAGCTTGACCTGGTTTAAAAGGTCTGTATAATGCGCCCTCTCGCTGAATTCGAAACGAATCGGCGGCGAGTAAAAAGAAGTAACCTGCTCTTTAACAAAACGAACAACCGATAAGTGTGGGTGCTTGTAGGTGGGTGCAAAAGATACATAGTTAATGTGTATCCAAAACTCAACAAACAAGTGCTTAACACTTAAATGAAATCTGTAACTTTTTAAGTTACACCTAAGATTCATTTGAGATTAAGCCAAGCGATATACCGA